>NZ_JBSZKT010000003.1:0-623440 GCF_055690525.1 Streptosporangium sp. H13245 | reverse complement strand
CGGCGGCTCGTTCCCGGCCCGGTGGTCCCCGGTTCGCCGTTCCCTGGTTCGCCGTTCCCCGGTCTGATGGCCTCCTGGTTCGGCGTTCCCCGGTCCGATGGTCTCCGGTCCGGTGGTTCCCGGTCCGGCGTTCCCCGGGCCGGTGGTCAGCCGGACTGGGGGACGATCGGGCCCTCGCTCGCCTGGACGAGGACGAAGCCCTCTCCCTTGAACGCGAGCTGCGCGGCCTCGCCGCTGCCTCGCCCGATCAGCGCCCCCGCCTTCATCGTGCGGTTGACGCCCACGTGCAGCCCCGCGCTCCAGCACACCGCGGACTGGCTGTCGGCGAAGGTCGGCGCCTGGGAGGTGTCGAGGAGCACGGGGGCGCCGTGCGCGGTGACCGCCACCCAGCCCGTGCCCTTGAGCGTGGTGTTGAACAGGCCGCCGGTGGCGACGCCCGCGCCTTGGACCCGCTGGATGTCCCAGGTGAGCTGGGGGTCGAAGGCCAGCAGGTTGGTGCCGTTGACGGTGAGCGCCTCGTCCTCCAGGTAGAACAGGTGCACGTCGTCGGCGTTGGCGGCGAAGAAGATCACGCCCTGCCCGCGGACGCGCATCAGCGGGGCGCCCTCCCCGGAGACCATCTTCTTCAGGAAGCGGCCGACGCTCCCGGCGCCCTCGTAGTCGAAGTCCATCTGCCCCTGGAAGGCGACCATCGCCCCCTGCCGGGCCAGCACCTCCCCGCCCAGCCGCACCCGCAGCATCTTGGAGTTCTGCAGGGCGAAATGGCCGGGGAGCCGGTCCTGGTCGAGGTTGCCGAAGAATGAGCTACGCACGGGTGCTGCCTCTCAGCGTCAGGGACGTCACACGACGGACGGCCGCATGGTGAATGACGAACCCGGCCGCGAAGGAGTTCCCGCCCCCCGTTCCGCCGACCTCGTCCAACCCCCCCGAGGGAGATCACGAAAGACCCGCGCGGCACGGGAGGGGCGGGCCTCGCCGTGAGCGGGTGGGGTGGAGGTTGTTACGATCGGCCGGTGCCCGACCGGGGAGGTGGAGGGTGGGCGAGCGCCCGTACGTGCTGCTGAGCTGCGCGATGTCCGTCGACGGATACATCGACGACGGCACGCCGCACCGGCTCCTGCTCTCCAACGACGAGGACTTCGACCGGGTCGACGCGGTCCGTGCCACCTGCGACGCGATCCTGGTCGGGGCGGGTACCATCCGCCGCGACGATCCCCGGCTCCTGGTCAGGTCGGCGGAGCGCGGGCGGGAGCGGGCCGCGCGCGGCCTGCCGCCGTCTCCCGCGAAGGTGACGCTGACCGCCACCGGAGACCTCGACCCGGGTGCCGCCTTCTTCACCGCCGGTGACGCGGTGAAGATCGTGTACGCAGCGCCGTCGGCCGTGGCGAAGCTCGCCGACCGTCTCGGCGGGGCCGCCGAGGTGGTCGACGCGGGCGCCCCGGGTGACGCGGGTGACACGGTCGGGCTCGGCCGCGTCCTCTCGGACCTGTACGGGCGGGGGGTGCGCCGCCTGATGGTCGAGGGCGGTACCTCCGTCCACACGCGCTTCCTGCGGGAGGACCTCGTGGACGAGATCCACCTCGTCGTCGCGCCGTTCTTCGTCGGCGACCCCGCCGCCCCACGTTTCGTCCTGGGCGGGGACTTCCCCCGCGACCGCCGTCGCAGAATGGACCTGGCGGAGGTTCGCCGGATGGGCGACGTCACCCTCCTGCGCTACCTGCTGGCCTGACATGTCGTCCACGGGGGAGGTCCGGATGAGCGACCACGACTGGCTGGAGCTGGCGTGCGACCTGGCGAGGTCGTGCCCGCCCTCGGAGACGGCCTTCTCGGTCGGTGCCGTGGTCGTCTCCGCCGACGGCGAGGAGATCTCCCGGGGATACTCGCGGGAGGACGACCCCCGGGTCCACGCGGAGGAGTCGGCGCTCGGCAAGATCTCCCCGGACGACCCCCGGCTGGCCGGTGCCACGATCTACAGCAGCCTGGAGCCGTGCAGCGCGCGCAGGTCGCGTCCCAGGACCTGCACCCGCCTCATCCTGGACAGCGGCGTCCGGCGCGTGGTGATGGCGTGGCGCGAGCCGCTGGTCTTCGTCGACTGCCACGGGGCCGAGGAGCTCGCGGCGGCCGGGGTGGTCGTGCTGGAGCTTCCCGAACTGGCGGGCCGTGCCCGCGAGCCCAACGCCCACCTCGTTCCCGGCTGACCTCGCCCCGGATCCTCGGGTGCTCCGTCCCGTACGAAGCGAACCGTCTCAGCGCGCGGCTTCGCTACCCGGCCACTGGGGCAGATAATCACGAGAACGATTACTTATAGTGATAAAAGTAATCGCATAATCCTCTCAACTGCGCTTATATGCGATTTTTCGGTTTGTGTGGCAGCTCCTCTCGGTAGTCATTAGATATCGAACGGGAGGCCGAGCACCATGAGATTTCTCGGTAATAACGCGATATTTCATGATCCGTCGGCCGTTCGCACGGTCAACGGGGAGATCGCCGTCGCCGTGACGCGGCCCGGGGAGCGATGGTGACCGGCACCGTTCTCGTCGCCCGCATGGACAGGGCGGGCGACGTCCTGCTGGCGGGTCCCGCGATCCGCGCGGTGGCCGCGAGCGCGCGGGAGGTCGTGCTGCTGACCGGGCCGTACGGCCGGGCCGCCGCCGAACTGCTGCCCGGGGTGTCGCGGGTGGTGGAGTGGCGCACACCGTGGATCGACCCCGCCGCGCCGCCCCTGACCGGCCCGCACGTCCTGAGGCTGCTGCGCATCGTCCGCGACGTGGCCCCCGAGCAGGCGCTGATCCTCACCTCGCTCCACCAGTCCCCGCTGCCGCTGGCCCTGCTGCTCAGGCTGGCGGGCGCGGCGAGGATCAGCGCGATCTCCGCCGACTACCCCGGCTCGCTGCTCGACGTACGGCACGTCGTCGACGAGGACGTGGACGTGCCGGAGCCCGAACGCATGCTCGGACTGGTCGGCGCGGCGGGGTTCGGGCTCCCGAGGGGAGACCGGGGCGGCCTCGCCGTGCGACGCCCGCTGCCCGACACCGCGCACCTCACCGGGCCGCCGGGCTACGTGGTCCTGCACCCCGGCGTGTCGGCCCCGGCCAGGGCGTGGCCGGAGGAGAACTGGGCACGCGTGCTCCACGACCTGGTCCGCTCGGGCCGCCGGGTCGTCGTGACCGGCGGCCAGGACGAGCGGGGACTCACCACGCGGATCGCCTCCGGCGCCGGGCAGCACGGCCTGTCGCCGGGTCCGCTCTTCGCGGGCGGCTGGATGGGCGGCGGTCCCGTCCGCCTGCGCGGCTGGGAGGTGGACGAACCCGCCTTTACCGAGGGCTGGGTCGGCGGGGAGTCCGTCGCGACGGGCGGCCAGGGCTCGGACGGCTCCTCGGCCCCGCGCGGCGGGCCGCCGGGGAGGTCCGTCGTCGACCTGGGCGGCAGGACGACCTTCCCCGAGCTCGCCGCGGTGCTCGAAGGAGCATGCGCGGTGGTCGCCGCCGACACCGGTCCAGCCCACCTCGCGGCGGCGGTCGGCACACCGGTCGTCAGCCTGTTCGCCCCCGTGGTCCCCGCCGGGCGCTGGGCGCCGTACGGGGTGCCGACCGTGGTCCTCGGCGACCAGGGGGCTCCCTGCCGGGGGACGCGGGCCGAGAACTGCCCGGTCACCGGTCACCCGTGCCTGTCGTCGGTGTCGAGCGCGCGGGTCGTCGAGGCGGTCGACCACCTGACGTGCGTGAAAGAGGCCGTCACATGAGGATCGCCCCGACGTTCGCGAAAGAGGCAGTCAGATGAGAGTCCCTCCGGTACCGGACCACGCGACCCCCCTTGAGACCGTCGCCGGAGGGCGGGGCGCCGATGTCGCGGGACCGCCGGAGGACCGGCCGGTCATGGTGGTACTGCGCGGCCTGGGGCTGGGGGACCTGCTCACCGTGGTCCCCGCCCTGCGCGGCCTGCGGCGTTCCCACCCCGGCCACCGGATCGTGCTGGCCGCGCCCGCCGCGCTGTCGCCCCTGGTACCGCTGATCGGCGGGGTGGACGAGGTGTGCGACGTGTCGGGCCCCGGCCACGTACCGCCGCTCGGCCGCTGCGTCGACGTCGCCGTCAACCTGCACGGCGGCGGCCCGCACAGCATCGCCGCCCTCCACCGCACCGGCCCCGCGCGGCTGCTCACCCACGGGCACCCCGCCTTCCCCGACGCGTACGGACCGGACTGGCCGGACGGTGTGCACGAGGTGCGGCGCTGGTGCGACCTGCTCGGCTGGTACGGCATCGAGGCCGATCCCGCCGACCTGGAGCTGGAGCGCCCCCGCCCCGGCGACGAGGGGTCGCGGCCGGTCGTCATCCACCCGGGGGCCGCGTATCCGGCCAGACGCTGGCCGCCGGAGCGGTTCGCGCTCGTGGCCGCGGAGCTGCGGGACAACGGGCACGAGGTCGTGGTCACCGGGAGCGAGAAGGAGCGCGACCTCGCGGAACGGGTGGCGCTGCTCGCCGGGCTGCCGTCCACCTCCGTGCTCGCCGGGCGCACCGGGCCGCTCGAACTGGCCGCGCTGGTGGCGAGGGCCAGGCTGGTGATCTGCGGCGACACCGGTGTGGCCCACCTGGCGGCCGCGTTCGTCACGCCGTCCGTGGTGCTGTTCGGCCCGGTGGCCCCCGCCCGGTGGGGGCCACCGGAGACGGGGCCGCACACCGTCCTGTGGGCGGGGAGTCTCGGCGACCCCTACGCGTACCAGCCCGATCCCGGCCTGCTGGAGATCGGCGTCTGGGACGTCCTGGACGCGGCGGCGCGGCTGATGGGGGTGGGGGTGCGGTGAACGGGCAGCGGGTGGTGGTGACCGGCGGTGCCGGGTTCGTGGGGTCGCACCTGTGCGAGCGGCTGCTGGCCGAGGGGGCGGAGGTGGTCTGCCTGGACAACTTCCTGACCGGTTCGCCGCGCAACGTCGGTCACCTGGTCGGGCTGCCCGCCTTCCGGCTGGTGGAGTGCGACGTCACCGGTTTCGTGCACGTGCCCGGCGCGGTGGACCTGGTGCTGCACCTCGCCTCCCCGGCCTCGCCGCTGGACTACCTGCGCCATCCGATCGAGACGCTCAAGGCGGGCAGCCTGGGTACGTTGCACGCGCTGGGACTGGCCAAAGAGAAGGACGCCCGGCTGGTGCTGGCCTCCACCAGCGAGGTCTACGGCGACCCGCTGGAGCACCCGCAGCGCGAGACCTACTGGGGCAACGTCAACCCGGTGGGACCGCGCAGTGTCTACGACGAGGCCAAGCGGTTCGCCGAGGCGCTGACGACGGCGTACCGGACCTGCCAGGGCACCGACACCGCGATCGTGCGGATCTTCAACACCTACGGGCCCCGGATGCGGCCCTACGACGGCCGGGCCATCCCCACCTTCGTACGCCAGGCGCTGTGCGGCGAGCCGATCACGGTGGCCGGGGACGGCGGGCAGACCCGGTCGGTGTGCTACGTCGACGACACCGTCGAGGGGATCGTGGCCCTGGCCCGCGCCGGGCTCACCGGCCCGGTCAACATCGGGAATCCCACCGAGCTGACCGTGCTGGCCCTGGCCGAGACGGTCCGCCACCTGACCGGCTCCGAGTCCCCGATCCGCTTCGTCGACCGTCCCGCCGACGACCCGGAGATCCGCCGCCCCGACATCTCCCTCGCCGTCGCGACCCTGGGATGGCGACCGAGGATCGACGTCATCGAGGGACTGCGCCGCACCATCGCCTGGTTCACGCGGGAGCTCAGCGAGTCACAGGAACTGATCCCCCGCTGAGAGCCCCCTCTCTTTCCTCCGTACGCTTCCTCCGTGCGCGCGACGCGGGTCAGGCGTGGCCGTGGTTGTGACCGTGGGCGTCGGCGCGGACCAGGCGCAGGAAGGCCTTGAGGCCGGTGATGACCTCGTGGTTGTCGGTGAGGCCGTCCACCGTGTCCTCGAAACGCCGGGCGAGACCGGTGATCCGGCGCTCCAGGGCCTCGTCGCCGTTCCGCAGGTCGGCGCCGAGCGTCTCGACGTCGTCCCGGAGCCGCTCGGCCGACCTGGTCAGCGCGGTCAGCTCGGTGGCCAGGCCGTCCACCCTGGCGACGAGGGAGACGATGTCCTCGCGGGGGTGGCGGGCCTCGCTCATCAGCGTGGTGACCCGCTCACGGAG
Source organism: Streptosporangium sp. H13245 (assembly GCF_055690525.1). NCBI lineage: Bacteria > Bacillati > Actinomycetota > Actinomycetes > Streptosporangiales > Streptosporangiaceae > Streptosporangium > Streptosporangium sp. H13245. Next base: position 617,303 of record NZ_JBSZKT010000003.1, on the reverse strand, counting down.
ATGGGACAGGTAGGCCCCCGCCGGGCGGAAGCCGGTGCTCAGCAGGTAGAACCCGGCGAAGTAGTAGCCCACCGAGGCGCCGGAGAAGTAGGTGATGACCGCCAGGATCGCCGCCGAGACGATGTGCCCGCCGATGGCGAACCGGCGCATCCGCCGGGCGATCTCCAGGGCCTCGGTCTCGTGCCCCTCGGGCACCGCGATGCCGCGCTCCCTGGAGACGTGGATCTCGTGGACGACCTGACGTGCCCCGAAGTAGAGGTTCCACGGCAGGGTGAGGAGCACGACGAGCCAGACGAGGCTGATCGCGCCGAGCCCGAGCGACAGGAGCGTGGAGAGCGGGACGTCGGCGTACACGAGCAGCCACGCCGCGACCACCGTGGTGACGAGCGCGACCAGGAAAATCCACCATTTCATGATCCGAGCATTTCGGAGATCGTGAAATCCGGGGAGGGCACGCGCACTCAGCCGTCCCTGAGCACTCCTACTCAGATCCACCCCGGTTCCAGGCGTCCCGGGGGCCGGGCGTTCTACGGCCTGCGCGTTCCGTGGCTCCCGCTTGTGACGTGTCCGTGGTTTTCGTCGGTTACGCGTCCACGGTCCGGGCGTCCGGGGTTTTCGCTCGTCATGTGCCTGTGGCTCCCGCTTGTCACATGTCCACGGTCCAAGCGTCCGGGGCTCTCGCCTGTCACGTGTCCGTGGTCGGTGGGGAATGCCGTTCCGGACGGGCCTGGCCGGATCTCCAGACGACCTCGCCGTCCACCCTGCCCTCGGTCGGTGAAAGGCCCGCGCGGCGGGCCACGGCCGACGAGGCGGCGTGGTCGGGATGGATGGTGGCGATGACGACGGCCGTGCCGTGCTCCCTGAGCCAGGCGACGAGCGCGACCGCCGCCTCCCCGGCGATGCCACGGCCCTGCCAGGGGGTCCCCACGACCCAGGCCACGACCGCGCGGTCACGGGTGACGGTCGCCTGGACGTAGCCGACCAGCGGGTCCGAGTCGCCGTCCGGGTCGTCGAGGCGGATCACCCAGTTGAGCCACGACTCGTCCCGGCCGGGCGGCGGGGTGGTGACCAGGCGGGCATAGCGGTCGCGGAGCTGCTGGGGGGTCTCGGGCGAACCGCCGATGAAGGTGTGCAGGGCCGGATCGCCGAGCACCTCGGCCATCTCGGCCGCGTGGTGCACCGCCAGCGGTTCCAACGTGAGCCGGGCGGTTCTTACGGGTTCGGCGTCCATGGTCGAACGAGTGTCCCACGAGCGCCGGTCGTCCGCCGGTCGTCCGCCGATCGCGATCGCCCTCCGGCGCGGCCGGACGATGGCGACGAGCACGGGCCGGTCAGGGGGGTGAGAGACACGGGCCGGTCAGGCGGTGGTGGGAGACGGATCTGTCAGGTGGTGGTGGGTGAACGCGTATCAGGTGGTGAACACAGATCAGGTGGTGAATACGGACCAGGTGGTGAACACGGATTGGGGGGTGAACACGGACCGGGTGAACGCGGATCGGCCGGGTGGCGAGGACGGTCAGACGCCGGGGACGGACACGGAGCGGTCGACGCTGCCCGGGGCCAGCACGTGCTCGATGACCATGACGGCGGCGCCGATCACCCCCGCGCGGTCGCCCAGCTCGCTGGCGGTGATCGTCAGGTGCTGGGTGGCGAGGGGCAGCGACCGGCTGTAGATGACCTCGCGGAGACCGGCGAGCACCTGCTCCCCGGCCTCGGAGATGTCGCCGCCGACCACTATCACCGAGGGGTTGAAGAAGTTGACGATCGAGGCGAGCACGTCGCCGACCTCGCGGCCCGCCTGCCGGATGAGCTGCACGGCGTGGGTGTTGCCGCCGCGTACGAGACGGACCACGTCGCGGCTGTCCTCGGCCTCCACCCCGTCGGCGGACAGCTTGGCGGCCATGGCGGCGCCACTGGCGACGGCCTCCAGGCAGCCGACGTTGCCGCAGCGGCAGACGGTGCCCAGGGCCGAGGCCACCCGGATGTGCCCGATGTCACCGGCCGCGCCCTGGGCGCCCCGGTGCAGGCGGCGGTCGCTGATGATGCCGCAGCCGATGCCGGTGCCGATCTTGACGAAGATGAGGTGGTCGGCCTCGGGGCGGGCGGCCCAGTGCTCGCCCAGCGCCATGATGTTCACGTCGTTGTCGACGAGGACGGGGGCGCCGAGGCGCGAGCCGAGCCAGTCGGGGACGGGGAAGCCGTCCCAGCCGGGCATTATCGGCGGATTGACCGGGCGTCCCGAGCTGTGCTCGACCGGCCCCGGGAGACCGACGCCGATGCCGCAGATCTCGTCGGGGCGGTGGCCGGTCTCGGCGAGCATCTCCTCGAAGGTGCGCTGGAGCCAGCCGAGCGTCTCCTCGGGGCCACGGTCTATCGACACCTCGGCCGCGCGCTCGGCGAGGACCGTGGTGCCGAGGTCGGTGACCGCCACCCGGGCGTGGGTGGCGCCGAGGTCGGCGGCGAGGACGACGCGGGCGGTGCGGTTGAACGTGAAGGCGATGGCGGGACGGCCCCCCGAGGAGATGGCCTCCTCCGTCGGGATGATCCACTGCTGGCTCAGCAGCGCGTCGAGACGCTGGGCCAGGGTGGACCTGGCCAGCCCGGTGAGCTGGACCAACTCGGCCCTTGTTCTGGCCTGACCGTCGCGCAGGATGTTGAGAAGCGCCCCCGCTCCGGCGATCGAACCGTTCGCTTCGCTAAGCATGCGCACAGTCAACACTCCTTGTTTCCACTGAGTCAAAGCGACTTAGGCTTCCTGTCAGCTCCATTATGCCAAATGGTGACATCCTTTTGCTTGACCGTCGCCATAAGGGCGCTTTAGCATCCGGAAACATGGAGGAAATCGGGCGGTTACCGACGAATCAATGGCCATACGGTGTCGTCGGAACCGGATTTTCGGATGTGTTCACCCTGTCCCCGACACCCTTGACGTCCCCGCCGAGCTTTCCCGCCACCGGACCCCACCCCGGGACGGTAACCCCATGATCCTGAGGATGCGTGGCATCGCCAAGAGCTTTCTCGGGGTTCGCGTACTGAGCGGGGTCGATCTGGACGTCGCCGCCGGAGAGGTACACGCGGTCGTCGGAGAGAACGGCGCCGGAAAGTCCACGCTGATGAAGGTCCTCGCCGGGGTGCACGCCCCGGACGAGGGCACCGTCGAGATAGACGGCGCCGGGGTCTCCTTCGCCCACCCGGTCGAGGCCCAGCGCGCCGGGGTCGCGATCATCTACCAGGAGTTCAACCTGCTGCCCGAGCGCAGCGTCGCCGAGAACGTCTTCCTCGGCCGCGAGCCCGTCCGGCGGGGACTGGTCGACAGGGAGGCGATGGAGACCGCCACCACCCGGCTGCTCCAGGAGCTCGGCGAGACCTCCTTCACCTCCCGCGACCTGGTCCGCCACCTCTCCATCGCCCAGCAGCAGGTCGTGGAGATCGTCAAGGCGCTCTCCCAGGACGCCCGGATCATCGTGATGGACGAGCCCACGGCGGCGCTGGCCGAACACGAGGTGGAACTGCTCTACCGGCTGGTGGCCCGCCTGCGGGAGCGGGAGATCGCCGTCCTCTACATCTCGCACCGACTGAAAGAGGTCTTCGACCTGTCCACCCGGGTGACGGTACTGAAGGACGGCGCGCTGGTGAGGACCACCGACACCGCCGGGATCACCTCCGACGAGCTGGTCAGGCTGATGGTCGGACGCGACCTCGGCACCTACTTCCCCGCCAGGAGCGCGGAGCCGGGGGAGGTACGGCTCAGCGTGCGCGGCGGCGGCAACGCCGTGCTCGACGGGATCGACCTCGAACTGCGCGAACGCGAGATCCTCGGGGTGGCCGGACTCCAGGGGTCGGGTCGTACCGAGCTGGCCAAGGCCCTCTTCGGCGCCGAGCCGTTCACCCGGGGCACGATGAGCCCGCTGCGGCCGGTGTCGGTACGGCAGGCCGTGGCCGCCGGGATCGGCCTGGTGAACGAGGACCGCAAGGCCGAGGGGCTCGCGCTGCGCCAGTCCGTACGCGACAACGCCCTGCTCGTCTCCCGCTCGGTGCGCAGGATCGGCAACGGCGGCCGGATCGGCGGGACCGGCGGGACCGGTGTCCTCGAACTCCTGGAGGCGGTACGGCTCCACCCGCCCCGCCCCGACCAGGAGGTCCGCTACCTGTCCGGCGGCAACCAGCAGAAGGTCGTGCTGGCCAAGTGGATGACCGTGGCGCCGAAGGTCCTGATCTTCGACGAGCCCACGCGCGGGGTCGACGTGGGGGCCAAGGCCGCCATCCACGACCTGATGCGCGGCCTTGCGGAGGACGGAATGGCGATCATGATGATCTCGTCCGAGCTTCCCGAGCTGATCGGCATGAGCGACCGCGTCGTCGTGATGCGCGACGGCCGCGTCGCCGGGGCGCTTCCCGGGGGGTCCTCCGAGGAGGCCGTCATGCGCCTGGCCGCCGGTGAGGCGTCGTCGTGACCGGCCGGATCCGGCCCGCGGAGGCGCCCGCCGCGCCCGCCGCGCCCGTCCCGCAGGGGGGCGGGGGACGTCGCGCCCTGGCGGGCCGCATCGGCTCGACCCAGGTCATCTACCTGGCCCTGGCCGGGGTCATGCTCGCCGGATGGGTGCTGGTGGCCTTCGACGGGGGCGACTTCCTCACGCTGGAGACCGTCGTCGGCATCCAGCAGCGCTCGGCCGCGCTGGGCATCGTCGCGGTGGGGCAGACGCTGGCGATCCTGGTCGGTTCGCTGGACCTGTCGGTGGCGTACCTGATCAGCCTCACCTCGCTCGTCGCGGCCGAGATCATGGCCGGGCAGGACGGCGGGATCGTCCCCGGCGTCGCGGCGGTGCTCGCGGTGAGCGCGCTGATCGGCCTGGTCAACGGCCTGGTCATCACCCGGTTGCACGTCCACGCCTTCATCGCGACCCTCGGCACGGCGCTGATCGTCAAGGGGGTCGTGGACCACCTCTACGACGGGCCCGCGGGCAGCGTGCCCGAGTCCTTCCAGCGGCTCGGCTACGACAGGATCGGGCCGGTCCCGGTCTCGGCGCTGCTCTGGGCCGCCGTCGCGGTCGCCGCCTGGTTCCTGCTGCGCCGTACGAGGCTCGGGTACCGGATCTACGCGGTCGGCGGCGACGAGGAGGTGGCCCGGCTGTCCGGCGTGCGGACCGGCAGGGTCGTCGTCGCCGCGCACGTCCTGTGCTCGGTCTGCGCGGGCGTCGCCGGGCTGCTGCTGGCGAGCAGGCTCGGCGCGGGCGCGCCCACGGTCGGCACCGACGGCGGCTACGACCTGGAGTCGATCGCCGCGGTGGTCCTCGGTGGCACGGCCCTGGCCGGAGGCCGGGGCGGGGTCGCGGGAACGGTCGGCGGGGTGCTGCTGCTCGCCGTGCTCGACAGCGTCTTCAACCAGCTGGAGGTCAACGCGTTCTTCAAGGACGTGGTCCGCGGCGTGGTCATCGTCGCCGCCGTGGCCGTCTACGCCCGCCGCACCACCCGGAGGCGATCCCGGTGACCGTCCACGTTCTTCGTACCGCCCGCAGGCGATCGTCGCGCCGTACCGTCCGGAGGCGATCTCGATGAGGGCCCTCAAATCCATGGGGCCGATCCTGGCCGTGCTGGCGGTGCTGCTGGTCCTGATCGCCATGGCCAACCCGTTCTTCCTGGAGCCCGCCGGGTTCCTCGCCTTCCTCAAGCGGGCCGCGCCGCTGGTCATCCTGGCGGCCGGGCAGTACTTCGTGATCGTCTCCGGGGAGTTCGACCTGTCGGTCGGGTCGCTGGTCACCGTGCAGGTCGTGGTGGCCGCCCGGCTGATCGACGGGCAGGAGCAGGCGACCTGGCCGGTGCTGGCCCTGCTGATCGTGATCGGGCTGCTCGTCGGGCTCGCCAACGGGGTCATCACCACCGGGCTCCGGGTGCCGTCGTTCATCACCACGCTCGGCATGATGCTCGTACTGTCCGGCGCGGTGTTCCTGTGGACCGGCGGCGCCCCGCGCGGCGCGCTGTCGGAGACGTTCAGGATGTTCGGCCGCACGAACCTCGGCCCGGTGCCCTGGTCGGTGCTCATCCTCCTGGCCGCGGGCGCCGCGGCGATCCTCCTCATGCGTTCCGACTTCGGCAAGCGGCTCATCGCCACCGGCGACAACGAGCGCGCGGCCGGACTGTCCGGGGTCCGGGTCGACCGGACCCGGATCGCCGCCTTCGTCCTCTCCGGCCTGGCCGCGGCCGTCGCGGGCATCCTGCTCGGCGGCTTCGCGGGGGTCTCGGCCCAGGTCGGGCAGGGCCTGGAGTTCCAGGCCATCACGGCCGTCGTCCTCGGCGGCGTGGCGCTCGGCGGCGGGCGCGGCTCCGTGGTCGCCGCGATGGCCGGGGCCTTCACCCTCGAAGCGCTGTTCACCCTGCTCAACCTGTACGGGATCTCGGGGGCCCTGGAGTTCGCGGTCCAGGGCGTGATCATCATCGCCGCCGTCGCGGCGAGTGCCGTACGGCTTCCGTTCAGGCGCGCGGCACGCGTCTGAACGCACCCCCCAGAAAAGTAAGGAGACCTTCATTGAACAGGTCGATCACGGCGCTCGTCGCGGGTGTCTCCGCGATGTTGCTCGCCGCGGGATGTGCCAGTGACAAACCGGTGACCTCCAGCGCCGCCCCCGAGACGTCCTCGGCCGCCGCGTCCCCCAACACCGGGGAGCAGTCGAAGTTCTTCGTCCAGGCCGACTACGACGCCCAGCTGGCCATGCGGACCCAGAGCGCGGAGGGGCCCGCGGACATGCCGTGGGAGCAGGCCATCGCCCCGGAGATGGTGGACACGGCCAAGTACAAGAAGGACGGCCCCTACAACCTGTGCTTCTCCAACGCCGCCGTGAACAACCCGTGGCGGCAGGTGGGCTGGAAGACCATGCAGGCCGAGGTGGCGCTGCACAAGGAGATCAAGCAGTTCACCGCCCTCGATGCGGAGGGCAAGGACGACAAGCAGATCTCCGACATCGCCGAACTGGTCGGCAAGGGCTGTGACGCGCTGATCGTCTCGCCCAACACCACCGCGACGCTCACCCCCGCCGTGACGGGCGCCTGCCCCGAGGTCCCGGTGATCGTCTTCGACCGCGGCGTGGAGACCGACTGCCCGGTGACGTTCATCAACCCCATCGGCGGCTACGCCTTCGGCGCCGACGGCGCCGAGTTCCTGGTGGAGAAGGTGCCCGCCGGAGGCAAGGTCCTCGCACTGCGGATCCTGCCGGGCGTCGACGTACTGGAGACCCGCTGGTCGGCGGCGAAGGTCACCTTCGACAAGAGCCAGCTCGACGTGGTCGGGGTGGAGTTCACCGACGGGGACGCCGCCAAGACCAAGAGCATCGTGAGCGACTACATCCAGCGGCACGGCAAGATCGACGGCGTGTGGATGGACGCGGGCGCGACCGCCGTGGCGGCCGTCGAGGCGTTCGAGGACGCCGGGGTCCCGGTTCCGGCGATCGTCGGCGAGGACCAGCAGGACTTCCTGCAGAAGTGGAAGAGCGGCGGCCTCACGGCCATCGCGCCGACCTACCCCACCTACCAGTGGCGCACCCCGATCATCGCCGCCCTGAGGATCCTCAAGGGCGAGGAGGTGCCCAAGACCTGGAAGCTGCCCCAGCCCAAGATCACTTCCGAGAACCTGGACACCTACCTGCAGCCCAACATGCCGCCACTGCACTACGCGCTGTGCGGCTGCGAGAAGCTGCCGGACTTCCCCGCCAACTGGGGCGGCAAGTAGGCCGACCCACCGGGCTCCGGGCGGCGCCCGGAGCCCACCGGTACGTTCACGCTCGGGAAAGGGATTGCCGATGTTCCCCATCGGGGTCAACACGTGGGTATGGGTCTCGCCGCTGACGGACGAGGATCTCGCCCGGCTGGCGCCGAAGGTGGCCGCCTGGGGGTTCGACGTGATCGAGCTGCCGGTGGAGCGGCCCGGTGACTGGGACCCCGCCTGGGCGGCCGAACTGCTGGGAAAGCTCGGGCTGAGGGCCTCGGTCGTCCTCGTCATGCCGCCGGGCAGGGAACTGGTCGGCACCGACGCGGGGACGGTCGCCGCCACCCAGGACTACCTGCGGCGGTGCGTGGACGCCGCCGAGGCGGTGGGCAGCCCGGTGATCGGCGGACCCGCCTACGCCTCGGTGGGGCGGACCTGGCGGATGTCGGACGAGGAGCGCAAGGCCCGCTACGCCGAGCTGCGGGAGAACCTGGCCCCGGTCGGCGAGTACGCGGCGGAACGCGGGGTGACGGTCGCCGTCGAACCGCTCAACCGCTACGAGACCAGCCTGCTCAACACCGTCGAGCAGGCCGTCGAGGCGGTCGGCGGGATCCCGGGCGTCGGCCTCGCGCTGGACGTCTACCACATGAACATCGAGGAACGGGACCCGGCGGCGGCCGTACGGCGGGCCGGGGACCTGGTCGCGCACGTGCAGGTCTGCGCCAACGACCGGGGCGCGCCGGGGGCCGACCACCTGGACTGGCCCGCCCTCGCCGACGCCCTGCGCGCCGTGGACTACCGGGGGCCGCTCTGCATCGAGTCGTTCACCGCGCACAACCGGACGATCGCCACGGCCGCCTCGATCTGGCGTCCCCTCGCCGACAGCCAGGACGCCCTCGCCACCGCGGGCCTCGCCTTCCTGCGTACTCTCTGACGTGCGTCGCTGTCGCCACCGGTCGCCCGCGTACCCTACGACGGCCCCGGCTCCCAGGCCGGAGCCGTTCAGCGGCCGGGGTCCCCGTCGGCCGCGCCCGCCGCGCCGCCGGGTGCCCGCCGGGGACGCCTGAAGAAGGCGGCCACCGCGTAGGGGTCGACGGGGTCGGAGAGCAGGGCGAGCATCTCCTCCCTCCGCTCAGGATCGACCTTGAACGGGTGGCCGAACACGTGCGGCCCCGTCCCGTCGCTCAGCACCCTGGTCAGCATCAGGTCGCCGGGCAGCGCCTGCCCGGCGAGCAGCTCGTCGGCCAGCGTCACCCGCTCCCCGGCCGCGCCCCCGTCCACGTCCCCGGCGGCGGCCACGGTGATCTCATCCCCTGAGACGCCGAGGACCTCCCACAGCCGCGGCGGCGTCCGCCGCCAGGACTCCAGCAGCTCCACCTCGTCGTCGCGCAGCCACTCGGCCCGCGCGTCCAGGAACTCGCCGACGACGTCGTTCTCGAACAGCGCCAGGTCCGCCAGGGCGGGCTCGGCCACCCGGACGCTCAGCGCGATCAGATCCTCGATCAGCCTCCGGCGCGCCGGGCGGTAGGCGTACGTGAGCAGCTGCCGGAACAGATGCGCGGCCCGTTCGGGCAGCGGGGCGCCGGGGTCGGTGCGGCACGCGGCGTACTCGGCCGCGTCGCGCACGGCCGGTGCCAGACCGGGGGAGAGGGAGAGCACCTCGGAGATCAGCCCGGACGCCTCGAACGAGCGGCCCTCGCCCTCGGCCGACCTCGCGACCAGCAGCAACGCGGCCGGTTCGGTGCGGGGCAGGGCCCCGGCCACCGCCGGGCCGAGCGGCTCGCGCTCCACCTCGTCGGCGATCCTCGCGAGCACCGCCTCCGAACGCGACAGGTAGGTGACGGCCTTGGAGAGGTCGGCGCCCTCCCCGTACGTCCGCAGTGCGCTGCGCACCAGGGCCAGCCTGATGATGTCCAGCGGCGCCAGGTCGGCGACCGACGCCGTGTCCCACGGGGCGCCCACGATGCCCACCCGGCCGTCGCGAAGTTCAAGCGAGGCGTTGAGCAGCAGCGGGGACAGCGGTGGCAGCGGGTCGGCGAAGGTCTCCGGGGCCTTCATCAGCAGCTCCAGGACCACGACGTCGACCGGCACCCCGGGACTGGGCTCCAGCCCCTCGGCGAAGGCGCGCAGCGCGTCGAGCGCCTGCTCCCCGAACTCCTGGACGACTCGCATCACCCGTTCGGCGGGGACGTCGTCCAGCTCGGTGACCGACAGCTCCAGGGTGCCGCCGCGCAGGCGCAGCGCGACCACCTGCTCGGGCTCCACCCCGGCGAGCCAGCCGTCTGGCCCGGTCAGGACGGGCTCACCGGTGTCGAGCGAGGTCCGCACCCGGCCGCCGCCCGCCAGCGGCACCCCCTCGCCGTCGGCCAGCCGCGCCCACAGCCGCAGGTCGTCGGAGGCGGGCAGCACCCCGCTCGCCAGCTCGGCCCGGGTGGCGAGATGCGTCAGCACCGCGCCCTCGCTCAGCGTCAGAAGGTCGCTCATCCCTCCATTGTTCTCGACGTCCGGGCATGACGAGGCCGCCCGCCCCTCCAGGAGCTCGCACAAGCTCGTGGAGGGGGGGCGGCGGGGGTGGCCGGTCCGCGGGGGCGGCGGACCGGCCTGGTCTCGGGGGCCTTTCCCGGGGCCGCCCGCGAGGCGCGACCTTCCCGGCTTTCCGGGGACGTCCGCGAGGTGCGTCCGTCCCCGGTCAGGTGCCCGGCCGGGAGGAGCCTTACGGCCTGGTCAGGCCGAGGGTGTAGGAGCCGGAACCGCTGTAGGCGTGCACCCGCACGCGGTAGGTGCCCGCGGTGCCGCTGTAGGTGAAGGCCTCGTCCGGGTTGGCGGAGGTTCCGCTGGCCACGTTCGTCCAGGTGGAGCCGCTCAGCTTCTGCAGGTAGGCGTCGTAGTCGGTGCCGCTGGGACCGTCCAGGCAGACGCGGTGGACACCGGCGGCGGCGCTGTAGCCCGCGGTGCCGGGCTGGTAGGCGTTGGCGTTGGACGTCAGCGAGCCGGTGTAGGAGTTCTGGTAGCCGCTGCAGCCGGCGGGCGCGCTGCCGGTCACCAGGGTGAGCCCGTACACCGAGAGGATCTCGTTGATCGGCTGGTGGTAGGTCGTGCCGCCGGAGGTGCAGTTGCCCGAGCCGCCGGAGGTGACGCCCTGGGCCTGGCTGCCGGAGATGTAGGAGCCGCCGGAGTCGCCGGGCTCGGCGCACACGGTGGTGCGGGTCAGGCCGGTGATGGTGCCCTCGGGGTAGGTGACGCTCGTGTTGTGCTGGCTGATGGTGCCGCAGCGGTACTGGGTGGTGGAGCCGGAGCGGCAGATGGAGCTGCCCACGACCTGCTGGGTGGAGCCGGTCACCGGGAGGATGCCCGCGCTGTAGCCGTTCACCACGCCGGTCGGGGTCCAGTTGGCGTTGACCGCGACCCACGCGTAGTCGTTGCCGGGGAAGGACGAGCCCTGGAAGGTGCCCTGGGCGACCTGGTTGTAGCCCTGGGTGGCGGTGCCGGGCGTGCCGCAGTGACCGGCGGTGGCGAAGCCGCCCTGGCTGCCGCGGGTGACCGAGAAGCCGACCGAGCAGCGTCCGCCCATGTAGAAGGCGTCGCCGCCGCGGACGTCGTAGAGGGGCCTGGGCTTCTCCTGCGAGGCCTCGACGCGGACCAGCGCGCCGTCCACGCCGCTGCCGTCCACGAACGCCTGCGCCTCGGCGACGTCACCGGCCAGCACGACGACGCTGTTGCTCCGCACGTCGACGTACCAGGACGGGATCGACTTCGGCGCGGAGGACACGAGCTGGTCGAGCCGCTCCTTGGCCGTGTCGAGCGCGCCCAGGGAGTTCTTGACGAGTTTGACCTCGGCGCCGGACTTGGCGAGCGAGGCGACCTTCGTGGAGTCGCTGGTGGCGATCACCAGGTTGGAGGTGGGACCGGTCACCCAGGACCCGGCGAAGGCGGCGCCGAGCTGTCCCCGGAGGGCGGGCTCGACCTTGGCGGCGGCGGCCTCGTTGATCAAACGGGCCGACGCCTGCTCGGCGGTACCGCCGAGGTCGCGCCGGATGGCGTCGACCAGGCCGGGGGACGGCTTGGCGGTGGCCTGCACCAGGGTCCGGGCCTCGGAGAGGGTGTAGGGGGCGGCGGTCTCGCCGGGTCCCTGGTGGGCGGTGGCGGGGGTGGCCACCAGCGCGACGGCGAGCGCGAAGCCCGCCGTCACGGCACTTCTGCGGAGCATGTGGTTCTCTCCTCATGTGGGGGGTGCCGTCAACGTAACGGCGTGCACATGAGACGCGCCTCTATCGAATGTCCCCTACCGTCACGTTATGGAGAGGTGCCCAGCCCGGGGTTCTCGGCCAGCCACGCGGCGTACCGTCTGCTCCGCCCGACCGCGTCGGAGTGCGCGGCCTTCGCGTGCTCGAAGATCGACGTCGCGACCGCGGCGCTGGACGCCTCCGGATGCCAGCCGAGCAGCTGCCGCCAGCGCAGCGGAGCCCCCGCGAGCGGTACCAGCTTCAGCCCCTCTGCGGGCTGGAAGGTCGCCTGGCACAGCGCGGCGGCGCGGCCGACCTTGGCCAGATGCATGCAGGTGGCCACGTCGGTCTCGTAGATGGTCTTGGGGGTGAAGCCCGCGCGGGCGCAGGCCGTGGCGAAGCAGTCGCCGAAGCAGCTGTCGCCGGGGGTGACCGTCCACTGCTCGTCGGCCAGCTCCGCGAGTTCCACCTCCTTCCTGTCCACCAGCGGATGGTCCTCGTTGAGCAGGACGAAGACCGGGTCGGTCCCCACGGTCGACCACACCACGGGACCCTCCACCGGTGGCGGGCTCTCCCCGCAGGCGCCGATGAACGCGAAGTCGATCCGGCCCAGCATCACCATCGCGGTGAGCTCCCTCGCGGACCAGGAGGTGTGGGTGCTCACCGGGGTGGACGGCCAGGCGGTGGCGAGACGGTCCATCAGACCGCCGAGTATCGGCCCGTTCGTGGCGCCCAGCCGGTAGCTGGGGATGTCGGCGTTCGCGTTGGCGAATCGAAGTGCCTCCTCCTGGAGTTCGCGGGCCGCGGGCAGCAGCACCAGCGCACGTGACAGGACCAGCTGCCCCAGGGGCGTGGGCCTGGCGCCGTTGTGGTCGCGTTCGAAAAGAGCTCCCCCGAGAACCCGCTCTATCCGTTTGAGCTGCGCCGTCAGCGCGGGTTGGGCCAGTCCGAGGTGGGTGGCGGCCTTGGTGACGCTGCCGGCCTGTGCCACCGCGCGCACGATCTTGAGGTGTCGGAGCTCGAGATCCATACCGGGAACGTAAGGCCGGGACGTTATACCCGCAATGCAAACATGTCATGAAATATGACTCAATTTTGTCGAATCGTTCCAAAAAGAATTTAGGTTCTTTAAATATTGCTGTTACGGATGACCGTTAATACCTCGTCCGTCGTCTCATCTAGAGAGTCCCCAACTCCCCTGGGCGGGGCCTGGCAGCGGTGTCCGACATCCGAGACTCCCGGGACTCGCGTTGCGCCGATGTTTCGGCCGCCGGAGTCACCCATATCCAGCGCCCGTATATCCCCGTACGGGCGAGGAGCGCTGGGCGGGAGACGGGCCCGAGGTTATGATCCGCCGATGGAGGACGTCGCCGCTCTCACCCCCGCGCTGGCCCGGAGCCACTTCAGGGAGGGGCTGCGGACGCCCACCGCCGGGTGGTGCCGGGGCTGGACCCAGGCCAACCTGCTCGCCGTGCCCCGCGAGCTCGCCTACGACCTGCTCCTGTTCGCCCAGCGCAACCCCGTCGCCTGTCCCGTCCTGGACGTCGGCGACCCCGGCGCGGTGAGCACCGTCCTGTTCGGCGGCGACCTCCGCAGCGACCTGCCCGCCTACCGCGTGTACGAGGACGGCAGGGCCGTGGCCGACGTCGGCGACGTCCGCGACCTGTGGCGGGACGACCTGGTCGCCTTCCTGCTGGGCTGCAGCTTCACCTTCGAGGACGCGCTGCTGAGGGCCGGGGTCCCGGTGCGGCACATCGAGGCGGGGACGAACGTGCCCATGTACCTCACCTCGATCCCCTGCCGTCCCGCGGGATCGCTGAGCGGCCCGCTGGTCGTCTCGATGCGCCCGGTCCCGGCCTCCCTGGTCTCGGCCGCCGTACGGGTGACCGCGAGATACCCGGCCGTGCACGGGGCGCCGATCCACGTCGGCGACCCCGGCGAGCTCGGGATCGCCGACCTGGGCGTACCCGACTTCGGCGACCCCGTCGAGGTACGCGCGGGGGAGACCCCGGTCTTCTGGGCCTGCGGGGTGACGCCGCAGGCGGCCGTCATGGCGAGCGGGGTGTCCTTCGCCATCGGCCACCTTCCCGGCCACATGGCGATCACCGACGCCAGGGACGACCGCTTCCAGGTGCCCTGAGCTTTTGGCGGGACCGGGTGAGCCCGTGGTGTGACCGGGGAAGTCCCGTGGTGTGACCTGGTGAGCCCCCGTGGCGACCGTACGCGGAGCCGTCTTGCGGGGACCGCGTGCGAAGTCACGCGGGCGGGGGCTAGGCGCGGGCGGTGCCCCGGGGAGCGGTGAGCCTTTCCAGCTGTGACGTGAGCGAGGGGGCGCCGGGGCGGTTGTCGATCTCGTCGTGGGGCACGACGGGCGGTTCGTCCACCCTGATGGCCCGCAGGTAGTCCTCGAACCGGCCGAGCTTGCCCGCGTCCCTCGCGAGCCCCCTGCCCTCCAGCCGGGACCGCAGCGCCGGGCCGTCCGAGCGGACCCAGAGCAGGCGCACGGGCGGCCCGCCCAGCCGCCCGACCCAGCGTTCCCACACCGCCGCGTCGTGCACCTGCGTGGTGAAGGGGCCCTCCAGCATCACCGGGCAGCCGTGGCGGCGGATCTGCCGGGCGACCTCGGTGAGCCCCTCGTACTCGTACCGCTTGACGTGCCGGTCGTACCAGGGCCCCTCACGTTCCCCGTCGTCGCGGCCGTGGGCATGGAGGGTGGCCGCGACGAAGCCGCCGTAGACGGTGTCCTTGTCGAGCAGCGCGGGAACCGGGTCGAGCAGCGCCAGCAGCGCCGCCGCCACGGTCGACTTCCCCGCGCCCGGCGGCCCGCTCACCACCCACAGCGGCGCCACCCGGCCGCCACCCTCTCCACCGGAGGCCCGGCCGGGAACCGCACCGCGGAGCCCGTCGGGAACCTCGTCGGGACCCCTGCCGGAGATCCCGTCGCGGAGCCCGTCGGGAACCTCACCGCGAACCTCGTCAGGAACCTCGTCGGGAGCCCCGCCGGAGACCCCACCGGGGACTCCGCCGGGAAGTCCGTCGCGGGACCGCCTCCCGTCCATGCCGGTCTCAGTCCTTCCAGGCCTTGGCCACGCTCTCCACGACGGCGGGCGCCTGGGCGAGACCGGCCTGGAAGGCGGGGCGCCACAGGGCCGGGTCGAGGACGTTGGCGCCGAACACCGCGATCGACGCCTCGTCGGGAACGACGTGGGCGATCGTGGCGTCCCCCAGTTCGGCGAGCTCGCCGTCGAGACGGGTCCTCGGCGAGGTGTGCGCCAGCGGCTCCAGGAGGACCACGACGGAACTGCCCGCCGCCAGGTCGGCGTTCGTCGGCGAGCGGACCCCGCCGTCCATGTAGCGGCGCCCGTTGATCTCCACCGGCGGGAACACGCACGGGACCGCGCAGCTGGAGGCGACCGCCGACACCAGCGGCGCCCCCGAGTCACGCTCCCAGACCACGAACTCGCCGGTCCCCGCGTCGACGGCGGTGATCAGCAGGCGGCGCTCCGGCCACTCCTTGACGGGCAGCCGGTTGCCGATCGTCTCGATCCTGGCGCCGCCGTCCTTCACCCCCAGGGCCAGCTGGCCGACCCGGCGCCGGGCCTCCTGGGGTTCCAGGGACGGGTCGTACAGCAGGCTGAAGGCGGCCATGACCGCCTCCATGTCGACGGCGGAGACGGTCGCGGCGGTCGCGGCCTCGGTCTTCGCCTGGACGCCGACCGAGCTCTCCAGGTCGGCCTCGGTGGCGACGAGCGTCCCGACCACCGACCCGGCGGAGGTGCCGACGACCAGGTCCGCCTCTCCCAGGTCCACGCCCGCCCGGCGCAGACCGGTGATGATCCCCGCCTCCCAGGCGATGCCCGCCACGCCTCCGCCACCCAGCACCAGTGTTCTCGTCATGCGCCATTCTTACCCGATAGGTCCTCCCGGCAGGAGGGGTGCCCCTTCGGGGGTACGGAGTTCAGACGTCGCGGCCCTTCATGCCCTCCTGGGCGGGGTCGACGCCCCAGGAGATGATCCGCCGGGGGTGGATGCGGATGATCTGGCGGCTCAGGTACGGGGAGGGCGGCTCGTGGTCCTCGACGGCCTCGGCCTCGCCCCGGATCTCCACGCCCCTGACCCGCCAGGGGTCGGTGGAGGCGACGTCGTCCACCACGAAGGCCACCTGCGGATTCGTCCGGACGTTGTGGAACTTCCTGGTGGTGCCCATCGCGCGGCCGTAGATGTCGATGACGCCGGTCTCGGTGTCGACGCGGAAACCGGTCGGGCTGTTCTGCAGGGAGCCGCCGGGTCCCGTCGTGGCCAGGCGGCCCAGGCGCTGTTCCGCGAGGTAGGCGAGCTCCGCCTCCGTGAAAGTCATGCTCCCACTCTGTAACCTCAATATTGATTGAGGTCAAGTTAGACTGGCGCATGCCCAACAATCCGGAGATGACCGTCGGCCAGCTCTCCTCGCGCAGCGGGGTCGCGGTCTCCGCCCTGCACTTCTACGAGGCCAAGGGGCTGATCCGCAGTCGCCGCACCGCGGGCAACCAGCGTCGTTTCCCTCGCGACACGCTCCGCAGGATCGCCTTCATCAGGGTCTCCCAGCGGGTCGGGATCCCGCTCAGGACGATTCAGGAGGCGCTGTCGGCCCTCCCCGACGAGCGCACCCCCACCAGGGAGGACTGGGCGAAGCTCTCGACGATGTGGCAGTACGAGCTCGACGACCGCATCAGGCAGCTCGAACGGCTCCGGCACGGCCTGACCGACTGCATCGCCTGCGGCTGCCTCTCGCTGGACCGCTGCGCGCTGGCCAACCCCGACGACGTGGCCGCGGCGCGGGGACCCGGCTCGCGCCTGATGATCCCTCCCCGGCAGAGCTGCGCCCCCTGCGAGGTGTGAGACCACGGGAAGTCCGGCGATTCCCCGCAGGTTTGTTAGTTGTCTATTCAAACTATTGACGGCCCGGGGTTCGGCATGTGAACCTCTGGGCGTTCATGCACGCGCATCATGGGCGGTCGAAGGTCAGGGTCCCGTCACCTGATCGTGCATGGCGGTTTGTCCGTTGCATTGCGAAGGGAAGCCGTACATGCGAAGAAGGCTGTTCAGCATGCTCGCCGCCGTGGCGGTGGCGTGCGCGTCGGTCGGCGCGGCCGTCGGGGGCGGGAGCGCCCAGGCGTCCGCGTCCGGGACCGGGTCCCAGGCCGCCGCGGAGTCGTACGAGTGGAAGAACGTCAGGATCGACGGCGGCGGGTTCGTGCCGGGGATCGTCTTCAACCAGACCGAGAGAAACCTGGTCTACGCCCGCACCGACATCGGCGGCGCGTACCGCTGGGAGCAGGCGAGCAGGAGCTGGACCCCGCTGCTCGACTGGGTGGGCTGGGACAGATGGGGATACAACGGCGTGGTCAGCCTGGCCACCGACCCGGTGGAGACCAACCGCGTCTACGTCGCCGCCGGGATGTACACCAACAGCTGGGACCCCGGCAACGGGGCCATCCTGCGCTCCGCCGACAGGGGCGCGACCTGGCAGGCCACGCCGCTGCCGTTCAAGCTCGGCGGCAACATGCCGGGCCGGGGGATGGGCGAGCGGCTCGCCGTCGACCCCAACAGGAACAGCGTCGTCTACCTCGGCGCGCCCGACGGCAACGGCCTGTGGCGCAGCACCGACAAGGGCGTGACCTGGGCCAAGGTCGCGAGCTTCCCCAACCCGGGAAACTACGCGCAGGACCCCTCCGACCCCAGCGGCTACCTCAGCCACCGCCCCGGCGTGGTCTGGGTGACCTTCGACCCGACCTCGGCGACCGCGGGGAACACGACGCAGAAGATCTACGTGGGCGTCGCCGACAAGGAGAACACCGTCTACAGCTCCTCGAACGGCGGGACCACCTGGAGCAGGGTCGCCGGGCAGCCCACCGGCTACATCGCGCACAAGGGCGTGCTCGACCACGTCAACCACACGCTCTACATCGCCACCAGCGACACCGGCGGCCCGTACGACGGAGCCAAGGGCGACGTGTGGAAGCTCGACACCACCACCGGGGCCTGGACCCGGATCAGCCCGGTCCCGTCCAGCTCGGCCGACGACTACTTCGGCTACAGCGGCCTCACGATCGACCGGCAGAACCCCAGCACGATCATGGTCGCCACCCAGATCTCCTGGTGGCCGGACGTGATCTTCTTCAGGTCCACCGACTCCGGCGCGACCTGGACCCGCATCTGGGACTTCACCTCCTACCCGAACCGCAGCTTCCGCTACACGATGGACGTCTCCTCCTCGCCGTGGCTCACCTTCGGGGCCAACCCGCAGCCGCCGGAGACGACGCCCAAGCTCGGCTGGATGACGGAGTCGCTGGAGATCGACCCCTTCGACGGCAACCGGATGATGTACGGCACCGGCGCCACGCTCTACGGCACCGAGGATCTCAAGAAGTGGGACACCGGCGGGCAGCTCACCATCAGGCCCATGGTCAGGGGGCTTGAGGAGACCGCCGTCCTCGACCTGGTCAGCCCGCCGTCGGGCGCCCCGCTGGTCAGCGGCCTGGGCGACATCGGCGGCTTCCGGCACACCAGCCTCGACGCCGTGCCGCCCATGATGTTCACCTCGCCGAACTTCACCTCGACGACCAGCCTCGACTACGCCGAGACCAACCCGGCCGTCATGGTCCGCGCGGGCAACTTCACCGACGCCGACCGGCCCGCCGACAGCCACGCCGCGTTCTCTACCGACGGCGGCGCCAACTGGTTCCAGGGCACGGAACCCGGCGGGATCAACGAGGGCGGCACGATCGCCGCGGCGGCCGACGGCTCCCGGTTCGTCTGGGCGCCCAAGGGCGTGGGCGTGCATCACTCGGTCGGCTACGGCACCTCCTGGACCGCCTCCACCGGACTCCCGGCGGGCGCCGTGGTCGAGTCCGACCGGGTGAACCCGAGCAGGTTCTACGGCTTCAGCGGCGGGAGGTTCTACGCCAGCACCAACGGCGGCGCCTCCTTCACGGCCACCGCCGCGACCGGGCTGCCCGCCGAGGGCAACGTCAAGTTCAAGGCCGTACCCGGCCGCGAGGGCGACATCTGGCTGGCCGGGCCTCCCAGTGACACGGGCGCCTCCTCGGGCCTGTGGCGCTCCACCAACGGCGGCGCGTCGTTCACCAAGCTGTCCGGCGTCACGAGCGCCGTCAACGTCGGCTTCGGCAAGCCCGCCACCGCCGGGGGCTACCAGGCGCTGTACACCGTCGCCACGATCGGCGGCGTCACCGGCGTCTTCCGCTCCGACGACACCGGCGCGAGCTGGGTCAGGATCAACGACGACAGGCACCAGTACGGCAACGCGGGCGAGGCGATCACCGGCGACCCGCGCGTCTACGGCCGCGTCTACCTCGGCACCAACGGCCGGGGCATCCTGTACGCCGACAACGGCGGGACCGTCCCGCCCCCCGACACCGTCCCGCCGACCAGGCCGGGCACCCCGGCCGCCTCGGCGATCACCTCGTCGGGGGCGACGCTGGCCTGGACGGCCTCGACGGACGCCGTCGGGGTCAGCGGCTACGACGTCTACCGCGAGGCGGGGGCGACGGACGTCAGGGTCGGCTCGCCCACCTCGGCGTCGTTCGCGCTCACCGGGCTGACCCCGGACACCTCGTACACCTTCTACGTCGTCGCCCGCGACGGCGCGGGGAACAGCTCGACCGCCTCCGTCCCGGTGACCTTCAGGACCCTCACGGGGCCGTCGCCCGGCGGTGGCTGCACCGCGGCCTACCGGGTGACCGGCTCCTGGCCGGGCGGCTTCCAGGGCGAGGTGACGGTGCGGAACGCCGGAACCTCGGCGATCACCGGCTGGACGGTCAGATGGTCGTTCCCGAACGGCCAGACGATCACCCAGCTCTGGAGCGGCACCCACACCCAGACCGGTGCCGACGTCACCGTACGGAACACGAGCTGGAACGGCGCACTGGCCGCCGGTGCCTCCACGGCGTTCGGCTTCGGCGCCTCCTGGACCGGTACCAACGGCGTCCCGTCCACCGTCACCTGCACCACTTCCTGACGGCGCCTCCCGGCCCCTCGCCCCGGTGCGGTACGCCGTCAGGGCCGGGAGGTCCGGACCGGTGATCCGGGGTGTCCCGCGAGAACCGCGGGGCACCCCGGGCTCACCCGGTCGCGGTATGACCCCGATGATCTCGTGACTCCACCCGGAGGACCCTCGGCCCTCCGCCTTGAGGATGATCCGGGGGCGTCGGCGGGGCCGGGTCACCCAGCAGAGCCTATTGTGGAAGAAACCGACAGTGCTGGGGAGAACATGACGATCTCAGATGGGGTGCGCGAGCCTCACGGCGCACCCGGGCAGCCGTCTGAGAGCGGCACCGGCGGCGTACGGGACGAGAGTGGCGTCGGCGGCGTCCAGGGGGAGAACGACCTCGGCGGCGTACGGGAGGCCGGTCGGAGCGAGACGGGCGACGCCGACGCGCTGAAAGACGCGGCGAAGGACGCGGCGGCCGAGCGGTCCGGCCTCCACGGCTGGCTCGACGGCGTCAGGTCCACCCGCGCGGGCCGCCTCACCCTGAAGATCGCCATCGGTGCCATCGGCGCCGTGCTGGTCGTCGGCGGGCTGATCATGGTGCCCTTCCCCGGTCCCGGCTGGCTGGTCGTCTTCGCGGGGCTGGCGGTGCTGGCCACCGAGTTCCACTGGGCCCACCGGCTGCTGGAGTTCGGCAAACGGACCCTGTCGGCCTGGACGAACTGGCTGGGACGGCAGGGCTGGACCGTCAAGATCCTGGTCGTCCTCGTCGCCGCGGCGACCGCCACCGTCATCGTCTACTACGGCCTCAAGCTCAGCCTGCACATCGACCTGATCGTCGAGGCCCGGAAACTCCTCACCCGATAACCCGGCCCTGTCCCGCGTCGTCCCGCAAGGCTTCCATGCGCCTGCTCGGTGCGCGGCGACTCCCGACGGCGATGCCACCGATGGCACTCTGACCGCCTATGACGCCCGGTGTCCGGGACGTGGGAGCGCGCTCCCCGGAGTTTTACCCAGGCCCGCCCACCTCGTTATCTTTCCCGGATGTGACTCTCCGTAGTGTCTCCACGTCCGATCCGCAGGGACGGGTCGGCAGAGACGAATAAGGAGAGTGACGTTCGATGCGCGCCCTGTCCTCGATGTTGGTCCTGGCGGCCGCCGGAGCCGTCGCACTGACCGGCACCCCCGCCCACGCCGACGACGTCAACCTGGCCGCGAGGGTCCAGCCCGGCGAGGAGGTGTTCCTCACCCCCGAGCTCGTCCCCGGGCCCCAGTACAACGGAAACGTGCTGGTCAAGCTCGACGACAACAGCGTGCCCGTCAGGGTCAAGATCGGTAACTGCCGAGGCAAGTACATCGGGTCGGTGCCGATCGCCGCCAACGACCACGCCGCGTACGTCGCCGCCAGCACCTCCCCGCCCGCCCAGTGCATCCGCTACCGGGTGAAGAACATGGGCAACCAGCCGGCGGCCATCACGGGCACCGGTTACTACTAAACCGGCCCGCCGGGGTGTGCGGGACGGGGACGGCTACCGAGGGCGTTCCCATCCCGCGCACCCCGGTTTTTTTGTTTCCGGTCACCGCGCCCCCGGTGACCCTCGGTGCTACGGGCGGTCCCGGCCCGCGATCAGGTCGGCGACCCCGTCCAGGATGCGTTCCAGCCCGAAGGTGAGGGCGTGGGCGGGGTCGGAGATGGACTGGTACGCCTCCCCGGCCGCCTGGCCGACGCGGGAGGCGAGGGGGAACCGGGTGGCGTCCATGATCTTGTCGAGGAGCGGGGCGTTGGACAGCCACCACTCGACGTCGGTGATCCCGCTCTCCTCCTGGATCCGGGCCTTGTTGGCCTTGGCCCTGGCGGTGCTCTCCACGTGGCTGAGGACCAGGGCCAGGACGGAGTCCATCTCGACGTCCGACAGGCCGGTGCCGTCCAGCGGGCGCAGCTCGGCCTCGTACTTGAGTGACGCGTTCGGCCCCAGCGTGGAGCGGACGTCGACGATCTGCAGCATCCACGGGTTGCGCTGGTAGAGGTCCCAGTTGCGGGCGGCGACGAACTCCAGCGCCCCCCGCCACCCGCCGGGCTGCCGCGACGGGGCGTCCACGTCGCCGTAGAGCTCCCCGTACGCGGTGTCGACCATGAGGTCGACCAGCTCGCCCTTGCCCGGCACGTGGGTGTAGAGGGACATGGTCCCCACCTCCAGCCGCTCGGCGACGTGCCGCATGGAGACCGCGTCGAGCCCCTCGGCGTTGGCCAGCTCGATGGCCGCCAGGACGATCGCGCGCACCGTCAGCCCGGAGCGTCCCGGCTTGCTGTGTGATCCCCACAGGAGCGCCAGGCTGCGTGCCAGGTCGGCGTCGGAAGCTTTCTTAGCACTCACGGGAACAGTCTCCAGATTCTCGGCGTTGGGACCACCGTAGCCGAGTCGTACGGTGTACGGTACGCTCTACGTTTCATGGACGTGTCGATGTCGGGTGAATTGCCCAGGTACGCCGGACGGAAAGAAGGGTGAGACGGGTGGAAGTCAAGACGGCCGGGCCGGACGCGGTGGCGATCGCCGCGCACGGCCTGCGCAAGAACTACGCGGGCACGGAGGGGACCGGCCTCAACGGGTTCGACCTGCGGGTGGCGGCCGGAACGGTCTGCGGCCTGCTCGGTCCCAACGGGGCGGGAAAGACGACGGCGATCCGAATCCTGTCCACGCTCCTGCGCCCCGACTCGGGTCAGGCGAGCGTCGCGGGCTTCGACGTCCAGGCGCAGGCCCGGCAGGTACGCGAGCGGATCGGGCTGGTCGGCCAGTACGCCGCGGTCGACGAGATCCTCAGCGGGCGGCAGAACCTGGTGATGTTCGGCAGGCTGAACCACTTCTCCGCCGCGGGGGCGCGGAGACGGGCCGACGAACTGCTGGAGCGCTTCTCGCTGGCCGACACCGGAGGCAGGCCGGTCGGCAAGTACTCCGGAGGCATGCGCAGGCGGCTCGACCTGGCGGCGAGCCTCATCGTGGCACCCCCGGTGCTCTTCGTGGACGAGCCCACGACCGGCCTCGACCCGGCCGCCCGCCAGGAGGTGTGGGCGGCCATCCGCGACCTGGTCGGCTCCGGCACGACCGTGCTGCTCACCACCCAGTACCTGGAGGAGGCCGACCGGCTGGCCGACCGGATCACGATGCTCGGCGCGGGCCGGGTCGTCACCGAGGGGACCCCCGAGGAGCTGAAGTCCGCCATCGGCGGCGACTGGCTCGACCTCGTCCTCGCCGACCCGGCGGACGTGGCCGCGACGGAGGCCCTCGCGGCGCGGGTCTCGTCCGGCGAGGTCCACGTGGACGCCGGGGCGCGCCGGGTCAGCGTCCCGGTCGCCGAGCGCACCCGGGCGCTCGTCACGATGGCCACCGCGCTCGGCGACGCCGGGATCGAGCCGCTCGACGTCACGCTGCGCCGCCCCACGCTCGACGAGGTGTTCCTGCACCTGACGGGCGGCGGGGAAGAAGCCCGACGACTCCCAGCCCTCCGTACGGAGGTGTCCCGGTGAGCGCCACCCTCTCCCGCGCGAGTACGACGACCCCGATCCCCGGTACGGAGGTGTCCCCGTGAGCACGACGACCTCGACCCCGCCCGTCACGTCCCCGCTGTCCCGGCTCGGCTGGGCGGTGGCCGACTCCTGGACCATCACCCTGCGCGACCTGAACCACTGGGTCCGCCGGCCGGGCCCGGTCGTCCTCGGCTGGTTCTTCCCGATCATGATGGTGCTGATGTTCGGCGGGCTGTTCGGCGGCGCCATCGGCGTCCCCGGCGGCGGGGACTACTTCGACTTCCTCATCCCCGGCATGTTCGCCATGACGATGCTCTTCGGCCTGGAGAGCACGATGATGGCGGTCACCACCGACGCGGCCAAGGGGGTGACCGACCGGTTCCGCTCCATGCCGATGAGCGCCTCGGCGGTCGTCATGGGCCGGGGGATCGCCGACATGCTCAACTCGGTCGTCGGGCTCGCCGTCATGATCGTGACCGGGCTGCTGCTGGGATGGCGGGCCGGGGGAGGGCTGCCCGCGGCGCTGACCGCCGTGGGCCTGCTCCTGCTGCTGCGCTTCGCCCTGCTCTGGGTGGGAATCTTCATCGGTCTCGTCGCGGGAGGGCCGGAGGTGGTGACGTCCGTGCAGATCCTGGTCTGGCCCGTCGGCTTCCTGTCCAGCGTGTTCGTCGACCCCGCCACCATGCCCGGCTGGCTCGGGGCGATCGCGGAGTGGAACCCGCTCTCGGCCACCGCCACGGCGGCCAGGCGGCTCTTCGGCAACCCCGGCTGGGGAGGCGAGTCCTGGGTCGCGGAGAACGCCACGCTCATGGCGGTCGTCTGGCCGCTGCTGCTGATCGCCGTCTTCCTGCCCCTGTCGACGCGTACGTTCCGCAGGCTCGGCGGCTGACGGGCGGGGGTGTTCTTTTCCGGCGGGTCACCGATGGATCACATGGTTCACAATGTTCGACACCGCGGGAGGACGCCTGTGTTTTACATCGTGGTGACGGGATCCGCCGGGGACTGTAACTGGCGGTAGCGAGCCTGGACGCATGAGTGAGACGGAACGGGAACGATCCGCCTCGGGGTGGACGCTCAACAGGGAACTGCTCAACGTCGGCGCGATCATCGTCGCCGCGGGGATAGCCCATCTCGTCATGGGCCTGATAGGACACGAGAGGTACGGGCCGTTCATGCTTCTGCTGCTCGGCGGGGTGCTCGTCGTGACGGCGCTCGGTCACCGGTTCTACGAACACCGGCGCCACCACGTCCCCGCGGTCATGGAGTGCGTGAGGTGCGGGGAGACGCCGGGCGCGGGACCCTGACGCGGCGGGAGGCGATCCCGGGAAGGCCGAGGGAGATGAAGGCCTCCGCCTGGAGCGCCGACACACCGATCCGCGGAAGGTCCCGCACCGCGGGATAGACCAGGAAGCGGGGTTTCCACAGCGGCTGGAACTTCGCGTTGAACCGGTACAGCGACTCGATCTGGAACCACCTGGACAGGAAGACCAGGACGCCGTACCAGGCGCGGAGGATCGGGCCCGCGCCCAGCCGCTCACCCCTGGCGAGCGCGGCGCGGAACATGGCGAAGTTGAGCGAGACCACGCTCACGCCGAGGGCCGGGGCCGCCTGCAGGGCCTTGACGATCAGCAGGTCGTTGAGGCCCGGGTCGGCGTCGTGGTCGCGGCGCATCAGGTCGAGGGAGATGCCGTCCTTCCCCCAGGGGACGAAGTGCAGGACGGCGCGGATGTCCCTGCCCTCTTCACCGGTCGTGGTACCGGCGGGCCCGTGCGCCGTGACGACGACGCATTCGGCGTCGGCGGGGTCGCCGAAACGGCCGAGTGCCATGGAGAAACCCCGCTCGGTGTCCGTGCCGCGCCAGGAGACGGCGGCGTTTCGGATCCCGTCCTTCTCCGCCTCGCTGAGGTCCCCGACCCGCCGTACGAGACAGGTGTAGCCCGCGCGCTCCACCCGGTTCACCATCTGCCGGACGTTGCGCATCGTCCTGCCCTCCAGGGTGAAGGCGGCGACGTCGATGACGGCCTCGTCACCGATCTCCAGGGCGGACAGGCGTCCCTCCCTGGTCCAGATCTCGCCGCCCGTCTCACTGCAGCCGATCACGGCGGGCACCCAGGCGTGCCGCTCGGCCTCCTCCATGAACCGCCTGATCGCGCCCGGCCACGCCTCGACGTCCCCGATGGGATCGCCGCTGGCGAGCATGACCCCCGAGACCACGCGGTAGGCGATCACCGCCTTGCCCGTCGGGGAGAACACGACGCTCTTGTCGCGGCGCAGCGCGAAGTAGCCCAGCGAGTCGCGGGCGCCGTGCCGGGCGAGCAGCTCGCGGACCGTCTCCTCCTGCCCGGGATCCAGCTCGGCGACGGGCCTCTCCGGCCGCAGGACGAGGTAGAGGGTCGTCACCGCGGTGAGCGCGCCGAGCCCGAGCAGGGAGTAGTAGACCAGGTCGGCGGTTCGCTCCGAGGAGTAGCCGACCGGGCCCTCCATCCCGACGAGGCCGAGCAGCACGTGCTGGAGCCGCTCCCAGGCGCCGGGGTCGCCGACGATGGTCTGGGGGTGGGCGTTGACCACGACCCAGCCGATGACGATGTCCAGGACGCCCAGGACGAGCAGGTTCCACAGCGCCCGCCAGCGGGTCCGGGGGTCGGAGAGGGCGTAGAACTCGCGCTGCCTGATCACGAGCAGGGCGACGACCAGCGTGCTGAGGATGGCGGTGAAGGGGTGGTGCGAGTGCATGAACTCCGTGAGGGCGCTCAGCGGCAGGAGCACCATCACCGCCCGCCAGGCCCGTTTCTTCCTGCGCCGGAGGCCGTGGGCGAGCATGACGATCAGGATGCCCAGGACGAGCGAGACCGCCTGGGCGAGAGCGGTGAACGTTCCGGGCAGAAAACCGGCGAGCTCACCGACCCGGCCCCTCCTGAACGCGGGCAGCACGGCCCGGACGATGTCCAGGATGCCGATCGCCATCGCCGCGTAACCGGCCGCGGTGGACACCCAGGAACGGGGTACACATGACCGATCCCTCATGGGAGGACATTAATCGGTGATACAGCCCACAACTTCATGACAGGGCCCACCGAGGTCGAATCCACCCCCGCCCGGCCCGGGTGACTTTGCGTTGCGCGTCGCGGACCCGCCGCGAGAACGGCGGAGGACGACGGGGAGTCCGCCGCCGTAAAATCACCGTTCGTTTTCGGTCTGCCCGCCGCGTCGCCCTCGACGGCTCCACGCTTCTGACGGCTTCGCTTGTCTTTGAGCGTCCCGCGCTTTTGACGGCTCCGCTTGTTTCACGCGTCTCGCGCCCTCAACGGCTCCGCGCACCTCGCGCTTTTGATGGCCCCGCTTGTCTTTGAGCGTCTCGCGCCCTTGGCGATCGCGTTTGTCCGTGCGGGGTCTCGTGTCCTCGCGTTCCACGGTTTCCCGTCACGCCCGCTTCCGGTGTCTCTTCACCCCGGTAGCCCTCTCTCACACCTTTTCTAACCGATTCGTTCTAGATCAAGATCTTGAGGGCTTTCCGGCTTAGGATTCCGCCGTGTCCGTGACTCCTGGGATTTACCGGTTGCTCGGTTGCCTCGCCGTCCTGGTCTCGGTGATCGTGCCGATGCCGTCGGCCGCGCACGCCGAGCAGGCAGCCGCCGAACCCGCCGCCGCCGCGTCCGTCGACATCGTGCTGCCCGGCACCCGGGTCACCGTCAGGGAGGACGACAAGGACGCGCTCAGGGTGACCTCCTACTCCTTCGGCAAGATGACCTACCTGCGCAGGGGCGCCGGATTCACCCGGCAGGCCGCCTACCAGGAGATCACGGTCGCGCCGAAGGGAGGCAAGGCGCTCGCGGTGCCCACCTCCTACCAGAGCGGCTACGACTCGGTCGTCCTGCTCGATCTGGCGTCCAACAGGGGCACCAGGATCCGTACGGTGAAGAAACCACTCGTCGCGCACTACGTCCACTGGAGCCGCGACGGCGGCAAGGCGGTGCTGACCGTCGAGAGGAAGAGCGGGTCCGCCTGGGTGACCTCCGGGTTCGTGATCGTCGACGCGGGCGCGAAGACCGCCAAGACGGTGACCGTGGCCAACGTCGACAAGGCCGCGAGGTTCCGCTGGAGTTCCGACGGCGTTGACGTCGTGGCCGAGTACGCGGGAGGCGCCCGCTTCTACGGGCAGGACGGCGCGATCCGCCGCACCCTGGTCAAGACCGGCAGGCCCGCCGGTGGGGAGGACGCCTTCACCCCCTCGGGCCGGGGCCTGATGACCTGGTGCCCGTCCAGCTACACCGAGCACGTCTGCGTCTGGGACCGCGCCTCGGGCAAGCTCGCGGCCAAGGTGCCCGGCATCAAGCCGAAGGCCCTGTGGGGGTGGTGGGACGAGAAGCACTTCATCGCCGTCATCCCCGCCTCCGGCCACTACCAGGTGGTCCTGTCCACCCTGAAGGGCAAGACCACGCGGGTCCTGGCCGCCTTCTCCGCCGCCGACTGGTCCAACAAGCTCTACCTCGGCTACACCCGGAAGTGACCGGGCTCCCGCGCGGCGGGCGCGGGACGTGGCCGTCACAAAGGTGCGCGGGTGCCCGTCAGAGGTAGAGGCCGGTGCCGTTGTCGGTCTGCGGGGTGGCGATGGCGTGCAGATCGCGCTCGCGCATGACCAGGTAGAGCTGGCCGTGGACCTCGACCTCGTACTGCTCCTCGGGGTTGAACAGGACCTTGTCGCCGACCTTGACCGCGCGGGCGTTCTGGCCCGCGCCGCAGACCTCACCCCAGACGAGGCGGTTGGCCATCTTCACCGTCGCCGGGATGACGATGCCCGCCGTGCTGCGCCGTTCCTCGGACTCCTGCTCGATCTTGACCATCACGCGGTCGTGGAGCATCTGGATCTCGAACTTCGGGTCACCCACAACACGAGTTTATGGGAAGCACGGAGCCGTGCCCCCTTGTCCGCCGACTCGGTTGTACTCACCGGGCCCGCCCCGGGGTTCGGGTCCGGAGGGCCCGCGGGCAGGAGATCGGCGGCCGACGACACCGGTGATGAGATCATCCGCCGAGTAGGATCCGGCGTTATGACGTCTCCTGAGCTCGTGAGCGGCTTCCTCGACTGGTATCTGGCGGCGAATCCCGTCTACGCCGCCCTCTCGGGCGCGCAGGGGTACGACAGAACCCTCGGTGACTTCACCGAGTCCGGCATCCTCGCCAGGGAACGGGAGGCGCGCCGCTGGCTGGAGCGGCTCCAGGAGGTCCAGGCCACCGGTGGTCCCGAGAGCTTCGAGGACGAGATCGACCGGGAGCTGGTCATGTCCACGCTGCGCGGCGGGATCGCGTACGAGACCTGGCCCGTCTGGCGGCGTGACCCGTCCGCCTACGTGGGACCGATCTTCTCCTCGATGTTCGGGCCGTTCCTGCAGCGGTTGCACGCCGAGGACGAGCTGGTGGACGCGGCCGTCGCGCGGCTCGCCGAGGTGCCGGACGTCATCGCCGCCTGCCGGGCCAACCTCGACCCCGCCCTGGCGGCTCCGCTGCTGGTGCAGCGAGGGCT
This sequence comes from Streptosporangium sp. H13245, assembly GCF_055690525.1. Taxonomy (NCBI): domain Bacteria; kingdom Bacillati; phylum Actinomycetota; class Actinomycetes; order Streptosporangiales; family Streptosporangiaceae; genus Streptosporangium; species Streptosporangium sp. H13245. The sequence goes on along the minus strand of NZ_JBSZKT010000003.1, from coordinate 588,353 downwards.
GGGCCAGTCGCGGACCGCCCGGCGCTTCCTCACCGAGACGGTCCCCGGCCAGGTCGCCGACGAGGCCCTGCGCGCCCGGCTGACCGAGGCGGCCGAACCCGCGGCGGCGGCCTTCGACGAGCTGGTGGAGTTCCTTGAGGGGTTCCGGGCGACCGGAACCTGGCGGATGGGGGAGGAGCTCTACTCCACCCTGCTGCGCGAACGGGAGATGCTCGGCTACGGCGCCGGGGAGCTGCTCAGGCGGGGGCAGGCCGCCTACGACGAGCTGGACGCGCGGATGCGCGAGGTCGCCGCCAGGCTGGACGGCGGTTCCGGCGACTGGCACGCGGCCGTCACCGAACTCCAGGACGACCACGCGCCGACGCTGGAGGACATGCGGGCCGAGTACGAGGCCGAGACGGAGCGGGCCAGGAAGTTCGTCCGCGAGCGCGGCCTGGTGACCTTCGCGGCGGGCGAGGAGTGCCGGGTCGTCCCGTCGCCGGAGTTCCAGCGGCCGATCGTCGCCGTCGCCTCCTACATGTCGCCCCCGCCCCTGTCGACCTCCAGGATCGGGCACTTCTTCGTCCCGTTCACCCCGTCCTCCTTCACCGAGGAGCAGATCCGCCAGCGGCTGCGTACCAACGCCAGGGCGCAGATGCCCTCCATCGCCGTCCACGAGGCCTACCCCGGCCACCACTGGCACCTGTCGTGGATGGCGGACAACCCCCGGCGGGCCCGCAGGCTGTTCCGCACCCCGTACTTCGCCGAGGGCTGGGGCCTGTACGTCGAGAAGCTCATGCACGAGCAGGGCTACTTCACCACCCCGGCCCAGGAGCTCGCCCACCTCGACTTCAGGCTCTTCCGGGCGGCCCGCATCGTCGTCGACACCTCGCTGCACTGCGGCGACATGACGATCGAGCAGGCCGAGGAGTACATGACCACGAAGTCGTCGCTCACCCCCGGCACGGCCAAGGGCGAGGTCGACCGCTACTGCGCGTGGCCCACCCAGGCTCCCTCCTACCTGACCGGCGCCCTGGAGATCGACCGCATCCGCGACGACTACCTGGCCTCGGGCCGCGGCGACCTGCGCGCCTTCCACGACACGCTGGCCGGTTCCGGCGGACTGCCCCTGGGCCTGGCCCGCCGGGTCGCGCTGGAGAGCTGACCCACGCGGCCACCCCCGCGCACGCGCGGGAGCCACGCACGCGCGGGAGCCACGCGCGGGTGGAAGCCACGTGCGCGCGGGAGCCACGTACGGGTGGGGACCACGCGTGCGCGCGGGGACGCGGGGACTACGCGCGCGCCGGGGCGCGGCGGCGGGTCTCGGGGACGATCAGCGGGGTACCGCTCTGCGGGTCCTCGATGATCTCGCAGCGCAGCTCGAAGACCTCCTCCACCAGCGCGGCCGTGACGATCGAGGAGGGGTCGCCCTCGGCGACGATCCGGCCGTCACGCATCACGATCAGGTGGGTGGCGTAGCGGCAGGCCTGGTTCAGGTCGTGCAGTACGGCGACCAGGGTCCTGCCCTGCTCGTGCAGGTCGGCGCAGAGGTCGAGCACCTCGATCTGGTGGGCGATGTCCAGGAAGGTCGTCGGCTCGTCGAGCAGCAGGATCGGGGTCTCCTGGGCCAGCGCCATGGCCAGCCAGACCCGCTGGCGCTGGCCGCCGGACAGCTCGTCCACGCAGCGGTCCGCCAGCCCGGTCACGTCGGTGGACTCCATGGCCGCCGCCACCGCGACCTCGTCCTCGCGGGACCACTGCCGCATCAGCCGCTGGTGCGGGTAGCGGCCCCGGCCCACCAGGTCGGCGACCGTGATGCCGTCGGGCACGATCGAGCTCTGCGGCAACAGGCCCAGCCTGCGCGCCACCTCCTTGGACGGCAGCGAGGTGATCACGGCCCCGTCGAGGAGGACCGTCCCGGCGCGGGGTTTGAGCATGCGGGCCAGGGCGCGCAGCATGGTGGACTTGCCGCACGCGTTGGGGCCGATGATCACGGTGAACGATCCGTCGGGGATCGTGACGTCCAGGTCACTGGCCACCACGCGCTTGTCGTAGGAGAGCGTCAGTCCGGTGCCGTACAGTCTCAACGTCGTTCCCTCCGGAGTGGAGACACCGGGTACGGCCGGCGGCCCGGCCGCCGGTGCCACCGGGCGCCGCTCCGGCTGTCTCGGACGCGGCCGTGGCCACACCGGCCCCGCTCACCAGGTATCCCTCTTCGCCGTATTGGTTAGGTAAGCCTATCCTTTAGAGTGGGAAATGTCCCTACCTGCCCTGCCCCGGCGAGGGTTCGTGGCCGTGTGCGGGAGCGGAACGGAGACGTCTACCCGTGGCACGCCGAGGAGCGCTACGGCTACCAGGGCTACGCCGACGTGCCGGAGCGGCTCCACACCGGCCTCGCCAAGGCCGGGAAGCTCTGACCCGGCCACCGCGGATCCGGGCGTCGTACGGGCGGGTCAGGCGTAGGTGCCGCGAACCTCGACGATGTCGGCCAGCGGGAACTCCAGGTAGTCGCCCGCCTCCTCGCACCACGCGTCGAGCACGCCGCTGCGCAGCTCGCCGTGGCTGATGGTGGCGGTCAGGCCGTCGGTCAGCGTGATCGCCGCCCGTACGCCACGGTCGACGACGAAGCCGAGCAGCGACTGCTGGGCGGTCGGCAGGCGGGAGGCCATGCGGCCGATGACCGCCCACGTCCTGCCGGTGGTCTGGGAGGCCTCGCCCTCGGCGACGAGCAGGCGCTGGGCGTGCTCGCGCGGATCGGGAGGTGGCTCCACCAGCGGGTACGAAGGCTGCTCGAACTCGGCCACCCGGCCGCCGGGAAGCAGGATCAGCCGCCCGTTCTGCGGCTCCTCGACGCGGGCCCTGCGGATGGTGATCTCACCGGTGTCCTCGATCGGCACCGGCGCGTAGCCGTTCTCCCTCAGCGCCGCCAGGGTCTTGTCGGCCGGCATCGAGCTGGCCAGCACGGTCGGGGCGAGCAGCCGCAGGCCCAGCCTGCCCAGCCGCCGGTGCCCGGCGATCTCGGCCAGCAGCGCCGGGTCGGAGGCCTGCACGATGCAGGCGACCGTGGTCACCGTGACCTCGCCGTGCCGCCTGGCCACGTCGTGTATCAGGTAGTCGAGGGGCTGCGGCACCGTGCCCACCTCCGCGAGGTCCGCGAGCAGGCCCTCGGCGGTGTAGCCGGAGTCCATGGCCCGGCGCACGCTGGCCGGGGTGAACCGCCACACCGAGGCCGCGCCCCGCGACTCGCGTTCGGCGGCCCGGTCGAGCAGCTCGGCGAGCTCACCGGCGGGCGGGCCGGTCACCACGGCGGTGAGATCGGCGCCGAAGAGCGCGCTCCGCCGCACGCTGGCCAGCGCCCTGGTGGAGCACTCGACCAGCACGGGGTCGTTCTCCACGATGGGCGCCGAGTCGTCGATCTCGTCACCGGGGAAGGCGTCCAGCCCGGCCATCGCCCGGCCGAGGTCGGTGATCGTGTCGAGGGCGACCAGCCCGAGCATGCGGGCCTCCTCCAGTACGGCGGGGGCGCACTCGGCCAGCAGCGACTGGTCCAGCAGCGGGGCGTGCCAGTGCGCGGACCTGACCAGCCCCGCCCGGTCGGTGCACGCCGTGCTGGCGGGCAGGCGGGCCAGCACGGCGAGCACCGCCCTCCGGGCGCGGGCGACCATGGCTCCGGCCGGGTCGTCGCCGAGCACCGTGCCGTACTTGCCGTCGACCTTCCGCAGCGACGAGCGCTCCATCCGCCACCACGCCGACAGCAGCACCCTGAGCCTGGCGGCGGCGTCGTCGAGCCGCCAGCGGTCGAACTTCTCCGTGGGCACCAGCCCGCCGGCCGACTCGTCCCAGGCCAGCAGCCTGGCCACCGCGCTCACCTCGAGCAGCAGCCGGGTCTCGTCCTCGTCGCAGCCGGTGTCCTTGGCCACCCGCCGGACCTCGCGTACCCCGACCCCGCCCGCCTTGAGCAGCGGCAGCGGGAACTTCGCGGTGTTCTCCAGCATAGCGGCGCAGCGCTCCACCACGTGCGGGGCGGCCAGCGTCATCAGGTGGTCGACGGCCTCGGGGTCGACGGGGAGGGTGGCGAGGTCGGGCGGGAAGGGGGTGAAGGGAGGGTGGTAGTCGGGGCCGCGCAGCGCGAGCGCCACCTCGCGGGGCATCTCGGCCACGTTCCAGCTCGGACGGAAGAGCAGCCCGTGGTCGGCCGCCCACTTCTCGGGGGCGCCGGGCACCACGAACCTGCCGCCGTCCACGTCGCGGACCGGGCCGTCCCAGGCGAACTCCTCCAGCAGCCGCCTCGCGCCCTCCGGGGCCTTCTCCAGCAGCGCGGTCACCCGCCCCGGGTCGGAGAGGATCTCGGTGACCCTGGTGACCGTACGCCGCTTGGGACCGTGCGGCAGGCCGAGGGTCCTGGCCAGCCCGCGCAGCGCGTCGGCGCTGACCGTCCAGGAGTTCAGGTAGTGCGGGAGCGGCTCACCGAGCCCGCAGGGCGCCGTCCACCACCGGGCGACCCCCTCGGCCACGCGGATGTGGCCCTCGCCGTCCGGCCACGCCAGCGCGTGGTCGTACAGCAGGTCGAACCAGGGTGCCACCTCGGTCTCGGGCACGCCCATGAACCGGGCCACCGTCTCCGGTCCTGCCCGCTCGCCGAGGGCCAGTGACGCCTGCGCCACCTCCAGGGAGGGCAGCGGCAGGACACGCATGACCTCCATCACCGCGAACCCGTTGCCCAGCCGCTGCGCCAGGGTGTCCAGGCGGCGCGGCCACGGTGGGGCGATGGCGTCCAGCCGGTTGGCCAGAACTCGGGCGAGCCGTTCTTCGTCGAGGGTTTTCAACCAGCCGAGCAGGTGATCGTCCATCTCGCAGCTCTCTCAGGAATCTCGCGCGGGGACTCTCCGTGAGCCATAAACATCCACGGTAATGCAGAGGGCATCTCTGACGGTGTCCACCGCGCAGAATGCGATGCGTTATAAAGCTCTCCGTCCGGTTCTGGCCGGTCCCGGGGCCGCGAGGCGGAAGGGGTGGCGGCCCCGGGACCGGTCGGCGCCTCTCAAGGGAAGGGGTGGCGCCGTTCGGGAGAGGTTCGGTAGAGGCCCTGGAAAACGGAGAAGGTCGTCGGAGTCCTGGAAAACCTCGGGATCCCGGGGCGCTCGGAGGTCCGCCCCGGGAGGGGACTAGGGGTGGTCGAGGGGGTCGGGCTCCTCGCGGAGGCCGGTCCTGAGGACGGCCCACACGATCTTGCCGTACGGGGCCAGCGGTGCCCAGCCCCAGCGGAGGCTCAGCGACTCGACGATGTGCAGCCCGAGGCCGCCGATGTCGAGGGGGCAGGGATCGCGGAGCGCGGGGAAGCCGGCACCCGGGTCGTTGAGTGTGCAGGCGACGAGCCCGCCCCGCCGGAGCAGGGAGAGCCTGATCGGCTCCCTGGCCCGGGACTCGGCGAGTCTCAGGCCGTGCCTGAAGGCGTTGGTCGCCAGCTCCGAGACCACCAGCTCCATGTTCTCGCCCAGCTCACCGAGGTTCCAGCCGGTGAGGGTGCCCGTCGCGAAGCTGCGGGCGGAGTGGACGGACTCGGCGTGCGGCGGGAGGACGAAGGTGGCGCTGGCCATGGTCGCCGGGGATCCAGGAAGAAGATCGCGCGCGGAATCGGGCCACCAGCCGGCGGGGGGCCACCAGTCGAGCGCCGTCCATGACGTTGACGCTCGGGGGGGCGCGGTTTGGGCGGACTGCACAGCCGTCATCATGCTGCAAACTCCCGTGCAGGTGCAAGAGCGAATGCACGTGCATAAGGCCTGTGCAACCGCTACCGTTACCCCTGATTGGGTGATTTCCGGACGAAAGGGGATCTTGGTCGTGGCCAAGGATTCTTAGGCCATGAAGTGACAGACTGTCGATCAGGAAAGCGAGCGAGGAGCACCACGTGTCCATGGATCCGCCCGGTACCGGTTCCACCGTTCGGCGAATCATGCTCGGCGCGAGTCTGCGCCGGCTGCGTGAGGAGAAGGGACTTGCCCGTGAGGTGGCGGGATTTCACATCCGCGCCTCGGAGTCCAAGATCAGCCGCATGGAACTCGGCCGCGTCGGCTTCAAGACGCGTGACGTGGAAGACCTGCTCACCCTGTACGGCGTGCTCGACGACGCAGAACGGCGCGGCCTGCTGGAGATGGTCCGCGAGGCGAACACCCCGGGCTGGTGGCACAAGTACGGCGACCTGTTGCCGCACTGGTTCACCACCTACGTGGGGCTGGAGGAGGCGACGAACATGATCCGCACCTACGAGGTGCAGTTCATTCCCGGCCTGCTGCAGACGTCCGCCTACGCGCGAACCGTGATCCGGTTGGGCTACCCGGACGTGCCGGAGGCGGAGATCGAGCGTCGTGTGCATATGCGCATGCAGCGGCAGGATCGCCTGACGAAGAAGGACGGCCCCCGGTTGTGGGCGGTCATCGACGAGGCGGCCCTGAGGCGTCCCATCGGAGGCAAGGAGATCATGCGTGAGCAGCTCCAGCACCTGCTGGAAGTGTCCACGCTTCCCAACATCACCCTTCAGGTGATGCCCTTCCGATTCGGCATGCACGCGGCCGAGGGTGGTGCGTTCAGCATCTTGCGGTTTCCCGAGTCCGATCTGTCGGACGTCGTCTATGTCGAGCAGCTCTGGGGTGCCCTCTACCTGGACAAACGTGAGGATATCGATCCGTACCTCACGGCCATGGAGCAGTTGTGCGTGGAAAGCACCACGCCCGGGGGCACCGCCGAGATCCTCGGCGACCTTCTCAGAGAGATGTAAATGAAGCAGACCTACAACGGCATGCCAGCCACTGACCTTGCCGGGGCCAGCTGGCGCAAGAGCCGCCACAGCAACTCAACGGGTAACTGCGTCGAACTGGCCGAACTGTCGGATGGCAGTATCGCGGTCCGCAACTCGCGTTTCCCCGAGGGGCCTGCCCTGATCTACACCCGGGACGAGATTCGCGCCCTGGTGCTCGGGGTGAAGGATGGGGAGTTCGACGGCCTGACGGTGTAACACCGTTTTTACATCGGGGCCGCCGGGTTAACCGTGGCGCGCCGGTGATGTAACCGGGGGAGTGGATCGGCACGGAAGAGTTTGAGATCACAGTGATTGGGGGCTCAAACCGTGCTCGACCAGATGACCTTGTACCCGGTGGCCGACGACGTACTGTTCGCACCGGGCGGGCGCGTCGTGATTCGCACTTACGGCGTCGCCTCGGTGGCGACAGGGGAGGGTACGCCCACTCCGGTGTCCTACCGCACATGGGTCACCGGAGTGCGCGACCAGCCGCGCTACTGGCGCTGGGGGCACTTCGAGGACGCCTGCCACGGTCATCGCAAGGTCCTCGAATGGCTGACCGGCCGCGGCCCCCAGCCCGCCGCGGCCGCCGCCTGAGCAAGGCCGCCGCTTGAGGAAGACCTCCTGAGTAAGACCTCCGCTTGAGCGAGACCTCCGCTTGAGCAAGACCTTCGCGCCGTACGGCGTGACCACGCCCGGCCGGGGCGCGAGGCCCTCCGGTTCCCGTCCCCCTCCGGCCTGAGCCCCCAGGGGTCAGACGGGGGCGTTCCAGGCGAGGACCACCGGCTCGCCGTGCTCGAAGCCGAGCCGGGAGTAGGTCCCGGTGTCCAGGCGGAAGAGACGCCCGTCCCGAGGGGACAGCCCGAGCCAGCGGGCGCACAGCACCCGCAGGAAGTGACCGTGGGCGACCAGGAGCACGTCGCCCTCCACGGCTCCGGCGCGGGCGATCACCCGGTCGGCGCGGGCGCCGACCTGCTCCGCGCTCTCACCGGGATGACCGGCGTCGCCGGGGACGACGCCGTCGCGCCACAGGTACCAGCCGGGGCGGCTCTCGCGGATCGTGGCGGTGGTGACGCCCTCGTAGCCGCCGTAGTCCCACTCCCACAGGTCGGGCTCGGTCTCGTAGTCCCCGATCCCGGCCAGCTCGGCGGTCTCCCTCGCGCGACCGGCCGGGCTCACCAGGGCCAGGTCGAACGTCCGGCCCGCGACCAGCGGGGCCAGCGCCCGCGCCTGGTCCTCGCCCTTGGCGGTGAGCGGCAGGTCGGTGAGCCCGGTGTGCCGGCCGTCCCGGCTCCATTCGGTCTCGCCGTGCCGCAGCAGAGTCATCTGGTTCATGGTGTTCACCATCATGCCGGTACGGAGGTCGCCGGTCGTCGGCGGCTCATAGGCGGCGGGCATGGCACACCGCCCGGAGCACGCGATCACGGTGGGGGAGCGTGCGAAACTGGATCGGTGACGTTATCTGTGGGTCTGGTAGGCGCCGGACCGTGGGCCGAGATGGTGCACGCGCCGATGCTGGCGGCTGGTCCGAACACGCGTCTGGCGGGCGTGTGGGCCCGCCGCCCCGAGGCCGCGGCCAGGTTCGGCGCCCCGGTCTTCGAGCGGATCGAAGAGCTCTTCGACCACTGCGAGGCGGTCGCGTTCTCGGTGCCGCCCGCCGTACAGGCCGAGCTGGGGGTGCGCGCCGCCAAGGCGGGCAAGGCGCTGCTGCTGGAGAAACCGCTCGCCGCGGACCTGGACGGGGCCCGGCGGCTGGCCGAGGCCGTCGCCGAGGCGGGGGTGGCCTCGCAGATGGTCCTCACCTGGCGTTACTCGCCCGCCACCCGCGCCTTCCTGGCCAGGGTGTCGGCCATCGAGCCGTTCGGCGGGCGGGCGGCCAACATCTCCGGGGCGATGCTCGGCGGGGCCTTCGCCACCTCCTGGCGGCTGGAGCGCGGCGCGGTCCTCGACGTCGGCCCGCACATGATCGACATGCTGGACGCGGCGCTCGGCAGGGTCGTCGGGGTCCGGGCGCACGGCAACCCGCTGGGCTGGGTCGGCCTGCTGCTCGAACACGAGACCGGCGCGGTCAGCGAGGCGTCGCTGTGCATGAGCGTGCCGGGCGAGAACCCGCCCTCCGACGTCGAGATCTACGGGCGTCTCGGCAGGGAGTCCCTCGACGGCACCCGGCTGGGCTCCAACGTCTTCTCCCTCATGCTCACCGAGTTCGCGCTGACCGTACGGCGCGGCGGCGGCCACCCCCTGGACGCCGCGCACGGCCTGCGCCTCCAGGAGATCATCGCCGCCGCCGAGGAGCAGCTCGGCTGAGGAGCGGCTCGGTTGAGGGGCGGCTCAGCCAGGGAGCGGCTTCGCCGGAGAGCGCCGGGCGCCCCGGCGGCGGGAAACCGGGGACACCGGGGACATCGATGACTCCGGGGACCCTGGGGGGACGCCCGGGGAGGTTGATACCGTTCCTCTGACGCACGGCGTGAGCGAAGTCCGGTGTGAGCCCGGCGCTGTCCCGCAACTGTCATGGCCCCCGAGGGCCGAGCCAGGTCGCCTCCGCCGTGTCGACGCCGACCCTCGTGGAAAAGGGTGACCCGTCTTCGCTGGGTCCCTCGGTTCCGGCAACTGAAAGGACCTCGAGTGAGGCCCGTACACAGCGCCCTCGCCGGTGCCCTGCTCGCCGCCCTCACCCTGGCCGGGTGCGGCCAGAGTTCCCCCTCCACTTCCGCCTCCGCGACCACGGCGGCCACGCCCTCGGCGGCGGGGTTCCCCGTCACCGTCGAGGCGGGCAACGGCCCCGTCGCCGTCGCCAAGAAGCCCGAGCGGATCGTCTCGCTGTCGCCCAGCGCCACCGAGAGCCTGTTCGCGATCGGCGCCGGACCGCAGGTCGTGGCGGTGGACGACCAGTCCAACCATCCCGCCGAGGCGCCGAAGAGCGACCTGTCCGGCTTCAAGCCGAACGTGGAGGCGATCATCGCCAGGAAGCCCGACCTGGTCGTGGTCGCCAACGACGCCGACAGCGTCGTGGCCGCGCTGGGCAAGGTCGGCGTCCCCGTGCTGCTGGAGCCCGCCGCGACCAAACTCGACGAGGCCTACGACCAGATCACCGACCTCGGCGCCGCCACCGGCAACGGCGACGGGGCCGCCGAGCTCGTCGCCGGGATGAGAAAGCAGCTCGACGAGATCACCGCCGCCGCGCCGAAGGACGCGAAGCTCACCTACTACCACGAGCTGGACACCACCCCCTACTCGGCCACCTCCACCACCTTCATCGGCCAGATCTACGGGCTGTTCGGCATGACCAACATCGCCGACAAGGCGCCCGACGCGGCCGGTGGCTACCCCAAGCTGTCCGCCGAGTTCGTCGCCCAGGCCGACCCCGACCTCGTCTTCCTGGCCGACACCAAGTGCTGCGGCCAGTCCAGGGACACCCTCGCCAAGCGTCCCGGCTGGTCCAAGCTCTCCGCCGTCAAGAACGACCGGGTCGTCCCCCTCGACGACGACGTCGCCTCCCGCTGGGGGCCGCGCGTCGTCGACCTCGCCAGGCAGGTCGGCGACGCCGTCCAGAAGGCGGCGCGCTGACCGGCACCGGCGTCGGCGTGAAAGATCCCGCCGAGGCCCGGGAGGCCGGTGCCCGGGGGAGGCGGGCGGCCAGGCTGAGCCCGCTGGTGACGCTCTCGGCCGTGGGGGTGCTCCTGGCGAGCATGCTCGCCGGGCTGCTGGCCGGCGCGGCGGGCATCGCGCCGCGCGGCGTGATGCTCCAGCTGCTCGACTGGCTGCCGTTCGTCTCGGCGGACTCGGGGCTGGCCCCGGTCGAGCTGGGCCTGCTGACCGAGCTGCGGCTGCCCCGGGTCCTGCTCGCCGCGATCGTCGGCGGCCTGCTGGCCGTCGCCGGAGCCGGTTACCAGGGCGTCTTCCGCAACCCGCTCGCCGACCCCTACCTGCTGGGAGCCGCCGCGGGCGCCGGTCTGACGACCACGGCGGCGATCGTCTTCACCGGTGGCGACGTCGAGGCGATCGGCATCCCCGCCGCGGCCTTCGCCGGGGCCGTCGGCGGCGTGCTGCTCGCCTACGCGCTGGGCAGCGTGGCGGGCCGGGGCGGCGGCACCGCCACGCTGGTTCTCGCGGGCGTCGCGGTCACGTCCTTCCTCACCGCCATCCAGACGTTCCTGCAGCAGCTGCGGGTGGAGGAGCTCCAGCGCATCTACGCCTGGATCCTCGGCGACGTCGGCGGCGGCTGGGGCCAGGTCACGCTCGTCGCCCCGTACGCCGTCGTCTCGGTGACGGTCATGCTGCTTCACGGCAGGCTCCTCGACGTGCTCTCGGTCGGCGACGACGAGGCGGTCACCCTCGGCCTGAACGCCGCCCGCGTCCGCCTCGTCGTGCTGCTCGCCGCCTCCCTGGCCACCGCGGCGGCCGTCGCGGTCAGCGGGCTGATCGGCTTCGTCGGCATCGTCGTGCCGCACGTGGTCCGCCGCCTGGCCGGGGCGTCGTACCGGATCGTGCTGCCGATCTCGCTGATCGGCGGGGCCGCCTTCCTGGTCCTCGCAGACCTGATCGCCAGGACCGTGCTCGCCCCCGCCGAGCTGCCCATCGGGGTAGTCACCGCCTTCGTCGGGGCGCCGTTCTTCGTGGCCGTGCTGCGCGTGACCCGCCGGGTGGAGACGTGAGCCGCGGGGGCCCGTACAGGCGGGAGAGGCGGAGGGGAGAGCGGTGAGTCACCTCGTGGTGAGGGACCTGTCGGTCGTGCTGGACCGGCGCACGGTGCTGTCCGGCGTCGAGCTCGACGTACGGGACGGCGACTGGCTGGCCGTCATCGGCGCCAACGGCGCGGGCAAGTCCACGCTGCTGCGGGCCCTGGCCGGGGTGCTGCCCTTCGGGGGAGAGGTGCTCGTCGACGACACGCCGCTCAGGCGGCTCGGCGCCAGGGAACGGGCCAGGCTGCTGGCCTGCGCCCCGCAGTCCCCGGCGCTGCCGGCCGACATGACCGTGTTCGACTACGCCCTGCTCGGCCGCACCCCGTACATCCCCTACCTGGGCCGCGAGAGCCGTCACGACCGGGAGGTGACCGCGTCGGTGCTGGAGCGGCTGGACCTGTCGCCACTCGCCGCCCGCCCGCTCGCCCGCCTGTCCGGCGGCGAGCGCCAGCGCGTCGTGCTCGCCAGGGCGCTGGCCCAGCAGGCCCCGGTGCTCCTGCTGGACGAGCCCACCACGGCCCTCGACCTGGGACACCAGCAGCAGGTGCTGGAGCTCGTGGACCGGCTCCGCCTGGCCGACGGGCTGACCGTCGTCACGACCCTGCACGACCTGAGCCTCGCGGGTCAGTACGCCGACTCGATGATGCTGCTCTCGGGCGGCCGGGTGGCCGCCTCGGGCAGTCCGGCCGAGGTGCTGACGGGGGAGCTGATCGGCGAGCACTTCGACGCCCGCGTCCGGGTCGCGACCGGTCCCGGCGGCAGGCCGGAGGTCCACCTGGAACGTCCCGTGGAGCGTCCTTTGGAGCGTTCGTGAGCGGGTCCCCGGGTCCGGCCCGGGGCACACACGGGGCCGCGCTGAGGTTGAGCCATCGCGACGAGGACGGCGCGCGGCTGGCCTCGTTGCTGTGGGAGTTCGGGCCCGGGTGGCGGGCGATCTCCTCGGCCATGGTCGGCGGTGGCATCGGCCCGGCCGCCTGGATACTCAACGCGCAGGTGGTCGCCGGATACTCGCGGATGGATCCGGTGGACCACCTGCTGGAGATGGCCCCGCCGGGCCCCGGGGTCGGCATGCTCACCGCGGCGTCGGTCGACCACTTCACCCGGGCCCACGACGGGGGAGCGGAGGCCGTGGCGACCGTCGGCCTGCGCGTCCCCACCTGGGCCGCCGCCCCGGAGGGCGCCGCCGACCCCGAGCTGGCCCCCATGCTCCTGCCGGGAACGATCAACATCGCCGTCGCCGTACCGGTCGCCATGAGCGACGCCGCCCTCGTCAACGCGGTCATGACGGTGACCGAGGCCAAGACCCAGGCGCTGCTGGAGGCCGGTTTCCCCTGCACCGGCACCGCCTCCGACGCCGTCTGCGTGGCCGCTCCCGAGTCCGCCCCCGGAGACCCCGGGGAACTCTTCGGCGGCCCCCGCTCGACCTGGGGTGCCCGCATCGCCCGCGCGGTGCGCGCCGCCGTCCATCAGGGCGCCCACCGATGGGCAAACCGTGATATATCGCCTATTTAATGCTATTTATGGCTATTTAGGGATAAAAGGCGCGGGAAATGGCGTGTGGGCAGAGGTGGGCCGTCTCGGGCGGTATACGTTGTCGCGCCGGAGGGCCGGTCAGGATTAGACTTTGCGTAACTGTCCGCGACGGGGCGTGGGCGTGACGATAGGCCGTAAAACGGGATGGTCGAAGCGGGGTGGCGATGCCCCGCCCATGGCCTTTCACGGGTGACGACGAGAAGAAAGTCAAGCCTGCGGGTTTGGACGGTTCACGTGTTCACCCTTGTTTGCGACCCTGGTCCTATCCCCGGTAGGGAGTGGCGATGCGGCGGTTCGGTTCGGCGCTGGCGGTGTTAGGCGGGCTCTCTTTAGCGATCGCCGGGGTGGCTCCCGCCCTGGCCCACGAGCACCCCAGTGGGATCACCGACCTGGTGACCCCCGCGGTGGTCAGGATCGAGGCCACGGCGCGGGTCGACATCACCTTGCTCGACCACATCGGCGAGCTGGTGCATGTGGAGCGTTCCTACGAGGTGCCGATCGGCAGCGGCACCGGCACCGTGGTCAACCCCGACGGCGGGATGGTCACCCTCACCCGGGTGGTCAAGACCGACCGCGACGTCCGGGTCTACGCCGCCAACAAGATCTTCGCCGCGCACCACAAGGTCAAGATCCCCGAGGACTTCGAGCGGCACAAGCTCAAGGACGACCAGCTCAACCACCACCTGCAGGAGTGCTACCCGCCCAAGCAGCCCACCGCCACCTGCATCGTCGACGTCACCACCGAGATCACGGTCTTCCCCAACATCGCCCCCGCCGACAAGGAGGGGTTCAAGGCCGAGATCGTCCGTACCGGTGACAGGCCCGACAGCCCCGCGGTGCTGAGGCCGGTCGGCCGCGCCGACGGGAGCGCGGGCCTGCCCACCGCCCCGCTCGCCGCCGCGGTGCCCGCCAAGGAGGGCTCGCCGGTGGCGGTCGCGGGGTTCACCGGGCGGCCCGCCGCGAACCTGCCGGAGACCGTCGACATCGCCCACCTGCGGGCGGGCGGCGCCGGAGAGGGCGGCAGGGAGTTCAAGGACCCGCAGAACAAGGCCAACGAGCCGGAGAAGCTGGGCGCCCTGGTCGACAGGGGCCTGCTCGGCGGCCCGGTGATCGAGGACAAGAAGGGGGAGATCGTCGGCCTGCTGGTCGGCGGCGGCAAGGACGCCCGGATGATCGGCGTCCGCGAGGTCACCAAGGCCCTGGCCGAGGCGGACGTCGCGCCCGCCAGAGGCCCGATCGACGCCGCCTTCGAGCAGGCGCTGACCCGCTTCCACACCCACTACTACGGTGACGCCGTCCCCGCCTTCCAGCGCGTGCTGGAGCTCTACCCCGGCCACACCGTGGCGGCGGCGCACCTGAAGACGTCGCAGGCCAAGCGCGGCACCGCCGAGGACGAGGCCACCAAGACGGCGGCGGCCTCCACCGGCCTGCCCGGGAGCACGCCGCTGTGGCCGTTCCTCGTCGGCGGCGGCCTGCTGGTGCTGGCCGTGCTGACCACCGCGATCCTGCTCTGGCGCCGCGGGTCGCCGGAGCCCGAGCCCGATCCCGGGCCGGTCCCGGCCGCGGAGACCCGGCCCCCGGTCCCGGTCTCGCCGCCGATCCCGATCCCGGTTCCGACACCGCCGCGACCGGCCTTCGACGAGCAGGCCGACTCCACGGTCGTCGTCGGCCGCTCCTTCCCGGCGCTGCCCAAGATCTCCTCCACCGCGCCAGGACAGCCGGTGCTGGTGGCGCGCGACCCGGGTCACAGCACGGCTCCGGGGCACAACACGGCCCCGGGGGCCGGTACGGGACCGGGGGCGAAACCCGGAGACACGGTGGTGCAGAAATACTGCACGGGTTGCGGGATGCGGCTGGGCCCGGCCCACAGCTTCTGCGGCTACTGCGGCCAGCCGACCAAGACGTGATGTCCGTGAACGACAGGGCGCTGATCGGCCGGGAGATGGCCGGATACCAGATCGAGGACATCATCGGCAAGGGCGGCATGGCCGTCGTCTACCTCGCGATCGACCCCAGGCTCAACCGCCGGGTGGCACTGAAGATCCTCAACCCGCTGCTCGGCGAGGACGACCGGTTCCGCCAGCGCTTCGTGCTGGAGTCGCGCACGGTCGCGAGCATCGACCACCCCAACATCATCCCGATCTACGAGGCCGACACCGCCGACGACGGCACCCTCTACATCGCGATGCGCTACGTCGACGGCCCCGACCTGCGCAAGCTCTTCTACGACCGGGGCCCGATGCCGGTCAGTCAGGTCAGCCGGATCTTCGCCCAGGTGGCCGCCGCGCTCGACACGGCGCACGCCCACGACCTGGTCCACCGCGACGTCAAGCCCGCCAACATCCTGATCGCCGGTCACACCGAGGGCGACCACGCCTACCTCACCGACTTCGGCATCACCAAGCACCGCACCTCGATCTCCGGGCTGACCCAGACCAACCAGTTCATCGGCACCCCCCGCTACATGTCGCCCGAGCAGATCAACAAGGAGCACATCGACGGCCGCTGCGACCAGTACGGCCTGGCCTGCGTGGTATACGAGGCCCTGTCCGGGCGGCTGCCCTTCCAGCGCGACAACGAGATCGCCCTGCTCTGGGCGCACCTCGCCGAGACGCCCACGCCGCTCACCACGCTCCGCCCCGAGCTGCCGCTCGAGGTCGACGGCGTGATGATGCGGGCCCTGGCCAAGTCGCCCGAGCAGCGCTACGACACCTGCGGCCAGTTCATCGCCGACCTGCGTGACGCGATCAGCGGCGCCGGGCAGCCGTACCCGCTCGCGCAGGCCCCCCGGTCACCGGCAACGGCACCGGCGGCGTCCGAGACGACCGAGGTGTCCGGGAAGCGGAAGGGGCCGAGGAAGCCCTCGTCGGGGAAGGGCATCCTCATCGGCGCGGCCGTGGCGATCACGGCGATCGTCGCACTGGTGGCGGTGCTCGCGACGTTCCTGCGCGGCGGCGACAGCTGGACGGCGTACGGAGGCTCCCCCGCGGTGCCGGTCGCCTTCCAGTACCCCGAGGGCTGGACCCTGCAGCCGCACGCCGACGTGTTCGTGGCGGCCTCGCCGAAGGTGGAGCAGTTCCGCGCGCTGTTCGCCACCCCCGTCACCGCCGACTGGGCCGCGGCGAACGAGATCATCAAGGACGCCCCGCAGGACGCCACCGGCTTCTACGCGCAGACCCTCGACACCCTCGACCCGCTCAGCGCGGCCAAGCAGCTGCAGGAGACCCTGCAGTCCTCGCTTCCCGGAACGGTGAGCGTCTTCTCCCAGGTCGTCCAGGTGAGCGTGGGCGGGCGCAACGCCTCGCGCCTGCAGGGGACGATCGCCGACCCGCAGCGCGGCGGGCAGCTGGAGTTCACCGGCTGGGTCGTCGAGCGGCAGGACGAGCCCGCTCTCCTGATCTACTTCTGCGCCTCCGGCAGGTGTGACGACGCGGTCGCCAACCGGTTCGTGCGGAGTGTCTCGTTCCCGACCTTCTGATCCGTTGACTTGTGTCCCACTTGTGAGCGGCTTGTCCGGGCGTTTTGTCCTATGGGCAAGACGGTCACCAGGCTTTAGTCTCCCCGCATGGCGGTTCTCCCATCCCTCTGGCACCGGCGCGCACGGGTCTCTTCGGTACCCTCGTCCGCCCCCGGAACGAGGTGCCCGGCCGCCTGCCAAGGAGGAGAAGTGAACATCCGCGTCGTGATCGCCGACGACCAGGCGATGGTCCGTGCCGGGCTGAAGCTCGTCGTGGAGAGCGAGCCGGGACTGGAGGTGGTCGGTGAGGCCCCCGACGGGATCGAGGCCCTCGCCGTGGCCCGCCGTACCAGGCCCGACATCGTGCTGATGGACATCTCGATGCCGAGGATGGACGGCCTCACCGCCGCCAGGCAGCTGCTGGGCCAGCCGGACCCGCCGAAGGTCGTGATGCTGACGACCTTCGACACCGACGAGAACCTCTACGCCGCGCTCCGCGCCGGGACCAGCGGGTTCCTGCTCAAGGTCTCGCCGCCCGAGCAGCTCGTGGAGGCCATCCGCGTCGTCGTCGCCGGGGACGCCCTGCTCGACCCGGCCGTCACCACCCGCGTCATCGCCTCCTTCGCCGGACGCCACGACCCCGCGCCCCCGCCGCAGCTGGCCGACCTCACCCCGCGCGAGCTGGAGGTGCTGCGCTCCCTGGCGCGCGGCCTCACCAACGCCGAGATCGCGGGGAAGCTCTTCGTCGGGGAGGCCACGGTCAAGACCCACGTGGCGCGGGTGCTGATGAAGCTTCACCTGCGCGACCGGGCTCAGGCGGTGGTGTTCGCGTACGAGTCGGGCGTGGTCCGGCCGGGGGCGGCCGTCGGGTAGTACGCGACCCACTCCTCGCGGCTCATCCGGAGCATCCTCACCCCGACCCAGCCGATCGCGCCCGCCGTCGCCGCCCAGAACGGCACCGTCACGGGCCCGTACTCGGTCACCATCGAGCCGACGGAGGAGAGCACCGCGACGAGTGGCACCGCCCAGTGCGTGAACCCGGCCCGCCAGACGCCGACCAGCAGGACCGGCAGGCCGAAGATCGCGAAGAACACCCACGGCATCTGGAAGCCGAGGACGACGCCGGGCAGGTCCAGCATCTCGCCGAGGATCCTCTCGCTCTCCGCGAGGGTGTGGTGCCGCCCGAGCCACCACTCCACCGGGTCGATCATCAGCAGGGCCGACGTGTTGACGTAGCCGAGGACGGTCAGGGGGCCCGCGAGGTGCCCGAAGACCACGGCGCGGCGGCGCATCACGTGCAGCAGGCCGAAGACCGACAGGGCCGCCAGCAGGTAGGACCAGTGGTACAGCACCGACTGCACCTGGGTCAGCGCGGGGTTGACGCCGTAGCTGACCGCCTCGCGCTCGTCGCCCCAGGTGCCGGGATCGACGACGACGGCGGCGAGCTGGAGCAGCGGGGCGACGATCAGTAACGCTCCGGAGGTGACGCGCCGGAAGTCGGCGGAGTCCTTGACCATGTGGGGGTTTCCTTACCTGTGCGCCCGCACGCCCGTGCGCCCGAGCGGGACTGTCGCCAGGAAGGTAAGCCGCCGATCCGCCCCGGGTCGTCCACCCCCGGGGTGACCCGCCGTCCCCCGCGCGGGGTAACCGCCGCGTTCTGCGCGGCGCCGGGGCTCACCCCGGGCACTCGCCCAGCGCGGCACGTGTCTGGGACGGTGACATGGGCGGGACGGGAAGGGGACGGGCCGCCTCGGCGCGCAGGCCGTCGAGGGTGAGGGCGAGGTGCCGCCGCCAGACGCCGGGGGCGACGCGGAACGTCGCGCGTACGGTCGCCGCGACCCCCCAGATCACGAACGCCATGTCGTCGAGCGCGACGTCCTCCCGCAGGGCGCCCGACTCCTGGGCGCGCTCGACGATCCGCCGCATCAGCGCGTACCCCGTGCCGGTGTCGGGCGTGGCGCCGCGTACGGCGAGGTCGTTGTAGCCGAGGTCGGTGGCCTGCAGCTCGCACACGCCGGTGATGAACGTGACGAACCCCTCCCAGGCGTCGTCCGTCGCGAGCGCGCGCGCGGCCAGGTCCTCGACCGTCGCCACCCGGTCCTCGAACACCGCCGCCACCAGCTCGGCGCGGGTGGGGAAACGGTTGTACAGCGTCCCGATGCTCACTCCCGCGGTACGGGCGATCTCTTCGAGCGGCACGTCGAGGCCCCGGTCGGCGAAGAGCCGCCTGGCCGCCAGGAGGAGGCGCTCGCGGTTGTGGAGGGCGTCCTTGCGCATACCGGGAATCCTCGCGTAAGTTGAGGCCGATCTCAACTTGAGGAGGCCCTCACCTTATGCGGCGGACCATAGTGATCACCGGCGGTACGAGCGGCATCGGCAAGGCTCTCGCCCGGCATTACGCGGAACGGGGCGACCTGGTCGTCGCCGTGGGCAGCGGCGAGGCGGGGGGCCGGAGCCTGCGCCGGGACGTGCCCGGGGCGCGCTTCGTCCGGGCCGACCTCAGCTCCGTCCGCCAGACCCGCGACCTGGTCGGGCGGCTCCGCGACGAGCACCCGGTGATCGACGCGCTGGTGCTCGGCGCCTTCAGGTACAACCTGGCGAGAGTCGAGACCGAGGAGGGGTTCGAGCACACCTTCGCCCTCTACGTGATCAGCCGCTGGCTGATGACCGAGGGGCTGCGCGACTCCCTGGAGCGGGCACCGGCACCCGTGATCGTCGACCTGTGCGGCGTCGGGAGCGTCCGCGCGGGAGGGATCCGCTGGGACGACCCGCAGCTGACCAGGGGCTACCGGGCCTTCACCGCGACGATGCGGGGCGCCAGGGCCAGGGAGCTGCTGGCCTCGGTCCACGCCGCCGGGCGGACGCGTTACGTGCTCTACAACCCGCTCTTCGTGGCGACCGGGCTGTTCGAACCCTTCCGGCAGCCGATGCGTGGTCTCGTACGGGTGATGTCCGCGCTGTTCGCCCAGCCGGTGGCGAAGGCCGTGCCGCCGATCGCCGCGCTCGTCGACCGGCCCCCGGCCGGACCGCTCACCGCCTACCGCGGGGGCAGGCCCATCGCGCTCACCGTCGACCGCGACGAGGCGCTGAGGTTCGAGAGGACCGTCCGCGAGATGGTGTCACCGCTGTCCGGATGACCGGCGACGCGCCGGGGCAGGCCCCGCGTCCCGGGACCTGCCGGCCGGACGCGCGCTCAGCCCGCGCCGGGGACGATGGCGGTCTTCTCCTTGAAGTCGTAGCCGTTCTTCAGGGCGTTCTGCCGCAGGCTGTCGAAGGAATTCTTGCTGGCGTCGAGATCGGCCTGGGTGGCGGTGCCGCTCTTCAGCTTGCTGGTCAGGTTGCTGAAGCTGTCGGTGACCGTTTTGACGCCCTTGCACAGGCTCGGATTGGCCAGGGCGAAGCGCCTGGCGACCCTCAGCTCGTGAACGGTGAAAAGACCGGCCGCGGCGGCCTTCGCGAAGGTCCGCTTCCGCTTCTCCGCTCCGGCCTTGAAGCCACCGCTCCGCAGCGGTTTGTAGATGTAGCGGTAGAAAGCCCCCAGTGCGAGACCCGCGTGCAGTGCGAAGCGGGTCTTGGCGAACCTCTTGGTGTTGGCGCCGACCGGGCACTCCTCCGCGGTGTACTCCAGGTCCTCACCCGCCAGCGCCGGGAGGTCCGCGGCGGGCGGGGCGCCCGCGGGCGGAACGGCCGCGGACGTCGTGGCCACGGCGGCTTCGGGCTTCATGGCGGTCGACCTGTCGCCGCCGCAGCCGCCGAGCAGTGTCACGGCCAGCAGTACCGCTGCCGGGGCGGCAACGGATCGGGCACTCCGTACAGGCATCTTCCCCCCTGAAGGACGTTCACAGTAACTTTGTGACTTTCGTCCTCTTCGTACCCTTTGTGGTTGGTTCGACACGTTCTGTGAGACGGGTGTCTTCCGGCGGACCCGTGGGAGTGCGGGGGTGCCGGAGTGTCCGGCGGCCGTGAGGTCCGGCGGGAACGGGGTCGCGGGGGCGCGTGCCCGCCGGATGGGCCGTCGTTCCGGGGCTCGCGGGCAGATGTCTTGATCCCGAGTAATCGGCTGTTTACTTATGGTCGTTTTGGACGCGGAAAAACAGGGTGCAAATTCACCTTCTTCGACTAGGGTCGCCAATGCCCTTATGTCGCCTTTAATGCGGACATCGCCCCACTTGGCGCTCCGTAGGTGGTATATGCGGCATCCCCTCGTACGAAAGGCCGACAGGTGCGGTTCCGTCTTGCCCCCATCGCGGTGGCTGCCGTTTTTTCCCTCCCATTCATTTCGCTTTCATCTCCCGTACAGGCTCAGGTCAAGCCGTGCCACGGCACCGGCACGGACAGCGCGGTCCAGACCCCTGTCGTGATCGACCGTTCGGCGGCGTGCCCGGGTACCGGGGCCGCGCTCGCCATCCACTACCCGAACAGTGTCGACGGGACGCTCCTCTTCCAGGACAAGGCCCCGCTGGACGAGGCGAGCGAGCACGACGACGTCAGGTTCATCATCGGCACCGGCGGCACCCAGCCGTACATCACCTACGGTGGCCAGCGGTACAACCTGAACAACGTGCACTTCCACGGGCACGCCGAGCACAAGTTCGCCGGTCAGCCCTTCGCTCCGCTTGAGGCGCACTTCGTCCACGAGCGGGCGACCGGGCCCAAGGGCTACGTGGTCTTCTCGGTCCTCGTCGACGCGAAGGCCTTCCAGGGTCAGTCCCAGCACGACCGCCTGATCAAGTCGCCCCCCGCGCTCGGCGAGTCCAAGAGCGTCCACGGCGTCGACCTCAAGGCCATGCTGCCCGACAACCGCGCCACCTACCGCTACACCGGCTCCCTCACGACGCCGGACGAGACCGGCACCTACTTCCAGCCGGTCAACTGGGTCGTCTTCAACCAGCACGCGAAGGCGCACCAGAACAACATCCAGTCGTACCGGTCGCTGTGGGGCCCGGAGGGCAACCACCGGGAGCTCCAGGAGAACGCCACGGAGCCCAACTTCTACTCGTACCACTAACACCCTGCCGTTCCGGGTCCGCCCGGTTCGGTGATCGTGACGACCACGCCGGCCGAGGCACGCCTCGGCCGGCGCGGTCGTTTCACGAGCTTGGCGGGGCGCGTACGAGAGGGTGAGGGGTTATTCGCCGGACCGGTCGGGCCGACGGCGGCCGACGAACTCACCGGCCCCGCGCGGCGGCACCCCGCGATCCGCGGGAAGCCCGTCCCGGACGAAGCGTGCGCGTCCGGCCGCGTCCTCCAGCAGCAGCACCCCGGGCTCGGCGTGGCAGGAGATGTACGCGTCGCTCACGACGCTCTCCGGATGGCTTCCGCGATCTCGTCCACCCGCCGGTCGAAGACCGGGTCGGAGACGCCGCGCAGGTCGCTGTAGAAGCGGATCTTGATGAACTCCGGCAGCTCCACGTCCTCCACGAGGACCGGGATGAGCAACTGCCCGTCGTACATGGACCGCTGGAGCAGCACGTAGTACTCGTTCGTCACCGGGCCGCTCGCCATCGACGCGGGACTGAAGACGAGCAGCCCGTGCGCCGACTTCCTGATCGCCTCCTCCACGTCGTGGAAGATGATCGAACCCGGCCGGACGACCACCCTGTCGTAGGCCACCCGGATGCCGCGCCGCTCCAGCCGTCCGGCTAGGTCGGTGACGATGTCGGCGTCGTCGTGCGAAGTCGTCGTGCGAATAGGAGACGAACACGTCGTAGGTCGTCGTGCCACCGCTTCCGGGAGAGGGCGCCGGGGAAACAGGAGTGCGGGAGGCGCGCTTTCCTGAAGCTTTCTTTCCCGTGGAAATCCAGGCGAAGTAGGCGCCCGCGATGCCCGCCACGGTACCGACAACGGCGACCGCCAGCTCCGCGATATCCATGTGATCAGGTTAGGGCGCGAAGCGTTTCCACGGCCGGAAGTGGCGGTAAATGGTCAACTATCCGTAAACGAGAGAACACGCGTGGGGGTCACGTGAGCGAACCGGCGGTGGAGACGTACGACGTCTTCATCGTGCACGCCCAGGCCGACCTGGAATGGGCGAGGCAGGTTCTGGCGCGGCTGTCGGAGGACGGGTTCCGGGCGGCGCTGGAGGACTACCTGCCCGGCGACATCGTCGTGCGCAGGATCGAGGACCTGATCCGGGCCTCGAAGAACTGCGTCTTCGTCCACAGCCGGGCGATCGAGGGCGACCTGGAGGGGGAGCTGCGGGTCATTCTCGACTCGGTCGAGGAGGCGCGGCGGCACACGGGGGCGCACGTGCGGATCCTCAACGAGGGCACCCTCGACGCGATCGAGCGGGCGCTCAAGGAGGAGCGCTTCCACGTCCTGCACGTCTCCTGCCACGCGGGACCGGACGCGCTGCTGCTGGAGGACGAGCGCGGCGGGGTCGACCGGGTGACGGCCGCCCGGCTGGCCGGGGCCATCCCCCGGAATCGCGGGGTCCCGCCGGTCGTACTCTCCGGCTGCTCCACCGCCCTCGACGCCCACCGCCCGCTTTCCCGTACGGACGACGCCGAGGCGGTGCTCACCGGGCTGGCGCGCGGGCTGTCGGCGGCCGGGGTCCCGGCCGTGCTGGCGATGACCGCGCCGGTGACCGACCGGTACGCGACCCTGCTCAGCGGCGCCCTCTACCGCGAGCTGGCCGTACGACCCCAGCCCGACGTGCTGACCGCGCTGTCCGAGGCCCGCCGGGACCTGGAGGAGAAGCGCGGGAAGGCCGACGACCGGGACGCGGGCCTGGTCGAATGGGCCACCCCGGCACTGTTCCTGCGCGGCCCGTCCCTGCCGCTCTACGACGTGAACGACGGCGTGGACGCGACCCTGAGACCGCCGAGGGCCGTCTCCCTGGATCCCGGCGTGGTCGTCAGGGCCGTCGGGGACTTCGTCGGCCGCCGTACGTTGGGATTGCTGGCGCCGGGTGAGGGGTCGGGTGGCTCCGGTGGGGAGCGGTTGTTCGTGGTGCATCGGTGGACGGCGGGCACGTTGGCCGGGTTGGGGGTGGCGTCGGTGGCCGGGGTGGGGCGGGCGCACGCGGCGGCGGCCAGGTTCTGGCATTGGCGGGTGCGGATCCGGCCGCAGAGTGCGTGGCAGGACCTGGCGGACATGCTGGAGGCGCGCTTCCACTGGCATGCCGCGGGTGATCCACAGCAGTGACGGACTGGGTATGCGAGCGGTTGCACACCTGGGGGGCGTGGGGTTGGGAGGAGCGGCTGTGTCGCGAGTCGTTGTCGTGGGTCGCGGCCGGTAGTCAGGAACAGGCCACCTACCTGCACCAGCTCGGGATGATCGCCCAGGAGCGGGGCGAGTATGAGCGGGCGCTGGAGTACTACCACCAGGCCCTCACCATCAACGAAGAACTCGGCAACCAGGTGAACATGGCCAGCGGCTACTACCAGCTCGGCAGAATCGCCCAGGAGCGCGGGGAGTATGAGCGGGCGCTGGAGCACTACCGCCGATCCCTCACCATCAGCGAGGAGCTCGGCGACCGCGCGGGCATGGCCAGCGGCTACGGACAGATCGGTGCGCTGTACACCGGGACGGGCAGAGCCGCCGAGGCCGTGGCCTTCACCGTGCGCGGTCTGCTCATCCGCGCCGAACTCCAGAAACCCGAGATCAGGATCAACCTGTTCTGGCTCGGGCGGCAGCGCGAAGCCCTCGGGGAGACCGAGTTCCGGCGCCTTCTCGCCGAACACCTGAGCGTCGAGGACGTCGAGACCGTCATCGGCTGGCTCGGCCAGCCCGACGCCTGACCCCCTCCCCGCGGCCCGCCCCCTCCCGTGGGGCCCCAATCTTTAACATCCTCGACACGTAAGAGATGCGTCAAAACGGGCATGGGTTGTGTATATTTTCCGTTAATCAATCTCACCCGAAGGAGGATTTATCGTGACGGCGTTCCCGCGCGTACTGTTCGACGAGGCACACAGCGAGTCGTGGACCATCCGGCGGGATGTGGCCGAGACGATGAATCCCGGGCACCCCGACGACAGCAGCTACGCCCGCGCGGCCGGGCTGCTGCGCCGGTTGGGGCACTCGGTGGAGGCGCACGTCGAGGGCCCGCTCACCCCGGGGCTGCTGAGCGCGCGTGACGTGCTGGTGATCGCGCACCCCTCCGGCGACCGCTGGGAGCACACCACCGGGCTGGGCAGCCCGGTCCTCCCCGTCGAGGAGCTCGACGCGATCGAGGAGTACGTCGGAAACGGCGGCGGGCTGGTCGTGCTGGCCGAGTACGAGCAGGAGAAGTACGGCAGCAACCTCACCGAGCTGCTCGCGCGCTTCGGCGTGGGCGTCGAGCACACCCTCGTCCGGGACCCCGGGAACGCCCACAACGGCGTGGCCTCCTGGGTCCTGGGCACCCCCAGGAACTCCCGGGAGGAGAGCGGCCAGGACCTGCTCGCCGGGGCCCGCCGCGCCTGCTTCTACCGGTCGGGCGTGCTCACCGCCCCCGGCCACGCGACCGTCCTGTTCGGCACCTCGCCCACCGCGACCCCCGCGAACCGCCCGCTGGCGGTGGCCCTGCGGTACGGCGAGGGCCGCGTCGTGGTGATCGCCGACTCCGACCTGTTCGGTGACGACTCGATCGGCGACTACGACCACGCCACGCTCTGGGGCAACCTCGTCACCTGGGCCGCCCGCGTCCCGGCCCCGGCCGCCGGGATCACCGGGGAGTCCGGGGCCCGCGCCGAGTTCCAGGGGCTCAAGGACGCCGTCGAGGCGCTCAGGCCGCTGCAGGCCAAGGACGGCTCGATCCCGGAGGAGAACGACCGGGAGCGGGCCGCCGGGCTGGTCTCCGAGATCGCCGGGCACGTCGAACGGCTCGCGCCGCGCTTCCCGCACGACGCCGCCTACCTGGCCGCCGTCGTCGCCGACCTCCGCAAGTGGGCCGACCAGGGGCTGGGCGTCCCCGACTTCCTCGACGCGCTCGACGCCTTCCACCCCGACACCCAGCGGGTGGACGGCCTGGAGCACCTGGTCGTCTTCCCGATGTACACCCAGAACGGCACCACCTTCCGCCACATCGAGGCCGTGTGGATCCGCACGATCTGGCCTGACTGGCTGGCCGAGCTGGAGCGGACCCGCTACGACAACCCGATGTTCGTGCCGATCGCCTTCGAGGACTTCACCTCCGGCTACGACACCAACTCCGCGGTGCTCTTCCCCGAGACCGTCGCGGTCCGCGAGACCCCGGCCCGCTTCACCTGGGGCGGGATCTTCGCCGACCGGGAGGCCGCCAGGTTCCGCGCGGTGAGCGGGGCCGCCGCGACCACGCTGAAGCTGGCGCTGCCGCCGGACGCGGCCAGGCTGGTCGCCTCGCAGGAGCTGGCCCAGGACACCTTCGTGCTCTGGGACCTGATCCACGACCGCACCCACAGCCACGGCGACCTGCCGTTCGACCCGTTCATGATCAAGCAGCGCATGCCGTACTGGCTCTACTCCCTGGAGGAGCTCCGCTGCGACCTGACCGCGTTCGGCGAGGCCGTGAAGCTGGAGCGCGAGGGCGTGCCGCACGCCCGCTACGTCCAGCTGGCGATCCTGTTCGACCGGCTGTTCCGCTTCCCGATCACCGGTGACCGGGTCCGCAACTACGACGGCCTGGGCGGGCAGCTGCTCTTCTCGTACCTGCACCGCAACGACGTCGTCCGGTGGACCGACAACCGGCTGAGCGTCGACTGGGAGCGGCTCGCCGGGGGCGTCGCGGACCTGCGGGGCGAGATCGAGAAGCTCTACCGGGACGGCATCGACCGCTCCAAGCTCGCCCACTGGATCGCCGCCCACCAGCTGGTCGCCGCCTACGTCGAGCCGAACCCCGCCTCGGTCTGGGCACGCGGGGTCGGAGCCCTGCCCGTCGAGGGGTTCCCCAGGGCCGTGGTGGACGCGGTGCTGCCCGACGAGTTCCCCCTGAGCATGTTCTACGAGGCCCTGCGCCGTAAGCTCGGCGATGTCGTCGACTCCACGAAGGGCATCCGAGCATGATCATCCTCGTCACCGGTGCCGGCGGTCCCGCGGGCCGGGCCGTCGTCCGCAAACTCACCGGCCAGGGCCACACGGTGATCGGCGTCGACAAGAGCGGCGCCGAGGGGTCCCTGCCGGTCGACCTGCTCGACACCGACGCCGTCGCGAGGCTCGCGGCGGACGTACGGGCCGAGCACGGCAGGGTGGACGGGATCGTGCACCTGGTCGGCGGCTGGCGCGGGTCCAAGACCTTCGCCGAGACGTCGCTGGACGACTGGGCCCTCCTGCACGACCTGCTGATCCGTACCCTCCAGCACGTCACGCTCGCCTTCGAGCCGCTGCTCAGGGCGAGTGAGCGCGGCCGGTTCGCCATCGTCTCGGCGAAGGCGGCCGAGCGCCCCACCCAGGGCAACGCGGCGTACGGCACGGCCAAGGCCGCCTCCGAGGCGTGGACCCTGGCCTTCGCCGACGCCCTGGAGGGCACCGCCTCCACCGCGAACATCCTGGTCGTCAAGGCGCTCGTGCACGAGGGCATGCGCGCGGCGAGCCCCGAGCGGACGTTCCCCGGCTTCACTGACGTCGACGACCTCGCCGAGGCGATCGACGGCCTGTGGAAGACCGACGCCAACGGCACCCGGATCGACCTCACCGCCACAAAGGGGGACAGCGCGTGACGGACGCCATCCGCAGGCACGACCCGCTGGTGAAGGGTTTCGCCAGCGACAACTACGCCGGGGTCCACCCGGAGATCCTCCAGGCGATCGCGCTCGCCAACGGGGGCCACCAGACCTCGTACGGCGACGACGTCTACACCGCCGCGCTCCAGGAGGTCTTCAGGAAGCACTTCGGCCCCGCCGCGGAGGCGTGGCCGATGTTCAACGGCACCGGGGCCAACGTGGTCGCGCTCCGCTCGATGACCGCCCACTGGGAGGCGGTGGTCTGCGCGGAGTCGGCGCACATCCACACCGACGAGGGCGGCGCCCCCGAGCGGTCGGCGGGACTCAAGCTGCTGCCGGTCGCCACCCCGGACGGCAAGCTCACGCCCGAACTGGTCGACAGGCAGGCGTGGGGCTTCGGCGACGAGCACCGGGCACAGCCCAAGGTGGTGTCGATCACGCAGACCACCGAGCTGGGCACGCTCTACACGCCGGAGGAGATCGGGGCGATCTGCGAGCACGCCCACGATCTCGGCATGGTCGTCCATCTCGACGGCGCCCGCGCGACCAACGCCGCCGCCGCGCTGGACGTGCCGCTGCGCGCGTTCACCACCGACGTGGGCGTGGACGTGCTGTCCTTCGGCGGCACCAAGGCCGGTCTGATGTTCGGCGAGGCCGTCGTGGTGCTCAATCCCGGCGCCGTGCGCGGCCTGCGCTACCTGCGCAAGAGCGCCATGCAGCTCGCCTCCAAGATGCGGTTCGTCTCGGTGCAGTTCGAGGCGCTGCTCGCGGGCGACCTGTGGCTGCGCAACGCCCGCCACGCCAACGCCATGGCCCTGCGGCTCGCCGACGCCGTACGGGACGTGCCCGGGGTGGAGATCCCGCGCCCGGTGCAGGCCAACGCGGTCTTCGCGATCCTGCCCCGGGACGTGACCGAGCGCCTGCAGAAGCGCTTCCGGTTCTACACCTGGAACGAGGCCACCGGGGAGGTCCGCTGGATGACCGCGTTCGACACCACCGAGGCCGACGTGGACGCCTTCGCCGCCGCCGTGGCACAGGAGACGCACTCACCGGTGTGAACGAGTACGTCCGGGCCTGGACGCCCTCGCCGTGCGCGGGGGTCGCGCTCACCGGTGTGAGCGAGCACGTCCGGGCCTGGACATCGATGGCCGGGCGTGGGTGCCTTCGTGAGCGAGTACGGCCCCCGGCGTGGACGCCTTCGCCGTGCGCGGGGGTCGCGCTCATCGGTGTGAGCGAGTACGGCCGGGCCCGGAACACCGATGGCCCGGCGCCGGGACCCGGCCTCAGTTCTTGTGACCCGTCTCGTGCTCGTACGCGGTCAGCTGCTGTTCGAGGGCCTTCATCAGCTCGAAGACCTGGCTCGGGGGGATGCGGATCCGGCTGACGATCCGGGTCGGCACGCTCACGAAGTGCTGCCCCGAGGAGGGGTCGTTGGCCAGCTGGGGCGGTCTGGTGATCACCGCGAAGTCCAGGACGAACCCATCCTGGGTGTGCCACACAGAGGCGAAGTTGGCGTACTGCCCCATTTCCACCTCGGCGGAGATGCTCACCTCCAGGCGGTTCTCCGGCTCGTCGTTCACCATTCTCTTTCCTCCGGCCAGGTTGGCTCCATGCTGCCCTGGCCGGGAACCGGCCACACAGGGACGCGCCGACGCTATTAAAGGATGGAAGGCAGCCGCTGGGCGCCACGCTGCCGCAACATCTCGGTCATCAACTCGATCTCGCCCGTCTGACCGTCGACGATGTGCTGTGCCATGGTGGCCACCTCTTCACGGTCGGACAGTTTCAGCAGACCCCTGCCCATCTGCACGCCGCCCTCGTGATGGCGGATCATGAGCTGGAGGAAGAGGATCTCCTGGTCCTTTCCTGTGGCCTCGCGGAGCTTTTTGAGCTCGTCCTCACTTGCCATACCGGGCATCGTGGCGGGTGCGCCCGGCGTTACAGCGTGACCGCCGCCGTGACCGGCCATCCACGCCATGGAGGGGCGCTCGCTCGACTGGTTGAGGCCCCACTGCTGGAGCCAGCCCGTGAACATGCCGCGCTGGGCCGTCTGCGTGACGATGATGTCGTAGGCCAGCCGCCGGAGCGCGTCGTCCTGGCTACCGTCCCTGGCGATGAAGGCCATCTCGACGGCCTGCGCGTGGTGAACGGACATGTCGCGGGCGAAACCCGCCTCCGCCGAGGCGTCCGTCGGAGTGGCCGTCCTCCCCGTCACCAGCAGCAACACGACCGCCGTGACCAGGCAGCCGAGCAGCACGCCGACCACCACGCCACGTCTGGACTTCGCGCCATCTTTAACCGGGGTTTCCATTACCACCCCAGAGTACCCACTGTCGGGAATCGTCGCTGTATCACGCGTTGTCATCCCCTTATTCTCCACATACGCCGGTAGGGCATAGGGTGACCCGAAGTTGTTTGCCGGCTGGAGGGTTGATGACCAAGGAAAAGGCGCAGGCGAGGCGTGAGCACCTCACCCGTATGCGTGAGGAGCAGAAGAGCAAGGAGCGCAGGGCCGCGTTCCTGATGTGGGGTGCCGGAGGTGCCGTCGTCGTTCTGCTGGTCGCGGTCGTCGCCTACTACCTGGTCACCGAGCGGGCCGCGACCTCGCTGGACAGCGTCGCCACCGCGAAGTACACCGGTAGCCAGCACACGCAGACCAAGGTGACGTACAAGGAGACACCGCCGATGGGCGGTGAGCACAACCCGGCCTGGCAGAACTGCGGCATCTACGACCAGCCGATCAACAACGAGAACGCCGTCCACGCCATGGAGCACGGCGCCGTGTGGATCACCTACCAGCCGGACCTCCCCAAGGCGGAGGTGGACAAGCTGAGGGAACTGGCCACCAAGGACTACATGCTCCTGAGCCCGTACCCGGGTCTGCCCTCCAAGGTCGTGGCCAGCTCCTGGAACAACCAGCTCAAGCTGGACAGCGCGACCGACGGGCGCCTGGCCAGGTTCATCACCAAGTACAAGAACGGCCCGGGTACCCCCGAGCTCGGCGCGCCCTGCAGCGGAGGCGTGGGCACCACCACCGCCGAGGCGCCCATCCCGGCGACCGCGCCCAGCCAGAACCCGTCGACCGCCCCCAGCGGCACTCCGGCCACCGACGCTCCCGCCACTGACGCCCCGGCCACCGACGCCCCGGCTCCCAGTGGCACCCCGGCGCCCTGACCGGGGCCGGTGCCGGTGACGCCGTCCTGACGAGGCGTCCCGGCCGCTAGACCCGCAGGATACGTTCCAGGGGCACCGCCTCCAGCCCGTGAGCCTCGGCCACGGGCTGGTTGGTCAGGTGCCCCTCGTGCGTGTTCAGGCCCAGGGCCAGCGCCGGGTCGCTCCGCAGGGCCTCCCGCCAGCCCAGGTGGGCGATCGCGAGCGCGTAGGGGACGGTCACGTTGGTCAGCGCGTACGTCGAGGTGTGCGGGACCGCGCCCGGCATGTTGGCCACGCAGTAGAACACCGAGTCGTGGACCCGGTACGTCGGGTCGGCGTGCGTGGTGGGCCGGGAGTCCTCGAAGCAGCCGCCCTGGTCGATGGAGATGTCCACCAGGACCGACCCCGGCTTCATCCGCGAGACCAGCCCGTTGTCGATCAGCTTGGGCGCCCGCGCGCCCGGTATCAGCACCGCGCCGATGACCAGGTCCGCGTTCAGCACCGCCCGCTCGATCTCGTACGTGGAGGAGGCGATGGTCTTGCAGTGGCCCTTGTAGATC
The DNA here is from genome assembly GCF_055690525.1 of Streptosporangium sp. H13245. Classification (NCBI taxonomy): domain Bacteria; kingdom Bacillati; phylum Actinomycetota; class Actinomycetes; order Streptosporangiales; family Streptosporangiaceae; genus Streptosporangium; species Streptosporangium sp. H13245. The sequence goes on along the minus strand of NZ_JBSZKT010000003.1, from coordinate 557,574 downwards.
ATGTCCGCCTGGCGGAGCCTGTCGATGTTGCGGTCCAGCAGCAGCACCTCAGCCTGCATGCCGAGCGCGATGACCGCGGCGTTCATGCCGGAGACCCCGGCGCCGATCACGACCACGTTGGCCGGGTGCACCCCCGACACCCCGCCCATCAGCACGCCGCGCCCGCCCCCCGGACGCATCAGGTGGTACGCCCCCACCTGGGGGGCGAGCCGCCCGGCCACCTCCGACATGGGGGCCAGCAACGGCAGGAAGCCGCTCGGGTTCTGCACGGTCTCGTAGGCGATGCCGGTGACCCCGGCCTCCAGCATGGCCCGGGTGCACGCCTGGGAGGCGGCCAGATGCAGGTAGGTGAAGAGCACCTGGCCCTTGCGCATCCGGTGGTACTCCTCGGGGACCGGCTCCTTGACCTTCAGGACCAGCTCGCCCGCGCCCCACGCGTCGTCGGCCGAGTCCACGATGGTCGCGCCGACGCCCTGGAAGTCGGCGTCGGGAATGGAAGACCCCGCCCCGGCGTCTTTCTCGACGAAGACCTCGTGGCCGTTCCGGACGAACTCGTGAGCCCCGGCGGGTGTCAGCGCCACACGATATTCGTGGTTCTTGACCTCGCGGGGAACGGAGATTTTCACGGCTCCTCCAGGGTGGGCGCGTGTCCTCTTCTTCACTGTGCGTTCCCCGAAAGAGCGTCATCACGCACAAGGCGGCAGGAATGGGGTCGGAGTTGATGACATTCCGTCAGCGGACGCCTACGTTCGGCCCTCCGGGAGCCGTCGTGACGTGCGGGGTTACCGGCTCCCCGCGCCGATCGGTAGGCTCGCCGCGAACAGCTGCGAGGAATACGGGGATATGACGATGGGGATGCACGCGGGGCAGGGTGGGCCGCCCGTACCGCAGGGACCTCCAGCCGGACCTGACGACCCCTCTGACGCGTCGCGGTCCTCGTCCGGCTCCTATGACGCCTTCACCGCGCCGGGGCGCTCAGGCGCCTCGCCCGGACGCCACGCCCGCGGTCCCGGAACGCCGGACGACGACTCTCCCGGTGGTTCGGGTGGTTTGAGCGGTTCTGGTGGTCCTGCCGATCTCGGCGAACCCGGTCGCGGCGGCCGGGATTTCGACGGCCCCGGCGGTTCCGGTTTCGACGCCTTCGGTGGTCCCGGCCCTGGTCCCGGTTTCGACGCTTTCGGTGGTCCTGGTCCGGGTGGTTCCGGGTTTGACGCGTTCGGTGGTTCCGGCCCTGGTTCCGGTGGTTCCGGCTTTGACGCTTTCGGCGGTCCCGGCCGTGGTGACCGGGGTTTCGGTGGCCCAGGCCCCGGCTCCGGTGCCGGTTCCGACCTCGGTTCCAGCCCCAATCCCGGTCCCGGCGGTCCGGGTTTCGATGCCTTTGGCGGCCCCGGCCGGGCTCCCGGTGGTTCTGACTTCGATGCCTTTGGCAATAAGCGTTCAGATTTCAATGCCTTTGGTGCTGGTGGTGTGCGGCCCGGTGATCCCGGCTCCGACGACCTGGGCCCCGGCGGTACGAGGTTCGGCGACCCGGGGCCGACCCGCCCGGATTTCGGGGGCCCAATTCCCGGGGGACCCGGCGGCCCGGCCGTTCCCGAGGGGCTCGACGTCCCGCCCCCCGCCGGGGGACAGGAGCCCCCCGGCGGGAGCCCCGCCGAGCCGGGGGAGGGCGCGCCCGGGACCAAGCCGGGGAGCGGCAAGCCCAAGGCCGGCAGGAGGCGGGCCGGAGGGTCGCCGGACGGGACGCCCAGGGCGAGCCGCGTCACCACCGCGATCCTGGTGACCACGCTGGTCGTCGTCGTGCTGATCACTGGCGTGCTCGGCACCATCGCGGTACTCATGACCCGCAACCCCGACATGCCGCTCGGGGCCACGCCCCCCAGGCGGCTGGCGATTCCCATCCACTTCGCCCCGGTGACCGAGGCGAAGCCCGGAGCCTGCACGGTCCCTGAGACCTACCCCGACGACCTCGGGCAGAACTGCTACTCGGTCGCCGCCGGGGTCAACGTGAACGCCGTACGGAAGATCGAGGCGGTCCAGGAGAAGAGCGGCGCCTACTCGGTCAGGATCGCGTTCGCGCCCGCCTTCCGCGAGCAGATCAACGACCTGACCGCGGACGCGGTCAACGAGGACGACCCGGTCAGACAGCAGATCGCGATCGTCGTGGGACAGAAGGTGGTGGCGGCCCCCAGGGTCGCCCAGGCGATCACCGACGACAGCCTGAGCATCGCCGGTTCCTTCACCAAGGACCAGGCGGACGCGATGGTCGTCAAGCTGCTCGGCTCCGGCGGCGCCGTCGTCCCGCAGCCGACGGACGGCACGCAGCCGAGCGCGTCGGTCTTCACCCCTCCGGCAGACCCGGGCGCGACCCCTCCGGCCACCCAGCCGACGACCCCTCCGGCGAACAACCAGCCCGTGACCCCTCCGGCGAGCCAGCCGGTGACCCCTCCGGCCACCACCGGCAACCCGGTCGTCACGAACACCGCGGGGACCGGGGCCGACCCGAACCGCCAGGCGAACACCACCGGCGAGGGCACCGACCGCAGGTTCCCCACCTGCAAGGCCGCGAGGGAGAACGGATACGGCCCCTACACCCGGGGCACCCACGAGGAGTACCAGTGGTACATCGACGGGGACAAGGACGGCGTCGCCTGCGAGCTGGGCGACGCCGGATAACCAGGCCGACTCCCGGCCGCCCCCCGGCTGACGCGGCCCCCTCCGCTGAGGGCGAGAGGAGGGGGTCACCCCTCCAGGGCGATGTCGTGGGGGCGGATGGGCACCCGGGGCAGCCGCAGGCCGGTGGCGTCCCGTACGGCGGCGGCCACCGCGGGGGTGGAGGAGAGCGTGGGCGGCTCGCCCGCGCCGCGCAGGCCGTAGGGGGCGTTCGGGTCGGGATTCTCCATGATCGACAGCTGCATGGGCGGCATGTCGAGGATGGTGGGGATCAGGTAGTCGGTGAACGACGGGTTGAGCACCAGCCCGTCACGCACCTGGATCTCCTCCATGAGCGCCAGCCCCAGCCCCTGGGCCGAGCCGCCGTGGATCTGCCCCTCCAGCGCCAGCGGGTTCATGATCTTGCCCACGTCCTGGACGGCGGCCAGCTCCACCACCTTGACCAGGCCCAGCTCCACGTCCACGTCCACCACGGCCCGGTGGACGCACAGGGCGAGCTGGGTGTGCGAGTCGCCCTGCCCGGTGACCGGGTCCAGGGGGAAGGTGGGCCGGTGCCGGTACTCCCTGGTCTCCTCCACCGCCCCGGCCCGTTCCAGCGCGGCCACCAGCGACGACCCGTCGGCCCTCAGCGCGTCCAGCCGCTCCCGTACGGCCTCGCAGGCCGCCCTGACCGCCCCGCCGGTGACGTACGACTGGCGCGAGGCCGACGAGGACCCGGCGGAGCCGACCGACGTGTCCGCCCGCGCGACCGTCACCGCGTCGATCCCCAGCTCGGTCCTGGCGATCTGCTCCTTGACCATCAGCAGGCCCTGTCCCACCTCGGCCGCCGCCGTGTGCACCAGGACGTGCGGCTCGCCGCCGATCAGCTCCACCCTCACCCTGGCGGTCGAGTGGTCGTCGAAGCCCTCGGAGAAACAGATGTTCTTGATGCCCACGCCGTATCCGACACCGCGCCGTACCCCCTCGCCGCGGGTGGTCTGCGAGACGCCGCCCGGCATGTCCCGCAGGTCGGGGGCGTCCGTGGTGTCCGTCGCGGCGGGCAGCGGCATTGCGGCGAGTTCCCTGAGCATCTCGGCCAGCGGCGCGGGCGAGTCGATCACCTGCCCGGTGGCCAGCACCGACCCCTGGGAGACCGCGTTGCGGATCCTGACCTCGACCGGGGAGATCCCGCACGCCTCGGCGAGCCTGTCCATCTGCGACTCGTACGCGTAGCAGGCCTGCACCGCGCCGAAGCCGCGCATCGCGCCGCACGGCGGGTTGTTGGTGTAGACGCCGTAGGCGTCGATCCACACGTTGTCCACCTCGTACGGGCCCACCCCCAGGGAGGCCGCGTTGCCGACCACGGCGGGGGAGGTGGAGCAGTAGGCGCCGCCGTCCAGGAGGATCTCCGCCCTGACGTAGAGCAGCCTGCCGTCGCGGGTGGCGCCGTGCTCGTAGCGCATCCGGGCCGGGTGGCGGTGGACGTGGCCGTAGAAGGACTCCTCGCGGTTGTAGACGATCTTCACGGGGCGGCCCGTGCGCAGGGCCAGCATGCACGCGTGGACCTGCATGGACAGGTCCTCGCGGGCACCGAACGCCCCGCCCACCCCGGCCAGCGAGAGCCGTACCTTCTCCTCGGGCAGCCCCAGGCACGGCGCGATCTGCCCCCGGTCGGCGTGCAGCCACTGCGTGGCGATGTACAGGTCCACCCCGCCGTCCTCGGCCGGTACGGCCAGCCCGGACTCGGGGCCGAGGAAGGCCTGGTCCTGCATGCCGACCTCGTACTCACCGGTGACGACCACGGGGGCCTCGAACGTGGAGCCGACCCGGACCGGCTGGTGGCGCAGTACGTTGCCGCGCTCGTGCACCGCGGGGCAGGAGGCGTCGAAGGCGGCCCGGCGCGGGTCGGTGACGGCTTCGCGGACCTCGTACTCCACGACGATGGCCCCGGCCGCCCGCCTGGCGCGCTCGGGATGGTCGGCGGCGACCAGCGCGACCGGCTCGCCCTGGTAGCGGACCTGGTCGACGGCGAGCACCGGCTGGTCCCTGTGGTCCAGGCCGTAGAACTTCACGCCCGGCACGTCCTCGTGGGTGAGCACCGCGTACACGCCCGGCATGGCCAGCGCGGGACCGATGTCGATCGAGCGGATCCACGCCGACGGGTGCGGGCTGCGAAGGGTGACCCCCCAGATCATGTCCGCCAGGTACAGGTCGGAGGAGTAGGCGAACTCGCCCGTCACCTTCGCCGTCCCGTCGGGACGCAGGACGCTCTCGCCGACGCCCCGGCGCTGCCGCGTTTCGATGCCGCTCATCCCAGCAGTACATCAGCCGGGCCCGGGACCGGACATGGCGGAGACGACGAAACACCGGGCGGGCCGATCGGCAACTGTTGCGCCGACACGCCGACACGCCGACACGCCGACACGCCGACACGCCGACACGCCAACACGCCAACACGCCGACACGCCGACACGCCAACGTCCGGCCCCGCGTCCCCCGGCGGCGCCCGTCGCCTCGGGGCGGGACCACCCGGTCGCTACGGGGGTCGCTTACGGGGCCGCCCGTCCGGCCGTGACCGGTTTCGCGGACGCGGTCAGGATCGTCGCCTCCTCCTCCGTCAGCTTCTCCACCATCGGGTTCCCCACCGCGCGGGCGGCGGACAGGGAGAGCGCCAGGTAGGCCGCGGCCCGGTCCGTCTCGCCGAGGAGGCGCGAGGAACGGGCCAGGCCGAGCAGCAGGTACGGTTCGGCGACCTTGAGTTTCACGGCCCGCGCGCAGCCGAGACCGTTCTCGAACGAGCTCCTGGCCGACTCGGGATCCCCCCGGTCGAGATGGACGCAGCCGAGCTTCTCGTGCACGGACGTCTCCTGGTACCTGTTGCCGTCCCTGCGGCACTTGGACAGGGCCTCCTCCAGCACCGCCAGCGCCTGGCCGGTACGGCGCATGCCGTGGTAGGCCGAGCCGATCACGGTGAGGGCGAAGTGCTCGCCGGACACGTGACCGACCTGCATCGTGACCTTCCGCTGCGCCTCGCCACAGCTGAGGGCCTTCTCGTAGCGGCCCAGTTCGAGGTAGTTCATGGCGAGACTTCCCAGTGCCTTCTGCTCGCCGTGCAGGTCGGACAGGCGCCGGGAAAGGACCAGCTGCCGCCGGATGTGGTTCTGGGCCTCCTCGGGGCGGCCGATCATGTTCAGGGCGCTGCCGAGGTGGTTGTGCGCGTTCGCCTCGATGCGGTGGTCCCGCAGCCGCCGCCCGACCGACAGCGCCTGCAGGTTGAGCGCCTGGAGCTGGGCGGGCAGGCCCGCGTGCTGGAGGTGCCAGAAGAGCGCGAAGGCGAGGGCGGCCCCAAGGCGCGCGATCCGCTCCCCGGAGGCGCTCATCGCCTGGGCGGCGGCGGACACGAGGTTGGCCTGCTCCCGGTTGAGCCAGTCGCGGGCCTGCGGGCCGGAGCCGAACTGCAGGAGGCCCGCGCCCAGCTCCAGGTCCGTCGGCACGGTTCGGGGGTAACCGCCCAGCTTCACGGCCAGGAGGGTGGTCCCGAGGTAGAGGCTCAGCGCCCGGTCCAGCGCGGCGTCGCGGTCGCCCTCCGTCTCCTCCAGGGCGACCTGCTCCTTGGCGAACAACCGCACCAGGTCGTGCAGCCGGTATCTTCCCGGCTCGTCCATCTCCGCGAGATGCGCGTCGACCAGCCGTTCCATGGCGTGCTCGGCGGTGTCCACCGGGACGTCCAGCAGGGCGCCGACGACGTGCGCCGTCACGTCGGCCGTCTGGAGCACGCCGAGTGCGCGCAGCGCGCGGGCGGCCGTCCGGTCGAGGCGGTGCTCGCTGCCGGCGAGCATCTCGTAGCTGACCGCCAGGCTGGATCTCACCGCGAGATCACCCGCCGACAGCTCCCGCAGCCGCCCGCGCTCGTCGTCCAGCCGGTTCACCAGGTCGGTCACGGTCCAGCGCGGCCGGTTCGCCAGCCGGGCCCCCGCGATGCCGACGGCCAGCGGCAGGTCCCCGCAGAGGTCGATCAGGCGCATCGTCGCCTGGGTGTCCTCGGCGACCCGCTCCGCCCCGATCAGCCTCGTGAGCATCGCGGAGGACTCGGTCCGCCGCATCCCGGAGATCGGTACGCGGGCGCAGTCGTCGAGCAGGGTGAAGCTCTCCCGGCTGGTCGTCAGGATCGCGTTGCCCATCGGCACCGACAGCAGCGGGCGGATCTGGGCCAGGTCGGCGGCGTCGTCCAGTACGACGAGGATCTCGCGGCCGTCGAGCCGGCCGCGCCACAGGGCCGCGGCCTCGTCGACGTCGGTCGGGACGGCGTGCGGGGACGTGCCGAGGTCACGCAGGAACCTGCCGAGCACCTCGATCGGCTGGAGCCGCTTCATGCCCGGGGTCGCCCCGCGCAGGTTCACGTACAGCTGCCCGTCGGGGAAGCGGTCGCGGACCAGGTGCGCGGCCCGGACCGCCAGGGTCGACTTGCCGGATCCGGGCGCTCCGGTGATCGCGACGACGTGGTGGGGCGGGGCGCCGTCCCCGGGGGAGAGCAGCGTCCTCAGCCGTACGAGCTCCTCGGCGCGTCCGACGAAGTCGACGGGGTCGCGTGGCAGCTGGTGGGCCACCTTCGTCCTCGCGGCCGTACGGCGCCGCGAGTCCGGGGACCTCTCCGGCCTCTCCGGCCTTTCGGGCCTCTCCGGGGACGGGCGGGGCTCAGGGGGCGGGCCCAGCACGGGGTCGGCGCGCAGGATCAGCTCGTGGCACCTGCGGAGGCTCTCGTGCGGCTGGATGCCGAACTCCTCCCTGAGCAGGCGCCGGGTCTCCTGGTAGACCTTCAGGGCCTCCACCTGCCGGCCGCAGCGGTAGAGCGCGATCATGTACAGCTCGCGGAGCCGCTCGCGCAGCGGGTGCTCGGACGTCAGGAGGACCAGCCGGGCGGCGGCCTCCTGGGGACGCCCGAGCAGGAGCAGCAGGTCCGTGTGCAGTTCCAGCGCGGTCAGGCGCAGCTCGCCCAGCCTGTGCCGCTCGACCTCGGCGAACGGGCCGGGAATCCCGCTCAGGCAGGTGCCCCGCCACAGCTCCACGGCCCTGTCCAGGCAGTGCATGGAGGTCTCGTACGCGTGCTCCGCGTGCGCTTTCCGCGCCTGGTCAAGAGAGTGTTCGAACACCAGGGCGTCCACCTGCTCCGGCGCGAGGCGCAGCGAATATCCGCCGGAGACGGAGACCAGCACCCTCGAAGGGCGCCGGGGATCCCGGCCGGGGTCCAGGGTCCTTCTCAGCTTGGACACGTACGTGTAGACGCTCTGCCCGGCCGTCTTCGGCGGGCTCTCTCCCCACACCCCGTCGATGAGCCTGTCCTTGGTGACCACCTGCCCGGCGTTGAGCGCCAGGAGGCAGAGGACGGCCTGCTGCCTGGGCTCTCCCAGGTCGAGCCGCTGCGGACCCCTCCGGCCGGTCACGGATCCCAGAATGTCAATGCCGAGTTTCCCCGCCGGGAGGTCTTCCCCCATGGGGGTGGTGGCGTGCGTCTCGTCCATCGGACCTCCACGCGGTCGGGCATGGCGTAGCGAAGTCGTGGAGAAGACACTATCTGACGAGATCCAACGATTTCGTGACGCGGGATTGTTGACGAATCGCCTAGACGATCCCCGCCTTGGCGATGCGCACCCCCGCCTGGAGCCTGCTCTGCGCCCCCATCCGCTCCATCGCGGTCGCCATGTGGCGGCGCACGGTGCGGGCGGTCAGCCCGAGCTGGCGGCCGATCACCTCGTCCGTCACCCCCTCCGCGGCCATCCGCAGAACGACCTTCTCCTGCTCCGTCAGCGCGAACGGCGCCTCCCCCTCGCTGAGCCGAGGCTCGGCGCGTGCCCAGACGTGCTCGAACAGGTCTCCCAGCAACGAGACCAGCACGGGGGCTCGCACCACGGCCATCCGGGACGCGTGGCCCGTCACGGCGAAGCGGTCGTCGATCACCAGGAACCTCTCGGTGATCAGCGGGTCGACCCTCAGCTCCACGGACTCGGGGAGACCGGCCGCCTCGTACGGCGAGTCGACGACGATCCTGGTCCGCACGCCCGGCGGGATGACGGCCGAACCGAGAATCCGGAGGAACGCGGAGTTGCCCTCCGGCTCGGGAAGGAAGACGGCGATCGTCCGCTTGGCGGACGAGCAGAGGGTCTCCGCGTCGTACCGGACCGGGGACCTCTCTCCCGCGGAGGGAGAGGTGGGCAGGAAGTGGTTCATATGCCCTCCGCGAACCGTGCCGGACCGGACGTGCCCGTGTTCCTCCCGGCGGGCGCCGCCACCGGCCCGCGCCGTGGGCGGGCTCCCGGGGCGTTTCCCGCCGGGGAGAGACGTTTCACGGCGGGGAGCCGGGAGAGCCGGTCTCCGCCGGGTTTTCCGCAATTCTCGCGGTTTACTGTCTCAGGCTCTTCTAGAGATCATCTAGAGACGCCCGCGGAGGCGCGGGCGCGGGCCGCGGGCGCCGGGGCGGGAGGCCGGAATCCGGGGAAGCCGAGGCGGAGCCGGGCACGCGGGCGGATCGCGATCACGGTTTCCCCCGGGCGGATCATGATTTCCCGGCCTCGCCGGCGGGCGGGCCACCATTCCGATTTCCCGTGGACCGACCGGCCGAAAGCTTTCTTTGTGTCCACGACAAAAAGGCAGTCCGCCTTCTGGGAATCAGGCTGACCGCTTTAGGACATCGGCTTGATAGTGGATTAATTCAATGTATTTTCTCAGGTAATGGCTGGTTTATAAACGGGGGCGCCGAAGGCGGGTGCCGGCGACACGGGATCCGTGAGCCGACCGGCCTGCGGACCGGTCGGCGACGGAGGGGGCGGAAACGGTATGACGCCGACAAGAGGACGGGCGGCCGTCACCGGCACCCTCGACCCGGACCGTGTGGCCCGCGAGCCGTGACCTGCGATGAAGTCGTACGTGTGCAACACGGGCCACGGTCGGGTGTTCTTCCGGCCGGGATCCCCCGCGAAAAACAACGATCTTCACGGAAGGGTTCGGATCCCGGCTCGGCCGCGATCGGTGGCACCGATTCTGGGGCGCGGACGCCCCGGTGTTCAATGGTTCGCGTCTTGCTGGAGCGTGCGTGACAGGCGCCGGCACGCTCACACCGGTGCGAGAGCACCGGTTCCGCCGGGTGGAGCGGCTCGCTGGCTGGAAGCTCTCCACGGGGGCGGGGTTCATTTCGTTCCTTGTCCTTCGGGTGGGCTGAGCCGTCGCTCAGCCCGGGTAATCCCAGCCCAGGTTGGCCTGGGCGCTGCTCATCTGCAAAGAATACTTGCCGGTGTCCTTCGGGGGGGCAGACGAATCAGCACTCGCGGTCGTAGCATTGCCAGAGACGGCAAAAGTAGCCGTAAATAGCATGGCGAGGGCAGACAAGGCAAGACGTCGGCGCACGGGGAGACTCCTGTCGTAGGTTCTGCTGCTCAAATGATATCTTTCAAGGGGTAACGTGACTGGTCAAGACTTGGTGGGGCAGCGCATCAAAACCGTCCGTCGGCAACGTGGTCTTTCCCAGGCGCAGCTCGCTCATCCAGAACTGTCGGACAGTTACGTCTCTCTGATCGAGAGTGGCAAGCGTACTCCGACACCCGCGGTGCTGGAGCTTCTCGCGGAAAAACTCGACTGTTCCCTGACCTATCTGATCAACGGCGTCACCGCCGAGCAGATGCAGGAGATCGAGCTCGCGCTCAGCTACGCGCAGATGGCCCTGGACAACGGCGAGGTCGTCGAGGCCCGCACCCGCTACGCCGAGCTCCTCACCGACAGCGGCCTGGCGGGCCTGCCCCAGCTGCGGCAGGACGCCGAGTACGGCCTGGCCCTCGCGACCGAGGCCTGCGGCGACCTGGAGCAGGCGATCGCCCTCTTCAGCGGGCTGCACGAGAGCGACGCGACGGTCATGAGCCCCGAGCGGCACGTCGCGGTCGCCGTCGCGCTCTCGCGCTGCTACCGCGAGATCGGCGACCTGGCCCGCGCGATGCAGGTCCCCGAGCGGATCCTCACCGGCGCGGTCCGGCCCGCCTGGAACGACGGCCTCATGCGGCTGGGCAGCCAGCTCTTCGCCGCGTACGTCGACCGCGGCGACCTGCTCAGGGCCCGTCAGTTCTCCGCCGAGCTGATCGCCGCCGCCGAGCTCCTCGCCAGCCCGATGGCGCTCACCCTGGCGCACTGGGGCGCCGCGATCGCCGCCGTCGAGACCGGTCACGCCGAAGAGGCGGTCACGCACGCCGAGCGCGCCCTGGCCATCCAGTCCGAGTACGGCGACCCGTGGCGGCTGGCCCGGCTGCGCAACGACTACGCCCAGGTCATGCTGATCGCCCGGCCCATGGAGGCCGAGGCCTGGCGCGACGTGCTGCTGAAGGTCGAGAAGGAGCTGGCCGAGAGCTCCGCCAGCTCGATGAACAAGATGCGCTGCGCGATGAACCTCGTCCGGGCGGAGCTGCTGCTCGCCCAGCCCGAGCGGGCCGAGGAGCACATGCGCTTCGTCTGCGACCTGCTCGACGGCATGCCCAAGGTCCTGCAGGCGGAGGCCCGCCTGCTGCACGGCGAGACCCTCGCCGCGCTGGGGCTGCGGGCGGACGCCTCACGGGAGCTGTCCGCCGGGGCCGAATGCCTGGAGCAGGCGCCGGAGACCCGCTTCACCGCCCACGCCTGGCTGACCGCGGCCCAGGTTCTGGAGCGGATCGACGAGCCCGACCGGAGCGTCGATGCCTACAAGCGGGCGATGGCCTGCGTCGGGCTGTAGATCGAGACGGCGAGGGAGACGCGCACGAGGCCGTAGATCGGACAGGGGGGTCGAGACCGCGCGGTCGCGTCGGTAGCCTTGTGGTTGCCATGAAGACTTCCCCTGTCGCGGTCGCCCTCGCGCTTCTCGCCGCCCTCGTTCTCGGCACGGCCTTCGCCTCGCCCGCCCTCGCCCACGACCGGCTCAAGAGCAGTGACCCGGTCAAGGGCGCGAAGGTCGAGCGCCTGGAGGAGGTCAAGCTGACGTTCAGCGCCACGGTGCGCTTCCCGAACGTCGTCGTGCGCTCCGGAGACGAAACCCACCAGGACGGCAAACCCGCCGTCGACGGCCCCGTGGTGACCCAGAAGGTCAAGGGAGATCTTCCTCCCGGCGAGTACGTCATCGCCTACCGCGTCGTGTCCTCCGACGGCCATCCGATCGAGGGGGAGATTCCCTTCACCCTGCTCGGCTCCGCCGACCCCTCCCCATCTCCTCCGTCTCCGTCGCCTCCCTCGGCATCCCCCGAGCCCGTCGGGAGCACCTCGGCGGCGAGCACACCGGCCGCCACGCTCAGCCCGGCGGTCGCGGCCGGGGAGTCCGAGGAGCCCGGTTCCTCGGGGGGCGTGCCCGGCTGGATGTGGATCGTCGTCGGCGGCCTGATCGGCATCGGCATCGGCGTGTTCTTCAGCATGCGAGGCAGGAAGCAGCCATGAGCAAGACCGCGCGGGCCGCCCAGGCGGCACAGGTCGAGGCGCCGGGAAACGGCCGGGCCGTGAAGCTCGCCCTGGCGGGCGCGGCGGCGGCCGTCGCCGCCCTGGTGATCGCCATGATCGCCGGAGGTGCCGCGAGCCCGCGCATCATCCCCGGCCTGCCCGACCAGGGCTCGTTCACCCGCTGGGGCCTGCCGCTGGCGAAGCTGGCGATGGACACGGCGGGCGTGCTCACCGTCGGCACGCTCCTGGCCGCCACGTTCCTGCTCCCCAACGACAAGGGCCTGCTGGGCAAGTCCGCCCTCGGCTACGTCAAGGCCGCCTCCTGGATCGCCCTCGTCTGGGCCGGGGCCGCCGCGGCCACGATGGTGTTCAGCCTCTCGGAGGCGCTCGGGCTGCCGGTGGTCGACGTGCTCGGCGGCGACGAGCTCACCAGCTTCGCCAGCCAGGTCTCCCAGGGCATCGCGCTGACCCTGGTCGTGCTGTTCTCGGTCGCGATCGCGCTCTTCGCCCGCGGGGCGATCACCGCCGGGGCGGCAGGCGGCCTGCTGGCCCTCGCCCTGGCCACCATGCTCCCGCCCGCGCTGACCGGCCACTCCGCCTCCTCGCCCAACCACGACCTGGCCACCACCGGCGTCGCCGTCCACCTGGTCGTCCTCGCGCTCTGGGTGGGCGGCCTCGGCGTGCTCTGCGCGCACGCGCTGCGCCGTCAGCCGCACCTGGAGATCGCCGCCGCCCGCTTCTCGGCCCTGGCGCTGTGGTGCTTCGTCGGGGTGGGCCTGTCCGGCCTGTTCAGCGTCATGGCCAGGCTCAGCGCGCTCTCCGAGGTGTTCACCTCCGCCTACGGCCTCCTGCTGCTGGCCAAGACCGTCGCGTTCGCGCTGCTCGGCGCCGTCGGCTGGTGGCACCGCAGGCGGACCCTCCCGCTGCTCGCGGCGGGCGGGTCCGGGACGTTCGTCCGCTTCGCCACCGGCGAGATCGTCGTCATGTTCGCGGCCGTCGGGCTGGCCGTCGCGCTGTCCCGCACCGCGCCGCCCCCGGCGGTCCTGCCCGTCGACAGGGCCTTCGAGGTGCTCGGCTACACCATGCCGCCGGAGATCTCACTGGCCAACCTGGCCTCGCTGTGGTGGTTCGACCTGTTCTCCGGCACGCTCATCGCCCTGCTGGCCGGTCTCTACCTCGCCGGTGTCGTACGGCTCGCCCGGCGCGGCGACGCCTGGTCCAAGGGCCGCACGGCCGCCTGGTTCACCGGCGTGCTGATCCTGCTGGTCGCCACCCAGAGCGGTGTCGCCCGCTACGCCAAGGTGCTGTTCAGCGCGCACATGGCCGAGCACATGACGCTGTCGATGATGGTGCCGATCTTCCTCGTGCTCGGCGCGCCCGTCACCCTGGCCCTGCGCGCCCTCAGACCGGCCGCCCGCAGGGGTGACCGGGGTCCCCGGGAGTGGCTGACGACGATCCTGCACAGCAGGTTCGTCCGCTTCATCGCCCACCCGGCGATCGCCACCGCGATCTTCATCGTCTCCACCTACGCGCTGTACTTCACCCCGCTGTTCGCCGCCGCGATGGAGGAGCACCTCGGCCACATCGTGATGACGGCGCACTTCCTGCTCAGCGGGACCCTGTTCTTCTGGGTGATCATCGGCGTCGATCCCGCCCCCTACCGGCTGCCGCACGTGGCCCGGCTCATCCTGCTGTTCGTGACCATGCCGTTCCACGCGTTCTTCGGCATCGCGCTGATGAGCATGACCACCGTGCTGGCCTCCGACTGGTACGACCAGCTCGGCCGCACCTGGGGCGCGTCCGCGGTCGAGGACCAGCAGACCGGCGGCGCCATCGCCTGGGCGTTCGGCGAGATCCCGACCCTCATCGTGCTCCTCGCGCTGGCCTTCCAGTGGTGGCGCCACGACGACCGGGGGGCCCGCCGCGCCGACCGCCGCGCCGACGCCGCCGCGGCCCGCGACGGCGGCAGCGGCGACGCCCAGCTCGACGCCTATAATGACTACTTGGCCAAACTCAACAGGCGAGACGGCGCGGAGTAGCCGGACAGCTACGGCCTTCTATCTTCGAGCCCCCTCACGGACACCTCCCGGTAGCCTGTATTTCAGGGGGCTCGTGCTCACCGCAGCGGGTGCAGCGCTTCGTCATCGCGCGCCACGCCCAGTCACATATCCGGTCGGGGGGCCGGTGGCTGCAATGTGCATCAGGAAGGTTGAGCAGTGTCCGACGAAGTGCGCGTACGTGAGGGCCGGAGCAGGAGCCTGGCCCAGGCGCTCGAAGAGCATCTCACCGAATGGGCCGAGCGCACCGGGATCATCGTCGAGATCTGGGCGCTGCCCGCCCAGGACGTCCCGCCCGCGGTCGCGAGGGCCGTGCTGGCCGCGCTCGGGGAGGCGCTGTCCAACGTCGAGCGGCACAGCCGTGCCCGCGTCGTCTCCGTCGCCGTCACCTTCGGGCGTGCCGGTCTGCGCATGACGGTGAGTGACAACGGTGTCGGCTTCTACGGGGAGGCGGAGGGCCGGGGGGTCGCCGCGATGCGCACCCACTTCCGGCAGCTCGGCGGCACGCTCGGTGTCAACGGCGTTCCCGGCGAGGGAACCACCGTCACCGGGGTGGTGCCCCGCCAGGACTAGCCGGGAGCGGCGCGGAAGGCGCCGGATCCCGGGGACGCGGCCGTGGAGCGGGGCTCAGGGAAGGGTCAGGATCTCGTGGCCGGTTTCGGTCACCAGGATGGTGTGCTCGAACTGGGCGGTCCGCATCCGGTCCTTGGTGACGGCGGTCCAGCCGTCGGGCCAGATGTCGTAGTCGATGGTGCCGAGCGTCAGCATGGGCTCGATCGTGAACGTCATGCCCGGCTCCAGCGTGACCGCCAGTGACGGGTCGTCGTAGTGGGGGACGATCAGGCCCGAGTGGAACGTGGTGCCGATGCCGTGGCCGGTGAAGTCGCGGACCACGCCGTAGCCGAACCGCTTGGCGTAGGCCTCGATCACGCGACCGGCCACGTTGAGCTGGCGGCCGGGGGCGACGGCCTTGATGGCGCGGTTGGTGGCCTCGCGGGTGCGCTCGACCAGCAGGCGCGACTCCTCGTCCACGTCGCCGACCAGGAAGGTGGCGTCGGTGTCGCCGTGCACGCCGCCGATGAAGGCGGTGATGTCGACGTTGACGATGTCGCCGTCGCGCAGCACGGTGTCGTCCGGGATGCCGTGGCAGATCACCTCGTTGATCGAGGTGCACAGTGACTTGGGGTATCCCCGGTAGCCGAGCGTGCTGGGATAGGCGCCGCGGTCGCAGAGGAACTCGTGGCCGATCCGGTCGAGCTCGTCGGTGGTGACGCCGGGTGCCACGTGCCTGCCGACCTCTTCGAGCGCCTGGGCGGCCAGCTTGCCCGCGACCCGCATCAGCTCGATGATCTCGGGGGTCTTGACGTCGGCCTCCCCGGTCTTCGGGGATTTCTTCCCGACGTACTCCGGCCGCCGGATGTGAGAGGGCACCTTGCGGATGGGAGAGATCCGCCCGGGCTGGAGCAGTGTCGTCATGGTCCCCCAGTCTAGTTGTGCTTCTCACTGGGCAGGATTGCCGCATGAGTGATCAATGGTGGTTCTGCCTGACGCACATGGCCGTCGAACCCGACGACGGGTGCCCGAACAAGGACCGGATGGGGCCGTACCCGACGCGCGAGGCCGCGGCCGGCGCGCTGAAGACCGCGGCCGACAGGAACGAGGAGTGGAGGAAGAACGACCGCGCCTGGGAGGGGGACGACTGAGATCACCGGCCGGCCGCGCACCCGGCCCCTCAGGTGGGTGCGGCCGGTCGTCCATGACGGTGGATACGGCCGGTCGTCCGTGACGGTCAGTAGGGCCGGTCGTCCGTGACGGTCAGTACGGCCGGTCGTCCACCACGGCGTACGCGCGGACGGGGAAGGTCCCCAAACCGGCCAGCAGCGGTGGCGCGGCGTGGAGGCGGAACCCGCTGCCGGGCAGCGCGGCCAGCCCCGTCATGTGCTCCACGATCGGGATGCCCGCCCCGAGCAGCAGCGTGTGCGCGGGCCGCTCGCCGCGGGGCGGGGTGTCGTCGACGTTGAGGCTGTCGATGCCGACGAGCGCGGGCCCCCGCTCCGCGAGCCAGCGAGCCGCCTCCGGTTCGAGGTAGGGGTGCCCGTGGAAGTACGTCTCGGTGCCGAAGTGCCGGTCCCAGCCGGTGTGCAGGAGCACGGCCCTGCCGCGCACGTCCAGCCCCGCGAACCGGTCGAGGCCCACCGAGGGCGCCCCCTCGGCCCGTACGACCAGGCCCGGCAGGTCGGCGAGCGACTCCAGCGGCATCCCCGACAGGTCGGGGCCCTGCGGGTAGCGGTGGTAGGGGGTGTCGAGGTAGGTGCCGGTGTTGGCGGCCAGCTCGACGCTGCCGATGTGGAACTCCGTGCCCGGGGCGTAGACCTCCCGCGAGGCCTCCCGGCTCAGGTGCACGCCGAGGCGGGGGCCGGGGACGCCGGGGTAGGTGACCATGCCCTCGGTGATGCGGTGGCTCAGCTCGACCAGCCGGGTCACGGGACGCCCACCCGCTTCCGCCTCGCGCGGGCTCCGGCCATCCTGCCGACCGCGACGAGACCGATCGCGCCCCACACGACGTTGAGGATCGCGGAGGGCCAGGCCGCGTGGTAGGCCGTGTTGACCATCAGGGCGACCGCCCCGGCAAGGTTGATCACCTGGTAGGGCATGCCGTCACCGGCCATTCTGGACGCCGACACCATGGCGTACCCGTACAGCATGACGGCGGCGCCGGCCCAGCCGAGCAGGTTGACGAAGAGAGGCACCGGATCACGCGTCCGGCGAGGGGAGACTCATGTCCCCATGATTTCCGCTCCCCTCACTGAAGGGCAAATAAAGTTTCCTTAATATCCACGTAAGCTGAGCTGTATGGATATCGATCCCCGGCGACTGCGGGTGCTTCACGAGGTCGCCCGTCGCGGCGGTGTCATGCGCGCGGCGGAGGCGCTCCACCTGACGGCCTCGGCGGTCTCGCAACAGCTCGCTCTCCTCGAACGGGAGGTCGGGCTCTCCCTCATCGACAGGTCGCAGCGCCGGGTCGCCCTCACCCCCGCGGGCAGGGTCCTGGCCGGATACGCGGAACGTGTCGAGGAGGAGCTGGGCGAGGCCAGGCGGGAGCTGATCCGCTTCACCGAGCGGCTGGCCGGGCCGGTGGCGATCGCCGCGTTCCCCACGGTCATCCGGCACCTGCTGGTGCCCGCGCTGGGCAGGCTGGCCGAGCGCCACCCCCAGATCACGCCGCGGATCCAGGAGCTGTACGGGCCGCCCGCGCTGCAGGAGCTCCGCCTCGGCGGGGTCGATCTCGCTCTCACCGAGCAGGATGCCGACAAGACCGTCACGATGCAGCAGGCGATCGTCTCCCATCCCCTCTACGTGGACGAGTACCGGATCGTGGCCCCGCCGGGCTGGACGGAGGTCCCGCGAGGGGTCGCGGACCTGGCGGGGGTGCCCTGGATCGCCGGGCCGCCCGACCAGGCCTGTGGCCACGCCCTGGAGCGGCTCGCGGTCCTGCACGGGTTCACCCCGCGCCGGGCGCACGTGATCGAGGAGTTCCCGCCCACGCTCGCCCTGGTCGCGGCCGGGCACGGGGTGGCGATCGTGCCGTCGCTGGCCCTGCTCGACGTCCCGGACGGCGAGGTCGTGGTCACCGGCATCACCAACGTGGGCGCCAGGAAGCTGGACGCGGCGACCCGTCTCAGCCGCACCCGCTCGGGCGAGCCCGATCCGGTGCAGGCCGTGGTCATCGCGGCGCTCAGGGAGGCGGCCGAGGACCTGTCGGGACGGCTCGGGGCGCGCTGGAACGCGTCCTGACGGGTACGGGCCTGATGGGCGGGCCTGACAGTGGGCGCGCCGGTCGGTGATCCTCTGGCCCGGTGGCGAACCAGCTCGCTGGCGAACAGCTCGTTGACGAACGGCTCGGTGGTGAACGGGGTCGGCCGGTGCTTCCTCGCCGGTCTAGTCGGTGACCCGGGGGCCGCTGATCCGCTCCAGCAGCCCGGCCAGGCGGTCGCGCAGGCCGGGACGGCGCCCGGTCTCGCCCGCGGCCATGCTCACCAGGTGCTGGGCCCCGTCGAAGGAGAACGGCGCCCGTTCGGGCACCGTCAGCGCGTCGTGGGCCAGATCCGCCAGATCCGGGTCGCCGCCGTCCAGGGCCAGGATTGTCGTACCGGTCCTGCGGGCGTCGCTCACCCGTTCCAGCAGGGCGTCGGGGGCGCGCTCCTCGGCCACCACGAACAGCGTCTCGCCCCGCCCGGCCCGCTCGATCCGCTCCAGCCCGACCCGCAGGTGCGGGGGCGCTCCGGGGGCGGGCGCCCAGCGGACCAGCGTCGGGGCGAGCTGGGGCAGCCCGGAGAACCTGGCCTCGTCGCTCAGGTGCGCGGTCAGGTGCCAGGGCTCCTCCTGGGGCGTGCCGACCACCAGCAGCCCGCCGGGGGAGCGCGTCGTGCGGAGGGCGAGACCCAGCTCGCGGGTCCGCTCGACCCAGCCGGTCGAGGCGAGGATCTCGCGCAGCAGCGTCACCGACCGAGCGTCCATCGCACCATCGTGCCCCAGACACCCCGTGCCGATCCTGGAAACGCGGCCCTGAGATGATCGGGACAGGCGATATGGTCGTTGAAGTCCGGCCTTGAGCGACCGGGGGACGATGAGGAGCGGTGAGTGAGCACTGACATTCCGGACGTGAGCGGGATCTCGATCGGCATCCTGGGCGGGACCGGTGATCAGGGCAAGGGGCTGGCCCGGCGGTTCGCCCTCGCCGGGCACACCGTGCTGATCGGCTCGCGGAGCGCGGAACGGGCTCAGGCGGCGGCGGAGAGCATCGAGGGGTCGGTACGCGGCGCGGACAACCCGTCCGTCGCGGCGGAGGCCGACGTGGTGATCGTGGCCGTTCCCTGGGACGGGCACCGCTCCACGCTGGAGTCCCTTCGCGCCGAGCTGGCCGGAAAGATCGTGATCAACTGCGTCAACCCGCTCGGCTTCGACAAGCAGGGCGCGTACGCGCTCCCGGTCGAGGAGGGCAGCGCCGCCCAGCAGGCCGCCGCCGTCCTGCCCGACAGCCGCGTGGTCGCCGCGTTCCACCATGTCTCGGCCGTCCTGCTGCTGGATCCCGAGGTCGCGGAGATCGCCCTGGACGTGCTCGTACTGGGCGACGACCGCGAGGCCACCGACATCGTCCAGGCGCTGGCGGGCCGGATCCCCGGCGCGCGCGGCGTGTACGCGGGCCGGTTGCGCAACGCCCACCAGATCGAGGCGCTGACCGCCAACCTCATCTCGGTCAACCGCCGCTACAAGGCCCACGCGGGCCTGCGCGTCACCGACATCCAGCCGTAGCGCGGGATCCGGCCCTCAAAGCAGGCCAATCTTGCCTCATTGGATCTGACAAATAGCGCGATAACCGGACATCCTTGACACATGACTGATTTTCGTCCGGAGACCCGTACCGTCCACCTGCCCCAGCCGCCCCTGAACGGCAGCCGTTCCATCACGGTGCCGCTCTACCAGACCTCCGGGTTCGTCTTCGACGACCCGGCCGTTTTCGCCGACGGGATGGGCCGCCCGGACGGAGCCTTCGTCTACGGACGTCTGTCGAACCCGACGGTCCGCTCCCTTGAGGAGGCCGTCGCCGGGCTGGAGGGCGGCGTCGGCGCCGTGGCCACCGGCTCCGGGATGGGCGCCATCAACTCCGTGCTGTTCGGGCTGCTGGAGCCCGGTGACCACCTGATCGCGCAGAAGCCGCTCTACGGCGGCACCGCCGCGGTGATCAACGACCTGGTGGGCCGGTTCCGGATCGAGGTCTCCTACGTCCCCGAGGACGACCCGGCGGCGTTGCGCGCGGCCGTACGGCCGGAGACGAAGCTCGTCTACCTGGAGACCATCGCCAACCCGGTGACCCAGGTCGCCGACCTGCCGGGCATGTGCGCGGTGGCCCGCGAGGCCGGACTGGTCTCCGTGGTCGACAACACCTTCGCCTCCCCGATCCTGTGCAGGCCGATGGAGCACGGCGCCGACATCGTGGTGCACTCCACGACCAAGTACCTGAGCGGGCACACCGACGTGCTCGGCGGGATCGCCGTCTTCGCCTCCGACGAGCTGTACCGCAAGGTGTGGTCCTTCACCACCAAGCTGGGCGCCACCGCGGACCCGTTCGCCGCTTGGCTCACCCTGCGGGGCATCCAGACGCTGCCGCTGCGGATGGAGCGCCACTGCTCCAACACCCGCGAGCTGGCCACCCGCCTGGACGCCCACCCCGCCGTCTCCGTCGTGCACTGGCCGGGACTGCCCTCGCACCCCTCGTACGAGCTGGCGGCCAAGCTCCTGCCCGACTTCGGGGGAGTCTTCTCCTTCGACCTGGCGGGCGGGCGGGAGGCGGGGGAGCGGTTCATGAGCTCGGTGAAACTGGCCCTGCTGGCCCCGTCCCTCGGCGGCGTCGAGACGCTCATCCTGCATCCCGCGACCACCTCCCACCGCTCCCTGACGGCCGAGGAACTCGCCCGGCACGGGATCGGCGAGGGCACCGTACGGGTGGCGGTCGGCATCGAGCACGTCGAGGACCTGTGGGCCGACTTCGAGCAGGCGCTCGCCTGACACCGCCGGGAGCGTGGGCCGCGCTGTCTCCTACACTGCGGCGCGGGGCCGCCCGCCTCACGAAGGAGGCCGGGCGGCCGCTTCCGGATCACTTTCTGGGAAGGGAGCGCGCGTGAGCGTGTCGATCGAGGACGTGGAGCGGGCCGCCGGGCGCATCGCCGGGCATGTCCTGCGTACACCGGTGGTCGAGGTGTCGCCGGGGCTGTTCCTGAAGCTGGAGGGGTTGCAGCACTCGGGGTCGTTCAAGGCGCGGGGAGGCTTCAACCGTGCCCTGGCCTCGGCGGGGATCCCCGAGGCCGGGCTGATCGCGGCGAGCGGGGGCAACCACGGCCTGGCGGTGGCGTACGTGGCGCGCGGCCTCGGCGTCCAGGCGGAGATCTTCGTGCCGACGGTCTCCAGCCCGGTGAAGGTCGCCGGGCTGCGCGCGCTCGGCGCGCGGGTGACCCAGGTCGGCGCCGTCTACGCCGACGCGTACGAGGCGTCGGTCAAGCGCGCGGCCGAGACCGGCGCCCTGGACATCCACGCCTACGACCAGGCAGAGGTGGTCGCGGGACAGGGCACGGTCGGCCTGGAGATCCTGGAGCAGACCGGGGGAGTCGACACGGTCGTCGTCGCGGTCGGCGGCGGCGGGCTCGTCGCCGGGATCACCGTCGCCCTTGGCGGCCGGGCCCGCGTGGTCGCCGTCGAGCCCGAGCTCATCCCGACCCTGCGCCGGGCCCTGGAGGCGGGCGGGCCGGTCGCCGTCGAGGTCTCCGGGGTGGGGGCCGACGCCCTGGGCGCCAGCCGGGCGGGCGAGATCGCCTACGAGGTCACGAGCGCGGCGGGGGTGCGGAGCCTCCTGGTCTCCGACGAGGCCATCGCCGAGGCGCGGCGCGCGCTGTGGCGCGACCACAGGATCGCCGCCGAGCACGCGGGCGCCGCGGCGTACGCGGCCCTGCTGTCCGGCGTCTACACCCCGGCCCCCGGCGAGCGGGTGGCCGTCGTGGTGTGCGGCGCCAACACCGACCCGGCCACGCTCGCCTGAACCCTTCCGTGGAGCCGCCCCGGTTTACCCGGGGCGGCGGCGCGGCGTCAGCGGTAGCTGTGCTCGGCGGCGGGGAAGGCGCCGGTCGACACCTCGTCGGCGAAGCTGCGCACGGCCCTGTCCATCTCGTGGGCCAGGTCGAAGTACTTCTTGACGAACTTGGCGGGGCTCGCGGTCAGGCCCATCAGGTCCTGCCAGACGAGGACCTGCGCGTCGGTGCCCGGCCCGGCGCCGATGCCGATCGTGGGGATCGACAGGGACGCGGTGACCCGCTCGGCCAGGTCCGCGGGGACGCACTCCAGGACCACGGAGAACGCTCCGGCGTACTCCAGGTCCTTGGCGTCGGCCATCAGCTCGTCCCCCGACTGGCCACGGCCCTGTACGCGGTAACCGCCGAGCGTGTTGACCGACTGGGGGGTGAGGCCCAGGTGGGCCATCACCGGGATACCGGCCGAGACCAGGGCCTCGACCTGGGGAAGCACCCGCCGCCCGCCCTCAAGCTTGACCGCGTGGGCCCCGGCCTCCTTCATGAAGCGGGCGGCCGTCTCCAGGGCCTGCTGGGGGGAGGACTGGTAGGAGCCGAACGGCAGGTCGGCCACGACCATCGCGCGGGAGGAGCCGCGGACCACGGCCGCCGTCAGGGGCATGAGATCGTCCACCGACACGGGAAGCGTCGAGTCGTACCCGTACACGACCATGGCGGCCGAGTCGCCGACGAGCAGCACGGGGATGCCCGCCTCGTCGAAGACCCTCGCGGTCATGGCGTCGTACGCGGTGACCATCGGCCAGCGCTCGCCGCGCTCCTTGGCGGCGGCGACGTCGCGCACGGTGATCCTTCGTCCAGCCTGGCCGCCGTAGAGAGAGGTCGGCCGGTTGGTGACGGAAGAGGACATGGGACCTCCAGTGAAGTCTCGAGGCGCCCCTGTGGCGTCCCCGGACGGTTTCGATGATTGCACGCGTACGACAGGTTCAACAGTCCCGGCCGGCCTGGTAATTCGGTGGCGGAAGTGTCGGGGGTGTACGGCACAATGCTCGCGGAGGTAAGTAATCACGATGGCTTTCGAACCTTACCGCCGCCTGCTGGCGATTCCGGGCGTGCGGTCGTTGCTGCTGGTAGGGCTGGTCGCCCGCATTCCCTCGACCGCGGTCGCGATCACATTGACGATGCACGTCGTCGATCCCAGCGGGCTCGGGCTCGGTTTCGCCGCGGCCGGTCTGGTGACCATGGCGAGCACGGTGGGGATGGCGGTCGGCTCGCCGCTGGCCGGAAGGTTCGTCGACAGCCACGGCCTGCGCCCGGTGCTGGTGGTGACCACGCTCGCCCAGCTCGTCTTCTGGTCCACCGCGTGGGCGATGCCGTTCCCCCTGCTGCTCGCGGCCTCGGTGCCCGCGGGCCTGCTCAGTCTCCCGGTGTTCAGTGTGATCAGGCAGTGCCTCGCGGCGCTGGTCCCGGTCGACCAGCGCAGGATGGGCTTCTCCCTCGACTCCATGATCGTCGAAGTGTCCTACATGGCCGGTCCCGCCCTGGCGGTCGCGGGGGTGACCCTGCTCGGCAGCGTGCCCACCATGGGCGTCGTCGCGGTCGGCCTGGTCGCCTCGGGCGTGACGCTGATCGCGCTGAACCCGCCCATCCGCTCGGACGAGGAGCTCAGGAAACCGGCGGTGAAGGTCCCCCGGCGCCAGTGGCTCACCCCGGGCATGCTCGGGTTGCTCGGCACGGTCGCCGCGGCGACCTTCGTGCTGGCCGCCACCGAGCTGTCCCTGGTGGCGACGATGAAGCAGGGTGGCGACACCGCGTGGATCGGGCTGGCGATCGGCCTGTGGTGCGGCTACTCGCTGATGGGCGGCTTCGTGTACGGCATGCTGCCCCGGCCGCTGTCGCCGCTGGTCCTGATCGGTGCCATGGGGGTGCTCACCATCCCCGTCGGGCTGGCCGGCGCCGACTGGCACTGGCTGATCCTGGCCCTGCTGCCGGCCGGGGTGCTGTGCGCCCCCGCGCTGTCCTCCACGATCGAGACCGTGAGCCGATGGGTGCCCGCCGGGGCCCGGGGCGAGGCGCTCGGCCTGCACGGCACGGCGCTGCTGATCGGCGCGGGGTCCGCGGCGCCCATCGCGGGTGTGATCATCGACGGCCCCGGTCCCGGCTGGGCCTTCGCCGCCGCCGGGCTGGTCGGCGTGGGGATGGTGCTGATCGCCCTGCCGTTCTGGCGGCGCACCGCGGCCGCGGTCGAGGAGCCGGTCCCGCTGGCCGCCTGACCTCTTCGGAAGATTTCACGATAAATACGAAACGATACGGTTGCGTATCGTAATGATCAACGCTACGGTGGTGTTTCGAAACACAAGCGTATCGAATACGGGGCCTTTCGTGGAACAACAGCTCGGTCACCCGCGGCGGTGGCAGATCCTGGGAGTGCTGGTCTTCAGCCTCCTGGCGGTCGTGCTCGACAACACCATCCTCAACGTCGCACTGAAGACGATCGCGGACCCCGACCTGGGCCTGGGCGCCACCCAGAGCCAGATGGAATGGGCGATCAACTCCTACACACTCGTGTTCGCGGGCCTGCTGTTCACCTTCGGGGTGATCGGCGACCGCACCGGGCGCAAGCGCATGCTCATGGTCGGCATGGTCCTCTTCGGCCTGGCCTCGCTGGCCAGCGCCTACGCCCAGGACCCCATGCAACTGATCGTCGCCCGCGCGTTCATGGGCATCGGCGGCGCCGCGATCATGCCGGCCACGCTGGCGATCATCTCCAACGTCTTCCCCCCGCAGGAGCGCGGCAAGGCGATCGGCGTCTGGGCCGGCGGGGTGGGCCTGGCCGTCGCGATCGGGCCGATCACCGGCGGCCTGCTCATCGAGCACTTCTGGTGGGGTTCGGTCTTCCTGGTCAACCTGCCGATCGTGCTGATCAGCATGGTGCTCATCACCCTGGTCGTGCCCGAGTCGCGTGACCCCAAGCCCTCCAGGCTCGACCCGGTCGGCGTGATCCTCTCCATCGTCGGTCTCGTCGCCGTCACCTACGGCATCATCCGGGGCGGGGAACTGGCCACGATCGCCAGCGCCGAGGTGCTCGTCCCGACGATCCTCGGCATCGTCGTGCTCGCCGTCTTCGCCTGGTACGAGCGCCGCATCGACCACCCGGCCTTCGACGTCCGCTACTTCCGCGACCCGCGCTTCGCCACCGCGGTCGGCATGATCGGCATCGTGTTCTTCGCGATGATGGGCGCGATGTTCTTCCTGGTCTTCTACCTGCAGATCGTGCTGGGCTTCAGCCCGATGCAGGCGGGCGCCCTGATGATCCCCTTCGCCGCCGCCCAGCTGATCTTCGCCCCGCTGAGCCAGCAGATGGCCGCGCGCTTCGGCGGCAAGCTGAGCGCCACCGTCAGCATGGTCATCGTGGCCGCCGCGCTGGCCTCGTACTCGCTGATGGACGAGAACACCTCGATCGTCCTGCTGGAGATCGTGTTCTTCGTCCAGGGCGCGGCGATGGCCAACATCATGCCCCCGGCGACCACCGCGATCATGGAGGCGCTCCCCAGGGAGAAGGCCGGCGTCGGCTCGGCCATGAGCAACACCGTCCGCCAGGTGGCCGGCGCGCTCGGCGTCGCGCTTCTCGGCTCGCTGCTCTCGGCCACCTACCGCGACCAGATCGCCCCCGCCCTGACCGGCCTGCCCGACCAGCTCAGGCACATCGCGGGCGAGTCCCTGACCGGCACGCTCGGCGTGGCCCAGGGCCTCGGCGCCCGGGGCGCGGCGCTGATCGAACCGGCCAAGCTCGCCTTCGTCGAGGGCATGCACATCACCGCCGTCGTCTCCGCGGTCATCGCGCTGATCGGAGCCCTGATGGTGTTCAGATGGCTGCCCGGCAAGTCCTCCGGGGCTCCCGTCCCCGAAGCGATCAGCCCGGACAAGGAACCGGCGGTAGTGTAGGAATGCCATGACGACCACCGACGAGACTCAGGCGGCCGGGGCCCAGACGCCCCGTTCCGCGGGCCGTCCCCGCAGTGCCAGGGCGGAGAAGGCCATCATCGACGCGACCCTCGACCTGGTCGGGGAGAGCGTCGGTCTCTCCGAGCTGTCGATCGAGGCGATCGCCGCTCGCGCGGGGGTCGGCAAGACCACGATCTACCGGCGCTGGTCGAACAAGGAAGACCTGCTCGTCGACGCGCTGGCCACGCTCAAGACGCCGCTGCCCCCGGTCGCGGGCGTCTCGATCCGCGAGGATCTCGTCGTCTACGCGCGGGTGTTCCTGCGTGACGCGTGCGACGCGCGCAACCGCTGCGTGATGAACATCGCGATGAACGAGGCCGAGCGGCACCCCCGCCTGGTGGAGCGCATCCGCCAGGCGAGCATCGAGCCGCGCAGGGCGGCGATCACCGCCCTGCTGCGGCGCGGCGTCACCACCGGCGAGCTGCGGGCCGGCCTCGACATCCCCATCGCGATGGCGAACCTGGTCGGCACCGTCATGTGGTACGTCCGCACCGAGGGTGCCGCCGAGTGCGCCGAGTCCTCCGACCTGGCCGAACGGATCGTCGACCACCTCCTGGCGGGCCTCGGCCCCTGAGGTTCTTCCGTACGGCCGTCCGAGGCGGGGGCCTCGGGTGGGCGGCGTCAAGGATGTCGTCACGAAACCCCGACGCTGAACGCCGGGGCTTCGGCATTTCGGGTGCTCTGACGCTTTGCTTTGTACGTGAGATGTCACGCTTCTTCGCGGAGCCGGGATCGTTTTCCCCCGGCGTAACCTGACCCGGTCGGCCCGGCTCGGCCCTGCCCGGACGGTTCGGTTCGGCCTGGGCGGTCGGGTTCGGCTTGGGCGGCTCGGGCGTTCCGCGACCGAACGCGAGGTGTCAGTCGCCGAGGTGGTCGAACTCGCCGAGCTTCACGCCCGCGATGAAGACGTCCCATTCGGTACGGGTGAAGAAGAGCTTCGGCCCGCCGGGGTTCTTGGAGTCGCGCAGCACGTGCAGGGCGCCGAGGCCCGCCTTGTGCCCGGTGCGAGGGGCGTCGACGACGGCCACCTCGACGCACTCGCCACCGCCGGAGCCGCTCAGGGAGGACGTGCGCCAGGCCGCGCCGGTCAGGTTTGCTGCCATTCCGTCATCACCTTCGCTATGAGGTCGGCGCTCGCCCGCGCGGGCAGGGCCGTCGAGCGAACCGCTTCGTATCGCCCGCAGATCGCCGCCACGTCGCGAGGACGGGCCGTGACGTGCCCTACGGCAGCGAACTCCACGAATACACCATCGGGCTGCCCCAGGCGCTCGCAACGAGGAATCCTCCCTCCAGACCCACGATCGCACCGCCGGTCAGGTAGACGCCTTTTGGAATGACCTGGATGAGTATGTTCCTGCGGTCGGACGCGCTCGGGAGCACGGCGGGCTGGCCGCGCGTGATGTCCAAGGCCGGAGCTCGACGCCCCGGTGCGGGACTCCCTCGTCGAGCACGATCCACAGCGGCGGAGCGTCGTCGCGCACCAGGATTCTCCGGCGCTCCAGGCGGACGGTCAGCGCGGCTCCCGCACCCGCTCCGTCACCCCCGCACGGGCCTTCAGGATCGTACGGGCGTAGTCGGGGCCGCCGGGGGACCGGCGCGCGCTTCGTCATCGAATCACTACGGAAAGTAATAATCCGTTGCCGCAATAGGAAGCACGTATCCGGAACGCGGTGAAAAGTGCTTTGGATCCGGGGTCGAAGGCTCCGCCGGATGCATATTTCCCAGACGGCCGCCAGTCTTTTCTTATCAGCATCTTCAGTTGTTGAGAGTTCGCGATAATCTGTTGAGGCTTTGTTTTTCTGGCGTCTCTGCCCCGAGGAGGCCGGGTCGAATGGCGGAGTTTGTCGGCATTGATCCGGCCGGAGTACGGCGTCTCATCACCTCGATGGACGACGCCGTGCAGCGTGCCCGGACACTGAGGCCCTCGCTGTCGGCCTCCATCGCCGAGGCCGGCACCGACTGGCCCGCCGGGCCGGGCGCCGAGGTGCTCGACGGTGTCGGGCGCTTCCTCGACGAGACACGGCGGGATCTGATCTGGCGGGCCCAGACGATCGAGCGCGTCGAGAACGCCGCTTCGCAGAAGGGCCTCATGACGACGGAGTTCGCGTTCGGGGACGCCGCGGCGGCTCGGACCGCCGGGACCCTCGCCGGGAAACGGACCTTGGCGGCATGGCGGGCCTACCAGAAGGACCCCCAAGTCAAGAACTGGGAGAAGGTCCAGGAGACGCTCAGGGAGGGGCGGGGCAGGTCAGCCGACGCCGCCTACTCGGCGGGACTGCTGACCACGCTGGGCGTCGGCACCTTCGCGGGCATCTTCGCCGCGGTGAGCGCGAGGAACCAGAACGACGCGCGTGGCTACAGCCCGGCCAACCTGGCGAAGGCGAAGAAGGACCTGGGCCCGCTGGCCGAGGCGTTCGCCTCGACGGACGCGGCGGGCACCCTTCCCAAAGATCTGCGCGACCACGCACTGGGAGATCTGCCCATCGGAGACATGGCGGCGCTGCTCGGCCTGGCCCGCCAGTCACGCGAGTTCGTCCTGGCGGCCGGAGCCAAACTGCTCCAGTACAGCGGCTCGCGGGTGGACGGGAAAGACTGGAACATCTATTGGCTGGTCAAGGCACTGAGCCAGGACCTGAAGGCGACTCAGCGGTTTCTCACCACCGGTGACAACGCGGCGCTGTTGCTCCGCCCCGAGGTGGTGAACGGCCTCGAAGGCACGGACTTCGAGCATCTGTTGGCCAGGGCTCTGGACAGAGCCCTGGCCCCGGGGGCGGGAGACGCCACCCTCCGCCGCGACGCCTGGATCAACATCATCGTCAATCTCGGCAGGAAGAACTTCTGGCCCTCCCTGAACTCCGGTCCAGAAAAGGGAGAATGGATATCCGCGTCCGCTCCTTCTCCCGTTGGCCAGGTGCTCGCCAAACACGTGTCACAGTATTTTCCCGAGCTCGTCGCCGTTTGGAATCAAGGGCACGGAGTGCCGGGCATCGCCTTGGGTGAAGGCTGGAAGAAGCTCGACTCCGAGAAGATCGCAGGATTTTTCGGGGGCCTGCTACGGGGCCACGGAACGTTCGGACCGCTCAAGGTCGGTTATAGCAAATTTCTGCTCGATCTCGACCTGGGCAGGGATCACCCGTTTGGCGATGCCCCAACCGAGAACGCACGCGCAGAACAGCGTGAGATATTTTACGGGAAAGCAGTCGATGCCGGAGCGCTGGCATCGATGTTTTTTTCCGGACTCCATGAGGCCGATCTGTCTGCCGAGGCGGTTAACGGGATCATCGCGGACCTTTTCCTCCTTCCCGTGGACGCGCTCATCGGATGGGGAACCGGTGAAATGATAGGCAAGGGTGTGTGGGCGGGGGCGTCAGCGGGAAAAGTGGCCGACGCGGTGGGGAAGAACGACCTGAAAGACGTCATCACTGATTTGTTGAACAAAGGCGGCCCGGGAGAGGCATCAGATCTGCTCGATGTTCTCGTTGATTCTCAGCTGGTTGCTTTCAACATCTCCCGGCAGGCTCATGGGCAGACGCCGCTCGGCGATTCCGATCTCCGCCAGCTCAAGGACCTGTTCTACGGGCGGCTGGAACCGGTGCTGAAGGAAGCGTTCAAAGCGCGCGGAGGGTGAAGATGACAGAGAAGCCGGCCGAATTACTGCGCCAGGCGGAGGAGAAGGATTTGCTGGCCGACCGTTTCGAGGGCTACGTGAAAAACCTCGAAACGCTCCTGGACCGCATCAGGCTTGGTGCGGCAGGTGACGGGCCAATCTGGACGGGGCCTGCCGCTCAGCGTTTTGAACGCGACACCTCCCGGCGAAGTGCGGATGTGAACAGGCTTGCCGAACAGTGTCGGGGAGCTTCGCGAAACCTCAGGCGATCCGCCTCGGAGCTCCGGGAACGGGCTCGCCTTTCTGGCAAACCTCTGTGATCAACGACTCGCCGGCAGGCAATCGGTTTTGCCGATTATCTCTACGTTCGGCTGGGAAGCCTGCACGAGAACGATGAAAGTAATGCCAGGGTCCGGTTTGCGTAGTATGACAATGCTTCGGCCGGGCTGCGTCCAGCTGGCACTGCGATCGACCTCGTAGCCGATCTTTTTAAGCCCGTCACGCAGGGGGAGGCCGAACGAATCGGCTCGCTTGGCCGGTGTGAGCTCGCCGCCTTCGCCGAAATCACCGCTGAGTTGATAGAACCTGAGTGCGGTGTCGTTGTTGGCGCAACTCGCGAAATCGTCGCCGTCCTTGCCGGTCTTGTCTACAATTATTTTGTTCGCCGCCGGATGAAATGCTTCGAGCTTTTTTGCGTCTCGGGCCAGCGTTTGGGCGGCCTCGTCGAGGGTTGGGCCGGCGGTGCTGCAGCCGACGGCCAGGAGCAGTATCAGGGCACATCCCACGACATGACGCACCCTGCCGACTGTACTGATCGTTTCCCCGGCGGGGGAGTCCAACGGCCGGAAACGGTCCGGGGGTCAGGTGGTGGTCTCGCGCCAGCGGTTGGTGATGGGGAGGCGGCGGTCGCGGCCGAAGTTCTTGGGAGTGATCTTCGGGCCCGGGGGATACTGGCGGCGCTTGTACTCGGCCAGGTCGACCAGGCGGATCACCCTGGTGACCAGGGCCGGATCGTGCCCGGCGGCGACGAGTTCGGCGGAGCCCATGTCCTTCTCGACGTAGTCGTACAGCAGCCGGTCCAGGATCTCGTACTCGGGCAGGGAGTCGGTGTCGCGCTGGTCGGGGCGGAGCTCCGCGCTGGGCTCCTTCTCGATCGAGCTCTCCGGGATCGGCGGCACCGCGAACCCGTGCAGGAACTCGCCCGACCGGCCCGCCTGGGCGTTGCGCCAGCGCGACAGGTCCCAGACGAGGGTCTTGAGCACGTCCTTGATGGGGGCGAAGCCGCCCGCGGAGTCGCCGTAGAGGGTGGAGTAGCCGGTGGCCAGCTCGCTCTTGTTGCCGGTGGTGAGGACGAGGTGGCCGTGCTCGTTGGACAGGCCCATCAGGATCATGCCGCGTACCCGGGCCTGGAGGTTCTCCGCGGCGAGGCCGGAGAGCTCGATCTCCTTCTCGAAGCCGCTGACGATCTCGGCGATCGGCACGGTCCTGGCGTTGATCCCCTGTCGGTCGACCAGCTCCTGGGCGTCGCTCACCGAGTGGTCGGAGGAGTATCGGGACGGCATCAGCACCACGTGCACCCGGTCGGGGCCGATGGCGTCGGAGGCGATCGTGGCGGTCAGCGCCGAGTCGATGCCGCCGGACAGGCCGAGGATGACCGATCGGAAGCCGTTCTTGGCGACGTAGTCGCGGACCGCGAGGACCAGTGCCGAGTAGACCTCGGCGGTGTCGTCGAGGTGCTCGGCGATCGTGGGGGCCTGCGGCTCGTACGGCTCGACGGGGTGGGCCGACAGCTCCAGCCGCTCCACCGTGATCACGGTGCCGTCCCCGGCGTCCACCTGGAACGTGCCGAGCCCGCCGTACCTGGCCTCGGGCAGCTCCAGGTCCGTGATCAGCAGCTCCTCGGAGAACCGCGCCGCGCGCGCGACCAGCTCGCCGGAGGCGGAGACGACCACCGAGTCTCCGTCGAAGACCAGCTCGTCCTGGCCGCCGACCTGGTTGACGTAGGCGAGGGCGCACCCGGCCTCGCGGGCGCGCCTGGCCACCAGCGCCAGGCGTACGTCGTCCTTCTCCTTCTCGTACGGGGAGGCGTTCGGCACCACGAGCAGACCGGCCCCGGCCTCGGCCACCACCGCGACGGGGCCGCCCTCCTGCCAGAGGTCCTCGCAGACCGCGATCGCCACGTCGACGCCGTGCAGCCGGAAGATCGGCATCCGGTCGCCGCGGATGAAGTAGCGGTACTCGTCGAAGACGCCGTAGTTCGGGAGGTGGTGCTTGGCGGTCTTGACGACCACCCGGCCCCGGTGCAGCAGCGCGGCCGCGTCGAGCGGGGCCCCCTTGGGCTGGCCGGCGCGCGGGGCGAGCTTCGCGCGGTCCACGTAGCCGACCACCACGGGGATCTCGCCGAGCCCCGCCTCGTCCAGCCGTCGCGCGGCCTCCTCGATCGCGGCGATCGACGCCTCCACGAACGAGGTGCGCAGCACGAGGTCCTCGACGGGATATCCGGTCAGGAACATCTCGGTGAAGACGACCAGGTGCGCGCCGCGGTCGGCGGCGCGGCGGGTCCACTCGACGAGCCTGTCGGTGTTGGCGGCCAGGTCACCGACGGCGGGATTGGTCTGGGCCAGGGCGATGCGGAGTTGAGCCACGTGGCCATCCTATTGGGGCGCGCTCGGCGCCCGCCGTTCAGGTGATCCCTCCTCGGCCGCCGGTGGGTGGGCGCGGACCTCCGGGGGTGATCCCCGGCCGCCTCCCGTTGGCGGGTTCCCCTCCTCGCGGTGTACGCGAACATTCGAACCCGCCTGACGGGACCGTCCGCCGGGTTTCGCGACCGGCCGTTTTGGTTTGTCCGGGGATCAGAGGG
Source organism: Streptosporangium sp. H13245 (assembly GCF_055690525.1). Lineage (NCBI taxonomy): Bacteria > Bacillati > Actinomycetota > Actinomycetes > Streptosporangiales > Streptosporangiaceae > Streptosporangium > Streptosporangium sp. H13245. Next base: position 525,384 of record NZ_JBSZKT010000003.1, on the reverse strand, counting down.
ATCAACGGGGCCGTCACGGTCCTGTGCTGAGTGCGCCGGTACGTTCTAGTTCGCCGACCAGCAGAAGCGGGCGTAACCGGCGTCATAGCCGTCCAGGAAGCCCCTGTCGTAGTCGCTGGGCGGCCCGGCGTAGCTCCGCGACCTGCTCCTGCGGCAGTCCTGCGCGGCGGCCCGGTAGCCGTCCCGGTATCCCCGCCAGTAGTCCCTCGGATCCTCCTGCGCCATGGCCGGGTCCAGCAGGGTCTCGTTCTGCAGGGTGCTCGCCGTCGCGGGCCGCTCGGGATCCGGGGCGGGCGAGGCGTGGGCGAACGAGACCGGTCCGAGGGCGAGCGCCGTGAGAAGCGCCGGACCGAGCATTGTTATTTGTCGCCTGCCGTACATGGTTCTCTCCTTTGGTCGGGCCGCGAGCGGAGCCGGCTCGACGGCCATGATTAGGAGGAAAGATATAAGGCGGGCCGCTCGCCCCAAAGGACCTAGGTGCTCATTTCCTTATTTTCGGGGTAAGTTGAGAAGGATTTGAGTTTGCCGGTTTTTTGTCCATGGTGACAAGTTTCGCAATAATATGATTTATTGCTGATCGTAAGTATTTATCGGGTTGTGGGCGGTGAAAGCCGGGTGGGGTCCGGTGTCATTCCTGACGTCGCCGGGGGCGACAGGCGCGGCCGGGCGCCTCGGGCCCCGGCGGACGCCGGGGCCGGGGCCGGGGCCGGGGGGACGCGATTCCGGGCCGGGGAGCCCGTCAGTCGAGGACCCAGAGCAGCCCGAGGTCCTTCGCTCCGGCGGGCTCGGCCACCCGCTGGACCACCCCGCCCGAGCGGGAGAGGACCACGATCGTGTTGGCGGCCGTGCCCTTGACCCGGACCGCCAGGCGGCCGTCGCGCAGGTAGCGCGCGCCCAGCAGCCGCCCCCTGACCGGGATGGCGACCTTCGCGCCGGTTTTGGTGTCGTAGATCGACGGGGTGAACGACAGGGGCCAGGAGCCGTCGCCGCCCGGGGCGTTCGCGCCGATGGCGTTAACCACCACCCGGCGGCCGTCGGGCGACAGGCTCTCCACGTGGTTGGCGAGCCTGACGCCCGGGGCGCGGCTGGAGATCCGCCGCCTGGTGTCCAGGAGGTGGACGCCGTTGGTGTCGCCCGCGTACCCGGCGAGGGTCCTGCCGTCGGCCGACCAGGTCAGGTGGCAGGGGCCGAGGGTCCTCCCGGCATCGAACCGGCCCCCGCCGTCGGCGCCGACCACGGCCACCGTCATCGCCGTGGCCGTGCCCTTCACCGGGTAGGCGATCCGCCTGCCGTCGGCCGTCCAGGCGGGAGTCAGGCAGGGGCCGCCAAAGGCGGCGTTCCTGGCGATCACCCTGTCCGCGCCGGATCCGGTGGCGGTCTTGACGCGCAGCCTGTTCTTGTCGTCGATCCAGGCGACCTTCCGGCCGTCGGGCGCGACCGCGAACTGGCCGGCCAGGGCTCCGCCGCCGACCCTCAGGCGGGTCCAGCCTCCCCGGTGGGTCAGCACCTCGATGCCGCCACTCCCGTAGCGGAAGTAAACGGCACCCGAGACGGGAGCCGCCCTCTGCGTGACCGCCCCTTGCGTGGTCGCTATGGGAGCGGTGGACCCGGCGAGCGCGGGAGGGGTGGCGGTGGCCGTCAGGGTGAGTGCGACGCCGGTGGCCAGGGCCCAGTGCTTCAAGGGGATCTCCTCGTGAATCGCGTAACGGCTCGTTAGAGTCCCGAGAAGGCGAAAAGGTTTACAGGTGGCTCGCCACGGCCGGTGCGGTGGGGATCGGCAGCACGGCCTCCACGACCGTCCCGCCCCCGGGGGCCGCCCCGATCACGCAGGTGCCGCCCAGCTCGGCGGCCCGCTCGCGCATGGACAGCAGCCCGACCCCCGAGCGCGGTCCCGAGGGCAGCCCGCCCCCGTCGTCCTGGACGCGTACCACCAGCGACTCCCCGCGCCGCAGCGAGATCACCGCGGAGCTGGCCCCCGCGTGCTTGCGGATGTTGGTGAGTCCCTCCTGCGCGATGCGGTACGCGGCCACCTCGGCCGCCGCGGGCAGGTCCGACAGGTCGCCCTCGATCTCCACCGCGACCCGTGGCGTGCCCTCCTGGGCCAGGGCCCGTACGGCCCCCGCCAGGCCGAGTTCGTCGAGGGTGGGCGGGCGCAGGCCGTACACCAGCTCCCTGATCTCCTGGCTGACCGTGTCCATGCCGCCGCGCAGTTCGAGCAGGAGCCTGTCCGCCGAGGCGGGGGCGGTGCGCAGGCTGATCCTGGCCATGTTGATCGACATGGCCATGTCGGTCAGCGCGTGGCCGAGCCCGTCGTGCAGGTCCCTGCGCAGGCGGCGGCGTTCCTCCTCGCGGGCGGTGAGGATGCGCTCCCGGGAGCGCTGCAGGTCGGCGGTCATCCGCACGGCGTGCGCCACGTCGGCGACGTACGGGACGGCGACCGCGACCAGGCGGCCGTTGTGCGCGGCGGCGAACCTGCGGGGGCCCGGGGAGCCGAGGAGCAGCCGTCCGACCGGCTCGCCGTGCCAGACCAGCGGCACCTCGCGCGGCGCCGGGCCCAGCAGGCCGACCTGGACCTGCCTGGCGCCGGGCTCGTAGACCTCGACGGCGACTCCGGTGACGCTCAGCCCGTCCTTGACCACGGCGGCGACGGCGGCGAGCGCGTTGGCGGGCTCGGTCTCGCGGACCTCCCTGCCCAGGAGCGCGGCGAGCGCCTGCGGGTCGCCGTGCGTGCCGTACATGAGCCGGTCGACCAGGTTTCTGAGCCGGTGCCGGAGCGGATGGAAGATCACCCCGGCGAGCAGGGCCGCCATCAGGCCGCCGATCCGGTCGTACCCCGACAGTGCCAGCCCGGCGACCGCGCCGGCCGCGTACATGGCGCTGACCGTGGCGATCAGCCCGGCGGCGACGAAGGCGCGGCTGACCACCGTGTCGATGCCGTAGAGCTGGTAGCGCAGCACCGAGAAGACGATGGCCCCGGGGATCAGCCCGGTCCAGATCGTCCCGGCCAGCCACCAGCCGGGTCCGGCGAGCAGGAAGGCGACGTAGACGGCGAACGCGAAGACCGGCCAGGCGATCTGGCGGCGCAGCTCGGGGCCGGCCCGCCGGAAGCGCAGTACCAGGGAGACCAGCGCCAGGACCGCGAGGGCCGAGACCAGGATGGCGGTCACCTCGCGCGCCGCCACGTTGTACGGGGCGAGGAGGTCCACCACGATCGGGTTGGGGATGACCCTCGGCCAGGGGTAGAACGCGGGGTCGGGGTCCGGGCGGGTGAGGGTGAGCAGCAGGTCCGCCGCGAACACGACCACACCGGCCGCCACCAGCGGCCGCCACCGCCGCGAGGGCAGCCGCCCGTCGGGGGAGTAGAGCGGGAACAGGATCGCCAGCAGGAACCCGCCGACCACCTTCCCCGTGACCATGCTCAGGCGGAGGTAACCGGCGGACTCCAGGTCGCCCGCCGCGGCGAAGGTGAACATCGCCGCCTCGGAGAACGCGTTGACCGCGCACATCAGCCCGCCCGCGCACATCAGCCACGCCGTGGCCGGTCGCGAGCGGTGGGCCAGCAGGAACGCGCCCACCACGGGGAACGTCAGCCCCGCCGCCAGGTCGGGCGTCGCGGGCAGCTCCGGCCGCCACCCGGGCGGCAGGCCGAGACGGAGCACGAGACCGACCACGGTCAGCGCCACCGAGAGGGTCGCCGCCGAGACGACGGCGAGCCGCAGCGGGGAGCGCAGCAGCCCGCGCACCGGCGAGGTGGCGGGCCCCTCCCCGGCCGCGTCGACGGCCCGCCCGCCCTCGCCGCGGATGCCGGTGCCGGTGCCGGTGCCGGTGCCGTCGAGCGTCCGGCCGCGGTCGTGTGGCCGCGGGCGCATCGCTATCTGCCCACGTCGCCGGGGTTGACCAGCCCGGACTCGTACGCGGTGACGACGAGCTGGGCCCGGTCGAACAGCCCGAGGTGGTCGAGCAGCCTGACCACCGACCGCGAGACCGACACCTCGGGGACCGCCAGGGTCACCGCGATCTGCCGGTTGGTCAGTCCCCGGGCGACCAGCTTCATCAGGTCGAGTTCCGCGTCGCCGAGACCGGCGAGGCCGGGCGGCGCCGACGGGTCGGTACGCCCGGCGAAGGCCGCGATCAGGCGGGTGGTGACGGCGGGGTCGATCAGCGCGTCACCGGCCTGCGCGGCCCGCATCGCGGTGATGAGCTGCTCGGGCGCCGACGTCTTGAGGACGAACCCGCTCACCCCGGCCCGCAGCGCCGCGTAGAGGTTGTCGTCGGTGCCGAACGTGGTCATCATGACGACCTTCGGCGGCTCCTTGTCGGCCAGGATCCGCCGCGCGGCGGTCAGCCCGTCCAGCCTGGGCATCTGGATGTCCATCAGCACCAGGTCGGGGGAGGTCTCCCTGACGACCGCGATCGCCTGCTCGCCGTTCTCGGCCTCCCCGACCAGCTCGAAGCCGGGTTCGCTGTCCAGCACCACGCGCAGGCCGGTACGGACCAGCGCCTGGTCGTCCACCACCACGACCCGCAACCCCGGCAGCGCCCGCTCCTCGGCGGAGGTCGCGCGTACCGCGGGTTCCGTGGCCCGTACGGTCTCGGCGGGCGGGTCGAGGTGGACGGCCTGGGCCAGCATGTCGGCCTCCAGGCGCTGCAGGGTGGCGCCCAGGTCGAGGCCGAGCTCGTCGCGGAGCAGCACCCTGGCCCGCCGCAGCGCCCCCAGCGCGTCCCCCTGCCTGCCGTTGCGGTACAGGGCCAGCGCGAGCAGCCGCCAGGCCTCCTCCCGCAGCGGGTGCGCCGAGGCGTGCGCCTCCAGGTCGGCGACGAGGGCGCCGGAGTGTCCCAGGAGGAGTCCCGCGTCGGCGCGGCGCTCGACCGCGATCAGCCGCAGCTCCTCCAGCCTGCCCGCCTCGCTCACCGCCCACGGCAGGTCGGAGAACTCGGCCAGGGCCGGGCCGCGCCAGAGCGCGAGGGCGCCCTCCAGGCGCTCCCACACCTGGGCGGGCTCGCCGCCCGTCTTGACCGCGCTCTCGAAACCCCAGGTGTCCACCTGGCCGGGCGAGGCGCGCAGCGCGTACCCCGGCGGGGCGGAGACCAGGACCCCGGCCTCCTCCCGGGGCGCGCGGCCGGGCTCCAGGGCGCGCCGCAGCCGCGACACGTATCCCTGGATGGTCGACAGGGCCTGGGCGGGAGGCCGGCCGGGCCACAGCTCGTCGATGAGCATGGTCACCGGGACGGCACGGCCCCCGGCCACGAGGAGCCGGGCCAGCACCGCCATCTGGCGCTGGCCGCCGAGGTCGAGTGACGTCTCACCGTGGCACGCCTGGAACGGTCCGAGAGCACGAAATGTCAGCATTGCAGGCGTAAGGGTAGGGCTACCTGGACGAACCTCATAGAGCAATACTCACCATCGTTCGCAGGCCGTAAGAAATCATCAATGGTCATATCTCCACATTCAAGTTCACCGGGAGCATCGCCTCGACCACGGTTCCCCCCTCGGGAGGAGTGGTGATCACGCATGTCCCGCCCAGCTCGGCGGCGCGCTCGCGCATCGACGCCAGCCCGACCCCCGAGCGACGCCCGGCAGGTACGCCGACCCCGTCGTCGCGCACCCGGACGCTCAGGTCGTCCTCGCCCCGCTCCAGCGACACCCGCACCGTCGCGGCCCCGGCGTGCTTGCGCGCGTTGGTCAGCGCCTCCTGCACGATCCGGTACGCGGCGACCTCGGTCGCGGCGGGCAGCCCCGGCAGCTCGCCCCTGACCTCGACGGCGACGCCGGGGCCCGCCATCTCCGCCACGGCCCCGGCCAGGCCGAGATCGTCCAGCGCGGGCGGGCGCAGGCCGTACACCAGGTGCCTGATGTCGCTGGTGACGCTGTCCATGCCGGAGCGCAGCTCGCCGAGCATGCGTTCGGCCGTCTCGGGGGAGGCGCGCAGGGAGAGCCTGGCCGCGTTGATGGACATCGCCATCCCGCTGAGCGACTGGCCGAGGCCGTCGTGCAGGTCGCGGCGGAGGCGGCGGCGCTCCTCCTCGCGGGTGGTGACGATCCGCTCCCGGGAGCGCCGCAGCGCGCCGACCAGCCGGACCGCGTGGGCCGCGTCGGCCACGTACGGCGTGAGCGCGGCGATGACCCGCTCGTTGTGCGCGGCGGGCAGGCGCCGGGCCCCCGGCGGGCCGATGAGCAGGCGGCCGACGGGCTCGCCGTGCCAGACCAGCCGGATGTCGCGCGCCACCTTCTCCAGCGTCCCCACCGTCGTCTCCTCGGGCCAGCCGCCCTGGAAGCGCACGCCGGTGCCGGTGACCGCCAGGCCGTCGCGCAGCACGTCCAGGGCCGCGGCCAGCCCGGCCGCGGGGTCGGTGCGCTGGAGCCTGCGGCCGAGTTCGGCGGCGAGCGCCACCGGGTCGCCCCTGCCGCCGTACAGAAGGCGGTCGGCGCCGCGCTGGAGCACCCGCCGCATCGGGTGGAAGAACGCCCCCGCGCAGAGCGCGGCGACCAAGCCGCCGATCCGGTCCACGTCCGACAGGAACAGGCTGGAGGCGGCGCCCACCGCCACGTACACCCCGCCGATCACGCCGACCAGGCCCGCGCCGACCAGCGTCCTGGTGATGAGCGTGTCGATCCCGTAGAGGCGGTGCCGCAGCACCGAGAAGGTGATCGCGACCGGGACCAGCGGGATCGTGAACGACGCCAGCCACCACACCGGGTTGCCGATCACCCAGGGGACGACGACGGTGGCGATCGCGACCAGCGGCCAGATGATCTGCCGACGCTCCTCGCGGCCGGCCCGCCGGAACCGCGTGGCCAGCGAGGCGAAGGCCGCGATCATCACCGCGTTGGTGAGCATGTCCAGCGAGAAGCGCAGCGGGTGGGGGGAGAGGCCGGTGTACCGCTCCCCGGGGAGGGCCATGAGATCCATGACGAGAACGTCGGTGCCCAGCACGGCGACGGAGACCCAGACCAGCGCCCGCCAGCGCGGGGAGGGCAGCCTCCCGTCCGGATAGAGCAGCGGCAGCAGCACGACCAGGAAGAGGATGGTCAGCTTCCAGCTCACCCCGGCGACCGTCCAGAGCGCCTGCGACGGGACCGCCCACTCCCGCGCCGCGTCCAGGAGCGCGAGGTTCACCGTGAGGCTGTTCAGCGCGGAGCACAGCCCGCCCAGGCAGAGCAGCCAGCCGATGACCAGCCGGGGCCGCTGGAACACCAGCAGCGCCCCGAGGACGGGGAACGCGGCCCCGGCCACGTCCTCGGGCGCGAACGGCAGCGGCGTGTAGGAGGGCTGCGGGAGCCGCGCCGTGACCCAGACGTTGACGCACTCCATCGCCACGGACGCGGCGGCGGCCACCACCGCCGCCACCCGACTCTGGACGGGCGTCACCGTCGGGATCACCCGGTACAGCCCGCGCATGATGGTTAAGGCCCTTCACTATGTGCTTAAAGGGACCTTAACCTGCGCAGACCGCAATCCAATCAACGAGCGATCAAAGCCGTTGGATCCCCTTTGACGCCCGGCGGCCGTTGACGTCCACGGCGCGTCCGGGGCCGGGTACGCGGACCCCGGGCGCGTCCGCCCGGGGGCCGCCGGTCACGGTACGTCGTACCGGCTGGACTCCAGGAGCCACTCCAGTTGGGCCCTCGGCGCGGTGAGGAACGCGCACGCGACCTTGCTGACGTCCCTGGCCTGGCCGGTCGAGAACCCGAACCGGTCGAACAGCGCCGGCAGCCGGCGCGCGGAGGTCCGCAGGTCCTCGGCGCGGGCGGCGATCCGGTTGTTCACCCAGGAGACGGCGCCGGTGTCGGAGAGCCCGAACGCGGTCGCGGCGACCGTCACGTAGTTGTGCACGTCGCCGTTGGCCCGCTCCTTGTGGTGCGAGGCGACGTCGTTGCACCAGGCGGTGACGTCGTTGCAGGCGTCCACCAGCGTCCGCCAGGTCGTGCTCTCCCGCAGCCCCGCGGGCACCTCCACCCCCAGGCAGGGCTCCACCAGGTCGAACAGGTAGGGTCCCGCGGTGCCCCGCCGCAGCCGCGGGTACTCCGCGGGGGAGGGCACCCGGCCCGAGCACCGGTTCTCGGCCTCGGTACGGCAGGCCTCGCCCTGCGCCGCCAGCCCCGCCAGGAACCGGTGCCGCCACCGGGTGCTCATCCGCTCGGTGGTGGCCTTCCAGAGGTCGCCGAAGGCCAGCTCTATGGGTGAGGAGGCGTGGGCGGGGGCGCGTGCGACGAGGTCGAGCCGCGCGAAGGTGGCCTCGACGATCTCGGCCGCGCGCCCCGCGGGTTTCTCGTCCCACTCGTCGTCGAAGTGGAACAGCCAGGTCAGCCATTTGGCGAACAGCAGCGCCGACTCCACGCCGAATCCGCAGAAGGCGCGGCCCGCCATCCGCTCGAACCCGGCGCCGGGGGGAGGTTCGAGCCCCACCTCCCGGGCCCAGACGGCGAGCTCGGCGCCGATCAGGTCGACCGAGGGGTGCATCGGGCACGGCGCCGACATCACCGGCACCAGCTCGGTGAGGGGCAGCAGCAGGGCCGCGGCCACCCCGGAGGGCCGTGACGGCCCGGCGGAGGCGGCGGAGGCGAGCGCGGTGGGCTCGGAGGGGGAGGAGGAAAGGGAAAGGGGCATCGGGAGTGACAAGGGTTGTGAGTGGGGTCGGGGACGGGTCAGGGGATCGCCGAACGTTGGGGTGAGGGCCACTACAGCGGACCGAACAGCCAGTTGCCGGCCACGTCCGGATCGGCGCTCGTGTAGAACTGCCGGGTCGCCTCGACCAGCTCGTCCACGGACACGACGCCGTCGCCGTCGCCGTCGAGCCGCTCGAAGGTGGCTCGCACGTCCTCGCGCGGGGTGCCGAACGCGGCCATCATGGTCCAGAACTCGTCCGGCCGCACGGCCCCGTCGCCGTCGGTGTCGCACAGGCCGGCCACCGCCTCGGCGGCGGGCGCGAAGACCGCGTCGAACCGGTCGCCCTCGATGAACGCGGAGGTCATGCCGGCGCGGAACTCCTCCGAGGAGATCGCGCCGTCGCCGTCGGTGTCGAGCTCCGCGGCCAGCGTCCGCCAGATCCCCTCGAAGCCCTGGGCGAGCCTGCTCCCGGCCTGGGAGGTCGGCGACTCGCCGAAGCCGACGAGGATCCGGGCACCGAGGCCGAGGAGGTCCTCGCGCTCGATCGATCCGCTGCCGTCGACGTCCATGTGCCCGAAGGCACGGTCGAGCTTGTGATTGAGGAGCGTGGTGCTCATCGTTTACTCCACTACTGCTTATTGGAATCGAACAGTTACCGTAAGTGACGATAGCGGGGTGTTTCCAGAAGCCACTCCAGATAGGCCCTCGGGATGGTCAAGAAAGCGCATGCCACCCGCGTCACCTCGCGGGAGGCGGCGAAGCCCAGGCCGTGCCGCTCCGTGAGCGCGGGGATCGCGCGGGCGGCCGTCCACAGCTCCTCCGTGCGGGTGGCGACCCTGTCGATCGTCCACTCTTCGGCCTCCCGATTGGAGCGTTCCAAGGAAATGGTGTCCGCATGGCCGTGTCCGGCCACCGTCTCCTCGCACCGGGCGGCCACGTCGCCGCTCGCCTCGACGAGCGCCCGCCAGTGCGGGCTCCGCCACACCGGGCCGGGCACCTCCACGCCCAGGCAGGGCTCCACCAGGTCGAACAGGTAGCGGCCGAAGGCGTCCGGCCCCGTACGACCGCCCTGAGGCGTCCCGGGAGTGAGGAGCGCCTCGCGCTGGGCGGCGAGCCCGGCCGTGAACCGCTCGCGCCACGCGGCGCTCATCCTCGGCGCGCACGCCGTCCAGAGGCCGGAGAAGGCCCGCTCCAGCGGCGCGGGGCCCGGTTCGCCGCCCTCGGCCACGGCGAGGACCGGGGTGAGGGCCTCGGGGGCCCGGCGCAGGCATGATCTCCAGGTCAGCCAGCGGGCCAGCAGGGTGGCCGCGCCGGTTTCGCAACGGGCGAACGCCCATCCGGCCAGCCGGGGGGCGGCCGGGTCGGGGTCCAGCCCCACCGCGCCCGCCCAGCCGGACGTCGCGGCCTCCACCAGGTGTATCGACGGATGGACGGGGCAGGGCATCGCCAGTGCCGCGAGGCGTTCGGTGAGCCTGACCGGTGGCGGGATCGCGTGCGACGGTTCGTGGACTTCGGTACGCGTCATCGTTTCCCCCCGGATCGAACTTCCAGCGGCTCCGGTCGCACACTGTAGGAGGAGAGGGGGTGGGACACGTGGAGGCGCGACGGTCGCGGGGCCACATCTCACCGTTCTTCCTCGTAACGTGTGCGAAACACTGAGAGGGCAAACTGGGAGACCACTAGGCGTGTTGCGACACGTCGGCAATGAAGGAGAAGCCTTGGACCGCCAGCAGGAGTTCGTTCTCCGTACCCTTGAGGAGCGCGACATCCGGTTCATCCGGCTGTGGTTCACCGATGTGCTCGGGTTCCTGAAGTCGGTGGCCATCGCCCCGGCCGAGCTTGAGGGGGCCTTCGCGGAGGGCATCGGCTTCGACGGCTCGGCCATCGAGGGCTTCGCCCGCGTCTACGAGTCGGACATGCTCGCCAAGCCCGACCCGTCGACCTTCCAGATCCTTCCCTGGCGCAGTGAGACACCGGGCGCGGCCCGCATGTTCTGCGACATCCTCATGCCCGACGGCTCTCCCTCGCACGCCGACCCGCGCTGGGTGCTCAAGCGCACCCTGGCGAAGGCCTCCGACATGGGCTTCAGCTTCTACACCCACCCGGAGATCGAGTTCTTCCTGCTGAAGAACCGGCCGGAGGGCAGCGAGCGGCCCGAGCCGATCGACGGCGGCGGCTACTTCGACCACACCCCGCACAGCTCGGGCCACGACTTCCGGCGCAACGCGATCATGATGCTGGAGTCGATGGGCATCTCCGTCGAGTACAGCCACCACGAGGGCGGCCCCGGCCAGCAGGAGATCGACCTGCGCTACGCCGACGCGCTCACCACCGCCGACAACATCATGACCTTCCGCCTGGTCATGAAGGAGGTCGCGCTGGAGCAGGGCATCTGGGCGAGCTTCATGCCCAAGCCCTTCACCGAGCACCCCGGCTCCGGCATGCACACCCACATGTCGCTCTTCGAGGGCGATCGCAACGCCTTCTACGAGCCCGGCGCCGACTACCAGCTCTCCAAGATCGGCCGCTCCTTCATCGGCGGCCTGCTCACGCACGCCGCCGAGATCACCGCGGTCTGCAACCAGTGGGTCAACTCCTACAAGCGGCTGTGGGGCGGCGCCGAGGCGATCGCCGGGGCGGGCGGCGAGGCCCCGAGCTACATCTCCTGGGGCCACAACAACCGCTCCGCCCTCGTCCGGGTGCCGATGTACAAGCCGCACAAGGGCGGCTCGACCCGCATCGAGTTCCGCTCGCTCGACTCCTCCTGCAACCCGTACCTCGCCTTCGCGGTGATCCTCGCGGCCGGTCTGAAGGGCATCGAGGAGGGGTACGAGATGCCCCCCGGCGCCGAGGACGACGTGTGGGCGCTGACCTCGGCCGAGCGCAGGGCGCTGGGCATCCAGCCGCTGCCCCAGTCGCTGGACGAGGCCATCGCGGTGATGGAGCGCAGCGAGCTCGTCGCCGAGACCCTCGGCGAGCACGTCTTCGACTACTTCCTGCGCAACAAGCGCTCCGAGTGGAACGAGTACCGCAGGCAGGTCACCGAGTTCGAGCTGGGCCGCTACCTGCCGGTGCTGTAAGACGATTCTTACACCGTAAAGGGCGCGGGACGGTTCGTCGTCCCGCGCCTTTTTTGGAGTTCAGGATGAGCTCCGGCTTTTAGGGTCCAGGATGAGCTTCGGCGGCCTCGGGGATCCTGTCGCGGCCTTTCCCCGTACTGAGGCTTTGCAAGGGGACTCCACACCGGTGGGCCTCGTGCCCGGCCGGGGCTTTCAGGAGGGGCGTCCCGCGTAGTAGCGCCGTGACTTGTCGCGGCTGCCGCAGGTGGTCATGCTGCACCAGCGGCGGCGCCGGTTCTTGCTGACGTCCAGGAACAGCCAGTGGCACGACGGACACTCGCCGAGCCGGTCCAGGGGTCCGTGGGTGAGTAGCTCGACCGCCGAGGCCGCGACCTCCCTGAGCAGGGTTCGCGCCGTGCGCGGCGCCCCCCACGAGAGGCGGAAGCCCTCGCCGGCCTCCTCCAGGCGGCCGTGAGCGACGCCGTCGGCGTGCAGCGCGACGACGGCGTCCAGATCCGGCCGAGGCGCCCGGTCTCCCCGCGCGAGCGGCTGGAACACCCGGAACACCGCCTCGCGCAGCTCGCGGGCGTCCGGCAGGGCCGCCGCGAGCCCCTCCGGCTCCTCGATCGGATGTCCCGTCGCCCCGGCCCAGGTCACGGCCTCCTCCGGCGTGCCCAGCCAGTCTCGCCGAGCCACCGGACGGGCGTTGACCGTGTTGGCGAAGTCCAGGCACAGCGCGTTTCCCACCAGCTCGACGGCAGTCATGGCGTCGAGTATCTCACCGATCAAACGCTGTTGACAGGTTAGACGGTAGCGGCCACGCTATGACCGATCAAATGCATTTGAAAGGTAAGAAACGGATGCGCCTTCTCCCCTCGTCCCTGGGCCGGCCGTTCAACGCGCTGTGGTTCGGCACCGGTGCCGCGAACCTCGGTGACGGCATGGCGCTGTTCGTCCTGCCGCTCCTCGCCATCGCCGCCGGTGCCTCACCCGGCGGAGTGGCGGCCGTGACGGCGGCGCTCACCCTGGCCTGGCCGGTCTTCGGCCTGCACGCAGGCTGGATCGTCGACCGGGTCGACCGCCGGATGCTGCTGAGCGGCGTCAACTCGGCCCGCGCGCTGATGCTGTCCGGCCTCACCGTCGGCCACCTCACCGGCACCCTGTCGCTGCCGCTGATCCTCGCCGTGGCGGTGCTGCTCGGTGTGGCCGAGACGCTGGTCGACACCGCGCTCACCTCGACCATCCCCGTGGTCGTCGAGCCCGCCGGTCGCAACAGGGCCAACGCGCGCATCGAGGGGACCGTCAACGTCACCAACCAGCTCGCCGGGCCGCCGCTCGCGGGCCTGCTGGCGGGCCTCACCCTCGCCCTGGCCACCGGCGCGAGCGCGGCCCTCTACGCCCTCGCCGTCGCCGGGATCGCCATGATGACCCTGCGCCGGGCGCCTGCCAGGACCGGGACCGCGGGGGGCGGCGAGGTGGTCGCCGGTTTCCGGTACCTGTGGCGGCAGCCGGTGGTGCGGACACTGACCCTTTTCACCGCCGCGATGAACATCCCCTGGGCGGTCGCGACGGCCCTGCTCGTCGTGTACGCCGTCAGCCCGGGACCGCTCGGTCTCACCGCGGCCCAGTACGGCCTGGTACTGACGGCGATGGCGGTGGGCGGGCTGCTCGCGGCGGCGGTGGTGGAGCCGCTCCGGCGCCGGTTCGGGGTGACCAGGCTGCTGGTCGTCGACGCCGCAGGGACCGTTCTGCTGGTGGCGCCGGTGGCGCTGGGCGGGCCGGTGTGGACCGTGGTCGCGGGGGCGGTGGTCGCCGGAGCCGGGTCGAGCGTCTGGCGCGTCCTGGTGGCCACGATCCGGCAGAACCTGTCGCCGCCGGAGCTGCTGGGACGCGTCTACGCCGCGTCCCGGATGCTCAGCTGGGGCGTGATCCCCGTCAGCGCGGCACTGGCCGGGGTCGCGGCGGAGCTGTGGGGGGTCCGGGCGGTGTTCGTCCTGGCCGCCGGGCTCGCCGTCGTCGTGCTGGGCGTTTTCGTGCCGTACGCGCTCCGCACTGACCTGTCCGCGGCCATCGAGCCGATCGAGCCGATCGAGCCCGCCGAGCCGGAAGCGGACCGTCGGCCCGTCGCGTGAACGCGATCGGCGCGGGCGGGCGAGGGCAGGGTGGGCTTCCGGGGTGTCCGCCACGCCCCTGAAGACCACGAACGCCAGGGAAGCAGGTCACGGGCGTACGCGGGTGCCGGGCCTCGCGATCCGGGCGATGTGGCGGAGAGTTGCCGCGGCGGGTAATCCGGGGCCGCCCGCCGAACGTCATACCGGCGTTACCTGCAGCTAATGAGGGCGTCATCGATCCCGAGTTGGCTGTATGTACAAGCAGTCCGATAAAATCGGTCAGTCCCATTAACGTGATTTCTGAGGATTGATCGCCATAAAGGCGACAGGAGGTGCGGCATGACGACGACGTCCGAGCTGCAGACCGTGCTGACCGTTCCGGCGCGTTTCCGTGGCCCCGAGGGGTCCGCGAACGGCGGCTGGATCGCGGGCACGGTCTCCGAGGCGCTGCACGGCGCCCGGCACGACTCGGCCGTCGAGGTCACGCTGCACGCGCCCACGCCACTGGACACCGAGCTGTCCCTGCGCCACCTCGCCAACACCGCGACCCTCACCCACGGCGACAAGCTCCTCGTCGAGGCCATCACGGTCGCCGAGGAGCTCGACGTCCCGGACTTCGTGCCCTTCAACGAGGCCGCGCGGGCCGAGGGCGGCTTCACCGGCCTCGTCGGGCACGCCTTCCCCGGCTGCTTCGCGTGCGGCCTGCGCGGCCCCGGCGACGGCCTGCGGATCTTCCCGGGCCCGGTGCCCGGCACCGACCTGATCGCCGCGGGCTGGCGGGTCCCGATGACCATCACCGACGCGGACGGCACCGTCCCCGACGCGATCCTCTGGGCCGCCCTCGACTGCCCCACCGGCTGGGTGCACTTCGGGCCCGGCGAGTTCGCGCTGCTCGGCCGCCTGACCGTGCGGATCCACCGCCGGATCTACCCCGGCGGCGCCTACTCCGTCGTCGCCCGCGCCACCGGCCGCGAGGGCCGCAAGCTCTTCGGCGAGAGCGCCGTCTACGAGGCCGACGGCACCCTGGTCGCCGCCGCCAAGGCCACCTGGATCACTCCCGCCCAGACCGGCTGACCCGCTTCCTCTCGCGTTCCGTATGGCGGTGATCCGGCCCGGGGGGGTCAGCGGGAGAGGTGCCCGGCGACCAGCGAGGCACAGCGGTCGTCGAAAAGGATCGTGTAGTGGTTGCAGTCGTCGAGCACCTCGTCCTCCAGCGCGGGCAGCCGCTTTGACCACGCGGCGGCCAGTTCGTCGGGTATCAGGCCGACCGGCTGGTTCAGCAGCCCCCGCGGGGCGCGCAGCAGCGACAGGGGCGAGGTGATCGCGCGTAGCGCGGCGCCGATCGTCTCGCCCTCGGTGAGCAGCCACCGGCCGTCCTCGCGGACCGGTTCCCGCCGCGCCCGCGAGCGCACCGCCCCCTCGGGGCCCGACGCGTCGTAGCGGACGTACTCCTCCGCCTCCGCCGTCCAGGCCTCGGCGAAGGCGGGGTGGGCCCTGAAGAAGTCCAGGTACGCGTCCACGCCCGGGAAGGTCTGGTCCAGCCGGGCGAGGGCCGGGCCGAGCGTGGCCTCCAGGACCGCGTCGGGGTCGGCGCCGGGGGGCAGCGGCAGCGGGAGCCCGCCGTCGACCAGCACCACCCTGGCGTAGTCGCGCCCCTCGGCGGCGAGGGCCGCGACGTAGGCGCCCATCGAGTGACCGGTGAGCACGATGCCGGACTCGGCGCCCACGGACCGGGCGACGAGGTTCACGTCCCGGGCGTGCCCGGCCAGGCCGTACGGGCCGGGGAGCCCGGCGCTGTGGCCGCGGCCCCGCAGGTCCATCGCGACCAGCGACCACTCGGCGGGGAGCCTGCGGGCGACGCCCGCCCAGGCCATGAGCGAGGCGGTGATGCCGTGTACCGCCACGATCACGCGGGGGCCGGTGCCGAACCTGGCGACGCGCAGCGTGCCGCCGGGGACCTCGACATCACTCAGGACGGGGTTCATCGGTTCTCCTTGAGCCTGGAGCCCCGCCTCCGGTTCCGGTTCTGGTTCCGGCTTTGGTTTTGACGTTGGTCTTGGCTCCGGCGGGGCTGATGCCAAGGTGGCGGGTACTCGCGCCCGCGGTCAATGTCCACGGCCGACATGAAGCGTGGCGGGTCCGTATGCCGCTCCGGGCGTGAAGGCGGCGGGTGCGCATGCCCTCCTGAGCGTGCCCGCCTCGCGTGAAGCGTGGCGAGTGCATATGTCCCTCCGGCTGTGACCCTTTTGTGTGCGTATCAGCTCATAATTGCCCTATGAGGATTACCGTCATCGAGCACGAGGCCGACGCGGGGCTCGGGTTCCTCGCCGGATGGCTGTCGGAGGCCGGGGCCGTCTGCGAGGTCGTCCGGCCCTACCTGGGCGAGGCCGTGCCCGAGCGGATCACCGGGGGGCTGGTCGTCCTCGGCGGCGAGGCGGCGGCCTGGGAGGACGAGAGCTTTCCCTGGCTGCCGGCCACCCGCGACCTGATCCGCGCCTGCGTCGAGGAGGGCGTGCCGACCCTGGGGATCTGTCTGGGGGCACAGCTCATGGCGCTCGCCTGCGGGGGTGCCGTCGGGCGCGGAGGGCACGGGCTGGAGGTCGGCGTGACCGAGGTCGTCCCCCTCCCCGCCGCCGCGACGGATCCGCTGTTCACCGGCCTCGTCCCTTCCCTCGCCGTGCAGTACCACCGCGACGCGATCACGGAGCTTCCCCCGGGCGCGGTGCCGCTGGCCACCGGGGACCCGTACCCCAACCAGGCTTACCGGCTGGGGGAGAACGCCTGGGCGGTGCAGTTCCACCCCGAGGCCACCCCGGAGATCTTCGTCGGCTGGACGTCCGGATCGGCCGACGCCCTGACCGGTCTCGGCCATTCGGTCGAGGTGCTGAACGCGCAGGTGAAGGAGGCCGAGGACGGCCTGGTCGCCGCGTGGAAGCCGCTCGCCGAGCGTTTCGCCGCCGCCGTCACCGACGTGCAAACCGCGTGACCGCGCGATTACGTTCCGAATCCGCTAACGACGCCGCACAGTTTCAGGATTAACCTGTGCGGCGACGCTCCGAACGCCTGGGATGCGAGCCAGGGTGGGGATCCGGAGGCAGACCGCGCCGATCCCCCCTGCCCGCCGGGGGAACCGAGGCCCATGCGACCGCGGGGAGCGTGCACCTTTGATCGCTCGGGGTAGGGATTGAGGAAGGGCACCCGTGCTTGTGATCGAGGACCATGGAGGGTCGGTGGAAACCGTGCCCCGGATGCAGACGACCGCCGGGCGCCTGGCGAGACTCGGCTTCGCCGACGGTGCCAGGGCCGAGCGGCTGCTCGACGAGCTGGGTCCGGAGGCCGTCGGTGACATCGACCTGCTGACCTCGCTGGTCGCCGCGGCCGATCCCGACCTGGCGCTCACCTCGCTGAACCGGCTGGCCGAGCAGGATCCCAGCGTTCTTGGAGCGCTCCGCTCCGACCCCGGCCTGCGCGAACGGCTGATCGGCGTCTTCGGCGTCAGCGCCGCGCTCGGCGACCACGTCGTCAGGCACCCGGACCACTGGCGCGCGCTCGGCGGGGCACCGGCCGTGGACCGCCCGTCCGAGGAGGAGCTCCGCTCGGAGCTGCTGCTCGCGGTCGGCGCCGAGCCGGACGACCCCGAGCCGAGGGCCGCCGACGCCTCCACCGCCACCCTGTCGGCGCTGCGCGCCGCCTACCGGGGGCGCCTGCTGCACCTCGCCGCGCGAGACGTCACCGGGGTCGTCTCGCTGTCCGGGGTGACCGCCGAGCTGTCCGACCTGGCCGGGGCCGCCCTGGAGGCGGGCCTCGCCATCGCCAGGTCCGAGCACCCGGAGGCGGGGTCGGTGCGACTGGCCGTCATCGGCATGGGCAAGTGCGGGGCACGCGAGCTCAACTACATCAGCGACGTCGACGTCATCTTCGTGGCCGAGCCGCGCGAGGGACCCGACGGCTCCCTCGAGGAGCACGAGGCCATCAAACTCGCCACCCGGCTGGCCCAGGGCATGATGCGCGCCTGTTCGACCAGCACCCCGGAGGGCGCGCTGTGGGAGGTCGACGCGGCGCTGCGCCCCGAGGGCAAGGCCGGGCCGCTGGTCCGCACCCTCGCCAGCCACCTCGCCTACTACCGGCGCTGGGCCAAGACGTGGGAGTTCCAGGCCCTGCTGAAGGCCAGGCCGGTCGCGGGCGACGCCGAGCTCGGCCAGCAGTACGTCGCCGCGGTGAACGAGATGGTCTGGCAGGCCGCCACCCGTGAGAGGTTCGTCGAGGACGTCCAGGCCATGCGCCGCCGGGTGGAGGCCCACGTGCGCGGCGGCGAGGCCGACCGCCAGCTGAAGCTCGGGCCCGGCGGGCTGCGCGACATCGAGTTCGCGGTGCAGCTGCTCCAGCTCGTCCACGGCCGCCTCGACCCGCTGCTGCGCCGCCGTGCCACGCTCCCGGCGCTCGGCGCCCTCTCCCGCGGCGGCTACGTGGGCAGGGACGACGCCAAGGCCCTCGCCGAGGCGTACACCTTCCTGCGCCAGGTCGAGCACCTGATCCAGCTGCACCGGCTCCGCCGTACGCACGTGGTCCCCGAGGGGAACGCCGACCTGCGCCGTCTCGGCCGGAGCCTGGGCATGACCGCCGACCCGGTGGGGGAGTTCACCACCAGGTGGCGGCGGCACGCCATGGAGGCGAGGCGCCTGCACGAGAAGCTGTTCTACCGGCCGCTGCTGCAGGCCGTGGCCCGGCTGCCCGAGTCGGAGGACCGGCTCTCCACGGCCGCGGCCAAGGCCCGTCTTGAGGCGCTCGGCTACGCCGACCCGGGCGGGGCGCTGCGCCACATCAGCGCGCTGACCACGGGCGTCTCCCGCCGCGCCGCGATCCAGCGGACCCTGCTGCCGGTCATGCTCGGCTGGTTCGCCGACGCCCCCGACCCCGACGCCGGTCTGCTCGGCTTCCGCCAGGTCTCCGACAAGCTCGGCTCCACTCCCTGGTACCTGCGGCTGCTCCGCGACGAGACCGCCGTGGCGTCGCGCCTGGCCAGGATGCTCGGTACCAGCCGCTACGTGACGGGACTGCTGATGAACGCCCCCGAGTCGGTCGCGATGCTCGGCTCGGACACGGAACTCGCCCCCAGGCCCGTCGAGACGCTGCTGTCCGAGGCGCGGACCGTGGTCGCCCGCCACCCCGGGGACGCCGAGGGCGCGGTGGCCGCGGTCCGGGCGCTGCGCCGCAGGGAGCTGCTCCGCACGGCCGTCGCCGACCTGTCCGGCATCATCGGCATCGAGGAGGTCGGCCAGGCGCTGTCCAACCTCAACGACGTGACGATCCAGGCCGCGCTCGACGCCGCCATCGACAAGGTCGAGATGGAGCGCCGCACCCCGCTGGGCACGAGGTTCGCGGTGATCGCGATGGGCCGCCTGGGCGGGATCGAGTCCTCGTACGGCAGCGACGCCGACGTGATGTTCGTGCACTCGCCGAAGGAGGGCGTGCCGGAGCGCGAGGCCACCGAGACGGCGTTCGAGGTGGCCAACGAGCTGCGCCGCCTGCTCGCCCTGCCCGCCCCCGACCCGCCGCTGCTCATCGACCCCGGCCTGCGTCCCGAGGGCAAGGCGGGCCCGCTGGTCCGTACCCTGGCCTCCTACGCCGCCTACTACGAGCGGTGGTCGTCGCCGTGGGAGTCGCAGGCGCTGCTGCGCGCCCGCCTCTCGGCGGGGGACGCCGAGCTCGGCGTCGGGCTGCTGCACCTGGCCGACCCGCTGCGCTACCCGGAGGAGGGCATCTCCGACGCGGCCGTGCTGGAGATCCGCAGGCTCAAGGCCCGGATGGAGGCCGAACGCCTCCCGCGCGGGGCCGATCCCGCCCTGCACACCAAGCTCGGCCCCGGCGGGCTGTCCGACGTGGAGTGGGTGGCCCAGCTCATCCAGCTCCGGCACGCGGGGATGCGGCCCTCGCTGCGTACCACCCGCACCCTGGAGGCGCTGGGCGCGGCGGTCGCGGAGGGGCTGCTGTCGGAGGCCGACGAGGCTGTGCTCGCCGAGGCCTGGCGGTTCGCCTCGCGCATCCGTGACGCCATCGTCGCCGTCAGGGGCCGCGCCTCCGACGCGATCCCGGTGGACGCCCGCGAGCGCACGCTCGTCGCCCGCGCCCTCGGCTACCCGCCCGACGGTACGGAGGACTTCGTGGACGACTACCGCCGTGCCACCCGCCGGGCCCGCCGGGTCGTGGAGCGCGTCTTCTACGAGGACTGATCGGCCCGGTCCCTTCGGGGGCCGTTCCGATGACTGGCGCGGATCGCGTGGGCCGGTCCGCGCCGGGGGGCACCTGCTCGTCCGCGTGCCCTCCGGGCCGTTCTCCGGGAGGTTCTTGGGGCGGGTTCTCCGGGCCGTTCTCCGGGTCGCGAAAACTCTCCGGGTCACGAAAACCGACCTGTTTCGGTGATCGCGTTGCGCCGCCTGGGACGGGCGTGTATCAACGATCCGGGTGATCCTTTTGATATCCGTTTACATTGATCTGGCCATCGGCCTGATCCTGGCCTTCCTGCTCCTGTCTCTCCTGGTGAGCGGGATCAACGAGGCCTTCGTCCGGCTGCTCGGGATCCGCAGCAAGTTCCTGTGGGCCTACCTCAGGGACACCCTGAACGGCTCCGAGGACGGCAGGTCGTGGATCCCGTCGAAGATCGCCGACGTCTTCGCGAAGCTGCCCTTCTCCAGGGACGATCCGCGCCCGGAGCACAGCCCCGACCCCGCGCCCGCGGTGGTCGAGCCGATGCGGGTCGATCCCGCCGTCGTCCTGGCCTCCGAGGAGGCCAGGGAGCGGGTCTCGGCGGAGATCGCCGAGGGGATCGCCCCGGAGAGCGTCGCGGGGGAGGCCACCGACGGATCCCCCGGCTCTCCCGGCCCAGCTGACTCGTCCGGTTCTCCGGTGGACGGCGACGTCGCCGAGAAGGTCGACATGACCGCGCGGCTGTACGAGCGGCTCCAGGAGATCGACCACCCCAAGGGCGCCCGTACCAGCATCGCCAACATCCCGCCCGAGCGGTTCTCCGGCGCGGTGATGGAGCTGGTCGCGGCCGAGGAGGGCGGGATCGACGGCCTGCTCGCCAAGCTGGAGGCGATCAACAGCCCTCTCGCGGGTCACCTCAAGGGCGTCTGGGAGGGGGCCCAGCGGGACCTGCCGAGGTTCCGCAAGGGCGTCGAGGACTGGTTCGACGGGGAGATGCAGCGCCTGTCCACGCTCTACGCCCGCTACGTGAAGTGGGTGGTCTTCGCGCTGGGCGTGGTGCTGACGCTGGCGTTCAGCATGGACGCGCTGGAGTACGGCAAGACCCTGCTGCGCGACAACGCCTACCGCGCGGGGGTGAGCGCCATCGCGGGCGGCGGCGGGGACGGGTACGCCGCGCTCAAGGACAAGTGCGCCGGTACCGAGATCGGTCTCGCCGAGCCGTACCAGTGCGTGACCGAGTCCCTCAGCTCCCCGGCGCTGGTCAAGATCTTCGATCACTCGATCGTGAGCATCACGATCCCGCCGGACGGCTCCGCCGACCCGTCCTTCCACTGGAACGGCGAAGCCTGGTGGGACCGGCTCATCACTCCCGGGCACTGGCCCGGCTACCTGCTCACCATGGTCGCGCTGCTGTTTGGCGCCCCGTTCTGGTGGGACGTCCTGCGCCGCCTCACCGGCGTCCGGGGCGACCGCTCCTAGAACCCCGGCGGCGGTCGTTCCTAGCGGAGCTGGGCCAGGAGCAGGTCCACCTGGGGCAGCGGGTCCGGTCCGAACGGGCGGACCACGACCGTACGGGCACCCGCCTCCCACAGCGACCTGACCTGGTCGGCGGCCTCCTCGGGGGAGCCCGTCGCCATCACGACCTCCTCCGGGGCGACCTTCAGGAACTCGGCGGACCCCTCGGCCAGGCCGGTGACCACCGTGGCGTCGTCACCGAGGTAGAGGTTGACGAAGACCACCATCTCGTGATCACCCTCACCGGTGAGCTTCAGGGCCTCCTCGATCCGCCGGGGGCCGACCCCCTCGGGCAGGATCGTGCCCTGCGCCACCCGTCCCGACAGCTCCAGCGAGCGGGGCCGCACCACCCCGGCCAGCACCGGCGGCACGACGGCGGGGGGATGCACCAGGCTCACCCCGTCGAGCCGCACGGCCCTGCCCCGCAAGGTGACCGTCTCGCCGCGCAGCAGCCCCCGTACCGCCGTGATCGTCTCCTCCAGCAGCGCCAGCGGCGAGGGCGCGAGGGCGCCCACCTGGCGCATCCAGTCCTGGACGCCGTGCCCGACACCGGCCGCGAGCCTGCCCGGGTGCAGCCTGGCGAGGTTGCCCAGCTCCATGGCGAGCAGGGCCGGGTTGCGCAGCGGCGCCGGGGTGATCCCGATGCCCACCCTGAGGCGTTCGGTGACGGCGAGCGCGGTGGCCGCCGACGAGACGGCCCCGGTCCAGCCGAGATCCTCCACCACCCAGACGTCGTCCACCTCGGCCGCGTCCAGATGGCGGCAGAAGGGGACGAGGGACTCGGGGGGAAGGTCACGGTCGAACATGACGCCCAGGCGCATATCTCTCCTAGTGAACGGCGGGAGTTCCCGCTGTGCCGTTTTCGCGGAACCTCAGAGGGGTCTCGTGTAGCGGAAGTATCCGGCGAGGTCGTCGACGGCCGCGACGCGATCGACCCGCACCTCGGTCCCGGTCCTCCGCGCGTTGATCATCTTGCCCTGGCCGACGTAGACGCCGACGTGGTGGGTCCTGACTTTACGCTTGCCGACCTTGCCGTAGAAAACGAGATCCCCCGGCCTGGCCGAGGCGGCGGGAACCCTCTTGAGCCGCCTGACGTGGGCGTCGGTGTTGCCCGGTCCCAGCACGTCGCGCCCGTAGGCGAGGTGGTAGACCCAGCGGGCGAGACCGGAGCAGTCGAGGCCGAGGGTCCTGGTGGCCGGGCAGGGCTTGATCGATCCCTGGTAGCCCTGGCAGGTACCGAGGGAGGGGCCGGGATCCTCGTCGTGGCCGCCGCCCCAGGAGTAGGGGATCTCCCCGCCCCGCCAGCCGGGCTGGTGCTGCCCGGCCTCGATCGCGTACGCGATGGCGGTGATCCGGTTGGGGGTGACGGGCCGGGTCGGTATCCAGGCGGAGGCGCTCAAGAGCAGGAACGTTCCCAGGAGCACGACCGCCGCGGCCCATCTGCGGCGTACGTGAGGGCCGAGAGGCCGGTTCCCGGTCCGGGAGGGCGTGAGATCCACCTCGTCGTCCCGGAGCGCCGCCGCCACGTCACCTCGCCTGGTCGGTCCCTGTGAGTCATGACCAGTCTGCCCAACAAGCCGGTGATGTGCGTTCTGTACGGATTCAGCAGGGCGGGTTTCGGCCCTCGTCCGCCCGGGGCCGATATCGCTCGCGCCGTCGGCCGCCGACGTCACCGCCATGCGGTCCCCTTGATCGAACACGGGCGGTGGCGGGCCGCGAAGGAGGTCGGAGCCCTCTGGCGGTTATCTTCACACGGGCGAGATTTCTGAAGAAATCTTTAAGAAAGAACGTCCAAACTATGGACGAATCGGTCGAAGCGGGTGAAGATCCGATCATCAATCGAAGATCGTGGAGACGCCGGGCGGGTGGTCCGTCCCGCGCGTAACCCCTGCTCACCTTGGGCGAGGACGTATGCGGGTACTGCGTGGGTTGCTGGCAGCGACGTTGATCCTGGGGATCTCCCCAGCGGTGACCGCCCGTGCGGACGACGTGCCGGAGCCGCGGAAAACCCTCCGGGAGCAACCGGGGACCGAGGAGCACGCGTTCGCGGCGGCCCGCCGCACCGGTCAGCCGGTCGAGGTCGAGTCGATGCGTACCGAGACCCGCCAGGTCTTCGCCAAGCCGGACGGCACCGTCACGCTGGAGCAGCACGTGCGCCCGGTGCGTGTCCGCCAGTCCGGCGGCTGGGTCCCCGTCGACACCACCCTCCGGCCCAACCCTGACGGCACGGTCGGCCCGGCCGCGGCGGCGGTCGGCCTGACGTTCTCCGGCGGTGGCGACGCCCCGCTGGCCACGCTGTCGCGCGGCGCCAAGTCCCTGCGGCTCGGCTGGCAGGGCGAGCTGCCCAAGCCCACGCTCAAGGGCGACACCGCCACCTACGCCGAGGTCATGCCGGGCGTCGACCTCCAGGTCAGCGCGGACGTGGACGGCTTCTCGCACATCCTGGTGGTCAAGTCGCGAGCCGCCGCGGCGAGCATGACGGAGCTGACGTTCCCGCTGTCCGTCTCCGGCCTGTCGGTGAGATCGGACAGGGCGGGCAACCTTGAGGCCGTCGACAGGAACGAGGGCACGATCTTCACCGCGCCCACCCCGAAGATGTGGGACTCCGAGGGGATCACCAGCCCGCAGGCGCTCAAGGAGGGCCGCTCCCCGGAGGCCCGCGAGGCGACGATGGGCGTGGAACTGGCGGGCGGCCGGCTGCGGCTCAGGCCCGACAGGAAGATGATGACGGACCCGAAGACCCGCTTCCCCGTCTACCTGGACCCGTACTTCTCGGCCGCGCGCAACGCCTGGACGGCGGTCTGGAGCAACTGGCCCAACTCCAACTACCTCAACTCCAGCGACGTGGCCAGGACGGGCCACGTCGACTCGCAGAAGAACCGCTCGTTCTTCCAGATGAACACCGGCTCGACCATCCACGGCAAGCAGATCATCAAGGCGACGCTGCGCACGTACGAGACGTGGTCGTACTCGTGCAGCGCCCGCAAGGTCGAGGCCTGGGCGACCAACGCCATCAGTAAGAGCACCACCTGGAACAAGCAGCCCACCTGGGTCAGGCTGCTGTCCACGGTGAACGTGGCCAAGGGCTGGGGCCCGTCGTGCCTGCCCGGCGGTGTCGAGTTCGACGTCACCTCGCAGGTCGTGGACGCCGCCGCCAAGAAGTGGCCCACCGTCACCATCGGCCTGCGCGCCACCAGCGAGACCGACGTGTACGCCTGGAAGAAGTTCAAGAACAACCCGAGCCTGGTCATCGAGTACAACTCGCTGCCCACGAACCCGGTCGCCGCCGACACCTGGTCGGACCCGGGCGGTCCCTGCGTCTCCGGGGACGCCCGGCCGATCATCAGCACCCCCGCGCCGAAGCTGTGGGCCAAGCTGAAGGACGTCGACAACTCGGTCCGGGGCCGGTTCGAGTGGTACGACGCCGCGGGGACCAAGAAGGGCGAGTACCTCACCGCGACGGGCTCGA
Source organism: Streptosporangium sp. H13245 (assembly GCF_055690525.1). Taxonomy (NCBI): domain Bacteria; kingdom Bacillati; phylum Actinomycetota; class Actinomycetes; order Streptosporangiales; family Streptosporangiaceae; genus Streptosporangium; species Streptosporangium sp. H13245. Next base: position 500,417 of record NZ_JBSZKT010000003.1, on the reverse strand, counting down.
CGGGCACCGCCTTCTCCGCGACGGTCCCGCCGAACCTCTACTCCGACGGCGCGCTGATCCGCTGGCGGGCCCGCGCCGAGGACGGCAGGGCCAGCAGCGCGTGGAGCCCGTGGTGCGAGGCCACCGTGGACGCCACGGCCCCCGGCAGGGAGCCGGAGATCTCCTCGTCCCGGTACGCGGAGGACGGCTGGAGCGAGGGGGTCGGCCTCTCCGGCACGTTCACGTTCGCCCCGAACGGCGTCCCCGACGTCGCCGCCTACGTCTGGGGCCTCGACTCCGCGCCCAAGACGGAGGTCGCGCCCGGCCAGGACGGCACCGCCACCATCACCCTGACGCCGCGCCACGACGGCCCCAACGTGCTGTCGGTGCGCAGCAAGGACCGCGCGGGCCAGCTCGGCCCGATCCGCACCTACGTCTTCAACGTCAACGCGGGCAGCGGCCCCAGCGGTCACTGGACGCTGGACGAGGGCCAGGGCACCGTGGCGGCCGACAGCGCGGCGGCCCACCCCGTGACGCTGTACGGGGCGACCTGGACCTCCGGCAAGGTCGGCACGGCGCTCAAACTGGCCGGAGCCCACGCCCAGACCTCCGGCCCCGTCGTCGACACCGGCCGCAACTTCACCGTCAGCGCCTGGGCCCGGCTGACCGGCACGGCCGCCACCGCCACCGCCGTCACCCAGGAGGGCGGCAGGACGGGCGCGTTCTCGCTGCAGTACGCCAAGGCCAATGACCGCTGGGCGCTGACCGTGACGGGTTCCGACACGGACGGCGCGCCGGTGGTGCGCGCCCTGTCCTCCGCCGCCCCGAGGCTGAACGAGTGGACCCATCTGACCGGCGTCTACGACTCCGCGGCGGGCCAGATCTCGCTCTACGTGAACGGCAAGCTGGAGTCCACGGTCGCCGTCACACCCCCGTGGAACGCCACGGGCCCCCTGACGATCGGCCGGGGGAAGGTCGGCGGGGCGGCCTCCGAGCACTGGTCAGGGGACGTCGACGAGGTGCGAGTCCACGGCCGCGCCATGTTCGCCGACGAGATCTCCGAGCTGGTCAACAGCGCCGCCACGCTGGTCGGCCACTGGACGCTGGACGAGGAGTCCGGCTCGACGGCGGCCGACGCCTCGGGCCGGGCGACGGCCGCGACGCTGGCCGGAGCCGCCTCGTGGACGTCGGGCTGGCTGGACGGCGCGCTCGCGCTCGACGGGGTCGGCGGTTACGCCCAGACGACCGCGCCCGTGGTCAACACCAGGAACGGGTTCACCGTGGCCGCCTGGACCCAGCTCGACTACCTGCCCACCCGTGACACGGCGGCCGTGGCACAAACCGGCGGCAGGGCCGCCGGGTTCCAGCTCGGCTTCGACAAGGAGCAGGGGCGCTGGACCCTCGGCATGGCCGCCGCCGACACCGACACCGCCGCCCTCGTCCGCACCCGCTCCGACGACATTCCCAACCCGTTGGAATGGACCCACCTCGCCGGTGTGTACGACCCGCTGGCCGGTCAGCTCCGCGTCTACGTCAACGGCCGCCTGTCCACCACCACCGTTACCAACCACCTGAGCGCCTGGAGCGCCACCGGCCCGCTACAGCTGGGCCGCACCAAGACCGCGGGCGCCTTCACCGGCTTCTGGCCGGGGACGGTGGACGACGTCCGCGCGTATGACGGCGTGTTGAGCACCGAGCAGATCGCTCAACTGGCCGCCCAGTAACTCCCGCCCCCCAACTGGGAGAGGTCCATGGATCTACCGGATGAGTTAGAGCTGCCCGAATCCCGCTGGCATCGTGTTCCACCACCCGAAATCCCTGATCTTCCCGACTCCTCCTGGAACCTTTTCCAGGGCTCCAGACGCGAGTCGCCCTGGCCGCGCAGGCTCGCGACCGTGTTCTCCGTCTTCCTGGTCGTGCCGCTGGTGCACGCCATGCCCGCCTCGGCCGAGGCCCGCCCGGCCCCGTTCGTACAGCAGGAGACACCGGTCAGGGGCCAGGCGGTCCCGGTCCTGCCGGCGATGGCGGACCCCGTGCGGAAACAGGCGTGGAAGGCGCCACCGAAGGTCACCTGGCCCAAACCCGGGAAGGCCGAGCTGGGCGGCGGTGCCACCACCCTGGCGGCCGACTTCCCGGTGAGACTGGCCCCCGCCCCAGGGGAGGCCAGAGCGTCCGCCGAGCCGGTGAGCGTGGAACTGCTCGACACCGACCGGCTCGGCCTGACGATGCGCGTCTCGCCTGGCCAGGGCGTCGCGACGGCCAAGGCGGCGAAGAAGACGCGTCTGCTGGTCGACTACTCGGGTTTCCGTTACGCCTACGGGGGCGACTACGGTGCCCGGCTCCGAATGGTCAAACTGGACGAATGCCAGCTCAGCACCGCCGCGGCCACCTGCCCGCAGCCGCAGACGGTGAAGAGCGAGAACGACGCCAAGGCGGCCACCCTGACCGCCGAGGTCGAGACCGGCGCCGTGTACGCGCTCACGGCCGCCGCCTCCGGCCAGTCCGGTGACCACTCGGCCACCTCGCTGTCCCCCTCCGCCGACTGGAGCGTCGGCGCCCAGACCGGCGACTTCAGCTGGGGGCACGACATGCGTACGCCGCCCGCGCTGGGCGGCGACGAGCCGGAGATCTCCCTGGCCTACTCCTCGCAGAGCCTGGACGGCCGCACCGCCTCCACCAACAACCAGGCGTCATGGGCCGGTGACGGCTTCGAGCTGAGCCCCGGCGGCTACATCGAGCGCCGCCACAAGTCCTGCATGATCGACGGTAAGAAGACCGGCGACCTGTGCTGGGACCAGGAGAACGCCACGCTGGCCCTCGGCGGCTCGGCCGTCGAGCTGGTCAAGGACGCCACGACCAAGCAGTGGCGGCCCAAGCGCGACGACGGCACCCGCGTCGAGTACCTCACCGGGGCCACCAACGGCGACAACAACGGGGAGTACTGGCGCGTCACCAGCGCCGACGGCACCCAGTACACCTTCGGCCTCAACCGCCTGCCCGGCTGGGTGACGGGCAAGCCGGAGACCAGGTCGGTCCAGACGGTGCCGGTGTTCGGCAACAACAGCGGCGAGCCCTGCTACTCCAGCACCCCGGCCAACGCCTGGTGCCAGCAGGCCTACCGGTGGAACCTCGACCACGCCCAGGACACCCACGGGAACGCGACCACGTACTGGTACGAACGCGAGACCAACTACTACGGCCGAAACTCCAAGCCCGAGCTGGGCACCCAGTACGTCCGGGGCGCCTACCTCACCCGTATCGACTACGGCTACCTGCACAACGAGCTGTTCACCAAGTCCCCGGCGTCCCGCGTGCTGTTCGAGGTGGCCGAGCGCTGCCTGCCCAGCGGCACCGTCACCTGCGCCCCCGAGCAGCTCAAGAAGGAGACCGCCGGTCACTGGCCGGACGTCCCGTTCGACCAGATCTGTGACTCCGGGGTGAAGTGCACCGACCGCCTGGCGCCGACGTTCTTCACCCGCAAGCGGCTGGCCAAGGTCACCACCCAGGTCCTCAACCGCTCCGGCCAGTACTACCCGGTGGACTCCTGGGCGCTGACCCACCAGTTCCCCGCCACGGGTGACGGACTCAGCCCGTCGCTGTGGCTGGCCTCGATCCAGCAGACCGGTCACGTGGGCGGCACGATCGCGCTGCCCAAGACCACGTTCGCCGGCATCCAGCTCCCCAACCGGGTGGACGCGAACGAGGGCCGTGCCCCGCTGGTCAAGTGGCGCGTCCAGTCGGTCGACAACGGGACCGGCGGCGAGCTGCGGATCAACTACGCCCCCGCCGAGTGCAGGCCGGGCGAACTGCCGGCGGCCGACAAGAACACCAAGCGGTGCTTCCCGCAGCGCTGGGCGCCGCAGAACGAGACCGAGGTGACCGACTGGTTCCACAAGTACGTGGTGGCACAGACGGTCGAGGTGGACCGCGTCGCGGCCTCGCCCAACGCGGTCACCAGCTACGAGTACCTGGGCGGCGCCGCCTGGCACTACGCCGACAACATCCTCGTCAAGCCCGAGCACCGCACCTGGTCGGACTTCCGGGGATTCGGCCGGGTACGGGTGCGCGAGGGCGACGGGCAGGACACCAGGCGCACCCTGACCGAGTTCCGCTACTTCCGCGGCATGCACGGCGACAAGCAGATCGACGGCTCCAAGCGCAGCGCGCAGGTCGAGGACTCCGAGGGCGTCAAGGTGGACGACCTCGACCAGTACGCCAGTTTCGAGCGCGAGGAGATCCTGTACGACGGCGACGGCGGGGCCGTCCTGAAGGCGGCCGTCGAGCAGCCGTGGTCGGTGAAGACCGCGGAGTCCACGCAGGGCGGCGTCACCAAGGCCGCCTACGTGGTCGAGGCCAAGTCCATGGCCACCCGTACCGCGCTGCCCGACGGCAAGTGGCGGCGCGTCGGCGAGGAGCGCTCGTACGACACCAGGGGCCTGCTCACCCAGGTGGAGGAGAAGGGCGACCTGGCCTCGACCGGCGACGACAGGTGTGTCAGCTACACCTACGCCCGCAACGACGCGAGCTGGATGCTCGACTACCCCAGCCGCATCCAGAAGGTCGCCGCGAGCTGTGGCGCCACCACGTCCACGCCGATCTCCGACGAGAGGGTCCAGTACGACGGCAAGGCGTACGGCCAGGCGCCGAGCAAGGGCGATGTGACCCTGGTCCAGCAGCTCGTCTCCGGGGACGGCGCGACGATCACCGACAGCGTCCACACCTACGACGTGTACGGCCGCGAGACCAGCGAGACCGACGCGGTCGGCGCCAGGTCCGTGACCGCCTACAGCCCGGCCACGGGCGCCCTGCCCAACGAGGTGACCGAGACCAACGAGCTCGGCCACGCCAACCGCACGATCCTCGAACCGGCCTGGGGCGAGCCCGTCGCCGAGGTCGACGTGAACAACCGCCGCGTCGACATCGAGTACGACGCGCTCGGCCGCCTGACCAAGGTCTGGCAGCCCGACCGCAGCAAGGCGGGCGGGCAGTCGCCCAGCACCGAGTACTCCTACGTCATGCGCGCCGACGGTCCCAGCGTCGTCACCACGAGGACGCTGCGCGCCGACGGCGGCTACACCGCCAGCCACGAGCTGTACGACGGCCTGGCGCGCGAGCGCCAGACCCAGGAACCCGCGCCCAGGAACGACCAGACGCAGGACCCCGCGCTGCGTGACGGCCGCACGATCACCGACACCTTCTACAACTCGCTGGGCGAGCAGTCCAAGGCCAACACCGGCTACTTCGCCACCGGGGCACCCTCCACCAGCCTGCTGGCGGTGGCCGACACCGACGTACCCACGCAGGTCGTGTCCGTCTTCGACGGGACGGGTGACGTCGACGCCCAGGTCTTCAGGGCGAAGGGCGTGGAGAAGTACCGGGTCTCCTCCAAGGAGGAGGGCGACAGGGTCCACGTCACGCCGCCCCCGGGCGGCACGGCGACCACCCGCATCGGCGACGCCGAGGACCGCCTGCTCGAACTGCGCCAGTACAAGGGCCCGAACCCGACCGGCGAGTACGAGGCGACCAAGTACACCTACGACCACGCCGGACGGCTGTCCACGGTGACCGACCCGGCGGGCAACGTGTGGCGCCACCACTACGACGTGCGCGGCCGGGAGACCAAGACCGAGGACCCCGACAAGGGCGTCACGACGATGACCTACAACGACGCCGACGAGCTGGTCAGCACCACCGACGCCCGAGGCAGGACCCTGTGGTACGTCTACGACGAGCTGGGTCGCAAGAAGGAGCAGCGCGAGGGCTCCGCGACCGGTCCGCTGCTCGCCGAGTGGAAGTACGACGCGCTGGCCAAAGGCCACATGAACGCCAGCATCCGGTACGTGGACGGACAGGCGTACAAGGCGGAGTTCAACGCGATCGACGCCGACTACCGACCGCTGCGCGAGACCGTCACCATCCCCGAGCGGGAGGGCAAGCTGGCGGGCTCGTACGTGCTCAACACCCGCTACACGCTCGACGACAGTGTCCAGTCCGTCAGCTTCCCGGCCGCGGGCGGGCTGGAGGAGGAGTCGGTCGTCTACACCTACGACGAGCTGAACCAGCCGACCAAGGTCACCGGCCTGTCGCCGTACGTGAGCGCGGCCCGCTACTCCAAGCTGGGCGAGACCCTGCAGTACGAGCTGGGCACCGGAGACAGGAAGACCTGGCTCACCTACACCCACGACGAGTCCACCCGCAGGCTGACCGGCATGCGGCTGGACAGGGAGGGCACCACCGCGACCGACCTGGACATCAACTACACCTACGACGCGGTCGGCAACGTCACCAAGATCGCTGACAGGGGAGCGAGCGGCCAGGACACGCAGTGCTTCGCCTACGACCAGATGCGCCGCCTCACCTCGGCCTGGACGGGCACCGACGACTGCGCGAGCGGCACGCCCACGTCCGGCAAGATCGGCGGCGTGGCGCCGTACGCGACCAGCTACGCCTACGACTCCATCGGCAACCGGACCAAGGAGACCAGGCACGCCTGGGGCGGCGCGGGCGAGACGGTCCGCACCTCCACCTACCCGCAGGCGGGCGGCAGGCAGCCGCACGCGCTGCAGGCCGTCGGCACGGACCTCTTCGAGTACGACGCCGCGGGCAACACCACCAGGCGCAAGGTCGGCGCCGTGGACCAGGCCCTGGTCTGGGACGCCGAGGGCAACCTGGCGTCGGTGACGGAGGCGGGCAGGACCACGTCGTTCGTGTACGACGCGGACGGCGACCGGCTGATCCGCAAGACCCCGACCGACGCCACGCTCTACGTCGACGACATGGAGCTGCGCTTCGACTTCGCCAAGGACGCCGTCGAGCAGACCCGCTACTACACCATCAACGACCAGCCCATCGCGGTACGCACCCCCGACAACAAGGTCTACCTCCTGGCCAACGACCACCAGGGCACCGCGCAGGCCGCGGTGAACGCGGGCAACGGCGACCTCGCCGTACGGAGGATGACCCCGTTCGGCGAGAACCGGGGCGCGCCACCTCCCTGGTGGCCGGGCCAGCGTGGGTTCGTCGGAGGCACGGAGGACTCGACGACCGGCCTCGTCCACCTCGGCGCCCGCGAGTACGACCCCAAGAACGGCCGCTTCCTGTCGGTGGACCCGGTCATCGACGACGTGGACCCGCAGCAGCTCAACGCCTACACCTACGCCAACAACAGCCCCGTCACCATGAGCGACCCCGACGGGCAGTGGGTCTGGATCCCGGTCGCCATCGGCGTCCGGTTCGGGGCCCGCTACCTCGCCAAGAAGGCGGCCGAACGCGCCATCAGGCGGAAGATGCTCCAGCGCATCCGGGAGGCCGCCAGGAAGCGGGCCCTGGCGGAGGCCAGGAAGAAGGCCCTGGAGGACGCCAGGAAGCGGGCGTTGGCGGCGGCCAAGAAACGGGCCGAAGCCGAGAAGAAGAAGCAAGCCTTGGCGGCGGCCAGAAGGAAGGCTGCCGAGGTGGCCAGGAAGGCACGGGAGGCCGCGGAGAAACGAAGGGCCGCGGTCGCGGCCCGGATACAGGCGAGGAAGGCGGCTCGCGAGGCGGCGGCCCTGAGGCGGCTGGCGCAGGCGTCCCAGCGGCGGAACCGCCAGGCAGGCAGGCTCCCCAGAGGAATCCAGGAGGCGCGCTCGCGCGCGGCGAGACGGCCGACCAGCCACAGGTCGACACAGCGGCAGGCACCGCCCAGGGCGAACCGGCAGACGGCCCGGCCACGACCGAGCCAGGTCTACCGCAACGACGGCTCCGCCCAGCCGACCCAGTCCTACACCATCTACGGCAACGGCCGGATGTACCCGCAGGGGAGGCCGCCGTCGAACCTGCCCCGCAGCGGCTCCGGCCAGGGTGAGAGGCAGATCTTCAAACCGGAGAAGTACGAGATCGAGACGAACCGGGCGGGCGCCGCGACCGCCGAACTCGGCGTCCGAGGGCAGAAGATCATAACCGACTTCCTCAACGCCTGGTTCGGAGGAATGGGCTGACAACACCTTCTGTCCCACTGAATCCTCATTGAGCACCAACCGGCGCGGGACCCCCAAGGCCCCGCGCCGGCGGCGTTCCCACCGGGCACTAACCGGCGCGGGACCTTCATGGCCCCGCGCGGGCGGTGCGTGCCCGGACCGGCCGGAGAGCCGCAGCCGGGCACGCAGACCGGTGCGCTGCGAAACGCGGGCTGCCGGACTGCCGACCACGGCCGTGACGCAGCGGCCTGCCCGGATCCCGGCAGCGCCGGCAGTCGGCCGGCGAGTTGGAGCGGCTCTGTTCCTTCGCGATGGCTCCGGATGAACCCGCGCGCACTTCATGCCGCCGGGGCGAGCGCATGCGAAAGGCCGCCGGGCGTGCCCTCAGCGGAGGGGCGGCCGACGGCCTTTCACGGGATGCCTGAGTGCCCTGGATGTGCCCCGACGGGTTAACCGTCAGCGTTTCACCAGGTCAGAAGCTTTATGGCTCAGACGTCGTAGATCTGATCTGCCATGGCGGCCGACCTGCGGTGATCTTTTACAGGGCGTTCTGAGCTGGGCTTTTGACGTTCGCTGGTTCTCAGCGTTTCGCGCTGCTTCTCGTTCTCATGTGCCCTGTGCTTCCAGATCTGGATGGCTTCCACCACTGGGTCCGGCCGTGCACGAAAACCGCTCGATTGTCGACGTCGTTCGTAAGCAACGATGCGGATCGCCTTCGGGCCGGTTGGGTCATCGACAAAATCGTGTGCCGACTACGGTCCGCACAGGCAGAATCGGTTAACGTGCACACCGCTCCATCCTCATCACAGGCAGGATCCACGTCTGGCCCCTTGCAGGATCAGGCGCCCATCAGGCATATAAGGGATCAGCATGTCGTCTCACAGGTGCTGCTCAAGCGCTTTACGGTTCCGGGTTCAAAGAGCAGCGGACGGCAACTCACGAGATTCAACCTTGAGAGGCCGGATGGCACGCACAAGCTCAAGACTCCGAGGGCATGTGCCTACGACAAAGACTTCGTCCCGGTGGATTCAGCTTCAATCGAAAATCTTTGGGCGCATGCTGAACAACGTGCACCACAAATCTTCGCGGCCATCGATCAAGGCGATCCGTTCACTAACACGGCAAACGCGTCCATTCTTCGGGATTTGATCAGTGTTCACCTCGTTCGATCGTTCCGCTACAAGAAGATCCACCAAGACTCGTTCCATCACGCCTATCAGAACCTGCGCGCCAACATGCTCGGGCGGCGCAAGGAACTGGTGCGTGCCGAAGCACAACGGCAGACGGGCCTGCACTTGCCGGATGTGGCGCTGCCAGCCTTCCTCGATCCAATCCTGGAAGAGTCCCTTCCCGCTAAAGGCTTCGCAAGCGGACAGCTATTTAGGCAGAACATCGAGGAAACGTTCAAAAAAGTCCGAGCCTTGATCGACACATGGCAGCCCGAAATCCTAACCGCCAAGGCTGGACAGTTCATCATCGGAGACAGTCCGGCAATCGCCGTCAGGTTCGATCCGACCAATCTCAACATTGCTACGTACAATATGGCCGTAGGTGATGCACACAGTGTGGTTTTGCCGCTCGGCCCCCGACACCTAGTCGCCCTCGGCCCTCAGCAACTGACAAGTGAAGTGGAGAAACCTTTAGTCGAATGGCTCAACCAGCTGCAGATCTTCGCAGCCTACCGACACGTGTTCTTCAAACCAGACCAGGACACGGAAAGATTCGTCAGGGCGGCCTGCCGATACAGATCATCTTGAACGTCCTTCGTTTGCCATGTACGCGATCGGGCCACTGATTAGCCGAGGGGGGATTTCGCTAGCATGTGAGTGGAGCGCAGGGATTCGAGCCATCGCCCCCTTCGATGCGGACTGCGGGCCGCATCAACGTCAATGCCGGGTGGGCCTGCTCAAGCGTGTGATGACGACTGATCGTGCGGGCCTGGAAGGCTGTGTTGCCGCATTCGGGTCCTGTAATTCGACAGGAGAAAGAAGCGCACGGTGAAGCTGACTCAGTGCCGGAAGGGTTGGCTACCCAGGTAGAATCCACTATGCGACGCATTGAGAATCGATATGGTGCAGAAAACGTAGGTCCTTGGGACGATTGGGGGTGGGGTTTTGTGTAGGGTAAGCTCTCGGCCCTCCGATGGGTTCTAGGAAGCGAATGGGGATTTCCAGATAATTAGCGAAATGCTCCGCAATCCCAATGGCACTACCGTGCTTGTCTATCCCGTCTGCCGTCATACCCACCGCAGAGCAACAGCGGGCCGGCAGCAACGCTCGGCTGAGTCCCAGCACTCTCGTAGAGCTTAAGCCATGAGATGCCACAAGATCCGGGTGCCTCTGTATGGGTATATTTGAGAGGATGCCTGTGCGTTGCAACCCTCCCACGCGAAGCACGCACAGACGTAGACGACCCTTCCCTACCTCCACAATGAGCTGAGCCGATGGAACTGATCCCCCCGATAGACCCCATGAGCCTATGGACCGCCCTTGGGCACCTGACAGGCACACGTCCGATGCTCGAACAATGGCAAGACAGCCGTTTTCAGTTCGCCTACGCTATTGGCAAACTCCTTGCAGGCAGCACTCCAGACAGGCCAGCGGTCACGGGTCCTGCGCTCTACGGCGTATACCTGTCCGGCACGGGCTTAGCGTACGTGGGGCAGACACAAAACGCACAGCGGCGGCTGCGCGATCTCCCAATCGGGGAAAGCCATCATATAGCAACTACTGTTCCACCAGAGATATGGGAACGCGTAGTGGTCATCCAGTGGCCCAACCTAGTCCAACTTACAAGCTCAAATCAGCAGGATCAGGTAAGCATCCTGGGATCAGAGGCATGCGGCCTGGCCTTGGAGTACTTACTCCAAGTTTGTCGCAGACCCCCACTCAACGCACGTGCACGTACTAGTACCGGCGAATGGCGACCGCGCGACCCGGAACGAAGCCAATCAAGAGGTGCCCGTAGCGCATCGCAGTGCGCGGAGCTATTCGAACTCATCCAACAGGAATGGAACACCCTGGAGGCCGTACCTCTGCCTCAGCTCGAAGACACCACGTTCCAAACCTGCCGAGACAATGGACGCGTGGTATTTCCATCCACGCTTCTCAAGGTCGGCCACAGTGCGAGATTACCCCCGACCGCGCACTCTAGCGACAAGCTTTTTTACTCGCCTCGCTCATGAAAAAGGAAGTAGCCATGGCATGGAATGAAATACCTGCAAAAGACGATCCAAATTTGACATTTCAGGCATATTATGTGCGCCTAAACGCCTTAGGTGGCCTGCTGGGTCGCTTTAGTGTGGGCTTACTCGGAAATCTCTGGGATGTAGGTGATGGCCGACAGCTCAGTGAATTATATCGAAGTGCACTGATAGGCGATTTAATCGCCGATCTAATACGGGGATTACAGCTAGACGAGGTTGCTAACTTTAATCCAGCAGTGGGCGACTGGTTCGTTCACTCAGGGGAGACGAAGTACCCGGACGAACTGACCGCACAGATCCAACTGATGGATGGCAGGACCATTTCGGGCTACGTGCGCAAAGAGTGTAGAATCACCAGCACGGCTTCTAGTAACATGAGAGAGGTTGATGATATTTCCTTGGTGGTTGGACGGCTAATATCACCAAACAGGTTCGATCTGGTTGTGGCAGGTTATCGCGAGCCGCTTGCTTCTTTTGGCTGGGATGCGCGCGATAACCTTCAAGGCAATGCCCTCGCCCTCGGCTCCCGAAGAGCCCACTACCTCCCTACAATACAATATCAGGGATTACCTGATGAAAAAGTGTTGATGGCGGCGGTGCACGACACAGCAGAACGTTTCGCTACCGCAGTTCGAGACCAAGGCACGTGGAAGCTTCTGTATAATGCCAACGGTGAGCCCGAGCACGAAACTCGTCATCAAAGCGTATTTAGGCTCTTCGCCAGCCTCACCTTTGATGCGCTCGGCATCCATGTTCACCCTGGGGCTGACCACGGCAATGGGGCGACGGATCTAACCCTGACCTTAAATGCCTCTACGTGCGTGATTGAATTTAAGAAGGATCGCGAATCGAAAAAGCTGCGACATGGACTGGCAGATCAATTGCCCCAGTATATGAACGCCGCGGACGCCATCTGGGGATACTATATGGCCATGTGTCACAAGAGGGATCCCGATGAGGTCCAAGCTGAACTAACGGAACTAGCTCGGAGTAGGCCCGGAAATATCGATGTAATTGCAATTGATTGCCGCCGCAAAAAATCAGCTTCAAGGGAAGGCTTGTGAAGATAACGAAGGTGTCATATGTAGGGAGGTGACACGCTACTCTGGATCGCTTTCAACCCTCCAGGGCTAGATGATATTTACATGGACGACAAATACGCGGAGCATTCAAAAGTCCAAGAGCTAATTGAGGGCATAGCGACCCTCATCAAGGAGCGTGGTTGGAAAGTTGGAGACTACGGAACTAGCTATTACGAAGACAGGCCCCCCTCGCATCTATGGGACTCAGGGTTACCTTAGTGGGTCACTCTATCGAAAAATCAAAGAGGCCCAGAGATAATCTCGGGCCTCTTTGTTGATGAACTGCTCAGCTTTGCAGGTAGTGGAAGGCTGGCTTCGGATGCATCCACCCCCCGACACGGCGCCAACGAATCGTGTCTCGGTGAGCCGCTCTGCCCGGACTGCTACGAGTACACGGGATCGGTGCTGTTCAACGCCGTTTCCCTGAAGCTCTGGCAGCGCTTCACCGACGCTCTGCGGCGACGCGTCGCCAAGACGGCCGGTCTGACCCTGTGGGAGCTCCGCGAACGCCTGACGATCTCCTTCGCCAAAGTCGCCGAGTACCAGAAGCGCGGCGTCGTCCACTTCCACGCCGTCATTCGCCTCGACGGGCCGGACGGACCCGGTTCACCGCCTCCAGCCTGGGCGACGGCGGAGGTGCTGACGCACGCCGTACAATACGCCGTCCGAGCGGTGACCGTGGCTATTCCCGCAGCAGGCGATGAACCGACGCGCATCCTGCGCTGGGGCCAGCAGCTCGACGTCCGTCAGATCACGATGGACGGCGAACTCTCCCACCAGGCCGTGGTCGGTTACATCGCCAAGTACGCCACCAAAGCCGCCGAGTGCGTCGGCACCCTGGACCGGCGCATCAACCCCCTCGACGACCTGACCGCCTTCAACCTCCGCGACCACCCTCGCCGCCTCATCGCCGAATGCCAGCGCCTGGGCGCCCTCGACGAACTGGCTGACCTCTGCCTTGCCCACTGGTCCCACATGCTGGGCTTCCGCGGTCACTTCTCCACCCGCTCCCGCCACTACTCCATCATCATCGGCTCCATCCGCGACGAACGCCGCGACTTCGCCCGCACCGAAGAGACCACCACCGGACGCTTGCCCCTCTTCGACGAGGACACCGTCCTCGTCATCACAAACTGGGAGTACGCGGGCAAGGGGTTCTCCGTCGGTGACGCACTTCTGGTGAGCACTCTTACCGGTACGTCGCACCCATGGGGGCCGCATGACCCTCGATGACAACCTTTGGGGCATGGCCGAAGCGTCGCGCTTCATGCGAGTACCTGTCGCCACGCTCTACCAGTGGCGTCACCTCGGCACCAGTCCGGAGAGTTACAAGGTCGGCCGTCACCTCCGCTACCTGCCGGAAGACGTCGTGGCCTGGGTGCGGAGGCAGCCATGACCGTCCATGACCGCTGGCACAAGATGGTGAAACAGCCCGACGGCACCACCAAGAAGGTCCGTAGCTCCGAGTACGGCATCGGCGACCGGTGGCAGGTGCGCTGGCGCGACGAGTCCGGAAGCCAGCGCAAGAGGAACTTCGCCAAGAATGCCGGTCAGGACGCGAACACCTGCGTAGAAGCGTTCGATGCACAGATCACGAACGAGCCGAACCGCGCAACCTACATCGACCCGAACGCCGGGAAGATCACGCTCAAGGAGTATGGCGAGAAGTGGCTTGAAGATCAGACATTCGAGGAGTCCACCCGCGAGGCTGTGGAGTTCCGGTTGCGGCTGCACATCTATCCGTATCTGGGAAGCCGGGAACTGCGGTCGCTCCGTCCCTCGGCCGTACAGGGCTGGACGCGCACCCTTCAGAAGACTCTCGCGCTTAATTACGTGCGGACCATTTTCGCCAATCTCTCGGCTGTGCTCACTGCCGCCGTGGATGACGGGGTGATCGCCAAGAACCCGTGCCGGGCCAACTCGGTCAAGTCTCCCGCCCCGGCCCGCAAGAAGATCCGTGCCTGGAGCCGCGAGCGGGTCGCGCTCATGCAGTCGCTTTTCCCGTTCCGCTACCGCGCCAGTGTCGACCTGGGCGCGGGTCTCGGCATGAGCCAGGGGGAGGTCTTCGATCTGGCGGTGGACGACGTCGATTTCAGGTCAGGAGCCGTCCACGTAGTCCGGCAGGTGAAGATCGTGGGTGCGAGGCTCTGTTTTGCCCCGCCCAAAAGTGGCAAGCCGCGAGAAATCCCATTGCCGGAGACGGTGGCGCTCCGCCTTACCGATCACCTGAGCGCCTATCCCGCCGTCCTGGTGACGCTCCTCTGGAAGCACCCGGAGGGCAAGCCGGTGAGTGCCCGTCTTGTCTTCACCTCGCGAGAGCACAAGGCGATGAACCGGAACTACTTCAACTCGTTTATCTGGAAACCGGCCCTCGAAGCCGGGGGAGTCATCCCGGCCCGCGGGATCGGGACTCGCCGGTGGGTCGAGAGCAGGGAGGAGGGCTTTCACGCCCTGCGGCATCACTTCGCGAGCGTGCTCCTGGCGGAGGGGGTGGAATTCGCAGCCTCGCCGAGTTCCTTGGTCACGAGGATCCCGGGTTCACGCTGCGGACCTACACGCACTTCATGCCGTCGGGGGAGGAGCGCATGCGAAAGGCCGTCGAGCGTGCCCTCAGCGGAGGGACGGCCGACGGCCTTTCGCGGGATGCCTTAGTGCCCTGGATGTGCCCTGACGGGTTAACCGTCAGCGTTTCACCAGGTCAGAAGCTTTATGGCTCAGACGTCGTAGTAGAGCTCGAACTCGTGGGGGTGCGGGCGCAGGCGGATCGGGTCGATCTCGTTCTCGCGCTTGTAGGCGATCCAGGTCTCGATCAGGTCCGGCGTGAACACGCCGCCCTCCAGCAGGTACTCGTGGTCGGCCTCCAGGGCCGCGAGCACGGCGTCGAGCGAGCCCGGGACCTGCGGGATGTTGCGGGCCTCCTCCGGGGGAAGCTCGTAGAGGTCCTTGTCGACCGGCTCGACCGGCTCGATCTTGTTGCGGATGCCGTCGATGCCCGCCATGAGCTGGGCGGCGAAGGCGAAGTACGGGTTGCAGGAGGGGTCGGGGACCCGGAACTCGATGCGCTTGGCCTTCGGGTTGGAGCCCGTGATCGGGATGCGGATGCACGCCGAGCGGTTGCGCTGGGAGTAAACCAGGTTGACCGGGGCCTCGTAGCCGGGCACCAGGCGGTGGTAGGAGTTGACCGTCGGGTTGGTGAACGCCAGCAGCGACGGGGCGTGCTTGAGCAGGCCGCCGATGTAGTAGCGGGCGGTGTCGGACAGGCCCGCGTAGCCGACCTCGTCGTAGAAGAGCGGCTCGCCGTCCTTCCAGAGCGACTGGTGGCAGTGCATGCCGGAGCCGTTGTCACCGAAGATCGGCTTGGGCATGAAGGTGACCGTGTGGCCGTGCTCCAGGGCCGTGCTCTTGACGATGTACTTGTACAGCATCAGGGTGTCGGCGGCCTTGAGCAGCGTGTTGAACCGGAAGTCGATCTCGGCCTGACCGGCCGTGCCCACCTCGTGGTGCTGCATCTCGACGTCGATCCCGGCGTCGATGAGCTTGCGGACCATCTCCGAGCGCAGGTCGGTGAAGTGGTCCATCGGCGGGACCGGGAAGTAGCCGCCCTTGAAACGCGGCTTGTAACCGAGGTTGCCGCCGTCCTGGGCCTTGCCGCTGTTCCAGGCGCCCTCGATCGAGTCGATGTGGTAGTAGCTCGAATGGGCGTTGGTCTCGAACCGCACGTCGTCGAAGATGTAGAACTCGGCCTCGGGGCCGAAGTAGACCGTGTCGGCGATGCCGGTGCCCTTGAGATACTCCTCCGCCTTGCGGGCGACGTTGCGCGGGTCGCGGCTGTAGGCCTCGCCCGTCAGCGGGTCGTGCACGAAGAAGTTGATGTTGAGCGTCTTGTGCTGCCTGAACGGGTCGAGCACGGCCGTGGACGGGTCGGGCAGCAGCAGCATGTCCGACTCGTGAATGGCCTGGAACCCGCGGATCGACGATCCGTCGAACATCAGGCCGTCGGTGAAGACGCCGGCTCCGAAGTTCTCCGAGGGGAACGTGAAGTGGTGCGTCGTCCCCGGCAGGTCGGTGAACCTGACGTCAACGAACTGCACCCCTTCGTCCTTGATGAACTTCAGGACGTCGTCGGCGGAGTTGAACACGCGAACCTCCCATGGGACGGGCTAACAGACCGAAAGTATGCCTGTGCCGTTACCGCCCCGTGTCTCGTTTGTTTCACCCGTGTTAAGCGAAAGTCGCCTCCACGCTAGTCGTCAGGTTCGCTTCGGGCGGGTATGGCGGGTCTTTCCTTTACCGGAGTTTCACGTCCGCGACGTCAGGCGGGAGCGGCCTTTCCGAGGGGGGAGAAGAGGCTCTCGGGGCCTGTGGGACGTAC
Organism: Streptosporangium sp. H13245; assembly: GCF_055690525.1. Taxonomy (NCBI): domain Bacteria; kingdom Bacillati; phylum Actinomycetota; class Actinomycetes; order Streptosporangiales; family Streptosporangiaceae; genus Streptosporangium; species Streptosporangium sp. H13245. The sequence continues at coordinate 483,827 of NZ_JBSZKT010000003.1, read as the reverse complement.
GAGGGTTCACGGCGGATACGAGGGCGGCGGGTGGGGCGGCTACCGTTGGGAGCATGAGCAGCAAGCAGCCGCGCTGGACCCAGACCTGGCTCGGCGGCGTCAGGTCCGCCGGAGTCGATCTCGGTTACCCGGGGGAGCGGCTCGGGCTGCCCGCCGAGGGCAGCGGCTCGACGGCCGGGTTCGGCCGCAGGATCGGCGCCATCGTGATCGACTGGCTGATCTGCACCTGGGCCATCACCCAGGGACTCCTGCGGATCGACCCCACCGCGGCGCCCTGGGTGCCGGTCCTGGTCCTGGCCGCCGAATACCTCCTGCTGGTGGGCACCATGGGGATGACCTTCGGGATGCGCCTGCTCGGCGTCCGGGTCGCCGCGCTCGACGGCGGCGCCCCCAGGTTCGTCCCCGTGCTGATACGGACCTTCCTGCTCTGCCTGGCCGTACCCGCCCTCGTCTGGGACCGCGACGGGCGCGGCCTGCACGACCGCGCGGCGAACACCGTGGTCGTACGTCTCTGAACGGGCCCGCGCCCCTTCGTCCGTGATCGTGCCCGGCGCCGATTCCTTTTCCGGCCGGTGGCCGTCATACCGTGGGCGACCGCGAGGGTCGGGACGCCGTACGGGAGGTTGAGGTCGTGACCATGAACGAGACAGGCCAGGAGCGGGTGGAGGACGAGGAGGTCCTGGCCACGGCGCTGGCGGGTCACGAGCCCGCGTTCGGGGTGCTCGTGGAGAGGCACCGGCGGGAGTTGCGGGTGCACTGCTACCGGATGCTCGGCTCGTTCGAGGAGTCGGAGGACATGGTGCAGGAGACGTTCCTGCGCGCCTGGCGCAGGCGGGAGAGCTTCCAGGGGCGCTCGACGTTCAGGGCCTGGCTGTACCGGATCGCGACCAACGCGTGCCTGGACTTCCTCGACAGCCATCCGCGCCGCCCGCGCCCGCGCGAGGCGCCGGTGCTGGCCACCCCGGGGGTGCCCTCGCCGTCGTCGACCGAGATCTTCTGGCTGCGCCCGTACCCTGACCACCTCCTGGAGCCCGTCGCGCCCGCGGGGGCCGAGCCGGACGCCGCCGTGGTCGCCAAGGAGACGATCGAGCTGGCGTTCATGGCCGCCATCCAGCACCTGCCTCCCCGGCAGCGGGTGGTGCTGATCCTGCGCGACGTGCTCGGCTGGTCGGCGCAGGAGGCCGCCGCGCTGCTGGAGGTGAGCGTCGTCTCGGTGAAGAGCGCCCTGCAGCGGGCACGGGCGACGATGCGGGAGCATTTGCCCGCCCAGCGGCTGGAATGGGCGCCGTCCTCGGACCCGACCGGTGAGGAACGCGCGGTGCTGCAGCGCTACATCGACGCCGTCGAGCAGGCCGACCCCGCCATCCTGGCCGGGGTGCTGCGCGCGGACGCGTGGCAGTCGATGCCGCCGACGCCGGTCTGGATCCTGGGAGGGCCGTCGATCGTCGACGCGTGGAGCCCGGCGATGGTCGGCCCCGAGGCGTGGGGCGACTGGCGCGTCCTGCCCACCCGCGTCAACCGGCAACCCGCCGCGGCGGCGTACGTCAAACGGCCCGGCGAGTCCGAGTACCACGGCTCGTGGCTCGGTGTCCTGCGGGTCGAGGACGGGCTGGTCAGCCAGATCACCACCTTCGGCGCCGAGATCTTCCCGGCCCTCGGTCTTCCCCAGACGCTGTGACGAGCGCCGGTGAGAACCTGGCGCCCTCGCCTCCCGGACGGTCCGGGCCGTCGTTCGACGTACGGAGGGTCGTCGTCGAGCCCGGCGACTCGCGCGTCTACGACGGAGCCGAGTGGCGGGGGGCGATCGTCCTGCTGGAGCGCGGGCGGATCGAGCTGGTCTGCTCCGACGGTGATCGCCGGGCTTTCCTGCGCGGCGACGTGCTGTGGCTGGACGGGCTCACGGTGCGAGCCCTGCGCAATCCGGGACGGGAGCCCGCCGTCCTGCTCGCGATCTCCCGGCGGCCCGCGCGTCGCTGATCTTTCGGTGGCCCCTTGCGGTGCCGACCTGTCGGCGGCCCGCGCGACGCCGGTCTTTTGGCGATTCACACGGCTCTTTTGGCGATTCACACGGCGCTGATCTCCCGGTCCGGGGACCCTGGCGGCGCCGGTTCCCCGGTCCTGGGCGGCGGGAACGGCGTCTTGGTGCCGTCCGGAGGGCGCCGGACATGACGGGCCCCGTCCCTCCCCGTCCGGCTTCGGAGCCCTTTTGGATACCCGTTGGATACCCGGACCGATTTCTCGTCCCGGGACCGATTCCTTTCGCGGGCTCCGGCCGTCATACGGGTCACACACCCCAACACGAAGATCATGAAGATGGCGAAGGGAAAGACCGTGAACGACATGCAGAAGCGCGTCCAGGAAGCGGCCGACAAGCTTGTGGAGTCCGGCGCCGAGCGGGGCTTGCAGGTCGCCGCGTACCGGCACGGCGAGCTGGTGGTCGACGTCGTCGCGGGCGTCGCCGACCCGGCCACCGGGCGCCTCGTCACGCCGGACACGCCGTTCTGGAGCGCCTCGACCGGCAAGGGCGTCACCTCGACCGTGGCGCACGTGCTCGTGGAGCGGGGCCTATTCGGCTACGACACGCCGATCGCCGAGCTGTGGCCGGAGTTCGGCGCCCACGGCAAGGAGCGCGCGACCGTGCGGCACGCCCTGACCCACTCGACGGGCGTTCCCGGCGTACCGGTGGACACCACGCCGGAGGACCTGTGCGACTGGGGGAAGATGTGCGCGGCGATCGCCGGGGCCAAGCCCTGGTGGGAGCCCGGCACCGGGAGCGGCTACCACCCCCAGTCGTTCGGCTACATCGTCGGTGAGATCGTCCGCCGGGCCACCGGCACGCCGATCTCCCAGGTCCTGCGGGAGGAGGTCGCCGGACCGCTGGGCGTGGCCGACGAGCTGTTCTTCGGCGTCCCGGAGTCCGGGCTGGACAGGCTGGCCCGCCTGGAGGACGCGCCGAGCGACTTCGAGATGCCCGAGGGGATGTCCGCGGAGGCGATGTTCGCGGACATCCCGTTCTTCAAGGTCGTGGACGGCTACACGGCGGCGCCGATGGCGGCGATGCCCGACGCGGGCTTCGGCAACCGCGCCGACGTGCTGACCTCCGACATCCCGGCGGGCGGCACCATGTCCGCCCGCGCGGTGGCCCGCATGTACGCCGCCCTGCTGGGCGAGGTGGACGGCGTCAGGCTCGTCTCGCCGGAACGGCTCCGCGAGATCACCGCCGTGGAGTTCAACGGCACGGACGAGGTCACCGCCTTCCCGGCCACCAGGTCCCTCGGGTACGCCCTCGGCGCCACCCAGCTCCTCTCCGGACCCACCCTGTTCGGCATGTCGGGCAGCGGCGGATCGGCCGCGTACGCCGACACGGCCACCGGCATCTCGATCGCCGTGACCAAGAACCTCGTCTCCGGCGGGGATTTCGCCACCTTCGACGCCCTCGGCGGGCTCGTCATGAATGTCGGTGGCGACCGCTAGGGTGCCGCGTGCCGCACGGCGGATCCGCCGTGCGGCACGCACCGTCCGCCCCAGCTCGATCCCTTACGCCTTCGTCACGCCCACACGCCGCACGAGCCGCGAGCCGCGCGAGCAGGAAAGAGGAGCCGCCCCGTGACCGTCACCGAGGAGAAGACCGGGCCGAAGGCGCGGACCGAGGCCGCGCAGGACGGCATCCGGATCGTCGGGGCCCGCGAGCACAACCTCAAGGACGTCTCCCTGACCATCCCGAAGGACATGATCACGGTCTTCACCGGCGTCTCCGGCTCGGGCAAGTCGTCCATCGTCTTCGACACCGTGGCCGTGGAGGCGCAGCGCCAGCTCAACGCCACCTTCACCTGGTTCATCCGCAACCAGCTGCCCAAGTACGAGCGCCCGCAGGCGGACGTCGTCGAGAACCTGACCACGCCGGTGATCGTCGACCAGAAGCCGGTGGGCGGCAACGCCCGCTCCACCGTCGGCACCATGACCGACATCTACCCCATGATCCGGGCACTGTTCGCCAGGCACGGCAACGGCCTGGTCTCCACCTACTCCTTCAACGACCCGCAGGGCATGTGCCCCGAGTGCGACGGGCTGGGCAGGACCGTCCAGGCCGACGTCGACCTCATGCTGGACCGCACGAAGTCGCTGAACGAGGGCGCGATCCTGCTGCCGGGCTACAAGGTCGGCGGCACCGAGTGGCAGGTCTACGGCAGGTACGAGCTGCTCGACCCCGCCAAGCCCCTGTGCGACTACACCGAGGAGGAGTGGCGGACGCTGCTGCACGGCTCCGAGGGCACGGTGCTGCTGAGCCTGAAGAACGGCTCGTACCAGATCGCCTACGAGGGCATCGTCGACCGCTTCACCAGGCTGGGCGTCAAGCGCGACCTGAGCACCCTGAGCGAGCGGACCCGCGAGGGCATCCAGAAGTTCGTCACCGACGGCGTCTGCCCCGCCTGCGACGGCGACCGGCTGAACCCGGCGGCGCTGGCCACCCGCGTCGGCGGGCGCAACATCGCCGACTACGCCCGGATGCAGATCAGCGACCTCATCGAGGTGCTGGCCACGCTCGACGAGCCCGCGTCCGCCTCCATCGCCGCCGCGGCGCGCGGCGCCCTGGAGCGCCTGGCCGCGATCGGGCTCGGCTATCTCAGCCTCGACCGGGCCGCCGCCACGCTGTCCGGCGGCGAGGGCCAGCGGCTGAAGCTGGTACGGCACCTGGGCAGCAGCCTGACCGGGATGACCTACATCTTCGACGAGCCCAGCACCGGCCTGCACCCGCGCGACGTGGGCAGGCTCAACGACCTGCTGCGCGCGCTGCGCGACAAGGGCAACACGGTGATCGTCGTCGAGCACGACCCCGACGTGATCGCGATCGCCGACCACGTCGTCGACGTCGGCCCCCGGGCCGGGACACACGGCGGTGAGATCGTCTTCGAGGGCACGTACGCGCGCCTGCGGGAGGCCGACACCCTCACCGGGCAGGGCCTGCGCCGCGCGGGCGAGGTCAAGGAGGACTTCAGGACGGCCCGGGGCGCGCTGCCGATCCGCGACGCCGACCTGCACAACCTCAAGAAGGTCTCGGTGGACATCCCGGTCGGGGTGCTGACCGCCGTCACCGGTGTGGCCGGATCGGGCAAGAGCACGCTGATCTCGCAGGTGTTCGCCGGGGCCTACCCCGAGGCGATCTTCGTGGACCAGTCGGCGATCGCCGCCTCCTCCCGCTCCACCCCGGCGACCTACCTCGCCCTGATGGATCCCATCCGCAAGCTGTTCGCCACGGCCAACGGGGTGGCTCCTGGGCTGTTCAGCTTCAACTCCACCGGGGCGTGCGCGGAGTGCCAGGGCCGGGGCGTGATCATCACCGAGCTGGCCTACATGGACCCGGTCACCACGCACTGCGAGGCCTGTGACGGCCGCCGCTTCAACGAGGCGGTGCTCGTCCACAAACTGCGCGGGGCGTCCATCGCCGACGTCCTGGAGATGCCGGTCGAGGTCGCCGCCGGTTTCTTCCACGAGCCCGCGCTCCGCGCCAAGCTGCGCACCCTCACCGAGGTCGGCCTCGACTACCTCAGCCTCGGACAGCCGCTGAGCACCCTGTCCGGCGGCGAGCGGCAGCGCATCAAGCTCGCCACCCACCTGAACCGCACGAGCAGCGTCTACATCCTCGACGAGCCCACCACCGGGCTGCACATGTCGGATGTGGACACCCTGCTGGCCCTGATGAACGGCCTGGTCGACAGGGGCAACACGGTCGTGGTCATCGAGCACAACCTCGATGTCGTCGCCCACGCGGACTGGATCGTCGACCTGGGCCCCGACGGCGGCAGGAACGGCGGGGAGATCGTCTTCACCGGCACCCCGCGGGAGCTCCTGGCCTGCCAGGACTCGCTCACCGCCGAATACCTGCGCCGCCACCGGTCGGCACGCTCGGCGTGAGCCGCCCCCACTCGTTCGTACGTCCGGTGTGAACGGTCGTCATCGGCCCGCGCGCCCGATGCGAACGGTCCTCGCCGGTCCGCGCGCCCGGTGTGAGCGATCTTTATCGGCCCGTGCGCCCGGGAGCCCCGCCGGGGCGCCGCGCGGCTATCGCGCGCAGGTGAAGATCGCGGTGCCGGGCAGGTGGCGGCCGCGCAGCGGGCTCCAGCCGCCCCACTCGCGGTCGTGACCCGGCGGCCACTCGGGCTCGGTCAGCCCCCGCAGCACCAGCCCCGACGCGGTGATCAGCCCGACCCAGTCGGCCATCGTGCGGTGGTGCTCGACGTAGGACGGCCGCCCGTCCTCGCCGGTCTCCACGTACGCGGAACGGTCGAAGTAGGAGCGGTCGGAGGTCAGCCCGGCGGGGCCGGGGTCGTCGGGGAAGGCCCAGCGGACCGGGTGGCTCACCGAGAAGACCAGCAGGCCCCCGGGGCGCAGCACCCGGTGGACCTCGGCGAGGACGGCCCCGGCGTCGGCCACGAACGGCAGCGCGCCGTACGCCGAGCAGGCCAGGTCGAACGTCCGGTCGGCGAAGGGCAGCACCTCCGCGTCCGCCTGGACCACCGGCAGCGCGGACCCGGCGTCCAGGTCGATCCGGCCGGAGTGCTGGAGCTGCCGGAAGGACAGGTCGAAGGCGGCCACCCTGGCGCCCTGCCCGGCCAGCCAGCGCCCGCACTGCCCGGCACCGCAGCCGATCTCCAGCACGTCCCTGCCCGCGACGTCGCCCAGCAGGCGGGCATCGGCCTCGTCCAGGCCCTCGGGGCCCCAGACGAACCCGGCGTCACGCAGGAACTCCCCGTGTTCCGCCTGGTACTCGTCGGCGGCGCCGTCCCACCAGCCGCGGTTGGCCCGGGAGGTGGCCGCGGCGTCCACCCGGTGGCGGCCCACCCCGGCGAGGCTCATCAGCGCATCTTCGGGCGGGGCATCCTCGCGCCGCGCGGCAGCGGGCCCTTGGGCATCGGCAGCGTCTGCGGGAGGGCCTTCAGCCGGTTGTTGATCTCGTACAGGGCGGGCTTCTTGAGGTTGCGGGGCAGCTTCATCAGGTGCCGCTGCAGCTTGGCCAGCGGGATCTGGCCGTCGCCGTCGCCGGACTGCACGTCGTAGACGGGGACGTCCAGCGCGACCCGCTGGACGCGCTTCTTCTCGGCGACCAGCATCTTCTGCACGCGGCTGCCCGGCCCCTCGGAGACCAGGATGATGCCGGGGTAGCCGACCACGCGGTGCACGATGTCCTGGTCACGGGTGACGGCGACGGCGGGGGTGACCTCCCAGTTGCCGCGCATGCCCTGCAGGATCGCGGCGGCGGCGCCGACCTGCCCGTGCAGCATGGAGTACTGGGCCCGCTGGGCGAGCTGGCCGAACACCACCAGCCCGACGGTGAGGGCCAGCATGATCCCGATGAAGAGGAGATACCAGAACCAGCCCGTGACCAGGCCGATCACCACGCACAGCGCGAGCGTGCCCAACGCCGAGGCATAGACGATCGGCATCCCCTTGGGATTGGCCTCCTTGATGATCTTCGCGATCATGCGGAGCTGCTTGATGCGCCCCGGGCGCTCTGAGTCTTCGGGCTTCTTGGCCATGTTCTGAAGGATACAAATCCAGGGGTCAAGAAGTGAAAACGTAATCTGCCGGACGCCGGTCCCGGGCGGGGTCACGGAGACGTCCGTGACCGTCCGTGTTCACCACCGCCGTGCGTTCCGTACGGCCGAGCGTGCACCTGTACGACCCGTACGGCCATGCGAAAGCCCGGATGAACTTGCGAACGCCCGGACCGGCCGCGCGAGGGCCCTCCGCAACGCCTCCGCGATCCGGCCGTGCCGAGCGATCGTGATCCGGCCGTGCCGGGTGATCCGGTCGTACCGGGTGGAGGCAGCGGGGCAGGAAACCGGAAGGACCCCGCTCGGGAGCGGGGTCCTTCCGGTCTCACGGGTTGTCCCGAGGGGCTCAGGCGTGCTGGCGAGCCTCGACGGCCTGCTTGTACAGACGGCCCGCCCGGTAGGAGGAGCGGACCAGCGGCCCGGAGAGGACCCCGGCGAAACCGATGGCCTCCGCCTCCTTCCGCAGCTCCACGAACTCCTCCGGCTTCACCCAGCGCTCGACGGGGTGGTGGCGCGGGGTGGGCCGCAGATACTGGGTCACGGTGAGCAGGTCGCACCCGGCCTCGTGCAGGTCGCGCATGGCCTGGATGACCTCCTCGCGCTCCTCGCCCATGCCGAGGATCAGGTTGGACTTGGTCACCAGACCGGCCTGACGGGCCTTGGTGATCACTCCCAGGGACCGGTCGTAGCGGAACGCGGGCCGGATGCGCTTGAAGATCCGCGGCACGGTCTCGATGTTGTGCGCGAACACCTCGGGCCTGGAGGAGAACACCTCCTCCAGCTGGGCCTGGTCGCCGTTGAAGTCGGGCACCAGCAGCTCGACGCCGCAGCCGGGCAGGAGCGCGTGGATCTGCCGGGCGGTCTCGGCGTACAGCCACGCGCCGCCGTCGGGCAGGTCGTCGCGGGCGACACCGGTCACGGTCGCGTAGTTGAGCCCCATCTGCCGCACCGAGTCGGCCACGCGGCGCGGCTCGTCGGTGTCGTACTCCTTGGGCTTGCCGGTGTCGATCTGGCAGAAGTCACACCGGCGGGTGCACTGGTCGCCGCCGATGAGGAAGGTGGCCTCGCGGTCCTCCCAGCACTCGGAGATGTTGGGACACCCGGCCTCCTGGCAGACGGTGTGCAGTCCCTCGCGTTTGACCAGTTCCCGAAGCTCGGTGTGGTTCGGGCCCGCCCTGAACTTGGTTTTGATCCAGTCGGGCTTCTTCTCGATGGGGGTCTCGGCGTTGCGGACCTCAAGGCGGAGGAGCTTCCGCCCTTCGGGGGCGACGGTCATGCGAGCTCCTTCGTCGGTCGGTGGACCGAGGTGGTGCACATCGAGGTGCGGTAAATGTCGTCACGCTCGCTCACCTCACCAGCTTATGTCCCGCCGTAAGCTGCGGCGGCCCCGGGGCGCGGTGCGCGAAACGGTGCCGGAGGTCGTACGGAGAACCGGTCAGGGAACCGGTCCCGAGAAGCCCCGGAACCGGTGCCGGGACCGGGGACCGGAAGGTCAACGCCGGAAGAGGTCTTCCTCGGGCAGCTCGAAGGCCTGCGCGCCGAGCGCCTCCGCCAGGTGCTTCTCGGCGTACGGCAGGACCTCGTCGACCACGATCCGGCGGCCGGTCTCGGCCGACAGCGAGGAGACCCCGGCGTCGCTGATGCCGCACGGGACGATCCGGTTGTACCAGCTCGGGTCGTTGGAGCAGTTGAGCGCGAACCCGTGCATCGTGACGCCGCCCGAGACCCGGATGCCGATCGCCCCGACCTTCCTGTCCGGCAGGCCGTGCGAGGGGTCTCCGGCCACCCAGACGCCCCCGCGCCTCTCCACCCGGCCCGCCTGGACCCCGAAGTCGGCGCAGACGTGCACCAGGGTCTCCTCCAGGAGCCGCACGTAGGCGTTCACGTCGAGGGAGCCGCCGAGCCTGACGATCGGGTAGCCGACCAGCTGGCCGGGGCCGTGCCAGGTGATCCGCCCGCCCCGGTCGACCTCGACGACCGGGGTGCCGTCGGAGGGCCTCTCGTGCGGCGCGGTGCGTTTGCCCGCCGTGTAGACCGGCGCGTGTTCGAGCATCAGGCAGGTGTCGGGGATCTCCTCGGCCACCCGGCGCGCGTGGATGCGCCGCTGAAGATCCCAAGCCTGCTCATAGGGGAAGTCAACGCCAAGACGGACGATTGCCAGGTCACTCACGCCTCAAGAGTAGTTGACCCGTTCGTGGTTAAGACGTGAGAAGCCGAGGCTCGATGCGGAACTCCTTGGCCCCGCCCGCCCCGTCGTGCTCCACCTTGTAGGCGTAGGCGTCCGGATGCACGCTGACGGCCTGGATGAACTCGGTGCCCACGTAGTGCAGGGCGACGCCCTCGTCGGCGGCGTAGCCCTCGGGCAGCTCGCCCGAAGCCACCGCCTCGTGCAGCAGCCGGCGGCGCTGCGGATCGGAGTTGTAGTGGACGCCGCAGGAGTAGGGGAGCATGCCCAGGCCGTCGGACCACACCCGCAGCGTCGGCCCGAAGGAGTCGGTGTTGCCGCCCACGTGCCAGCAGAGCGCCCCGGCGCTCTGGCCCGCCAGCACCACGCCCGCCCGCCACGCCTCCTCGAAGATCTCGTCGAGGCCGTGCAGCCGCCACAGGGCCGCCAGGTTAGCCACGCTGCCGCCGCTGACGTAGATGATGTCCTGGCTGAGGGCCCACTCGCGCGGGTCCTCGACGTTGGTCATCGGGAACACGGTCAGGTGGCTGACCTCGACGTCCCACGCGCCGAAGGCGCCGTACATCCGCAGCAGCCACTCCGCGTCGTCGCCGGTGGCGGTGGCGAGCAGGCCCAGGCGGGGCCGGTCCTGGCCGGTGAGGTCGAGGGCGTACCTGAGCAGCGGGCTCGCCTCCATGATCCCCTGGCGGGTGGAGGCGCGGAACGAGCCGCCTCCGATCGCGAGGATGTGCGACTGCCCGGGGCTGCCCATGTCCGTCTCCCAGTGGTCTCGTCGGCCGGAACGCCGAAAACAGGGATCTTAGAGTACGGCGGCCAGTGCCTCGTCGAGGTGCGTATGCCGGAACGCGTGACCGCTGTCGAGCAGGCGCCGGGGGAGCACCCGCTGGCCGGTCAGCACCCCTTCCTCGGCGAACTCCCCGATGGCCGTACGCAGTACGAAGCCCGGCACGGCCAGGGGCATCGTGGGCCGGTGGAGGGCGGCTCCGAGCGCCTTGGTGAACTCGGCGTTGGTGACCGGCTCGGGCGCCGTCACATTCACCGGCCCCGAGATCTCAGGATTTTTCAGGATGTGTCGTACGGCGAGCACCCAGTCGTCGACGGAGATCCACGACCAGTACTGCCGTCCCGACCCCAGCGGGGCGCCCAGCCCCGTCTTGAAGATGGGGAGGATCCGCGCCAGCATGCCGCCCCGGCCGCTCAGCACCAGGCCGGTACGGAGCCTCGCGACCCGGATCCCCGCCTCCTCGGCGGGCGCCGTCTCCGCCTCCCACGGCACCACGACCTCCTGGGCGAGGAACCCGGCACCCGCGGGCGCCGTCTCGTCCACCGCCGTGTCCCCGGTGTCGCCGTAGAAGCCGATCGCCGAGCCGGACAGCAGCACCGAGGGCTTCGCCGTCAGATTGGCGAGCGCGCCCGCCAGGGTCCTCGTCCCCTCGACCCGGCTGCGGACCACCTCGCGCTTGTAGTCCTCGCTCCAGCGCCGGTCGCCGATGCCCGCGCCCGCGAGATGGACCACCGCCTCCGCGCCCTCCAGCGCCGCCGACTCGACAACCCCCTTCGCCGGGTTCCAGAAGGCCTCGTCGCCGCCCTCGGGCACCCGCCGGACCAAACGGACCACCCGGGCGCCGTCGTCCCGCAGAGCCCTCACCAGAGCCGATCCCAGCAGGCCCGAGGATCCGGTCACGATGATCGTCATGTTGTCCAATGTAAACGACCTCCCCCCGAGTCTTCGGAAACCGGCGCCTATCGGATTCGCGTCCCCCTCGCGGCCCGTACGAGCTGGGCCCCCGCAACGAGCCGGGCCGGTCCGCGATGTCGCGGACCGGCCCGGTGGGAGAGAACGGGTGACTAGCCGTGCAGGCCCAGCTGGTTCTCGAAACGACCCTCTTCGAGGCGACGCTTGATCGTCGTCAGGAAGCGGGCGGCGTCGGCGCCGTCGACCAGGCGGTGGTCGTAGCTGAGCGCCAGGTACATCATCGAGCGGACGGCGATGACCTCGCCCTCCGGGGTGTCCAGGACCACCGGGCGCTTGACGACGGCGCCGGTGCCCAGCATGCCGACCTGCGGCTGGTTCAGGATCGGCGTGTCGAACAGCGCGCCTCGGCTGCCGGTGTTGGTCAGCGTGAACGTGCCGCCGGTGATCTCGTCGGGGCTCACCTTGTTGGTGCGGGTGCGCTCGGCGAGGTCGGCGATCTTACGGGACAGCCCGGCGATGTTGAGGTCGCCGGCGTCCTTGATCACCGGGACGAGCAGGCCGCGCTCGGTGTCCGTCGCGAAACCGAGGTGCTCGGTGTCGAAGTACGTGACCTCGTTGGTCTCGCTGTTGATCGTGGCGTTCAGCTTCGGGTGCTGCTTGAGCGCCTCGATCGTGGCGAGGGCGAAGAACGGCGTGAACGTGAGCTTGACGCCCTCACGCCGCTGGAACTCGGCCTTCGCCTGGTCGCGCAGCCGCGCGATCTTGGTGACGTCGACCTCGACCACGGTGGTGAGCTGGGCCGAGACCTGCAGCGACTCGACCATGCGCTTGGCGATGGTCTGACGCAGCCGCGACATCTTCTCGGTGCGCCCGCGCAGCGTGGTGTCCACCACGACCGGCTCGGGGGCCTGCGGGGCGGACGCCTGGGCCGGGGCCTGGGCGGCGGCCTGCGGGGCCTGGGCCTGAGGCTGGGCCTGGGCCGCGGCACGCTCGCGCTGCTCGCGGGCGGCCTCCAGGACGTCCTGCTTGCGGATGCGCCCGCCGACGCCGGTGCCGGTCAGCGCGTCGAGGTCGACGCCGTGCTCACCGGCGAGCTTGCGCACCAGCGGGGTGACGTACGGGCTGTCGCCCGACGGCTGCGCGACGGGCTCGGACGCCGCGATCGGCGACGGCGGCGCGGCCTGGGAGGGCTGGGCCGCCTGCGGGGCCGGGGGAGCCTGCTGCGCCTGCACGGGTGCCTGCTGCTGCGGGGCCGGGGCGGGGGCCTGCGCCTGCTGCTGCGGGGCGGGCTGCGGGATCGAGGAGGCCGGCTGGGCCTGCTGCTGCTGCGGGGCGGGCTCAGGCTCGGGCTCCGGCTCGGGGGCCTTCTCCTGCGCCGGAGCGGCGGCGCCCTCGGTGCCGTTCTCGTCGATGACGGCGAGCTCGGCGCCGACCTCGACGGTCTCGTCCTCGGCCACCACGATCTTCGTGAGGATGCCCGCCGCCGGGGACGGGATCTCGGTGTCGACCTTGTCGGTGGAGACTTCGAGAAGGGGCTCGTCGGCCTCGACGCGCTCACCCTCTTTCTTCAGCCAACGGGTGACGGTGCCCTCCGTGACGCTCTCACCGAGCTGGGGCATCTGTACGGACTTCGGCATTGGTTGTCTTCTCTCGCGTTCCGAGTGAGGGCTTGCGTTAGTTGTGGACGTGGAGCGGCTTGCCGGCCAGCGCCAGCATCGCCTCGCCGACGGCCTCGGACTGGGTGGGGTGCGCGTGGATGAGCTGCGCGACCTCGGAGGGCAGGGCCTCCCAGTTGTAGATCAGCTGTCCCTCGGTCACCAGCTCGCCGATGCGGCGGCCGACCATGTGCACGCCGAGCACCGGGCCGTCCTTCTTGGCGATGATCTTGACGGCGCCCTGGGTCTGCAGGATCTGGCTCTTGGGGTTGCCCGCGAGGTCGTAGGTCAGCTCGACGATCTCGTGGCCGCGCTCCCTGGCCTGGGCGGAGGTGATGCCCACCGAGGCGACCTCGGGGTCGGAGTAGGTGATCCGGGGCACGCCGTCGTAGTCGATCGGCACCGGGTTCAGACCGGCGATGTGCTCGGCCACCAGGATGCCCTCGGCGAAGCCCGCGTGCGCGAGCTGCAGGGTCGGGATGAGGTCGCCGACCGCGTACACGCCAGGCACGCTGGTCTGGCAGAACTCGTTCACCGTGACGGTGCCGCGCTCGATCGCGATGCCCGCCTCCTCGAAGCCCATGCCCGCGGAGACCGCGCCGCGGCCGACCGCGACGAGCAGCAGCTCGGCGTCGAGGGTCTTGCCGTTGGCCAGGCTGACGACCACGCCGGTGTCGGTGGTCTTGACGCCCTCGAAGAAGACGCCCAGCTCCTGCTTGATGCCGCGGCGGCGGAAAGAGCGCTCCAGCAGCTTGGAGCTGGACTCCTCCTCCAGGGGCAGCAGGTGCGGCAGGGCCTCGACGATCGTCACCTCGGCGCCGAAGGAGCGCCAGACGCTGGCGAACTCCACGCCGATGACGCCGCCGCCCAGGACGACCACCGAGGTGGGCACCCGGTCGAGCTTGAGCGCGTGCTCGCTGCTGATGACCCGCTCGCCGTCGATCTCCAGGCCGGGAAGGGACCTGGGCGCGGAGCCGGTCGCCAGCACGATGTTGCGGCCCTCGTAGACCTCGGAGCCCACCGATATCCGGTTCGGGCCCGCGAGACGGCCCTCACCCTCGATGATCGTGATGCCCTTGCTCTTGAGAAGGCCCTGCACGCCCTTCCAGGCACGCGTGACGATCTTGTCCTTGAACGCGTGGACCGCGGGCACGTCGATGCCCTCGAAGCGGGCCTTGACGCCGTAGGTCGCGCTTTCCCGCGTCTCGTCGGCGACCTCCGCGGAGTGCAGAAGCGCCTTGGTGGGAATGCACCCACGGTGCAGGCACGTACCGCCGATCTTGTCCTTCTCGATCAGCGCGACCGTCTTGCCCAGCTCGGCCGCCCGCAGAGCGCAGGCATACCCACCGCTACCGCCACCTAGGACGACGATGTCGTAGGGGCCGCTGCCATCAGCCACAGGAAAGCTCCTTGTCGGATCGAAATACCGTCTTCACGGTCGCGCCCCTTGTCGTGCCCTGGACGGCCGCGCGGATCCTCGATCGCATCCACGCCGCCGCCGGACCCGGCCCGGCGCCGCGCCGGTGCCCGCCCTTGGCCTGACTCCGGCAACCGCATCTTTTCATTTGTCTAGGTTGCTTGTGACCCGCTTGCGCGGCGACAACGGTCAGCGCGAAGGCTCGCCCGCGTAGCGCTCGGCCAGGCCGACGAGCGTCCGGGTGATCGCCCCGGTGCCGCCCTTCGGCGTGTAGCCGTGGGCCTCGCCCTTGTTGAAGGCGGGACCGGCCATGTCAATGTGTGCCCAACGGACCCCGTCCGGCACGAATTCCCGCAGGAAGATGGCGGCCGTCAGCATCCCGCCGAAACGCTCGGGGTGCAGGTTGGCGATGTCGGCCACCGGGGAGTCGAGACCCTTGCGGAGCTCGTCGGGCAGGGGCATGGGCCACGCGGCCTCGCCCTGCTCGCCCGCCGTCGCGACGATCTCCGCGCGGAGGTCGTCGTCGTTGCCCATGACGCCCGCCGTCCGCCAGCCCAGCGCGACGATCTGCGCGCCGGTGAGCGTGGCGACGTCGACGATCACGTCGGGGTCGTCCTGCCCGGCGCGGGCGATGCCGTCGATCAGGACCAGGCGGCCCTCGGCGTCGGTGTCGAGCACCTCGACGGTCTTGCCCGCGTAGCTGGTGAACACGTCGGAGGGGCGCTGCGCGGTGCCGCTCGGCATGTTCTCCGCCAGGCAGAGGTAGCCGACCGCGTTGACCTTCAGGCCCAGCCTGGCGATCGCCAGGAGGGCGCCGAAGACCGCGCCCGCGCCGCCCATGTCTGACTTCATCCAGTCCATCGAGGCCGTCGGCTTGAGCGACAGGCCGCCCGAGTCGAAGGTGATGCCCTTGCCGACGTACGCGAGCCTCGTACTGGCCTCGGGGTGGCTGTAGGAGAGGCGGACCAGCCGGGGCGGGTTGGCCGATCCCTGGCCGACGGCGACGATGCCGCCGTAGCCGCCCTCCTTGAGCGCCTTCTCGTCCAGGACCTCCACCGACAGGCCGGCCTCGCTGCCCACCTGCTCGGCGATCTCGGCGAAGCGGGCCGGCCACAGGTCCGACGGCGGGGTGTTGACCAGGTCGCGGACCAGCGAGACCGACCCGGCCAGGGTGGTGGCGCGCTCGATCGCGGCCTGGGCGCCCTCGGCGTCGGTCAGCACGGCCAGCTCGGACACCGGGGAGCTCTGCTCTCCCACGGTGCGGTATTTGGTGAAGGAGTAGGCGCCGAGGAGGCCGCCCAGGGCGACGGCGCCCGCGTGCTCCGCGCTCGCGGCGGGCAGGGCGAGCGCCACGCGGCCGGTACCGGCCAGGGCGCGGACCGCGGTGCCCGCGGCGCGGCGCAGGACCTCGGCGTCGTAGCCGTCACCGTCACCGGGGGCGTCGCCCAGGCCGACGACGACCAGCAGGGACGCGGTCAGCGCGCCGAAGGTGGGGATCTTGGAGATCTCGCCCGGCTTACCCTTGGCGCCCACGCTCGCAAGCGTGGCGGCGAGTCTGCCGCCGAGCGCCTGGTCGAGGCCTTCCGCCCCGGGAGCGGGGAGCGGGCCGTCCGTTCCGGTGTGGACGCCGACGACCAGCGCGTCGGTATCGAACGAGACAGCGTTGTCAGTTGGGGTAAGCCGCACAGTGGTCACGTAGGCCGATGCTAGTCGGGCTGGCGCAGTACGCATAAACGAGGGTTCGTCCTACGAATTGTGATGCTCGATGGTGCTATTCGGGGTGGCACCATCGGGCGTCATGGTGCTAATGTCGCTAGCACTATGTTGCTTACCTTGGATCTCAACGATCCCCGGCCGCTGCACGAGCAGGTCGCCGAGGCGATCAGACGCGCCGTCGCCGAGGGTTCGTACGCTCCGGGAGACCGGCTTCCACCGGCTCGCGACCTGGCCGCCGCACTGGGCATCAACGCCAACACGGTGCTGCGCGCCCTGAGGGACCTGCGCGACGAGGGGGTGCTGGAGTTCCGCCGGGGTCGCGGCGTGAGCGTGCTCAGCCGCCCTAACCCGCGCAGCGTCATCGAGGAGAAGCTGCGCTCCCTGCTCGACGAGGCGGTTCAGTACGGCTACCGCCACGACGACGTCATCGAGCTCATCAGGGAACTGTCATGACCGGGCCGCGAGCCCGGTCCTTCGAAGGGGTGACCGACGTGGGGCTGCGAGCCCGATTCCTGTCCATCGCGGCCGGTTGGGCCGCGCTGGTGACCGCCGCGCTGATCGCCGTGCCGCTCATGTTGCGCGACCGGCTGCCCGAGCCGATCGCCACGCACTGGGGCCCTTCCGGCGCCCCCGACAGGTCGATGCCGTTCATCGCCTCGCTGCTGCTCCAGGTGGGCCTGTGGGCGCTGATCGCGGGCGGGGCCCTGGGGGTCGCGCTCGCCGGCACCGCGATGTTCAGGCGCAGGACGAGCCGCATGGCGCTCGGTGCCCTGCTGGGCGGTGGCGGCCTGTTCTTCCCGGGGTTGCAGGTGGTCACGCTGACGGCCAACCTCGACGCCCCCGGCTGGAGGCAGGCCGCGAACCTGGGGTGGGGCGCGCTGCTCGTGGTCGCGGGGCTGGTGCTGGGTGGCTGGCTCGGCGCCCTCGCGGCCCGTCCGGGGCCCGACGACCGCCCCGAGCCGTCCGCCGTCCCCACGCGGCGGCTCCCGCTCGGCCCCGGGCAGCGCGCGGTGTGGGTCTCCTCGGTGAGCAGCGGCCCGCTCGCCGCGCTCGGCGGCTCCCTCCTGGCCGCGGGCCTGGGATGCGCGGTGCTCGCCCTGATCGGCGGCGACGGCGCGCTGTGGATCCCCGTGACGATCCTGTTCCTGGTGGGCCTGCCGGTGCTGGCCTTCAGCTCGGTGCGGGTGCAGGTCACCGAGGAGGGTCTCGCGCTCTTCTACGGGCCGTTCCGCCTGCCGCGCAAGCACATCCCGATCGAGCGGGTGGAGCGGGCCTGGTCGGAGGAGCTGTTCCCCTCCGCCATCGGCGGCTGGGGCGTCAGGGGGCTTCCGGGAGCCGTGACGGTCATGATCCGCGGCGGGGAGTGCCTCGTGGTGGGGTACGCCTCCGGTGGCCGCTTCGCCGTCTCGATCGACGACGCGGAGCGGGGGGCCGCCTTGCTGAACACCCTGGTGGACCGGGCGTCCACCGGCCCGGCCGCCCGCTGACCCGCCGTTCCTCCCTCCGGTGTCCCCTTCCCGGCGGTCTCATCCGATCGGGCCGGGAGGGGGTCAGACCGTGAGGATCGTGCAGGCCAGCAGGGTCGTCGCGGTGGCGGTCTCGACGAGGGCGCCGAGCACGTCACCGGTGACGCCACCAAGCCGCCGTACGGCCCTGCGCCGCACGGCCCAGGCCACCAGCAGTCCCGCGAGCATGGCCAGGGGGAGCCCCCAGGGGGCGAGGAACGGCCCCAGGCCTGACGTGAGGCCAATGCCGGGGATGCTCGCATCGACCTCGGGGAGGTGGTTGGTGACGTCCGAATAGACGACAAAGCCCCGTTCGAACCCGCCGAAGGGCTCGGACGGGGAGCCGGAGGACCACGGGCCGAGGGCGCCGTGGAGGTAGACCAGCGCCGCCGTTCCCGCGAGCACCAGCGCGGTCACGACCACCGCGACGCCGCGTCGCACGGTGCCCGCGACCATCGCGCCGAGCCCGTCGGGGCGTGCCGGGGAAACGCCCGCGCGGCAGGCCCAGGTGAGGGCGAGCCGCCCGGCCGCGCAGGCCGCGACCAGGGTGATCGCGCCCGTTCCCGCTCCCGCGCGGGCGGCCTCCGACAGGGCCGTCACCTGGAGCAGCAGGACGAAGATCAGCGTCACCACGCCGAAGGGGCCGATGTCCGACCGCTTCATGATCTCCAGCGCCCGCTCGGCGGGTCTGGCGCTGCCCAGCCCGTCGGCGAGGTCGGCCAGCCCGTCCAGGTGCAGCCCCCGGCTGAGCAGCGCCACGGTCGCCACGGCCAGCACCGACGCCGGAAGCGGTGTCATTCCCAGCCACAGGGAGACCACCAGCACCAGCCCGCCACCGGCCCCGATCAGCGCCCCCACCAGCGGAGCCACCGCCATCGCGATCCCCCCTGCCCGGCGGTCGACCACTCCGGGACGGACCGGGAACACGCTCAGCGTGCCGATCGCGAGACGCACTCCGTCGACGAAGGTGGACGGGCCGTCCGTGGGTGGGGGCGAGGGTTCGGACATGGTCGATGATCGTAGCCTTCGGCCTCCGGGGGCGGAATCCGTTGTGACCGCGTGCGGTCGCCGGACCGTGCACATTCGCCGGACTGTGCATGTTCATTGGGCCGCGTGCGTTCGCCGGACTGTGCACGTTTTTGGACCGTGCACGTTCACTGGGCGGTGCATGTTCGCCGGGCCGCGTATGGTCGCCGGATCGTGCATGTTCACTGGGCCGCGTGCGTTCGCTGGATCGCGTACGTTCTGCCGGACCGCAGCCAGGAAGCGCTCCACGTTGGGATGTGGGACAGCTGCGGCGCACGTTCACCGGGTGCCGCTTCCCGGACCGGCCCCGGCCGGAGCAGTCCGGGAGGCCCGGTGGGGGCCGGTCGCGACACCGGGGACCGGACGGCAGGAGGGTCAGATGGGGAGGGGGAGGAGGCGACCGGCGACGACGAGGGTGACGTCCTCCGACTCCAGGGCGAGGCGCTGGTTCAACCGGCCGAGGGTGTCACGGAACATCCGCCCGCTGGCGGTGCCGGGCACCACGCCGAGGCCGACCTCGTCGGAGACCGCCACGACCCGGGCCCGGGTCTGTCTCCAGGCCGCCACCAGGTCGTCACACCGGGCGGCGACGGCGTCTCTACCGGCCCCGCCGCTCTTGCCACCCCCGTCGCCTCTGTCGTCCTCGTCGGCCCCGCCGTTGTCGCCGGTTGCGCCGGGCCAGGCGTCGCACTCGTCGAAGACGGCGGCCACCCAGGTGCCGAGTCCGTCGATCAGCAGCGGGGTGTCGGCGGATCGCAGCAGCCCGGCCAGGGCGGTGGTCTCGATGGTTCCCCAGTGGGCGGGCCTGCGGTCGCGATGTGCCCGGACTCGGCGCAGCCACTCGGGGTCACCGTCGCCGGACGGCCCGGTCGCGACGTAGAGGACCTCGGGCTCGGCCGCCAGACGCAGTTCGGCCTCCGCCGACTTGCCCGACCGGCTCCCCCCGAGCAGCAGGGTCCTCCTGGGCGGGGGAGCCGGGGCGGGAGGGGGCTCGCTCGTGTCGACGACCGTGCCGTCCGGTACGACCCGCACCCCCCACAGCGTGGCCCGCCGGGCGAGTTCGGCCCCGGTCGGTACCCGGTGGTCGACATCGACGGCCACCACGTGCGTCCGCTCGCCGACCAGCCCTCGCCGACGCAGGTCCCCCAGCCGTTCCGGCCGGTCCAGCACGTCCAGCAGCACTAGATCCAGTGCCTCTCCCAGGCCCCCGTCGTGCCCGTCGTGTGGGGATTCGCCGTACGGGTGAGAGACGGGCGGGGGAGAGACGGCGTGGAGGACGCGCCGACCGCCGGGGGTGGTGACGGTGATGCCGTCCGGGCCGGGCGCGGCGCGGTAGCCGGGCGGGAGCGGGCCGGAGAGCGGCAGCCGGACGGGGCCTGCGGGCGCCGCTGAACCGCTGGGCGCCACCGAGCCGTCAGGTGTCAGGGGGCCGCCGGGCGGTGAGGGTTCGCCGGGTGCCGGGGAGCCGTCGGGTGCCACCGGGACGTCGAGCACCACGGAGGTGGGGCGACGGCCCGGCGTGACACGGGCGCAGGAGGCGCACCCGCAGTCCGGGGCGGGCCACCCGCCCGCGCCCGCCGTGCCGGAGATCAGGACCTTCACGCCAGGTCTCCCCTCGGGTCGAGAAGCCGGTAGGGAGGAAGCGGACGGCACCCGGGGCGTGCCGGGGGTGCCGGGAACGTCCCGGCGGCGGAGCATGAGGTCATCATGTTCCTTTCAGCGTGGAGACACCCGCTTTTAGGCGTGGGGAGGAAACGCGGCAGGGCGCCGTACGGGTTGTTAGCATGCTCGTGCGGCGGCGGTAACCAAGCCGCCGCACGCATGACCCGCACCACCCTCGCCGCCGGGCCGACGGAGAGAAAACGCCTGTGGAGCTGGTGTAAGACCTCAAAGGGGAGCGTTTCCCCCTGGCGGGCAACCGGTGGTGAAGCAGGAAACCCGGCCCGTGAGGGTTGGAATCCCTTGGCCTCAGCCGAGTGGAGGAAGTCAAGATCTCGCCTTCATGCCCGGAGTGCCCGGGAGAGGTAGTGTTCGCTGAGCCACCGAGGGGCACCGGCAGGATCCGCGAGAAGGAGCTATGGCATGACGTGGCGCTGGCGTTACGAAAACGCGAATGGCGGCGAAGTGGTCGAGGGTGTTTCGCCGTCCGACACGTTCCCGAGCCAGGCGGACGCCGAGTCGTGGCTCGGTGAAAGCTGGCGTGAGCTGCTGGAGTCCGGGGTTGAGAAAGTCACCCTGATCGAAGGCGAGCGCGTGGAGTACGAGGGAATGTCACTGCGCCCGGAATGACCCGGGTGAATGGGAAACCCCCGGCCCCTCGACGAAAACGAGGAACCGAGGGGTTTTTCCCTGTCCCGCTCACGAGGACCCGCTCACGAAACCCGGTGCACGAAATCCGGTGCGCGAAGGCCCGCGTACGTGATCCGGCATACGAGGGCCCGCCTGCGGTGGCCCGCGCGTGACGTTCCGCGCGCCGAGGCCCGCGTACGAACACGGGCCCCGGCCAACGCCTCGGGCGTTCGCCGGGTTCACCCGTGACCGGTCACCGCGCTACGGACGCTTCTCGGGACTCACCGTCTTGGCGGGGTCGCGCTCGACGATCGGGCCGAGGACGTCGTCGATCTTCTGCAGTACCTCGGACTCCAGCTTCACCCCGGACGCCTTGACGTTGTCGCGGACCTGCTCGGGCCTGCTGGCCCCCACGATGGCGGAGGACACATTGGGGTTCTGCAGCACCCAGGCGACCGCGAGCTGGGCCATGCTCAGGCCGAGGTCGGCGGCGATCGGCTCCAGCTGCTGGACGCGGGTGAGCACGTCGTCGTTCAGCATCCGGGAGATGAAGTTGCCCCCGCTGGGGTCGGTGGCCCGGGAACCGGCGGGGGGCGGCTGCCCCGGCCGGTACTTACCGGTGAGCACACCCTGGGCGATGGGGGAGAAGACGACCTGGCCGACGCCCTCCTTCTCGCTCAGCGGCACGACCTCGGCCTCGATGACCCGCCACAGCATGGAGTACTGGGGCTGGTTGGAGACCAGGCGGTCGAAGCCCATCTCGTCGGCGATCTTCAGCGCCCGGCCGATCTGGTCGGCGGTCCACTCGCTGACGCCGACGTAGAGGACCTTGCCCTGGCGTACGAGATCGTCGAAGGTCTTGAGGGTCTCCTCAAGCGGCGTCTCGTTGTCGAAGCGGTGTGCCTGGTACAGGTCGACGTAGTCGGTCTGCAGGCGACGCAGCGAGCCGTGCAGCGACTCGGTGATGTGCTTGCGCGACAGCCCCCGGTCGTTGGGGCCAGGTCCGGTCGGCCAGTAGACCTTGGTGAAGATCTCCAGGGACTCGCGGCGAACCCCCGCGAGAGCGCGGCCGAGGACCTCCTCCGCCTTGGTGCCCGCGTACACGTCGGCGGTGTCGAAGGTGGTGATCCCCTCGTCGAGTGCCGCTCGCACGCACTGCTTGGCGGCGTCCTCCTCTACCTGAGAACCGTGTGTGATCCAGTTGCCGTAGCTGATCTCACTGACCATGAGACCGCTGCGGCCAAGGTGGCGGAATTCCATGGTCCGAGATTAGTGGGCGCCATAATTCCGGATGATTCGGGATAGCCTGCCGGGCGTGTCGCGGTTGATCATTTCTCGGAAAGTACGGCTGGCCCTCGCCGCCACGGCGCTGGCTGCGGCCGTCGTGGTGGTCGCCCGCGTGTGGCGGCGAGCGGAGGAACGCCGGGCCGCCTTCCCGGAGGGATCCCGGGCCGAGGGATCCCGGGCCGCCTTCCCGGAAGAGGGATCCCGGAGCGCCTTTCCGGCCGAGGGCCCCCGGGGGGCCTTCCTTGAGGAGGAGGCGGGCTCCGGAGCCGGGCGCGCACCGCGATGGCCTCCCGCGCCCGTCCTCGGCACCCCCACGGACGAGGACCTCAGGCGGTACGCGGCCAGGCCCCCCTCCGCCTTCCGGGCCGCCGTCGAGCGGACGTTCGAGCGGAGGCCGGGAGAGCCGGGGGAGCCGCTGGACGGCGCCACCCGGAGCCGCCTGGTCCGCTGGGGCGCCGTCGGGGCCGGGCTGTGCCTGCTCGCCTTCGGCACACAGGTCCTGGAGAGCGCAGTCTTCTCGAACGGGGTGGAGACCGATTTCCGGAGTGTGGACGAGCGGTGCGAACCGGAACAGGGTGACCGGTTGGAGCCGGGACTGCGCTACGTGATCGGGGCGGAGCCGGGAACGGGTCTGCCCGCCGTCGCGTGCCCGGCGACAGAAGGGTTCTTCGACGTCGGGGTGGCCTACCCCGACATGGAGCAGCGCCCCCGCCCGGCGGAACCCGTCCAGCCGTACGAGACCCCGGTCCCGTACGAGACTCCCGTGGCGGTCGCCGACGCCGACTGCCACCCACGGGCGCGGACCCCTCGGGTGCGGGCGCTCAACCCCCGGGTGACCCGGGCGGTGAACCACCAGTGGCGCCGTATCGAGAGGTGGCTGGAGGCCAATGCCCCCGTGAGCCGCCGCACGCTGGGCAGGCCCGCCAGGGCCCGTACGATCGCCGTCGCCGAGGCGCAGATGGGCCTGCGCTTCCCCGACGACCTGCGTGCCTCCCTGCTGCGGCACGACGGGGCCTCCGTCGCCGCCGGGGCGTTCGGGTTCCTCAGGAACCGGAACCAGGGGGTCCGCGAGATCCGCGACACCTGGCGGCGGCTGTGCGCGATGGACGCGGAGGGCGACGCCGACGCGCGGCAGGAATGGTGGGACGGGCGGATGATCCCGTTCGGCACCGACGAGGGCCATCGCCTGGTGATCGACTCCGTGGTGCGCGACGTCGGTGAAACCGACCACGAGGGCCGGATGAACTTCGCGCCCGGAGACGTCCGGATCGGCTCGTACCACGGCCTGCTGAAGATGACGGCGGACGCCCTGGAGACCGGTGGGTCCATCGGCTACTGGCGACCGGCGGCCGTCGGCGGCGGGCTGAGGTGGGACATCATCGAGAACTGACGTCGTCCGGGGGAGGTCGCCCGGTTCGGTAGTGACGTCGTCCAGGGGTGATGCTCGTTCGGCTCGGGGGTGACCGTCATCCGGGAGTGATGGTTGTTCGGCTCAAGGGCTCCTCAAGGGCTCCGGTCCGGAAGTTCTGGCCCGGGAGTCCCGGTCTTGAAATTCTGATTCGGGACCCCCGGGCCCGGGAGTCCCGCTGTGAAAGTTCCGAGCCGGGGATCCAGGGGGCAGGCCGCCCCGCTGACGAAGACCGGTGGGAGACGCGAGGAACCCCGCCCCCTCGTGGAGGGGACGGGGTTCGGAAACGTGCTCGGACGAGGTGCTCCCCAGACAGCGCCGCTGGCTCCGCTGCCGGTCCGCCGTCAGTTCTTCGGCGGGACGGGCCTGCCGCCGGGCAGCACCGCGGGCGGCGGGAAGCGCAGCTTGCGGATCTGCAGCGCGCGCATGGCGGCGTAGAAGCCCACACCCCTGAGGTTCTCGTTGGGGAACTTCTCGGCGGTGAGCTTCTTCACCTTCCAGGACACCCAGATCGAGGTGAGCAGCACGCCGACCATCATGAGCGGCCAGCCGACCGTGATCACCGCGACGTAGACGTAACCGCGGACGTCCGCCGGGAACGGGATCCAGGTGAGCAGCAGGATAAGAAGGGAGAACGGCAGGAAGTACTGGCTGGCGAGACGGCGGGAGTCGACCCAGTCTCGCGCGAACTTCCTGGCGGGCCCCTTGTCGCGGGCGGGGAAGTAGCGCTCGTCGCCACGCAGCATGCCCTCGCGCGCCTTGACGCGCTCGCTGGCCTGGCGTTCGCGGAGGTTCTTGTAAGCCTCTTTGCGGTTCTGGGGGGCGTTCACCGGCTGCCGGCGACGGCCTTCGGCGTCCCGTCGCTTGGGTGTGGGACGCCCCTTGCCCGCAGGCTTAGGATCGTTAGCGGAGACGGGGGAGTCGTCCGCGGTGGTCTGGGTACGTCGGAACACAACGTCAGCCTACCGGGAGCGCAACTTAGTGACGCCCCCGCGCGTTATGCGTAGGGTGAACCCTATGGTGGCTCCGGTGCTTTTCGGGGGGCTGGACTCACTTGGGGTGACCCGAAGCGCACTTGAAGAAGGGGACGGCCGACGCGCATGAGCGTGATGAAGAGACTTTCGCTGATCTTCAGGTCCAAGGCGAACAACGCGTTGGACAAGATGGAAGATCCTCGCGAAACCCTGGACTACTCATATCAGCGCCAGCTGGAGTTGTTGCAGAAGGTGCGCCGGGGTGTGGCGGACGTCGCCACCTCGCGCAAGCGCGTGGAGCTTCAGATCAACCAGATCGAGGCGCAGTCGCGCAAGCTTGAGGAGCAGGGCCGCAAGGCGCTCGGGGTCGGCCGTGAGGACCTGGCCCGTGAGGCGCTGACCCGCCGTGGCAGCCTGCAGACCCAGATCGCCGACCTCCGCGTGCAGCACGACAACCTGCAGGCCGAGGAGGAGAAGCTCACCACGGCCTCCCACCGGCTCCAGGCCAAGGTCGACTCCTTCCGTACGAGGAAGGAGACGATCAAGGCGACCTACACCGCCGCCGAGGCGCAGACGCGGATCAACGAGGCCTTCTCCGGCATCTCCGAGGAGATGGGCGACGTCGGCCTGGCGATCCAGCGTGCCGAGGACAAGACCGCCTCGATGCAGGCCCGCGCGGGTGCCATCGACGAGCTGCTGGCCAGCGGCGCGCTCGACGACTTCAGCGGGCAGCGCGGCGACGACATCCAGGCCGAGCTCGACCGCATGGGCGGCGGGCACGACGTGGAGCTGGAGATCGCGCGGATGAAGGCCGAGCTGGGCCAGGGCCCCGCGCCGCAGGGCGCGATCACGCCCGGACCGGGGCAGCCCCACCAGCAGCCCCAGCCCCAGCAGCCGCCTCACCAGCAGCCGCAGTCCAACCAGACGCAGCAGCTGCGCCAGCCGGGGGAGGGCCTGTGATCGTCCGCATCATGGGGGAGGGGCAGATCGAGATCGCCCCCGCCGACCTCGACGTGCTGAACACGCTGGACACCGAGCTGGAGGCCGCCATCGAGGCGGGCGAGGAGGAGGCCTTCCGCGTACGGCTGCACGCCCTGCTCGACAAGGTCCGCCACGTCGGCAAGGCGCTGCCCGACGACAGCCTGGAGTCCTCGGAGCTGATTTTGCCTCCGGCCGACGCATCCATGGACGAAGTGCGGGAGATGCTCGGCAATGAGGGGCTGATTCCCGGCTAGCTTGGGCATATGGCACAAACCCGGTTCGCCCCGGACCGGGGCCTGACCAGGCGCATGGTGATCACCATGTTCCTGCTCGGACTGCTCTACGTGGTCTTCGTGGCCGTGTTGATCGCGATGGGCGTCCGGGCCGTCATGGTGCTGGTGATCGCCGGCGGCATCCTGCTCGTGCAGTACTTCATGTCCGACCGCATCGCGCTGTTCGCGATGCACGGACGTGTCGTCTCCCCGCAGGAGGCCCCGGAGCTACACGGCATGATCGACAGGTTGTGCGCCCTCGCCGACATGCCCAAGCCGCGGGTGGCGATCGCCGACTCGGACGTACCGAACGCGTTCGCCACCGGCCGTAACCAGAAGAACTCCGTGGTCTGCGTGACCACGGGGTTGCTGCGCCGTGTCGACGGCGGCGAGCTGGAGGGCGTGCTGGCCCACGAGATGTCCCACGTGGCCCACCGCGACGTCGCGGTCATGACGATCGCGTCCTTCCTCGGCATCGTCGCCGGGCTCATGACCAGGGTCGCGCTCTACAGCGGCCTGGGCGGGCGCGGGCGCGACGACAGGGGCGGCCTGCCGATCGGCGTGATCATCCTGCTCGTCTCGGTCCTGGTGTACGCGGTCAGCTTCCTGCTCACCCGTGCCCTGTCGCGCTACCGCGAGCTGGCCGCCGACCGCGCGGGAGCACTGCTCACCCAGCGTCCCTCCGCCCTGGCCAGCGCCCTCGTCAAGATCAGCGGTGAGATGGCCCGCATCCCGACGAAGGACCTGCGCGAGGCCGAGCCGTTCAACGCCTTCTTCTTCGCACCGGCCCTGTCCGGCAAGGCGGGCCTGTCCGCGCTCTTCGCGACCCACCCGCCGCTGGAACGGCGCCTGGAGCAGCTCAGCAGGATCTCCGCCCAGCTGGGGCAGGGCGGATGACAGACCCGGGGATCGAAGGAGACCCGAAGGGGGAGTGACCCGATGCGCTGGTGGGACGCGCTGATGGGGCGTGGCGAACCCGCCAAGGCCGACCTGGACGCGCTGTTCGCGCTGCCCTCGGCCGCGGTGACCCTCCAGGCCGCCACCGATCTGGTGCCTACGGGTGTGGGGGCGGTCTGCTTCCGCTCTGCCGAGGGCGGGGCGTTCGCCGGGCTGGAGCGTGACATCACCCAGTTGCTGGACGCCGGGGGCGGTCCCCCGGTGGAGATGTCGAAGGACTCCTTCGGCTACACGTGGCTGCTGGTGCGCCGTACCCCCGACCTGCTCGGTGACCTGGTCACCGACCTGCACGCGGTCAACTCCTCCCTTGAGGCGGCGGGGTTCGGCCCCTCCCTGCTCTGCTCGCTGGTCTCTTTCGCCGCCCCCGACGGCCGACGGCTCGCCCTGGTCTACCTGTACAAACAGGGCACCTTCTACCCGTTCGCCCCGCTGCCCGCCGAGCACGGGGCGGGGCAGGCGCAGCGCAGGGACAACGCGCTGGAACTTCAGGTACGCGGCGCGATCGGCGGTGAGCTGGAGATCGAGCCGGATCTCGGCCGCTGGTTCCCCCTCTGGGGCGCGCCCGGCCTCTGAGCGCTTCTCCCGGAAGCCCTTCCCGCACGGCCTTCCCGCGCGATGCGTGAGGCGCGGGAAGCGCGCCTGGGCGACCCGTCCGGCTTGCGGTTTGATGTACGTCCTGTGACCCTTTGCCCTCACAATGGGACCGGCATTCATCACGGGAGAAGGGTGTGACCATGGCGGACCTCGCGTCCTTGCGGCCCGGGGATCCCGAGCACGTGCGGGAGTACCGGCTCACCGCCCGGCTCGGCGAGGGAGGCCAGGGAACGGTCTACCTGGGCGTTTCCCCGGCGGGAGCGCGTGTCGCGGTCAAGTTGCTCCGCGCGGACCTCACGCAGGACGAGGAGGCGATGGAACGTTTCGTCCGCGAGGTCAGCACGACCCAGCGCGTCGCGCCCTTCTGCACCGCCGCGGTGATCGAGACGGGGGTCGACCAGCACCGCCCGTACATCGTCAGCGAGTACATCGACGGCCCGACGCTCGACGCGGTCGTGACCACCGAGGGCCCGCGCGAGGGCGCGGGCCTGCACCGCCTGGCGATCGGCACGGTCACCGCGCTCGTCGCGATCCACCAGGCGGGCATCGTGCACCGCGACTTCAAGCCGTCCAACGTGCTGCTGGCCTCCGACGGCCCCCGGGTGATCGACTTCGGCATCGCCAAGGCGCTCGACCGGACCTCCACGCTGACCGCGATGGCGATCGGCACCCCTTCGTACATGACCCCCGAGCAGCTGGCCGGGGAGAACGCGGGATCGCCCGCCGACATGTTCGCGTGGGGCTGCACGATGGTCTTCGCGGCCACCGGGCAGCCGCCGTTCGGCACGGACAGCCTTCCGGCGATCTTCAACCGGATCATGAACATGGAGCCGGACCTGGGGGCGATCGCCGATCCGGCGCTGCGCGACCTGGTCGGGCAGTGCCTGTCCAAGGACGCCGCCCAGCGGCCCGCGGCGGGTGAGGCGCTGCTGCGGCTGCTCGGCCACGCGGGCGGCCCAGGTGGTACGGGCGGCGCGACCGGTGCCGCGCCGCCCACCGCGCCGAGCGGCATCCTCGCCGAGGGCTCGGCCGCCGCGGCGCAGCAGACCGGCCCCGGCGGGAACGGTCCTGAGCGGACCGCGTACGGGTACAGGCGTCCGGGCGACGACCAGGCCCAGCAGGGCTACCGGCAGCACTCCGGGCCGCAGCCGTTCGCCCAGCAGGGCGGGCCGGGCGGGGGATATCCGGCGCAGGGGCCCCAGGGCGGTCCCGCCGGTTACGCCCAGCACCCCCAGCAGTCCGACCCGCGCGGTCACGCCGCGCACCCGCAGCAGTCGCACCCCCACGGCTACGCCCCGCATCAGCAGCCGGATCCGCGCGCCGCGCATCCGCAGCAGTCGAATCCGCGCGGCCAGGCCCAGAACCCGCAGTGGTCCGACCCGCGTGGCCAGGAGCAGTATCCCCAGCACGCCCAGCACCCTCAGCAGGCCGAACCCCATGGCTACCCCGCCACGCGGCCCGTCGGCGAGTATCCCGGCTCCGACGGCTACGCGGGCGGCTACCCCCCGCAGAACCCAGGGCACCCGCGGCCGGGATATCCGGGGCACCCCGGACCCCAGCCCTACAACAGCGGTCCCGCGACCTACCCCTCCGCCGAGGGGGCCCCGTACCGGAACCCCGGATCACCGGCGTACCCGGGGCAGGCGGACCCCGCCCGGCGCGGGCGCCGGACATGGCCGGCGATCGTGGGGGGCGTGCTGGTCACCGCCCTCGTGGCCGGGGGCGTCGTGCTGCTGCTGCGCGGCACCACCCCCGAGACGCCGACCCCCAGGGCGGGCGTCACGACGACCGCGAGGACCCCGGCTCCCACCGCTCCGACGGTGCCGGAGGCCGACAGCACGATCAAACTGCCCGGCACCTCGCTCACGCTCCACGAGAGCGACCAGGACCCGATCAAGCTGAGCTCCTACAGCCTCGAATGGGACAAGACCCTCTACGTCCGGAAGCAGGGCACCGAGCAGTTCGTCAAGAACGGCAAGTACTTCCAGTACACGGTCAACGCCGAGGGCACCCAGGCGCTGGGCACCGACCGGATATACGACGCGCAGAGCTACGCGATCGTGTCGATCATCGATCACCGATCCGGTGCGGCGAGTAGGATCAGGATCACCAAGGCGCCGGTCTATCCGACGCTTCCGCAGTGGTCGCCGGACGGCAAACGCGGCCTGGTCACCCTCTACGAGGCGGTCGGCGACATCAGCAAGGAGTACGGCTTCGCGATCATCGACGTCGCCACGAAGAAGGCGAAGGTCGTCCGCGTGAAGGAGAAGGACGCGGGCAAGTGGAGCTATTTCTGGCGAGGCGACGGCCGGGCCGTCGGCACCTGGGCACTGACCGGAAAGACCCAGCGCATCCGCTTCTACGACACACAGGGCACCGTGCTGCAGACCCTCCTGGACGTGGGCACCCCGATCACGGTCGAGGGCGACGACATCTCCCCGTCCGGCTCCTCTCTGCTGACGTACTGCAAGGAGAGCAAGAAGGAGATCTGCGTCTGGTCCACCGGCTCCGACGCCCCGGCGAAGGTCCGGATCCCGTTCGAGACGAAGCGGCTCATCGGCTGGTACGACGACGAGCACATCGCGGGCTGGCGGAGCAAGGGCTCCGGCTACGAGGCGGTGGTGTTCGACTTCACGGGGAAGGTGCAGCGGGTACTGGCCACCAGCACCGACGCCAAGGAGTACGAAAAGCAGTTCATGCGCTTCACGCGAGAGGGCTGACATGAGGGAGTGGACCCACGCCGAGCACACCGCGGCCGCCGCCACGGAGATCGCCCGGATGGCCGACGTCCTACGGGGACGTGACATGTCCGTCTCCGTGCTGACCTGTCCCGGCTGGGATCTGGCGAGGCTCGCCACCCACACCGGAGGTGTGCACCGGTGGGTGGCCGCGATGGTGCGCGACCTGGCCGAGCGGCGCTACGAACGCGACGGCATGGACATGGGCCTGCCCGCCGACCCGGGCGGCTATTCCGCCTGGCTCGGCGAGGGTGCGGGCATCCTGTCCGAGGCGCTGCTCGCGCGGGACCCGCAGGCGCCGATGTGGTCCTGGGGCGGGGAGAAGCGGGTGGGGTTCTGGTCGAGGCGGATGCTCCACGAGACCGTGGTGCACCGGGTGGACGCCGAGCTCGCGGTGGGCGTCCCGGTCATGATCCCCGAGCACGTGGCGGCCGACGGGGTCGAGGAGTTCCTCGACGTCCTGCCGTACGTGAAGTGGAACCCGGACGTGGCCGAGCTCAGGGGCGGGGGCGAGACGATCTCCCTTCAGGCCGACACCGGAGCCGGGTGGGTGATCACCCTTGACCCCGACCGCTTCCACTACCGGCGGTCCCTGCAGCCGGGTACGGTGACCGTCCTCGCCGCCACGTCGGCCGACCTGCTCCAGGTCGTGTGGGGGCGGCGCAGCCCCGACGACTACGCCGTCGAGGGCGACGGCGGGCTGCTGGGCTGGTGGCGGGGGCTTGCCCGGGTCTAGGCCGGGTCCACCGACTGAATCAGATTTCCGCGCGGCCCGGGTTCGGTGCTCGGACCAGGTCTTCGCGCGGCCCGGGTTCACTGCTCGGACCAGGTCTTCGCGCGGCCCGGGTTCAGGATCCGGACCAGGTCTTCGCGCGTCCCGGGTTCACCTCGGGCGAGCGCGAGATGGGGCGGGACCCGTCCGGATCCGGGCCGGGGCCACTCCTCCGCCGCCCGGATCAGGTCCCTGTCCGGCCTGAGCCTGATCTGGGTCCGGCCTGGGCCTAATCTGGTCGAACGCAAAATACCGGTCCGGTATTCGGCCAAGACACGACAGGGGCCGCGCAGGGCTCGCCGCCGCGACCGCGGTCCCGTGGTGCCATGACTTCATGATCAAGCTGTCTCAGGCGGTCACGTCGGCCGTGCTCGTCTCCACGGGACTGTTCTTCGCCGATCTGCCCGGCGGTGCCGCGCTCGCCGACTCCGCGCCCCCCGCGCCCTCCGCGGTGACCGTGGAGGGGCACCGCCCCCAGATCACGGTCGTGGGAGAGGGCAGCGTGTCCGCGACCCCCGACATCATGCGGCTGGACACCGGTGTCGAGGTGCGCCGCCCCACCGCCGGGGCGGCGTTCGCCGACGCCCGTACCGCCGCCGCCGCGCTGACGCGGGCGCTGCTCGCGGCCGGGATCGCGGCCAGGGACCTGCGGACCGACGAGCTGACCCTCGGCCCCGAGTACAAGGAATATCCCACGATCTCCGGCTACCGGGCCACGCAGGGTGTCGAGGCCGTGGTGCGCGACATCGACGACGCGGACGACGTGGTGGAGGCGGCGGCCACCGTCGGGGAGGCGGTCCGGTTCGACGGTGTCACCTTCGAGGTGTCCGACAACAACGCGCAGCTCAGGCTGGCGCGCGAGGCCGCCTTCAAGGACGCCAGAAGCCGCGCCGCGCAGTACGCCCAGCTCGCGAGCCGCGGGCTCGGCCGCGTCATGGAGATCAGCGAGCAGAGCGGCACCCCGCCGACGCCGGTCCTCGGCTTCGCCGCGAGCGCCGACAAGGCGTCGATCAGCCCCGGCCGCCGGAACGTGGCCGTCAGCGTCAGGGTGGTCTACGAGCTCGAATAGGCCCCGCTCACGCGGTGCTCCCCCGACCCCGGGTACGCGACAGGTCCCCGGCACGCGACGGGCCCCGGCGGGTTACCACCCGCCGGGGCCCGTCCACCCTGAGGTCGGGGCGGAGCCGCGGGACACCCGTACCAGGCCCCGGCAGGCCGGACCGGGGCTGTCCAGACGGTCAAAACGGTTCAAACCGTTGAGACCGTTCAGGCGGTTAGGGCAGGGCCAGCATCCGGTCCAGGGCGACCCCGGCCCAGTGGGCGGTGTCGTCGTCCACGGTGATCTGGTTGACGACCTGGCCGGAGGCGAGCGACTCCAGCGCCCACACCAGGTGCGGAAGGTCGATCCGGTTCATCGTCGAGCAGTAGCAGACCGTCCGGTCCAGGAACGTCACGTCCTTGTCGGGGAACATGGCGCCGAGCCGCTTGACCAGGTTCAGCTCGGTGCCCACCGCCCAGGAGGACCCGGCCGGAGCCTCCTCGATCTTCTTGATGATGTACTCGGTCGAACCGACGTGGTCGGCCTTGGTGACGACCTCGTGCCTGCACTCGGGGTGGACCAGCACGTTGACGCCGGGGATGCGGGCCCGTACGTCGTCCACGCACTCGGCGCTGAAGCGGCCGTGCACCGAGCAGTGCCCCTTCCACAGGATCACCTTGGCGTTCCCGAGCTGCTCGGCGGTGAGGCCGCCGTTCGGCCGGTGCGGGTTGTAGACGACGCAGTCGTCCAGCGACAGGCCCATCTCCAGCACCGCGGTGTTGCGGCCCAGGTGCTGGTCGGGAAGGAAGAGCACCTTCTCCCCGCGTGAGAAGGCCCACTCCAGGGCGCGCCTGGCGTTGGAGGAGGTGCACACGGCACCGCCGTTGCGCCCGCAGAACGCCTTGATGTCGGCGCTGGAGTTCATGTAGGTGACGGGGACGGTGACCCCGGCGATCCCCGCGTCCTCCAGGGCCTCCCAGCACTCCTCGACCTGGTCGAAGGTGGCCATGTCGGCCATCGAGCACCCGGCCGCGAGGTCGGGCAGGACGACCTTCTGGGAGCTCGACGTGAGGATGTCGGCGGACTCGGCCATGAAGTGCACGCCGCAGAAGACGATGTACTCGGCGTCGGGGCGGGCCGCGGCCTCCTTCGCGAGTTTGAACGAGTCGCCGGTCACGTCGGCGAACTGGATGACCTCGTCGCGCTGGTAGTGGTGGCCCAGCACGAAGACCCTGTCGCCGAGCGCCGCCTTCGCCCTCCTGGCGCGCTCCACGAGCGCCGGGTCGGAAGCGGACGGCAGCTCGCCGGGACAGTCGACACCGCGCTCGCTGTGCGGGTCGACACCCCTGCCGAGGACGAAGAGCGGAAGCCCGGTCTCGGTGGTCGTCACGGCCACACCCCCTTATCGTCGAAGTGACGACTAATGATGACACATGGGATTGGGGCTTTATTCCGGGGGAGGGGGGTTTGTCCAAGGGCGGATGGTTCTGGCGTCTGAGGAATGTGTGCCGGGGGGCGGGTGTTGGTAGCGTCTGAGAAGGACGTCATTAACAGACAGCCGTTCCCGGCGAGCGGCTGACGCAGACGCGGGAGTCACCAACATGTCGGTTGAGAGCAGCGAGACCACGGCACAGGGCCTGATCCTCAGTTCCGCGGCCGCGGCGAAGGTCAAGAGCCTGCTGGAGCAGCAGGGCGAGGAA
Organism: Streptosporangium sp. H13245; assembly: GCF_055690525.1. Classification (NCBI taxonomy): domain Bacteria; kingdom Bacillati; phylum Actinomycetota; class Actinomycetes; order Streptosporangiales; family Streptosporangiaceae; genus Streptosporangium; species Streptosporangium sp. H13245. The sequence goes on along the minus strand of NZ_JBSZKT010000003.1, from coordinate 450,063 downwards.
GGTCTCCAGCTGCGCGTGGCCGTGCAGCCCGGCGGCTGTTCCGGCCTGCGTTACCAGCTCTTCTTCGACGACCGTTCGATGGACGGCGACGTCGTCTCCGACTTCGACGGCGTGAGCGTGGTCACCGACCGGATGAGCGCCCCCTACCTCGTGGGCGCCACCGTCGACTTCGTCGACACGATCGAGAAGCAGGGCTTCACGATCGACAACCCGAACGCCACCGGCTCGTGCGCCTGTGGAGACTCGTTCAACTAGGCGAGCCGGACAGACGAGAACGCCTGGCCCCCCGGGGATGAGATTGGTCACCCCCGGGGGGCTTTGGCGCGCGCGATCGGGGTAGCGGGCAGATGCGAGCGAGGTGCGGGGAAGGTCGCGTATTCTTGCGTGGCTCATCTTCCCGCGTGGCTCAATCGCCCGCGTTCCCAGAGATGCTGACAACGAGGAGAAGAACCCCGTGCGCATCGCCGTCACCGGCTCAATCGCGACCGATCAACTGATGACCTTCCCCGGCCGCTTCAGCGACCAGCTCATCGCCGGTCAGCTCGACCGGGTCTCCCTGTCGTTCCTCGTGGACGACCTGCAGGTCCGCCGAGGGGGCTGCGCGGCCAACATCGCGTTCGGAATGGGCTGCCTGGGGCTCAGCCCCGTCCTGGTCGGCGCGGTCGGCGCGGACTTCGCCGACTACCGCTCCTGGCTGGAGCGCCACGGCGTCGACTGCGATTCCATCCACGTCTCGGAGACGCACCACACCGCCCGCTTCCTGTGTACGACCGACGACGACCACAACCAGATCGCGTCGTTCTACACCGGCGCGATGGCCGAGGCCCGCCTCATCGAGCTCGGCCCGGTGGCCGAACGGGTCGGCGGCCTGGACCTGGTGCTGATCAGCCCCAACGACCCCGACGCGATGCTCAGGCACACCGCGGAGGCGCGTCAGCGCGCGATCCCGTTCGCCGCCGACCCCTCCCAGCAGCTCGCCCGCATGCCCGGGGAGCAGATCCGCGAGCTCGTCGACGGCGCCGCCTACCTGTTCGGCAACGACTACGAGAAGGGCATGATCGAGCAGAAGACCGGCTGGAGCGACGAGGAGATCCTCGACCGCGTCGGCGTCCGCGTCACCACGCTCGGTCCCAAGGGCGTCGTCATCGACCGCAAGGGCGAGCCGTCCCTGCACGTCCCCCCGGCGCCCGAGCTCGGCAAGGCCGACCCCACCGGCGTGGGCGACGCCTTCCGCTCCGGCTTCCTGTCCGCCCTGGCCTGGGGCCTGTCCCCGGAGCGCTGCGGCCAGGTCGGCAACCTCACCGCCACCCACGTCCTGGAGCAGGTCGGCGGCCAGGAGTACGAGCTGGGCCAGAAGGTCTTCCTGGAGCGCTTCGCCGACGCCTACGGCGCCGACGCCGCCGCTGAGGTGGCCGCCTTCGTGAAGTGCCACCACGCCTGAGGCGCCACGGCCCCGGGGTCTTTCCTGGGCGCCCTCTCTTATGAACCGCCGATCGGGCCACCGGCCGGGCCGTCGCCCGCCGGTGGCCCGGCCGCTCGTACCGGCCAGGTGCAGGCCGCTCGCGTACGCGAAGCCGCCGCGGGACGCTCGCGAAGGCGCCGCGGGATGCGGGCCGGGTGTCAGCCGCTCGCGTAGACGCGGTGCACGAACTCGGCCAGCTTGTCGTCGGGCAGTTTCCTGGCCAGGTCGGCCTCGGTGATCATGCCGACGATGCGGCCGTCCTCGATCACCGGCAGCCGCCGGATCTGGTTCTGCTCCATCTTGGCCAGCGCCTGCTCGACGCTCGCGTCCGCCGACACCCAGACCAGGCCGGTCGCCAGGTCTCCCGCGGTCATCTTGGAGGGGTCCTGGCCGTGTGCCACGCACCTGACCACGATGTCGCGGTCGGTGATGATCCCCTTCAACCGGTCGTCGCTGCCGCAGATGGGCAGCGCGCCCACGTTCATGTCCCGCATCATCTGCGCCGCCCGGTCGAGTGTCTCGTGTGCCTCGACGCACCGGACCCCGGCGTTCATCAGATCTCTGGCCGTCTCACCGCTCATGTCCGTCCCCCGAACCGTTTGGCGTGTTTTCGGGGAGGGTCATACCCAATTTCAGGACATGTCAGTAATTACGGCGTACGTGGATGGCCCAGCCGCGCTCGGGGAGCTCGTAGCTGCCCACGTGGTGGTGTGACTTCAACCGGCACCAGGCCGGGATGTCGCTGAAGGCGGCCGGGTCGTCGGCGAGGACCGCGACGATCCCGTTGCGCGGCACGTCGTTGATCTGCGCCGCCAGCATGATGATCGGGATCGGGCACTTCTTGCCCAGCGCGTCGATCGTCAGGGCCGGAGGCTGCGCCGATCCCGCCGGAGTGGCCTGGCTGGACGTCATCACGTCTTCACTCCCCGAATGTTGATCAAAGCTTGACCCCCGCCTCCTCGCGGATCCTCCGCACCGTGTCCGGCAGAAGGGTGAGGAAACGGTCGACATCCGTCGCCGAGGCGCCCCGGGGTAGCGAAACGCGGACGTTCCCGTGCGTGAGCACGCCCATGGCCTCCAAAACATGCGACGGACGAAGCGTACTCGCCGTGCAGGAGCTGCCGGACGATACCGAGAATCCGGCTTTATCGAGTTCCGTGAGCAATGCCTCACCTTCCACGTAAAGACACGAAAAGGTGACAATGTGCGGTGCTCGCGCGAACGGATCGCCGATGACCTCGACGTCCGGGACCAGCCGGGGCACCTCGGTCCTGATCCGGTCCACGAGCGCCGAGAGCCTGGCCGACTCCATGGCCGACTCGGCCACCGTGGCGCGCAGCGCGGCGGCCGCCGCGACGATCGCCGGGACGTTCTCGAACCCGGGGACCCGGCGGCGCTCGCGGTCGTCCTCGGGCAGCGGGGTGCGCCACCGGGTGCCCTTGCGGACCACCAGCACGCCGACCCCGGCGGGGCCGCCCCACTTGTGGGCGCTGGCGGCCAGCACCGACCAGCCGGGCGGCAGCGGCATCCTGCCCGCCGTCTGGGCCGCGTCCACCAGCAGGGGCACCCCCGCCTCCGCGCACGCCGCCGCCGCCTCGGCGACCGGCTGGAGCGTGCCCACCTCGTGGTTGGCGCTCTGCAGGCAGGCCAGGGCCGTGCCCTCGGCGCGGACCTCCTCGCCGAAGGCGCCGGGGTCGACCGCGCCGGTGATGCCGACGCCGACCGTCTCCACCGAGCCGCCGTCGCGCTCGTGGATACCGGCCGCGTGCAGCACGCTGGAGTGCTCCACGGCCGAGGTGACCAGGCGGCGGCCGGTCCTGCGGCGCCCGTGCAGGGTGCCGAGCACGCCCAGGTGCACCGCCTGGGTGCCGGAGGAGGTGAAGGAGACCTCGTCCGGCCTGGCGCCCAGTGCCTCGGCCACCTCGGTCCTCGCCTGTTCCAGTAACATCCTTGCCCGGCGGGCGGAACCGTACAGTCTCGCGGGGTCGGCCCAGCCGACGTCGAGGGCCGCGATCAGAGCCTCGCGCGCCTGAGGGTGCAGCGGCTCCGTGGAGGCCGCGTCGAAGTACGCCACGTCCCAATCGTCGCACCACGCGCGGTGCGGGCGGGGGCTGCGGGGGAGGGCGAGGGGTGTCCGCGCTAATGTGTCCCCCAGCGTGAAGCTGTGAACTACGAAATCTTGAACGTGAACAAACGACCGCCCAGGAGCGACTCCTGGGCTTCCTCTGTGGGGTAGGCGATCCGTGAGTCCGACCCGCCGTTCTGCACGGCGTCCGTTGGCCCGCCGCCGGGTGCCACGCGCTGCCGCTCTGGCGCTGCTGCTGGTTTCCCTGACGGCGTGCAGTGCCGAAGACTGGTCCCGAGCAGGCCTGCCCGAGGGCATCACCAAGCAGTCCGACGCCGTCCAGAACCTGTGGAACGGCTCGTGGATCGCCGCCCTCGCCACCGGTGTGGTCGTGTGGGGCCTGATCCTCTGGTCCGTTGCCTTCCACCGCAAGAAGAAGAACTCCAAGGAGGAGCTGCCGCCCCAGGTGCGGTACAACCTCCCGATCGAGATCCTCTACACGGTGGTGCCGATCATCATGGTCGGCGTCTTCTTCTTCTTCACCGCGCGGGACCAGAACTACATCACCAGCATGTCCGCCAAGCCCGACGTGACGGTCAAGGTCGAGGGCTTCCAGTGGAGCTGGCGCTTCACCACGGAGTACAACGGCAAGACCGCCCAGGTGGTCGGCCAGCCCGCCGCCGACTACACCAAGGGGCCGCAGCTGGTGCTTCCGGCCGGTAAGAAGATCAGGTTCGATCTCCACTCGCCGGACGTCATCCACTCCTTCTGGGTCCCGGCCTTTCACTTCAAGCTCGACGTGATCCCCGGGGTGAACAACAAGTTCGAGGTCGAGACCCTGGACAAGCCCGGCGTCTACGCCGGACGATGCGCCGAGCTCTGCGGTGTCGACCACAGCAGGATGCTCTTCTCGGTGAAGCTCGTCCCCCCGGCCGAGTTCGACCAGTACATCGCTAGCCAGGCGGGTGCCCAGTGACCGCACTTAACGAACCCCTCGTCCTCTCCCCGGTGCCGACCCGCAAGGGTTCGATCATCACGAAGTGGGCGTCGTCCACCGATCACAAGATCATTGGACACCTGTACCTCATCACCTCGTTCATCTTCTTCCTGATCGGCGGCGTCATGGCGCTGATCATGAGGGCGGAGCTGGCGCAGCCGGGTCTCCAGCTGACCAGCAACGAGCAGTTCAACCAGCTGTTCACCATGCACGGCACCATCATGCTGCTGATGTTCGCGACCCCGCTGTTCGCGGGCTTCGCCAACGAGCTCATGCCGCTGCAGATCGGCGCCCCCGACGTCGCCTTCCCGCGACTGAACATGGTCAGCTACTGGCTCTTCACCTTCGGCAGCCTCATCGCCCTGTCGGGGTTCCTCACCCCGGGCGGCGCGGCCAGCTTCGGCTGGTTCGCCTACACCCCGCTGTCGAACGCGATCAGCTCCCCGGGAATCGGCGGCGACCTGTGGATCGTCGGCCTGACCATCAGCGGTCTGGGCACGATCCTCGGCTCGGTGAACTTCATCACCACGATCATCTGCATGCGCGCGCCCGGCATGACCATGTTCCGCCTGCCGATGTTCACCTGGAACGTCCTGCTCACCTCGATCCTGGTGCTGATGGCCTTCCCGGTGCTGGCCGCCGCGCTGCTGGCGCTGGAGGCCGACCGCAAGCTCGGCACGCACATCTTCGACTCCCAGACCGGCGGCGCGCTGCTCTGGCAGCACCTCTTCTGGTTCTTCGGGCATCCGGAGGTCTACATCATCGCGTTGCCGTTCTTCGGCATCGTGACCGAGGTGCTGCCGGTCTTCAGCCGCAAGCCGCTGTTCGGCTACATCGGCCTGGTCGGCGCGACGATCGCCATCGCGGGCCTGTCGATCACCGTGTGGGCGCACCACATGTTCCCCACGGGACAGGTGCTGCTGCCGTTCTTCTCCTTCATGACGTTCCTCATCGCGGTGCCCACCGGAGTGAAGTTCTTCAACTGGATCGGCACCATGTGGCGCGGCCACCTGTCGTTCGAGTCGCCGATGCTGTTCTCGATCGGCTTCCTGGTGACGTTCCTGTTCGGCGGCCTGACCGGCGTCATCCTCGCCTCCCCGCCGCTGGACTTCCAGGTGTCCGACTCGTACTTCGTGGTGGCGCACTTCCACTACGTGGTCTTCGGCACCGTGGTGTTCGCGATGTTCGCGGGCTTCTACTTCTGGTGGCCCAAGTTCACCGGCAAGATGCTGAACGACACCCTCGGCAAGGTGCACTTCTGGACGCTGTTCATCGGCTTCCACACCACCTTCCTGGTGCAGCACTGGCTCGGCGCGCAGGGCTTCCCGCGCCGCTACGCCGACTACAGCCCGATCGACGGCTTCACCGACCTCAACATGGTCTCCTCGGTGGGCGCGTTCCTGCTGGGCGCCTCCACGCTGCCGTTCCTCTACAACGTGTGGAAGACCCACAAGACCGCGCCGAAGGTCACCGTGGACGACCCGTGGGGGTACGGCAACTCGCTCGAATGGGCGACGTCCTGCCCGCCGCCGAGGCACAACTTCACCTCGCTGCCCCGCATCCGGTCCGAGCGCCCGGCGTTCGACCTCAAGCACCCGCACATCCCGGCCCATGAGCTGGAGGAGAACCGATGAAGGTCCAGGGCTGGCTGTTCATCCTCTGCGGCGTCTTCTTCGCCGCCGTGGACGTCGTCTACTGGTACTGGTCCAAGGAGCCGGTCGGCACGACCGCGATGGCCATCTCGGTGGGCTTCGCGTTCATGATCGGCTACTACCTCATGTACACGGCCCGCCGCATCGGCGAGCAGCCGGAGGACGACAAGCAGGGCGAGATCAGCGAGGGCGCCGGGGAGCTCGGCTTCTTCAGCCCGCACAGCTGGTGGCCGCTCTTCGTCTGCCTGGCCGTCGCGCTCAGCGCGGTCGGCCTGGTCATCGGCTGGTGGCTGTTCCTGATCGGCGTGTTCGCGATCCTGATGAGCATGATCGGCTTCGTCTTCGAGTACTACCGGGGCAACTTCTCGCACTGACCCCGTAGGGCCCGGATCCTGAGGGCCCCGCACCTCACCGCACCCTGAGCGGGCCACGGAAAAACTTCCGTGGCCCGCTTTTTGGCGTTTATTTGGCGCTCAAGGTGGATGTCTTATGTGGTGAACCGCTTACTCCGGGTAATAACTGAATCAGTGGTTCAGTCCGGACAGGGGAGTTCAAGTGGGGCACGCGATCCGTGGTTCGAGCCAGGGAGCGGGACTGCTTGCCCTCGCACTGGTGACGGCCTCCTGCTCGGGAAACACCGACGTACAGAGTGGCCAGGCGTCCCAGACGTCACAGGCGCCGTCCGCCGCCGCGGCGGCCGTCGTCACCGTGGCCCCCCTCGACAGGGCCACGGGTGTCCCCACCGACACCCCCGTCCTGATCGCCGCGCAGGGCGGCACCCTCAGGCAGGTCACCGTGAAGGCCGTCAGGGGCGCCAAGGGCGTCCTGCCGGGCGTTCTCAGTGCCGACGGCACACAGTGGCGCAGCCGCGGCATGGCGGCTCCGGGGGCCTCCTATGAGGTCTCCGCGACGGCCGTCAACCCGGCGGGCGCCGTCACCACCACGACCTCCTCCTTCTCCACGGTGAAGGGGAAGGAGACCTTCGCGATCGAGAACTTCATGCCGGGCAGGGACTCGACCGGCCTGACCGTCGGCGTCGGCATGCCGGTGATGATCACCTTTGACCGCGACGTCACCGACAGGGTCTCCATCGAGCGCAACCTGCTCGTCCGTACCTCCAGGCCGGTCCTGGGCGCGTGGCACTGGTTCGACAACCGGAACGTCCACTTCCGCCCGAAGAAGTTCTGGCCCTCCGGCACCAGGGTGCGGGTCGAGGCCCGCCTCGCGGGCGTACGCGGCGGCGCCGGCCTGTACGGGGCCGCGAACAAGACCGTCAACTTCAAGATCGGCCGTTCGCAGATCACCCGGGGCAGCGTCCAGTCGCACAACCTCACGGTGAAGCGCAACGGCAGGGTCGTCCGCGAGATGCCGATGAGCGCCGGGCAGGGCGGCACCTGGAAGTACCACACGACCAGCGGCGTGCACCTCGCCATGTCCAGGGAGGACGTCACCGTCATGACCTCCCCGGGCATCGGCCCCGGCTCGGCCGGTTACTACCAGCTGACCGTCTACGACACCGTCCGCATCTCCAACAGCGGCGAGTACATCCACAGCGCCCCGTGGTCGGTCGGCTCCCAGGGCAACTCCAACGTCAGCCACGGCTGTGTGAACGTGAGCCCGAGCAACGCCAAGTGGTTCCTCGACAACACCCTGATCGGGGACCCGATCATCATCACCGGCTCGCCCCGCGTCCTGGAGCCCACCAACGGGTGGGGCCAGTGGCAGGAGACCTGGAAGCAGTGGCTCCAGTGGAGCAGCCTCAAGCACTTCAACACCGACGACGTCTGACCTCGGCGTCTCGGCATCCGCTCCGGGCGCCGGGGCATGACCCCGAGGCCCCCTCGCGGCCTCGGGCCGCGGAGGCTCCGGAGGCCCCGGGGGCTTCCCGGAGTTCTCACGGCGGCTCAGGGGGGCTGTCCCCATCGGGGAGCCGTCCGGGTGGCCTCGGCCCACCTCAGGCCCGGAGGAGCCCTCTGAGGGCCTCCTGGGAGCCCCGTGACGGCCCTGGAGGCACGGCGCGTACAACGAACGCCGGGAGCGCGTACGAACAAACGAGCGCCCCTCCGCGGGGCGCGTACGGCGAAGAGCCCGGACACCGTGTGGTGTCCGGGCTCTTCGTGTGGTGTCGGCCGTGACGGGTCAGCGGGTCAGGGACTTGTCGTCCCCGCCCTGGCCGATCGCCGCGTGCTCCTCGTGCGTCCCGTCGCTCCCGTGGCCCTCGCCGATGGCGGCGTGGCCCTCGCCGTGGCCGTGGCCGTCGTCGAGCGGGATCTTCTCGCCGCCGTACGCCGCGCTCATCTTGGCGCGGAGCCGGCCGAGCGGGCCGCGCATCCCCTTGGAGGGGATGTCGTCGCGGCCCTGCGGGCCCGCGCCGCCTCCGGAGACGATCGGGATCGCCTCCTTGCCCCGCATGTGGGCCTCGATGGCCTCGTGCGGCGGGACGTGGACCTCGATGTACTCGCCGTGGGGCAGCCGCTTGATCACACCGGACTCGACGCCGTGGCTGATGATCGCCGCGTCACCGCGCTGCAGGCCCAGGCAGGTCCGGTAGGTGATGATGTACGCCAGCACGGGACCGGCGATGATCAGGAACCGGCCCACGTAGGTCGTCCAGTTCAGCGACACGTGGAAGAACGCCGAGATCTCGTCGTTGGCGCCCAGCAGCCACAGGATGCCGTAGAACGTGACCGCCGACATGCCGATCGCGGTGCGGTGCGGGTTGTTGCGGGGACGCTCCGCGATGTGGTGCTCGCGGCGGTCGCCGGTGACCCACTGCTCGATGAACGGGTACAGCGCCAGGCCCGTCATGACGATGCCCATGGGCACCAGGGCCGGGATCAGCACGCTCATCGCGAGCGTGCCCCCCGCGCCGCCGAAGAGGTTGATCTCCCAGGCGGGCATCAGGCGCAGCGAGCCTTCGAGGAAGCCCATGTAGAAGTCGGGCTGCGAGCCCGCCGAGATGTCGGCGGGGGTGTAGGGGCCGAACAACCAGATCGGGTTGATCTGGGCGAAGGTCCCCAGCAGCGCGATCACCCCGAAGGTGAACATGAAGTAGGCGCCGGCCTTGATCATGAAGGCCGGGTAGAACGGCGCGCCCACCACGTTCTCGTTGGTGCGGCCCTTGCCCGCCATCTGCGTGTGCTTCTGCACCCACATCAGGATCATGTGAGCCGAGATGAGCGCGAGCAGGATGCCCGGGATGAGCAGGATGTGCAGCGAGTAGAAGCGCGCGATGACGTCCTCGCCCGGATACTCGCCGCCGAAGAGGAAGAACGTGATCCAGGTGCCGACCAGCGGCAGGGAGATCGCGACACCCTCGGTGATCCGCAGACCGGCGCCGGAGAGCAGGTCGTCGGGCAGGGAGTAGCCGGTCAGGCCCTCGGCCAGCGCCAGCGTGAGCAGCAGCACGCCGATCAGCCAGTTGAGCTCGCGGGGCTTGCGGTACGCGCCGGTGAAGAACACCCGCAGCGCGTGCACCATCATGCCGCCGATGAACAGCAGGGCGGCCCAGTGGTGCATCTGCCGCATCAGCAGGCCGCCGCGCACGTCGAAGCTGATGCTCAGCGACGAGGCGTACGCCTCGGACATGGTCACGCCCTGCAGCGGGCCGTACGATCCGGCGTACTCGACGTGGCCCATGCCGGGCTTGAAGAAGAACGTCAGGAACGTGCCGGTCAGCAGCAGGATGATGAACGAGTAGAGGGCGATCTCACCCAGCAGGAACGACCAGTGGTCGGGGAAGATCTTCCGCAGGTTGCGCCTGAGGAAGTTTCCCGCGCCGATGCGGTCGTCGACGAAGGTGCTCGCGCCCTCGATGGGCTTGGGAACGGTCTCGATGCTCATTACTGTTGGGCTCCGTTCTCACGGACCTCGGCCTCGGCGTCGCCGCGTTCCCAGAAGCTGGGGCCGACGGGGACGGCGAAATCGGCCGTTGCGACGAGGTATCCCTCATTGTCGACGGCGATCGGCAGCTGAGGCAGGGGCCGGGCGGCCGGGCCGAAGATGACCTTGGCGCCGTCTGCGGCGTCGAAGGTCGACTGGTGACACGGGCACAGGATGTGGTGGGTGGTCTGCTCGTACAGGGCCGCGGGGCAGCCGACGTGCGTGCAGATCTTGGAGTACGCCACGATCCCGTCGTGTGTCCAGTTCAGGTTGGTCCCGGACTTGAGCTCCTCGGGACGGAACTTGATCAGGATCAGTGTGGCCTTGGCCAGCGCGTTCAGGTCGTGCTCGTAGCCCTCGGGCACCACGGAGAGGATGCCGCCGGGGGAGTTGAAGTCGGCGGCCCTGATGGGCGAGCCGCTTCCCTCGACGATGAGCTTGAGGGGCTTGCCGTCCTTGGTCTTCTCGCCCCAGACGGTGTGCCTGAGCTTGGCCGGGAAGTTCGTGTGGCTCGGGCCGAGGTCGCGCAGCAGGACCAGCGGGGCCAGGCCGAGCGGGGCGGCGGCGGCCAGCAGGGTGCGGCGCAGCAGCGGGCGCTTGGCGATGCCGCTCTCGTTCGCCCCCTGGAGGAAAGTCTCGCTCACGTAGGACCGGGTCTCGGTGTCGGAGGCCATCGCGTGGCGCTCCTGGACCAGGTTGTACTTGGGCATGACCAGGCGGACCCAGGTCGTCAGGCCCGCGGCCAGCCCGAGCAGGGCCAGCGTGAGCGTGCCGCCCAGCGCGAGGTTGGAGACCTGCGTCTTCTCCAGGTCGCCGACCTGGAAGACCACGTACGACACCACGAAGCCGATGCCCGCCAGGAAGGCGACCACGAAGCAGAGGGCGGCGTACTTCTCGCCCTTCCGCGCGGTCGCCTCGTCCTGCGGGGTCACCCCGGGAACCTGGACGACGTCCGCCTTCTTCGGCTCCTCGTGGCCGAGGAGGGAGGTGCTCGTCGCCGGGGAGGGGGTGCCGATCACGCGCTTCGGCGCGCGCTCCTCCGGCTGTTCGATGTCGTGATTGTTGTCAGTCATTTGGCCTGTCGCCTCTTCGCGGTGATCCAGATGGCGGCCAGGGAGAGGAGGCTGAGCCCGACGACCCAGGCCACCAGACCCTCCGTGACCGGGCCGATGCGGCCGAGACCGGCGCCGCCCGGGTTGGGCTCCTCACGCACGCCCACGATGTAGGCGATCATGTCCCGCTTCTGCTCGGGGGTGATGATGCTGTCGTTGAACACCGGCATCGCCTGCGGGCCGGTGATCATCGCCTCGTAGATCTGCTTCTCGGTGGCGTCGTGGAGCGGCGGTGCGTACTTGCCCTGGGTCAGGGCGCCGCCGGAGCCGACGAAGTTGTGACACTGGATGCAGTTCGCGCGGAACAGCTCCCCGCCCTTGGACTTGTCGCCCTTGGCGGCGTCGACCTGCTCGTCGGTCGGGACGGTCGGGCCGCCGCCGAGCGACTGCACGTAGGCGGCGAGTTGCCGGACGGTGTCGTCGTTGACCCAGGGGGCCGTGGGCTTGCGCGGCGCCTGCGCTCCGGGGTTGGCCAGGGGCATGCGGCCGCTGCTGACCTGGAAGTCCACGGAGGCGGCGCCGACGCCGATCAGGGTCGGACCCTGGGCGGTGCCCTCGGCGTTGGGCCCGTGGCAGCTGGAGCAGCTCTGCTCGAAGAGCTTCTTGCCCTCCGCCACGTCGTCGGCCCTGCCGGACGCGATGGAGGCGTCGGCCTGCTGACCGGGTGAGATCGCGAGCGCGACGGTGTAGACCCCGCCGATCAGGCCCAGGGCCAGGAGCAGGACGGCGTATCTCGCGAGGGGATGCCGCCGCCCAGCGGTGATCCTATTCACAGAGATCCCCGATTCCTTAGTGAATGCCATAGATGGTTACGAAAAGGCCGATCCAGACCACGTCGACGAAGTGCCAGTAGTAGGACACGACGATCGCGCTGGTCGCCTGCTCACGGGTGAAGCGCTTCGCGGCGTACGTGCGTCCCAGCATGAACAGGAACGCGATCAGTCCACCCGTCACGTGCAGGCCGTGGAAGCCGGTGGTCAGGTAGAACACGGAGTCGTACGCGGAGTGCGACAGCGTGTGCCCCTCGTGGACCAGCTCGCTGTACTCGAACAGCTGGCCGCCCACGAACACGGCGCCCATCAGGAAGCTGACGATGTACCAGAAGCGCAGCTTGGCGACCTGCCCCTTCTCGGCCGCCCACACGCCCAGCTGGCAGGTCACACTCGACAGGACCAGGATGATCGTGTTGGCCAGGGAGAACGGGATGTTCAGGTGGGCCTCGGGCCAGGGCAGTCCCTGGCCGATGCTCACCGACCGGATGGTGAAGTACATCGCGAACAGCGCCGCGAAGAACATGAGCTCGGAGGACAGCCAGACGATCGTCCCGACGCTGACCAGATCGGGTCTGCGGGACGAGTGTGCTGTCGTCGTCGTTGAAATTGCGGATGCTGTCGCCACGGGCAGCATTATTGCGGCTCTCCTGCTCGGGTCGCCGCACGACCCCCCGATAGGGGGTGCATACGTCCCCCCAAAGTGGACGTATAGGGCAATTCGCTCGCCCCCGGCTCCGGCCTGGGTCTCCGGACCGGCCGACCGGTAGCATCCCAGGTGACCATACATCGACGAGGGATAGTGAGCGCGACCGTGAGCACCGACGACAAGATGAGGGTCCTCGTCTACAGCGACGACGCGAGCACCCGCGAGAAGGTGCGGCAGGCGATCGGCCGCCGCCCCGCCGGAGACGTGCCCCTCGTGGAGATCGTGGAGTGCGCCACCCATGCCAAGGTCATCCAGCACTTCGACTCCGGAGAGATCGACGTCGCCGTGCTCGACGCCGAGGCCCAGCCCGCGGGTGGCATGGGCGTGGCCCGCCAGGCCAAGGACGAGGTCCACGACTGCCCGCCGATCTGCCTGCTGATCGCCCGCCGCGACGACCGCTGGCTGGCCGAGTGGTCGCGCGCCGAGGCCGTCGTGCCGCAGCCGATCGACCCGGTCGTCCTCGCCGAGACCGTCGCCGACCTGATGCGCCGCCGCCTGTCCACTCGCCTGTCCGCCCGGTAGACCCCCCGGAACCCCCCTGGAGACCTTCATGGACGCGCGCACCACCTGGCCCGCGCTGTTGTCCGCCCTGATCGCGGGCGAGCACCTGACGGCCGACGAGACCGCCTGGGCGATGAACCAGATCATGTCAGGATCCGCCACGTCCGCCCAGATCGCGGGCTTCGCGGTGTCGATGAGGGCGAAGGGCGAGACGGTCGCGGAGGTGAACGGCCTGGCGCGCACGATGCTGGAGCGGGCCACCCCGCTGTCGGTCGAGGGTCCCGTCGTCGACGTGGTCGGCACCGGCGGCGACCGGGCCCACACCGTCAACGTCTCGACCATGGCCGCGATCGTGGCCGCCGCCGCGGGGGCCAGGGTCGTCAAGCACGGCAACCGGGCCGCCTCGTCCTCCTGCGGCGCCGCCGACGTCCTGGAGCACCTCGGGATCGTGCTCGACCTGGCCCCGGCCGACACCGCCAGGGTCGCCGTGGAGGCCGGGATCGCCTTCTGCTTCGCGCCGGTCTACCACCCGGCGCTGCGCTTCGTGGGTCCCACGCGCAAGGAGCTCGGCGTCCCCACGATCTTCAACTTCCTCGGCCCGCTGACCAACCCGGCCAGGCCCGCCGCCCAGGCGATCGGCATCTTCGACGCGGCCATGCTCCCCGTCGTCGCGGGCGTCTTCGCCGAGCGCGGGGTCTCCGCCCTGGTCTTCAGGGGCGACGACGGCCTGGACGAGCTCACCATCGCCACGACCTCCACGGTCTGGGTGGTGCGCCAGGGCGCCTTGGAGCAGGTCGTCTTCGACCCGGCCGCCCTCGGCATCCCCAGGGCGGCGCCCGACGCGCTGCGCGGGGGGGACGTGGTGTTCAACGCCCAGGCCGTCCGCGACCTGGTCGGCGGCAAGACGGGGCCGGTCCGTGACGCGGTGCTGCTGAACGCCGCCGCCGCGCTGGTCGCCCTCGACGGCGCGGGCGACGGTGCCGGCGCGGGTGCCGGTGACGACCTGAACGCCGCGCTGGCCGCGGGGTACGAGCGCGCGACGCGGGCCGTCGACTCCGGCGCCGCCGCCGAGACCCTCGACCGCTGGATCGAGGTCAGCCGGGCGCTCAAGCCGTCCTGACCTCCGCCGGGGGAGGTCCAGGCACCGGAGGTCCTCCGCTCCTGGGCGGATGGAAGATCCGCCCAGGAGGGGATGTATCGCTCGGGGGAGTCGCTCTAGATTGCGGCCATGTTGAGTGCTGACCCCCTGACCGAGCAGGCGTTTCCCGTCCTGCTGTCGTGCGCGGTGCTCGTACTGTGCGTGGCCGTGGCGAGCCTGGCGTGGGAGCGCAGGCTCCTGCTGCTGAGGCTCAGGTCCTGGGAGGCCAGGTTCGCCTCCCAGGGGGAGGCGCTGGCCGGTGCCCGGCTCGCCGAGAGGCGGGCGCGCATCGCCCGCGAGCTGCACGACGTCGTCGCCCACGGGATCAGCATGATGACGCTCGGGGTGGGCGCCGGACGGATGATCATGGACAGGGATCCCGAGCGGGCCAGGGAGACCCTGCGGGTGGCCGAGGAGTCGGGGCGCCAGGCACTCGTCGAGCTCCAGCGCACCCTGTCGCTGCTCGACCTCGACGGCCCCTCCACCGGCAGGACGCCCCAGCCCAGGCTGTCCGACCTCCGCGACCTGCTCGCCGGGGTCAGGGAACAGGGCCTGCGGGTGGACGTGGTCGAGGACGGCAGCCCCGCCGAGGTCGGGCTCGCCCTCGAACTGGTGGCCTACCGGATCGTCCAGGAGGCGCTCGGCAACACCCTGCGGCACGCCGGTGCCCGCTCGGCCCGCGTCACGCTGCGCTGGCGGCCGGGCTTCCTCGACGTCCTCGTACGGGACGACGGCAGGACCGCCCCCTCCGCCGCCGCGGGGCACGGCCTGCTCGGCATGCGCGAGCGGGCCACCCTGTTCGGCGGGACGCTGGCGGCCGGGACCCTGCCCGGAGGGGGGTTCGAGGTGCGGGCGCGGCTGCCCACCGCGGGCGAGGTGGGCGACCGTACGGGCGAGTGGGACGCCACCGTGCCGCGCCGGGGCCCCACCGGCGCGGGTGAGGGCGGGGAGGACGTCACCGGCCCCGCCGCGCGCCCCGGCCCGGCCCGCGCGGGGGAGGGGGACCTCACGGCCGCCGGACCCGCGGGCCCGGCCCGTACGGGAGAGGGGTCAGTCGGACTCGCCGAGGCCGATCGAGAAGGCGGCGTCCAGGTCGTGCCGTGAGTAGGCGCGGAAGGCGACGTGGGTCTCGGTGTGCAGCACCCCGTCCACCTTGTTGATCCGGCCGGGGACGACCTCGGCGATCTCCTCGTAGGAGGCGACGCGGACCATCGCCATCAGGTCGTACTCGCCGGTTATGGAGTAGACCTCGCTCACCCCGTCGATCTCGGCGACCGTCTGGGCGACCTCGGGGATCCGGTCCACCTCGGCGTTGATGTGAACGATCGCGGTGACCACGAGCTTCCTCCTCGTTGAGTGCGGTTTGCCGCCTCAGAAGCTACCAGCGCGCCCGTCAGCGCAGCGGGCGGCCCTCACGCGCCCGGCGCGGCTCGGCCGTCTGGTAGGCGCGGTCGATGCGGGCCTTGAGCCGCCCCGCGCCCGACACGGGCAGGCTCCAGGTGCCCTCCACCTGCACCAGCCGCACCCCCGGCGACTCCAGCCAGCGCAGGACGCACTCGGTCTCCTCGGCGCTGGCGGCGTGGACGGGGCCGGGGCCGGGCGGCACCGTCTCGGCGGTGGCGGTCAGCGCCTCGACGAACGGGGTGGGGTGGGCGCCCTTCGGCATCACCCCGGCCGAGGCGAGCCGTCCGTACCGGATGACGTGGATCTCCCAGCCGCCGCCCGGCAGGGGGGCGGCGGCGACCATCTGGGAGATCGAGGTCAGCGACCGCAGCCGCTGCATGCGGGCCGAGGTGCGGACGTAGGAGGCGAGCCGGTCGCGGTCGGCCGCGGCCTCCTCGTAGCGCTGGTCGAGGGCGAGGCGCTCCATCCTGGCCTCGATCGCGGAGAAGACCGGGGCCGCGTCCAGCTCCATCGCCCGGCGGGCCGCCACGACGTGCACGGCGTACTCGCCGGGGCTCTGGCGGCCCTCGCACGGCGCCCCGCACTTCCCGATCTCGGCGAGGGCGCAGGCGGAACGCCTGGTGCGCGGGGTGATCCGCTCGGTGCACTGGCGCAGCGGGACCGTCTCGTGCAGGGCCGTGCGGGCGTCCTCCGCGGCGCGGACGCTGTTGAACGGGCCCAGGTAGGAGGCCTCGTCGTCCTTGACCTCGCGGACGACCGACAGGCGGGGGAACGGCTCGTCGGTCAGCTTGAGCCAGAACATCTTCTCGGGGAAGCGCGACCTGCGGTTGTAGCGGGGCTTGGCGGAGCCGATCAGCCGCAGCTCCCTGACCTCGGCCTCCAGTGAGGTCGCGCAGGCGATGGACCTGACCCGCGCGGCGATGCCGATCATCTCGCGGACGCGGGGCCTGGTCTCGCTCGCGGTGAAGTAACTGCGCACGCGGTTGCGCAGGTTGGTGCTCTTGCCGACGTAGAGGGGGTCGCCGCCCTCGTCCTCGAACACGTAGACGCCGGGGCCCGCGGGCACCGAGTCGGCCAGGTGCCGCTTGCGGCGCTGCTCGGGGGTGGGCGCGCGGACGAAGCCCTTGAGCTCCTCCAGGGTGTGCACCCCGAAGGAGCCCGCCCGCTCCATCAGGGCGTGCAGCACGTCGACGGTGGCCCGCGCGTCGGCGAGCGCCCGGTGGCAGGGTTCGGTGTCACTGAAGATCCTGGCCAGCGTGGACAGCTTGCAGTTGGGCGCCTCGTCGCGGGTGAGCAGCTTGCGGGCCAGGTCGACGGTGTCGACCACCTGGTGGGCCGGTGGGGGATACCCGTGCGCGGCGCAGGCCGCCCTGACGAACCCCAGGTCGAAGCCCGCGTTGTGCGCCACGAGGGTGGAGCCCGCGGCGAACTCCAGGAAGGACGGCAGCACCGACTCGATCCTCGGCGCCGCCACCACCATGCTGTCGGTGATGCCGGTCAGCACCGAGATGAACGGCGGGATCGGCGAGCCGGGGTCGACCAGGGTGGCGAACTCGCCGAGCACCTCGCCACCCCTGACCTTGACCGCCCCGATCTCGGTGATCGCGTGCTCGCCCGCCGAGACACCGGTGGTCTCCAGGTCGAACACGACGAAGGTGATCTGGCTGAGCGGGGTGCCCAGCTCGTCGAGTGTTCCCTGCACGGCGTAGTCCACGATTCACGACCCTAGAAGCCTCGACCGACATTTACCGCACCGCCCCCTTCCCGGGCCGGTACGCGCCGGACGCCGGAAAACCCGGGGGTTCCCGGCGTCTCAGTCCCAGTAGCTTCCGTCCAGCATCCGTTCGAGGGTGGCCCGGTGCATCACCAGGTCGTCGGGGTCCCCGGGCATGGCCTGCTCGCCGAAGTGGATCTGCCGGTGCCCGACGCGGGCCATGATGATGCCGTGCCTGAGGGCGGCGTACGTCTCGTAGAACTCCATGTCCCGAGGCTTGTATCCCGT
Source organism: Streptosporangium sp. H13245 (assembly GCF_055690525.1). Taxonomy (NCBI): domain Bacteria; kingdom Bacillati; phylum Actinomycetota; class Actinomycetes; order Streptosporangiales; family Streptosporangiaceae; genus Streptosporangium; species Streptosporangium sp. H13245. Next base: position 432,369 of record NZ_JBSZKT010000003.1, on the reverse strand, counting down.
TATTTCGTGGTACGTCTGGCAGACGTCCTCGCGCCGCATGAAGTCCGGCATCCCCGGTAGTTCCATGACCTCGGCGATGTCCTGGAAGAAGGCGTGCAGGAAGATCATCCAGGAGATGTCCAGCTCGCGGGGGGCGATCGCGGCCATCTCCCAGTCGAGCACCGCCACCGGGGCGAAGTCCCGGTACATCACGTTGCCGATGCGGGCGTCACCCCAGTTCAGCACGTCGGGACCCGGGTCGGCCGGCCAGTGCTCCTCCAGCCAGCCGAACGCCCGCTCCAGCAGCGGGACGGGCATGGAGCCGTGCGCCCACTCGTAGTAGGCCCGCTGGTCCTCGACGTGCCTGCGCAGCGCCGTCCCGCCCGTCCCGGGGGCCTCCAGGGGGCGCAGCTCCCCGGCGGTGAACGGGGTGTCGTGCAGCGCGGCCAGGATCCCGACGCTGCCGCGCTGCAGCCGGTCGCGGTCGGCGGGGGAGGCGTCCATCAGCCAGCTCCCGAAGGTGTAGGGCATCACGTCCGGCGGCACGTCACCGGTGAGCCGCTCCATCACGAAGAACGGGGCGCCCAGGGGCCCGGGGTCGGGCTCATACCACAGGGGCCGGGGCGCGGGCACGCCCGCGCGTTCCCTCGCCAGCCGCATGACCTCGAACTGCCTGCCGAGGTCGTAGCCGGGGAAGACCGGCACCGCCTCGCTCGCCGGGGCCATCCTGGCGACGCACGAGATGGCGTGCCCGCCCTCGGCGGAGGTCCAGGAGGCGTCGAAGAGCAGCGTCTCGCTGGACAGGCCGTTGCCCGAGGGGCGGGACAGCGGGGAGAGCGTGACGGGGGATCCCACCCTCGCGGAGAGCCACGGGCGCATCCGCTCCCGTAACTCCCCGAGGTCGCGGGTCGAAGTCCGCATGTCCTCGGTCCGCCCGTCGTGCCCGCCGTGCCTGTCCGTCGGCCCGTCCTTCGGCTCGCCCGTAGGCTTGTTCGTCGGCTCGTCCATCGCGCTCTCCCGGGTGGCGTGCGTCACAAGGCGATCCGCACAGTCGTAACCCAGCAGCAAGCGCTTGTCCACAGAGCGTTCACGGCTTCGTCGGCCGCCGGTCGACTTGCGGTCAGGTCGGGGTCAGGGTGCGGGAGCCGTACCCTTGACTGAAGACCGATCCGAGTAGGGGCCGTGATGAGTTCAGCCGGAGAGGGCCTGTCTCGTCCGTTACCCGAGCAGGTCCGCTTACATGTCGTGGAGCTGGCCTCCCAGATTCTCGGTTCGATGCCCGCGGCCTCGGTGCCGCCGCCGCTGAAGGGGATCGCCAAGTTCGACCCCCGCAAGCGGGCCAGGCTGGGCGGCGCCCCGATCGCCGCGCAGCTGGAGACCGACAAGAAGTTCCGCGAGCTGGTCGCCGAGACCCTGACCGCGGGCTGGCCCGAGCTGGTCGCGAGCCTCGCCGAGGGCACGGTCCCGCCCGCGGCCGAGCCCGTCATGGTGGCCGCCGCCGCCTACCTGACCCGGCCGCCTGGCTGGGCGGACATGGTGGAGGTGGCCCGCGCCGACCTGGAGCGGTCGGTCGCCGCGGCCGAGGGCTCCGCCCAGGAGCAGACGGTCTCCCGGCTGCGCGAGCAGCTGGCCACCCAGAAGACCACGGCCAAGGAGGAGTCCGAGCGGCTGCGCGAGCAGCTCAGGACCTCGCGCTCGGAGGTCTCCGACCTGCGCCGCAGGCTGCACGACGCCCGCGAGCGGGCCAAGGCCGCCGAGGCGCGCGCCGCCGCGGCCCAGGAGGTGGCCGACGAGGCGAGGTCCGCCGCGCTCTCGGCGGGGAGCACGGTGGAGAGCGAGCTGCGCCGCCTGCGCGAGCGGCTGGCCGACGCCGAGCGCCAGCTGGAGTCGACGCGCAGGGCCGCCCGCGAGGGCCGCAGCGTGGAGGACACCAAGGTCCGGATGCTGCTCGACGCCTTACAGGACGCCGCGGCAGGGCTGCGCAGGGAGCTCGCCCTGCCCTCGGGCATCCACCGGCCCGCCGACTCGGTGGCCTCGGTGGCGCCCGGCAGGCAGGGGGTCCAGGCGGTTCCCGCGCGGGCGCTCGCCGACGACGACCCCGCCCTGCTCGACCAGCTGCTCGCGCTGCCGCAGATCCACCTGATCGTCGACGGCTACAACGTGACCAAGACCGGTTACGGCACGTTCACCCTGGCCGACCAGCGCAGCCGCCTGCTCACCGGCCTCGGCGCGCTCTACGCGCAGACCCGTACCGAGCTGACGTGCGTCTTCGACGGCGCCGAGCTGAACGGCCCGGTCCCGGTGTCGGCGCCCAGGGGGGTGCGCGTGCTGTTCAGCGCCCCGAACCAGATCGCCGACGACCTGATCCGCCAGCTGGTCCGCGCCGAGCCCGCGGGGCGCGCGGTCGCGGTGGTCTCCTCGGATCGCGAGGTGGCCGAGTCGGTCCGCAGGATGGGCGCCAGGCCGGTGCCCTCGGTGCTTCTTCTCAGACGTCTGGGCCGCGCGTAAACCTTTCGGGGTCGTGAGGCATCGGATCACCCAGGAGGTTTGATTCGATGAAGAAGATCATAACGCTCGCCCTCGCCGTCGTGGCCGCCGGAACGACCGTCACCACCCCCGCGGCGGCCACGACGGCCGCCGTCCCCAGGGGCTTTCTGCTGTACGAGAAGGACGCCGCAAAGAAGGACAACGACCCCGAGACCAACTGGAAGGTCGTCAACTCGGCGAAGGCGAGGCTGGCCGTCAACCCGTGTGACCGGAGCACGCTGGCCGCGACCGGCCGCGTGGCCGCGCGGACGGTGACCTTCACCGGCGTGCCGGACTTCATGAAGGTCGAGCAGGTGATCCTGTACGGTTCGCGGGCCTCGGCCGTCTCGGCCGTCGCCCAGGTGCGCGACGCACTGGCCAGGTGCGGGGCCAGGGGCGACGCGAGCTCCCGTTACCGCTACGCCTCCGCGCGCCTGACCGGGCTCGGCGACGAGGCGCTGAGGATCTCCGGCCAGGTCTACTACGGGAAGAAGGCCGGGGTGGGCGGCGACCGGAGCGTGCTGGTCAGGAAGGGCAACGCCGTCCTGGTCTATCTCTGGGCCGGTGAATACTCCAAGCCCGCGAAGGGCGACTGGACCGACCAGCTGCGCGACGCCAGGAAGATGACCGCGAAGATCTGCACCGTCGCCACCTGCGGATAGCGCGAGTCGCCACCCGCGGGTAGCGCGCGACGACCCCGCCAAGGCGTACGTCGCTGCTCGCGGGCGGGGCGCGAAGATCTGCGCCGTCGCCCGCGGGTGGGGCGTGACGACCGCCAAGGTCTGCGCCGCTGCCTGCGGGCGGGGCGAGGCGACCGCGAAGATCTGCGCCGTCGCCGCCTGCCGGTATCGCGAAGATCCTCGGCCTCGCCGCCCGCGGGCGGCGAGGCCGAAAGTCCCGGCCAGACCGCTCCCCGCGGCTCGGGCACCGTCGTTCGGCAGGAACGGCGTCGCCAGCCGGGGGTAAAGCGTTTACCTATAGGTAAGGGGCAAACCCGGCGAAAAGGTGAGGCAGTCATTACTTTTTCTGTACTATTCGCCGCAGGTCTGGTGCAGGCATTCGGGAGGCGTTGACGTGGCCGTGGCGGGTTTGCCGGTTGGACTGATTCGGATGCCGGTGGCGGCAGGGCTCGCTCTCGCGCTGCTGATGCTGCCGGTGAGCGGAGCGTTCGCAGAGCCGAAGCCGACACTCGCCCAGGCCAAGAAGAAGCTGGAGAAGCTCAACGAGCAGGCCGACCAGGTGGTCGAGAAGTACAACCAGGCCTCGGAGAAGTGGAAGCGGGCCAGGAAGAAGTACCGCACGCTGAACGGCGACCTGACCCGGCAGAACGAGCAGGTCGCCGGGTTGCGCAAGGAACTCGTCACGATGGCCGTCAGCACCTACCAGGTCGGGGTGATCAACGGCTGGGAGGGCATGATCTACCAGACCGACCCCGGTGCCCTGCTGAGCGGCCTGGCCGCCGCCGACCAGATGTCCACCTCCCGCGCCCAGTCCCTGAGCGCCTTCGACGAGGCCACCAAGACGCTGCGGACCAGCCGGGACGAGGCGAAGAAGGCCCTGGCCGAGGCCGACGAGACGCGTGACGACCTGGCCAAGGAGAAGTCCAAGGCCGACAAGATGGTCAGGGCCCAGACGAAGATCCTGCGCGAGCTCAACGTCTTCAAGACGGGCAACCCCGAGAGCGCCGGGATCCAGTACAACGGTTCGGCCTCGGGCAACGCCCGCGCCGCCCTGCAGTTCGCCTTCGCCCAGGTCGGCAAGCCCTACCGGTACGGCGGCACGGGCCCCAGCGGCTGGGACTGCTCCGGCCTGGTCCAGGGGGCCTGGCGCAGCGGGGGAGTCACCCTTCCTCGTACGACCTGGGAGCAGTGGAGCTGGGGCGCGAGCCGCAAGGTCTCGCTGAACGAGCTCCAGCCCGGCGACCTCATCTTCAGCGAGGGTCTCGGCCACGTCAGCATGTACGCGGGCAACGGCCAGATCGTGCACGCCCCGCAGACCGGTGACGTCGTCAAGGTCGTCCCGCTGTCCGCCTACGGCCGCCGGATCGTCGGAGCCGTCCGCCCCTGACCGTGGCGGCGCCCGGACCCGGCGCGGCGCGGAGGAGGTCGCGTACCTCCTCATCCGTCGTCTGGGTGAAGTCCAGGTACGACTGCCCGACCGCGAGGAAGGGCGAGGGCGTGGTGGCGCAGACGACCTCGTCCACCAGGGCGGCGAGGTCCCGGCGGGTGGACCTGGGCGCGGCGGGTACGGCGACGACGGTCCTGGCGGGCCGGGAACGGCTCAGGGCCTGGAGGGCGGCGCGCATGCTCGCCCCCGTCGCGAGGCCGTCGTCCACCACGATGACGGTCCTGCCCGCGAGGTCCGGCGGCGGGCGCCCCTCGCGGTAGGCCCGCTCGCGCCGGAGCAGCTCCCGTCCCTCGCGCCGGGCGATCCGCCGGACGGTCTCCGGTGGGACGCCGAGGCCCCTGACGACGCCCTCGTTGAGGACGGTCACCCCGCCACTGGAGATCGCCCCCATCGCGAGCTCCTCCCTTCCCGGGGCGCCGAGCTTGCGGACGAGGAAGACGTCGAGCGGGACGCGCAGGGCCACCGCGATCTCGTACGCCACCGGCACGCCGCCCCGGGGCAGTCCCAGGACGACGACGCCGGGCCGGTCCCGGTACTTCCCGAGGAGATCCGCGAGCACCCGGCCCGCGTGGTGTCTGTCCTGGAACAGGCGGTTCGACATTGCTATCGCCCCCTTGGGTGATGCATCACCCGAAATGCCTCAAACAGGAACATAACCCCTGTGCTCGCCGGAGTGGACTCTCGGGAGTCGATCTACGGCGCCCACGCGTGCGCCGGGCGCCGAGAGCACCCTGGAGCGGTCCATTCACCAGGATTAAACCTAGATCACGGCAAGTGTGATGAATATTACAAAATCGTGATTTGTCGGGTTCGATACCAAGGATGTGACGAGAGTCATATCTCAATAGCATAAATAGCCATCAAGCAGGGGTAACAGGAAGATCAAGAGGGCTGTTCGATCTTCCGATTTTGACGAATGCTTTGCCGAAAGTTGGAGATCGGGGTAACTTCCTGGCGTCGCGACGTCAAGCCACGCCGTCGCGAAGAATGTCGGTCTTCGGGCCGGTGTCCCTTATAGAAATCCAACCGGCCGCCGTGCCCCCACCCGGGGGCAGGGCTCGTCACGGCGGCCCGCCGAATCCACGCAGCCAGGAGGCATGGAACCGGGGACCCAGAGGCCCAGCACAGCGTGGCCAGGGGTGAATCTGCACATTTGTGCCGTAGGGCATCTTCCAAGCCCGAACCCGTCAGCTAACCCGGTAGGCATCAGTGGAAGTCCCAAGGAGAAATCCTGTCTACCACCCTGCACAACCCCCGTTTGTCGCGCCTTTTCCGCCTTTCCATCGGCGGTATCGCCCTCACGTTGACCGCCTCAGCCGGAGCGGTCACCCTCGGATCCACGGCGGCGCGGGCGACGGCGGACGGTCCCTCCGAGATCCTGACCAACAGCACGACCTGGGTTTCGGAGAAAGCGGAACGTACCAAGGAGACCGCCACTCAGGCCGCCCAGGGCACGACCACGGCGAAGGCCAAGGTCAAGGCCAAGGGCAAGGTCAAGCTGAGCAAGGCGGCACTGCAGAAGGTCCGGGCGGGCAAGGCGGTCTCGGCGGCCAGGAAGCAGATCGGCGATCCGTACCGGTGGGGAGCCTCCGGTCCCGGAGCGTTCGACTGCTCGGGGCTCGTCAGATACGCCTGGCGCAAGGCGGGCGTGTCCCTCCCCAGGATCACGCACAGCCAGTACCGGTCGATCAGGAAGAAGGTCTCGTGGAGCAAGCTGCTCCCCGGTGACCTGCTGTTCTTCAGCGGGAAGGGCCACGTCGGCATGTACGTCGGCAAGGGCAGGATGGTCCACTCGCCGAGCAGCGGCAAGACGGTTCGTATCGTGAGGCTGGCGGGCTACTACAGGTCCTCCTTCGCCGGAGCGGTACGGCCCGGAACCTGAGCCCGCGTCCGGGCACGGACCCCGGGACCCGCGCCGAGCGCGGAACCCGAGACCCGCGCCTGAACACGGCAACCGAGTACCTCGAGTACGAGGCCTGAACACGGCGCCCGAGCCCGCGTCCGGGCGTGTGTCAGAAGCACGCGCCCGAGCACGGAACAGCGGCCCCGGCCCCCCACCAGGAGGGCCGGGGCCGCTCCACGCCGGTCGAGTACCATCGGCTCGTGTCCGTCCAGAAAGGGCGCCGCGCCGTGCTCGCCGGGATGCTGGCGCTGATGAGCGCCGCCCCGCTGGCCGGGACGGGCCCCCTCCTGGCCGGAGCCGCCCCGCTCCCGCGCGCCCCCCGCCACCCTCCCCCGTACGACGCCCGGACCCTCCGGCGCGTCCCGTACGCCCCCGGGAGCCCGCGCGGCCTGTGGCCGGGCGCCGCCGTCACCGTCCGGGGCGAGCACTCCCTCGTGATCGGCCACGGCGTCGAGGCCGCCGTCCTGCGGGACCTGGCGGCCAGGGCCGACCGGGCCCGCGCGACGATCGCGAAGCTCTGGGGGCCGGTCGACGCGGTGGTCCTCTTCCCCGCCACCGACGCCGAGGCCGCGGCGCTCGCCGGGGCCGGGAGCACCCATGGCCTGGCCGCGATGGCGACCGCGGACCGGGTGATCGTCCTGCCGTCGGGATACGCCAGGCTCACCGCGACCGGCAGGGACGTGGTGATCACCCACGAGCTCGCCCACGTGGCCACCGGGGCGACCCGGGGCGGCCGGGTGCCGATGTGGCTGTCGGAGGGCTTCGCCGACTACGCGGGCTACCGCGACTCCGGCCTCGCGGTGCGCACGGCCGCCGCGGAACTGGCCGCCGAGGTGCGCTCGGGCGTCCTGCCCGGCGGCCTCCCCGGCCCGGCCGACTTCGCCCCCGGCGCGCCGAGGCTCGCGCAGGCGTACGAGGAGGCGTGGCTCGCCTGCCGGTTCGTCGCGGAGCGCTTCGGGGAGAAGGCGCTGGTGAGGCTCTACGGTAGCGATGTCGGGAGCGCGCTCGGACTGCCGGTGGCCGAGTTCACCGGAGCCTGGCGCGACTACCTCAGGAAGGAACTCACGTGACGCTGAGCACGACGGACGCGTCCTCGGGCGTGCGGACGGCGGGGTGGGCGACGGCGGGCCTGGGGGTGGCCACGCTCGCGGTCGTGGCGTTCACCACGCCCTGGAGGACGCTGTCCGAGGGGGCTCCGGCCGTCGCCCCCGATCCGGCCCGCGACTTCACCCCCGAGCAGATCGCCAGGGCCGGGACGTTCGACGCGCTGGTCAGTCTCCCCGGCTACCTGTCGCTCGGCCTGACGCTGGTCGTGGCGGGGGTGCTGATCGCCACCCCGCTGGGCGCGCGGCTCGCCGCCCGGCTGCCGGGGCCGTGGTGGCTGCGGGCGCTGCTCGGCGTGCTGGCGTTCTCGGTGGCCGTGGCGATCCTGCGCTGGCCCCTGGGGATGTGGTCGGAGAGCTACCTGCGCGACTTCGGGCTGTCCACCCAGACCTGGCCGTCGTGGGCGGCCGACCGGGCCAAGAGCACCGGCATCGGCACCGGGCTGACCGCGATCATGGTGGTGGCGGTGATCGGCCTGGCGCGGCGCTACCGGCGCTGGTGGATCCCCGCGGCGGCCGGGGCGTTCGTCCTGACCGTGGCCGCCTCCTTCGCCTACCCGGTGCTCATCGAGCCGGTCTTCAACGACTTCAGGCCGCTGGAGGCCGGGAAGCTCCGCGACGACCTGCTCGCCATGGCGGCCAGGGACGGAGTGCCGGTCGAGAACGTGCTCGTCGCCGACGCCTCCCGGCGGACCACCGCGCTCAACGCGTACGTCTCCGGGTTCGGCGCGACCCGCAGGATCGTGGTCTACGACACGCTGCTCCGCGCGCCCGCCGACGAGGTCGAGCTGGTGGTCGCGCACGAGCTGGGCCACGCCAAGGCGGACGACGTGCTGTGGGGCACGCTCGTCGGCGGCCTGGGCGCGGCGTTCGGGGCGTGCCTGCTCTACCTGGTGACCTCGGCGGGGGGCGTGCGGCGCAGGGCGGGGATCACCTCGCTCGGCGACCCGGGGGCGGTGGGGCTGGTCATGGGACTGCTGAGCCTGGCCACGGTCCTGTCGGGACCGGCCCAGAACCTGGTGAGCAGGCATATCGAGGCCCGTGCGGACGTGCACGCGCTGGACCTGACCAGGGACCCGGCGACGTTCGTGGCCATGCAGAAACGACTGTCAGTTACTAATATTTCGGATTTATCGCCTGATTTAGTTGAATATGTGCTTTATGCATCGCATCCCACGGCACCGCAGCGCATCGCCATGGCACGCTCCTGGGCCGGGCTGAACGGCCTCCCCGAGCCGTGAACCGCACGCTGGTCGTCACGAACGACTTCCCGCCCCGCGCGGGAGGGATCCAGTCGTTCGTGTACGGCCTCATCGCCCGCCGCCCGCCCGGCTCCGTCGTCGTCTACGCCCCCCGGTGGGCCGGCAGCGCGGCCTTCGACCTGCGCCAGCCGTACCCCGTCGTCCGGCACCCCACCTCGCTGATGCTGCCCACGCCCGCCGTCGCCCGCCGGGCCGCCGGGCTGGTCGCCGCGTTCGGATGCGACACCGTGGTCTTCGGGGCGGCGGCGCCGCTCGGGCTGATCGCGCCCAGGATGCGCGAGGCCGGGGCCCGCCGCGTCGTCATGGTCACCCACGGCCACGAGGCGGGCTGGGCCGGGATCCCGGCCGGTCGCCGGGTGCTCGCCAGGATCGGGGCGAACGCCGACGTGGTCACCTACCTGGGGGAGTACACCCGGCGGCGGCTGGCCCGGGTGATCCCCGAGGACAAGCTGGTGCGGCTCGCGCCCGGCGTCGACACCGAGGTGTTCCACCCGGGGGCCGGGGGAGGGCGGGTGCGCACGGAACTCGGCCTGGGAGAGCGGCCGGTGGTGGTCTGCCTGTCCAGGCTGGTACCGCGCAAGGGCCAGGACACGCTCCTGCGGGCCTGGCCCGGCGTGATCAGGGACGTGCCCGGCGCGGTGCTCCTGATCGTCGGCGGGGGCCCGTACCGCGGCACCCTGGAGCGGCTGGCCCGGCCGATGGGCGCCTCGGTCAGGATCATCGGCCCCGTGTCCGAGGCGGAACTGCCCGGCTACCTCGCGGCGGGCGACGTGTTCGCCATGCCGTGCCGCACCCGCCTGGGCGGCGTCGACGTGGAGGGACTCGGCATCGTCTACCTGGAGGCCTCCGCCAGCGGCCTGCCCGTGGTGGCCGGTTCCTCGGGCGGCGCCCCCGACGCCGTGCTGCGCGGGGAGACCGGCCTGGTCGTCGACGGCACCCGCCTCGGCGAGGTCGAGGCGGCCCTGGTCGGCCTGCTCAAGGACCCGGCGGGGGCGCGCGCCATGGGGGAACGCGGGCGCGAGTGGGCGGCGCGGGAGTGGAGCTGGGACCTCGCCGCCTCCCGCTTCGCCCGCCTCCTCGAACCCGCGGAGACCCCGTAGCCGTACGCCCGGCCCTGTGTTGTGCGTCGCGGAGAGCTTTTGGGCGCGTCCGGAGCCCCGAGGGGGCCTTCAAGCGCGTCCGAAGCCGGGAGACGGTGTCCGGTTCCCGTTCATCGCGGGGAGACCCGAGGGGGTCCCGTGGGCGTCCGGTGCCGGAAGACGGCGCCGGTTCCGACCGTCGGGGAGAGTCGAGGAAGCTCGCGGAGACGTGCGGAGACCCGCGGGCTCCAGGTGCGACCTGGAGCCCGCGAGAGCCTCTCAGCCGTAGAGGGCGTCGACCTGCTTGGCGAAGTCGCGCATCACGATGTTGCGCTTGATCTTCAAGGTCGGGGTGAGGTGCCCGCTCTCCTCGCTGATGTCGATGTCGAGGACGGAGAACTTCTTGATCTGCTCGGCCTTGGAGACGAACCTGTTGGCGCCGTCCACCGCCTTCTGCACCTCGGCGACGATCGCCGGGTCGGTGCTGAGCTCGGTGAGGCTCGCCCCCGCCCTGCCGTTGGCGGCCTTCCACTGCTCCAGGGCCTCGATGTCGAGCGTGACGAGCGCCGCGACGAACGGCCTGTCGTCGCCGACCACCATCGCCTGGCTGATCAGCGGGTGGGCGCGGATGTGGTCCTCCATCGGGGCCGGGGCGACGTTCTTGCCCGCGGCGGTGACGATGATCTCCTTCTTGCGCCCGGTGATGCGGAGGTAGCCGTCCTTGTCGAGCTCGCCGATGTCGCCGGTGTGGAACCAGCCGTCCGCGTCGATCGCCTCGGCGGTGGCCTCGTCGTTGTTCCAGTACCCCCGGAAGACGTGGCGGCCCTTGACGAGCACCTCGCCGTCCTCGCCGATGCCGATGGTGACGCCGGGGAACGGCTTGCCGACGGTGCCGACCTTGTTGGCCCCCGGCATGTTGACCGAGGACGGCGCGGAGGTCTCGGTGAGGCCCCAGCCCTCCAGGGTCTCGATGCCCACGCCGCGGAAGAAGTGGCCGAGCCGCTCGCCCAGAGCGGAACCGCCGGACACCGCCGTCGTCAGCCTGCCTCCGGTCGCGGCGCGGATCTTGCCGTAGACGAGCTTGTCGAACAGGGCGTGCTTGAGCTTGAGGCCCAGCCCCGCGCCGCCCGCCGCCTCAGCCCTGCTCCAGGCGACGGCGGTGTCGGCCGCAGCGTGGAAGATCTTCCCCTTGCCCTCGGCGGTCGCCTTCTGCTCGGCGCCGTTGTAGACCTTCTCGAACACGCGGGGCACGCCCAGCAGGAACGTGGGCTTGAAGGCCTGCAGGTCGGGGGCGACGTTCTTCATGTTGGGGGTGTGCGCGAGGATCGTGCCCGTCTCGATCAGCACGATCTCGATGATGCGGGCGAAGACGTGCGCGAGCGGCAGGAAGAGCAGCGCCGCCCTCTCGTTCACGGTGAACAGGCGCTCCAGCGGGCCGTTCGCGACGTTCTTCGCGGTGAACAGCAGGTTGTCGTGGGTGAGGCTGCAGCCCTTGGGCCTGCCGGTGGTGCCCGAGGTGTAGACGATGGTCGCCAGGTCGGCGATGCCGCGCCCGGTCCTGCGCTCGTCGAGCGTACTGTCGGCGACCTCGGCGCCGAGCGCGGTGAGCTCGTCCAGGGCGCCGCCCTCGATGCGCCAGACGTTCTTGAGGCCGGGCAGGCCGGACGCGTCCTCCCGGACGGTCTCCTCGTGCGACTCCAGCTCGACGAACACGGCCTTCGCGCCGCTGTCGGAGATGATCCAGGCGGCCTGGTCGGCCGAGGAGGACTCGTAGATCGGCACGCTGACCGCCCCGGCGGCCCAGATCGCGTAGTCGATCACGGTCCACTCGTAGCGGGTGCGCGACATCAGGGCCACCCGGTCGCCGGGCTCCACCCCCGCCGCGATCAGGCCCTTGGCCACCCCGGCGACCTGGTCGCGGAACTCGCGGGCGGTGACGGCGGCCCAGTCGTCGCCGACCTTGCGGCGCAGGGCGACGACGTCGGGCCCCTCCTCCGCGCGCCGGAACACCGTGTCGGTGAGGTTGGCGGAGGCGGGGACATCCACCAGCACGGGGACGCTGTACTCGCGCACGGGTCACTCCTGGAGACGCACGATCGATGGGCTGCCTGGAAGTTATCGCGATAAGTTACGCATGGATAAATTCGTCACCCAGGCGTTATCAAGAGTGTTTTCACCGTAGCAAGGACCGTCACCCTGGGCCGTCGGCCGCGCCGTGCGCCTCCCTGTCACGCCCACGCCCTGCGAGGTTCATCACATATGGCCGTATTCGTTGGTGGTTAGGATGTCTGACATGCGGGTTCATGTCGTCAGTGATGTTCATGGAAGAGCCGACGCACTGGCCCGCGCGGGAGACGGCGCCGACGCGCTGATCTGCCTGGGTGACCTGATCCTGTTCGTCGACTACGACGACCACTCCCAGGGCATCTTCGCCGAGCTCTTCGGGGCCGAGCGGGCGGGGGAGTTCATCGCGCTGCGGACGGCCAGGCGGTTCGACGAGGCGCGGGCCATGTCCTCCGCGCTGTGGGCCTCGCTGGAGGGCGACCCCCGCGACCACATCGAGCGCTCCGTACGGCGGCAGTACGGCGAGATCTTCGCCGCGATGCCGACCCCCGCGTACATCACCTACGGCAACGTGGACCTCCCTGCCTACTGGCCCGAGTACGTCCGCGAGGGGCACCGGGTGCTCGACGGCGAGGTCGTGGAGATCGGCGGCCTGCGGTTCGGCTTCGTCGGGGGCGGGCTGCGCACCCAGTACCGCACCCCGTACGAGATCGACGACGAGGAGTTCGCCCGCAAGGTCGAGGCCGTCGGCGAGGTCGACGTGCTCTGCTGCCACATCCCTCCCGCGATCCCCGAACTGCTCTACGACGTGGTCGCCCGGCGCTTCGAGCGGGGCAGCGAGGCCACCCTGGAGGCGATCAAGCGGACCCAGCCGCGCTACGCCCTGTTCGGCCACGTGCACCAGCCCCTCGCCGCCCGCACCCGGATCGGCAGGACCGAATGCCTCAACGTGGGGCACTTCCGGAACAGAGGCGTCCCCTACGTCCTGGAGTGGTAGCCGCGCCCGGGGCGTTTCCCGTCACCGGAGCGGCGGTCGCGCGGGTGTCCGCCCCGTCGCGCCGCTTCCTGCCAGTGCGGCGGCCACGCCGGGCCCCGCCGGACGTACGCGGACGATCGTGAAGCAGTACGGTTGCCCCATGGCTGATCGCACCACCTCCAGCATCAAGATCGGCGCGGACCGGTCGACCATCATGACGGTCATCGCCGACTTCCCCTCGTACCCGGAGTGGGCAGGTCAGGTGAAGGCCGCGCGCGTCCTCTCCACGGGGGAGGACGGACGGCCCGCCACGGTCCGCTTCGTCCTCGACGCGGGCGTGATCAGCGACGAATACACCCTCCGCTACACCTGGCACGGCGACGAGTCCGTCGACTGGAACATCGCCGAGGCGGGAAAGATGGTCTCCGGGCTCACCGGGAGCTATCGTCTTGCCGACGCGGGCGGCGGCACCGAGGTGACGTACGAGCTCGCCGTCGATCTCAAGGTCCCGATGATCGGCATGATCAAGCGGAAGGCGGAGAAGGTCATCATCGACACCGCCCTGAAGGGGCTGAAGAAGCGCGTCGAGACCCCATGATGGGGCGGGGCGCGCGGCACGGCGCGGTCGCGGAGCGGAGCCCCGCGCCGCCCCGCCGGGAGGCGGCGTGAGCAGGGTCCTGCTCTTCACCGGCAAGGGCGGCGTCGGCAAGACGACCGTCGCCGCCGCCACGGCCGCGCTCGCCGCCCGGTCCGGGCTCAAGACCCTGGTGGTCTCCACCGACACCGCCCACTCGCTGGCCGACGCCCTCGGCGTACGGGCGGGCGGGGAGCCCACGGAGATCGCGCCCGGCCTCTCCCTCTACCAGGTCGACACCCAGAGGGCGCTCGAACGCCAGTGGGGTGAGCTGCGCGACTATGCCAGGGGCGTCTTCGCCGAACTCGGCCTCGACGAGGTGACCGCCGAGGAGATCACGGTGCTGCCCGGCGCCGAGGAGATCATCGCGCTCCTCGAACTACGCGAGCAGGCACGCACCGGGCTGTGGGACGTCATCGTCATCGACTGCGCCCCGACCGCCGAGACGCTCCGGCTGCTCGCCCTGCCCGAGGCCCTCGACTGGCACGTGAACCGGCTGCTGCCCATCGGCAGGCGGCTGCTGAGCACCCTCTCCCCGCTGGTCCGCCGCCTGGCGCAGGTCAGCGTGCCGGAAGATCACGTGATCGGCGCGGGAGAGCGGCTCCACCGGGGCCTGATGGAGGTGCGCGAGCTGCTCACCGGACCCGACGCGAGCGTCAGGCTGGTGCTCACCCCCGAGGCCGTCGTGCTCGCCGAGGCCCGGCGCACGCTGACCTCCCTCAGCCTGTACGGCTACCGGGTGGACGCGGTGATCGCCAACCGCGTCTTCCCCTCCGAGGGCGCCGACCCGTGGCGGCAGAAGTGGGTACGGGCCCAGGCCCGCCACCTGGCCGAGGTCGAGGAGTCCTTCGCGCCGCTGCCCGTGCGCGTCGTACCGTACCTGGAGGCCGAGCCCGTCGGCCTCGACGCCCTCACCGACGTCGCCGAGGTCATGTACGGCAAGGACGACCCCTTCGCCCCGCCCTCCGTCGACCCGCCGCTGCGGATCACCGCCGAGGGCGAGCTGATCCTGGCCCTGCCGCTCGCGGACAAGGACGAGGTCGATCTGGCGCGCAAGGGCGACGAGCTGATCGTCAACGCCGGTTCCTACCGCCGTGTCCTGGCCCTGCCCGCCGCCCTGGCCCGCAGGCCGGTGCGGGACGCCGCGCTCCGAGACGGGTTTCTCCGGGTACGGTTCGAATCGGGAGGGCCTGATGACCGATAACACGAACGACGCAGAGAAGACCCCGAAGCCGCGCGCGCCGAGGAAGCCTCGGAAGACCGCCGCCGCTGCCGTGACACCGGCGCCCGAGGCCGGAGACGTCGCGGGCACCGGGATCGCCGAGGGCACCGGGATCGTCGGCGGCGCCGAGGGCGCCGCCAAGGTTCAGAAGAGCCGGAGCACCGGGAAGACGGCCCAGCGGAGCCGGAGCGCGGAGCCGGCCGGGAAGTCCCCGAAGGGCGGGCGTACCGGATCGTCCAAGTCCGTCGAGTCCGTCGAGTCCGCTGTGCGGGTTGAGCGGGTGGAGATCGTCGAGGAGCCCGCGCGGGTCGAGCGGGTGGAGGTGGTCGAGGTGGAGGCCGTGACCTCCGCCTCGACCACCCCGGGCTCCAAGCAGGCCCCGAAGACCTCGCCTGCCGGGCGGACTCCGGGCTCCGGCCGGGGCTCGCGTACCAAGCGGGCCCCGGGCTCCGACGAGACCTCGCCTGTCGTTGAGACCCCGGGTTCCGATGAGACCACGCCTGTCATTGAGCCCCCGGGCTCCAGCGAGACCTCGCCTGCCGCTGAGACTCCGGGTTCCGGCCAGGGCTCGTCCGCCGGGCGTACTCCTGCCGCCGAGCGCGACGCGCGCGCCGAGTGGTTCGAGCGCGCCGAGCGGGTCAGGCGCGAGGAGCGGGCGGCCGGATGGACCCCGTGGGCCCGGCCCGCCGAGCCCGCCGACCGGGTCGAGCCTGCCAACCGCGCCGAGCGGGTTGAGCCCGCCGGGCGGGGTAAGGACGCCACGGCCGGGGAGCGGGCGCGCGACGAGCGTTCCCAGACCGGCAAGGACCCGCTGGGCACCGCCGCCGAGGAGGCGTTCAAGCTCTTCGGCACGCTGCAGCAGAAAGCCACCAGGGAACTCCGCAAGAACCTGATCAAGGGCACGATGACCGGGTTCGGCAGCGCGCTCTCCGGTGGCGGGCGAGGAAGAAGAGAGCGGGACGTGTGGGAGGAGGCGGTCTCGGAGCAGCATGAGGAGTACATCTGCCGGGCCTGCCCCGTCTGCCGCGCGATGGCCGCACAGCGTGAGTCGGGCGGTGCCGTCACCGACCACCTCATGCAGGCGGGCACCGAGCTGTTCGCCGCCTTCAAGTCGGCCGTCGACGGACTCGCCAAGCCCGCGCCCGCACAGCGGGACCGGGAGCGCGAGCGAGGAGACACCCCCGTGGAGCACATCGACCTGGGGTGAGCCCAGGGGGAGAGGATGAATGGACAATGGCGCTGACCATCGGTGTGGACATCGGCGGTACGAAGGTCGCGGCGGGAGTCGTCGACGAGGACGGCCAGATCATCGAGCATGTGTTGCGGCCCACCCCGGCGGAGAATCCGGACCAGGTCGCCCACACGATCGGTGACGTGATCCTGGAGCTCTCCAAGGGCCGGGAGATCGAGGCCGTCGGTCTCGGCGCGGCCGGATTCGTCGACGAGACCAGGTCCATTGTCCGTTTCGCCCCCAACCTCGCCTGGCGTGAGGAGCCCCTGCAGCGGAAGGTCTCCGACATGGTCGGCCTTCCCGTCGTGGTGGAGAACGACGCCAACGCGATGGCCTGGGGCGAGGCCAGGTTCGGTGCCGGTCGCGGCGAGACCCACCTGGTGTGCGTGACCGTCGGTACGGGCATCGGCGGCGGCATCGTGCTCGACGGGTCCCTCTATCGCGGCCGCTGGGGCATGGGTGCCGAGCTCGGCCACATGCAGGCGGTCCCCGGCGGGCGTCTGTGCGGGTGCGGCAACCTCGGCTGCTGGGAGCAGTACGCCAGCGGGAACGCCCTGGTCAGCGAGGCCAGGAGGATCGCCGAGGCCGAGCCGGACAAGGCCGTCAAGCTCCTGGAGATCGCCGGAGGGACACCAGAGGAGATCGAGGGCCAGGAGGTCACCGAGGCCGCCAGGCAGGGCGACCCGGCCGCGCTGGCCGCGTTCTCCTCGATGGCCCGCTGGATCGGCCAGGGCCTGGCCGACCTCGCCGCCGTCCTCGACCCGGGCTGCTTCGTCCTCGGCGGCGGCGTCTCGCGGGCCGCCGACCTGTGGATCGACGAGACCCGCGAGTTCTACAACACCCACCTGAGCGGCCGGGGGCACCGCCCGCTGGCCGACATCCGCTGTGCCGAACTCGGCGCCTCGGCGGGCCTGGTGGGCGCCGCGGATCTCGCCCGCAGACGCTGACGCGGCGGCTCTCACCCGCGCGTGCCGATCACTTCTGGATTCGTACCGGCCGCCCGTATGCCGATCGGGGCGGGCGGCTGGTACGTCCGGTGGAGCGCGGTTATCCTCGCCGCACGCGTCGCGAAGTGAGGTGGCCGTGGTGCTCAGGATCGCCAGCTACAACGTGCGCTCCATGAAGGATGACGTCCCGGCGCTGGGGCGGGTGGTCGCCGCGCTCCGCGCCGACGTGCTCTGTGTGCAGGAGGCCCCCCGGTTCCTGTGCTGGCGTCGCAGGCGAAGGCGGCTGGCCGCCTTCGGCGGGCTGGCCGTGGCCGCGGGCCGCCGCAGGGGCGGGGTCGCCGTGCTGACCGGCCCCGGGGTGCGGCTGCTGCACGGGGAGGGCCGTCTCCTGGAGTCCTTCTTCCCCCTGGAACGGCGTGCCATCGCGGTCGCCGTGGTGGAGTCGGGGGGACGGCGGGTCGCCGTCGGCTCCATCCACCTGGACCTCGACGAGACCGCCCGGCGCCGTCACGCGGACGAGGCGGTGAGGTTCCTGCGAGAGGTGGCCGACCGGTTCGACGCGCTGCCGGTGCTGGCCGGGGACATCAACGAGCAGTCAGGACAGCCGAGCTGGCGGCACCTCGCCGAGCGGCTGACCGACTGCTACCCGGTCTCGCCACGCGGCGACGGCTTCACCTTCCCGGCCAGGGGCCCGCACCAGCGGATCGACGCGATCTTCGCGATGGAGGGTCTCTCCGTGGTCTCCTGCGGCGGGGCCGACGCCGACCCCGCCGACCTGGTGGCCGCCACCGACCACCTGCCGGTGATCGCCGAGCTGGACCACCCGCGCCCCGAGACCGGCGACCGTCCGGATCCCGCCGTGGACACCGGCTCCGGGACGCGGGGGTCCGGCGACTGTTCGAATCCCCTCTCCGGTACGGCCCCGGCAAGATCGTCCGGCACCGGTGGTCACCCGGGCGCCACGCCGGAGGAGCCCGGCCCGGGCCTCCCCGGGGCGCCGGGAGAGCCGGGAGGACGGGCGTTTCCGTGACGAGGGCAGGGCGTCTTTCCAGATCGCGCCGCTCAAGTGGGGAGACCGGCATGCGGGGAGCGGACGAGCCCCGTACCATTTGAAACATGACCCGTCGCCTTCCGCGGCGTGCGCTGGTTCTCTGCGCGGGAGGCCTGCTCCTGCTGTCCTCGCAAACGTTCCCAGCCCACGCCGATCCCGTCAGCCCGCCCGCGGCCGAGGCCTGGCAGGCTCCGGTCAGCGCGGGCCTGAGCAGCGACGGGTCGCTGTCCGACGTGGCGGGGGTCTCGGCCACGAGCGTCTGGGCGGTCGGCCAGCAGAGCGTCTGGGACGTCTGGCAGAGCCGCGGCGCGATCACCCACTGGGACGGCACCTCCTGGAACGAGGTCGGCATCCGCAACGACCCGACCGGCGCCGGACCCCTGCGTTCCGTCGCGGCGGCCTCGGCGACCGAGCTGTGGGCCGTCGGCGAGGGTCACGACGGCCTCCCCTACCTCGCGAGGGGAGACGGGGCGTCCTTCGACAGGGTCATCGTCGACAAACTGCACTCGGGCGACTGGCTGGGCGGGGTGGCGGCCGTTCCCGGCCGGGTGGTCGCCGTCGGGCGCCGCGACAAGCTGCCCATGGTCGTGACCGGCACCGGCTCGAAGTGGAAGCTCACCCAGCTGCCCGACAGGGGCGCGCTGTACGGGGTGGCGCTGTCGGGCAAGAGCGACGGGTGGGCGGTGGGCGACACCGGGGGCAAGCCGCTGATCATGAGGCAGTCCGGCGGGCGCTGGAAGACCCACAAGGCCCCGGAGATTCCCGGCGGCTACCTGCGTGACGTCCACCTCGACGGGCCCAAGCGGGCCCTCGCCGTCGGCGGCGTCTACCGGGAGGACGGCGGGATCGTCCCGCTGGCCCTGTCGTGGAACGGCAAGAAGTGGTCCCGGGTGTCCCTCCCCGACGGCGACGTCCGCCTGTACGGGGTGACGGGTGACCGCAAGGGCCACTTCTGGATCTCCGGGGTCGATCTGGAGCGGCCGGGCGAGGCCTTCCTGCTCCGATACGACGGGCGCACGATCAAGGCGCTGCGCGGTCCGGAGACCGCCGCCCCCCGGACGGTGAGGCTCCAGTCGGTGGCCTACCTGCCGGGCACCGACACCGTGTGGACCGTCGGCCACGTGGTCGACGCCTCCGGCAAGTACACCGACGTGATCGAGCGCTTCGGCACCCCGGAGCGCACCAAGCCGTAACCCCGGAACGGTCGTGCCCGGCGGTCGGCGACGACCCACCCGGACGGGCGCGGCCGACGCCCCGATGTCCTGCCCAGAATGCCCGCGAGAGGACCCGCCCGGGTGGGCATGCGCGGTTGGACGACACACGGTTAAACGACGCGCAGTTGGACAACGCCCGGGTGGACGACGCGCAGTTGAACGACGCGCGGTTGGACGGAACGCTCACAAACGGAACACTCGAAGACGAAACGTTCAACCGCTCAGATGACCGCGCCGTCGTCCCAGCCTGAGTCGTTGGGCGGGCCGTCACCCATGCGGACCACCAGCGCCACGAAACCGCCGATGAACGCGGCGACCGCGGTGAAGAGCATCCACCCCTGGAGGTTCCAGTTGAGCGCGGCGCTCAGCAGCAGGTAGGCGGGGCCGCCGAACAGCGCGAGCCATGCGATCTTGGTGGTGGCGTCCGTCTTGGGCAGGGGAGGCGGGGGCGGAGGCACGTAGTGCCCCTCTTCGTCCTCGCCGTCGGACTGTTCCGTGCCGGATTCGGCCTCGTCGGCGGGGTCGTCCTCACGCAGGAGGTCTTCCTCGTCCGACTGTTTGATCACCCGTCGCGGAGGCTCGGCCGGGAGGTTCTCACTGTCCGGCCACGGCTGATCTGCCGAGTCGCGCTCGGCGGTGTCGTTGAAGGACGCGACGATCTGACGCCAGACCTCGTCCTCATCGCTTTGAGGTGTCACCTAGTTGGGCCCGTTGTTCATCGGCCGATCACTTTCTTCCGGAGACCGCGCATCCCCCGCTCGCGATCAGTCTCTCTGCAAGGGTACAGACGCGTTCGAGGTGATGAACTCCAGGCTCCCCGCAAAGATCCGATCGGCATCGTTGTCGAGCGTCGCGACGTGGTAGCTGTCGGCGAGTTCCACCACATTCAGATTCCCCCCGGTCAGCCTCTCACGCAGAATACGCACACTCTCCGGTTTCACAACATGATCCTGTGGACTGTGGAAAACCAGGACGGGTTGGGTGATCTTACTCAGCTCCGACCGGGTCAGCGACCACAGCCGCAGGAGGGTGGCCGCGGCCTTGACCGGCGTACGCGTGTAGCCGAGCTCGGACGCCCCCTCCTTCTTGATGTCCCCGGCGACGCCGGGCACCGACGCGATCACGAACTTGAGCAGGGGCGCCAGCCTGAGCAGCGGGGCGTCGTTGACGATCGAGGGGTTGACGACCACCACCCCCCTGATCCCGTCGCCGTGCACCTCGGCCAGCCGCAGTGCCATGCACCCGCCGAGCGACAGGCCCATGACGAAGACCTCGGCGCAGTTGCCGCGCAGGTCCGCCAGGGCCTTGTCCAGTTCGGCGTACCAGTCTTCCCAGCGGGTGCGGGCCATCTCCCGCCAGGTGGTGCCGTGGCCGGGCAGCCTCGGCAGCGCCACCGTCACACCCGCCGCCGCCAGGTATTCGCCCCAGGGGCGCAACGACTGCGGTGATCCGGTGAAACCGTGACAGAGCAGGACGCCGATCTGTCCCCCCGCATGGTGGTACGCCTCCGCACCGGGCATGACTGGCATCGCGGCTCCTAGTAAGGTTCGCCTGATCGTCGCACGACTGGGACATGTTTTGCGAGAGGTCGATTTGGGTGGTTCGGTGGGGTAGGTGGCCGGGATCGGAAGTGGGAGGATAACTCCAGGTCCCCGCCTGTCGATCGAAGGAGCATCGAGTGTTCTACTGGGTGGTCAAGGCCATCCTCTCGCCCCTACTCCATCTGATTTTCCGCCCCTGGGTGGAGGGCGTGGGGAACGTGCCGAAGCAAGGGCCGGTAATCCTGGCCGGAAACCACCTGTCGTTCGCCGACCACTTCTTCGGGGCGCTGTTCCTGCGGCGCAAGGTGATCTCTCTCGGTAAGTCCGACTACTTCACCGGCCGGGGTCTCAAGGGACTGATGAGCAAGGCCTTCTTCAGCGGCGTCGGCACCGTCCCCATCGACCGTTCGGGCGGCAAGGCCAGCGAGGCGGCGCTGCGCACCGGCAAGCGCATCCTCGACGAGGGGCACGTGCTCGCCATCTACCCCGAGGGGACGCGCTCGCACGACGGCCGCCTCTACAAGGGCAAGACCGGTGTGGCCCGCCTGGCGCTGGAGTCGCGCGTGCCGGTCATCCCGTGGGCGATGGTCAACACCTTCGAGATGATGCCCCCGGGCAGCGTCCTGCCCAAGCTGGGCATCCGCCCCGGGGTGAAGTTCGGCAAGCCGCTCGACTTCACCCGCTACTACGGGATGGAGGAGGACCGCCTCGTCCTGCGCGCCGTCACCGACGAGATCATGTATGCGCTGATGGAGCTCTCCGGCCAGGAGTACGTCGACAAATACGCCGCGAGCGCCAAGGTCGAAGCCGCCCGTGCTGCCAAGGAGGCGAAGGAGACCGCGAGGCAGGCCGCCAAGGAGGCGCGCAGGCGTCCCTGAGACAGGTGTCCTGAAACAGGGCGCTCAGGGGGCTCGGCGGGTCGACTCGCGGACGACCAGCTCGGGCTGGAACATGACCTGCTGATGGGCGTGCGACCCGGGGTTGTCGCACTCGTCCAGCAGCAGCTCGGTGGCGACCCGGCCCAGCCGGTGGGTCGGCTGCCGGACGGAGCTGAGCGAGACCGCCGACGCGGAGGCGAAGTCGATGTCGTCGTAGCCGATGAGGGAGACGTCCTGGGGGACCCGCAGGCCCGCCTGGAGCAGCCCGCGCAGCATGCCCAGGGCCAGCAGGTCGTTCGCGCAGAACACGGCGTCGGGCAGCCGCCCCCCGGCGATCATCTTCTCCGCCGCCTGCTGTCCCGACCTGGCGTTCATCGCGCTCATCGCGATCTCCTCCAGGGTCTCCCCGGGGTCGCGGCCCGCCGCGGCCAGCGCCCGCTCCGCGCCGATCAGGCGGTCGGCGCACTGGCGGATGGTGAGGGGGCCGGTGACGTAGGCGATCCGCTCGGCCCCGCTGGACAGCAGGTGGGAGACCGCCAGCGAGCCGCCGGTGATGTCGTTGACCGCCACCGAGCACTGGTCGGCGCGTTCGGCGGGGTGGTCGACCAGCACCACGCTGATGCCGCGCTCCTTGAGCTGGTCGAGTTTGGCCAGGTTCGCCCCGGCGGGCGTGATGAGCACCCCGCGGACCCGTTGCTCGGCGAAGACCAGCAGGTTGCGCTCCTCCTTGAGCCGGTCGCCCGAGGAGTTGCCCAGGATCACCGCGTACCCGCGCTCGCTGGCCACCTCCTCGACCCCCGCCGCCACGTCGGTGAAGAAGGGGTTGCCGATGTCGATGACCGACAGGCCGACGGTGCGGCTGTGCCCGGCCCGCAGGCTGGAGGCGGAGCCGTGCCGGACGAACCCGAGGTCGCGGATGGCCTCCTCGACCCGGACCCGCGTGGCCTCGGCGACCTTCTCCGGGCGGTTGAGCACGTTGGAGACCGTTCCGGGGGACACCCCGGCCCGTGTCGCGACTTCCTTTATGCTCACCGAACTCATGTGCACTGATTAAAACGTAACAACCGATGGACCGCCAGTCGGTGCCGGTACTTTCGGCCCGCCTGACGGCTTTCGGCCCGCGATCCGGTCCGACGGCGTTGACAGTGCCGTACGTGTCGCATAGCTTTCTCCTCGCTGTTAAAACGTTTTTAAGAAGATCCACTCCGCCGCGCCCGGATCTCCCACGAGGGCTCCGCCGGGTGTCCGCGGGAGGTAACGGGTGAACAAGTGAGCGGAGAGGTGCCATGACGTCGCCGGTCGAGGAACTCCTGCAGCGGTCGCACGCGCTGGGCGCCGATCCGCGGAACACCAACTTCGCGGGGGGCAACACCTCGGCCAAGGGGACGGCGACCGACCCCGTGACCGGGACTCCGGCCGAGGTGATGTGGGTGAAGGGGTCGGGCGGAGACCTGGGCACCCTGGCCGAGCGCGGCCTGGCGGTGCTGCGGCTGGACCGGCTGCGGGCGCTGACGGGGGTGTACCCCGGGGTCGAGCGCGAGGACGAGATGGTCGCGGCGTTCGACTTCTGCGCCTTCGGCACGGGCGGCGCCGCGCCGTCGATCGACACCGCGATGCACGGCCTGGTGGACGCGGCGCACGTGGACCACCTGCATCCCGACGCGGGGATCGCGATCGCCACCGCCGCCGACGGCGAGGCGCTGACGGCGCGGATCTTCGGGGACCGGGTCGTGTGGGTGCCCTGGCGGCGGCCGGGCTTCCAGCTGGGGCTGGACATCGCGGCGATCAGGGCGGGCAACCCCCGGGCGATCGGCTGCGTCCTGGGCGGGCACGGCGTCACCGCCTGGGGTGACACCTCGGCCGCCTGCGAGGCCGCCTCACTGGAGATCATCCGCACCGCGGAGGCGTACATCGCCGAGCACGGCCGGGCGGAGCCGTTCGGGCCGGTGCTCGCCGGGTACGAGCCGCTGGAGGAGGAGGCGCGGGCCGCGCGGGCGGCGGCGCTGTTCCCCGTGGTGCGGGGCCTGGCCTCCACCGACGCCCCGCAGGTCGGCCACTACACCGCCACCGGCGAGGTATTGGACTTCCTGTCGCGCGAGCGCCACCCCGAGCTGGCGGCGCTGGGCACCTCGTGCCCCGACCACTTCCTGCGGACCAAGGTGGCCCCGCTGGTGATGGACCTGCCCGCCACCGCGCCGGTCGAGGACGTGGTCGCCCGGCTGCGGGAACTGCACGCCGACTACCGCGAGCGGTACGCGGCCTACTACCTGCGGCACGCCGTGGAGGGCTCGCCCGCGATGCGGGGGGCCGACCCGGCGATCGTGCTGGTGCCGGGCGTGGGCATGTTCTCCTTCGGCAGGGACAAGCAGACCGCGCGGGTGGCCGGGGAGTTCTACGTCAACGCGATCAACGTGATGCGCGGCGCCGAGGCGCTCTCCTCGTACGCGCCGATCGAGGAGAGCGAGAAGTTCCGGATCGAGTACTGGGAGCTGGAGGAGGCCAAGCTGCGCCGGATGCCGCCCGCGCGCCCGCTGGCGACGCGGGTGGCCGTGGTGACCGGCGGCGGCTCGGGCATCGGGGCGGCGACCGCGCGCAGGCTGGCCGCCGAGGGCGCGTGCGTGGTGGTGGCCGACCGCGACCTCGGCACCGCCCGCGAGGTCGCCGCCGAACTGGGCGCGAGGGCGTACCGGCCGGAGGACGTCGCGGTCGCGGTCGAGGTGGACGTCACCGACGAGGCGCAGGTGGTCGCCGCGATCCGGGAGGCGGTGCTGGCGTTCGGCGGGGTGGACCTGGTGGTCAACAACGCGGGCCTGTCGCTGTCGCGCTCGCTGCTGGAGACCTCCGCGGCCGACTGGGACCTGCAGCACGACGTGATGGCCCGCGGGTCGTTCCTGGTCTCGCGGGAGAGCGCCCGGGTGATGATCGTCCAGGAGATGGGCGGGGAGATCGTGTACATCTCCTCCAAGAACGCGGTGTTCGCGGGGCCCAACAACGTGGCCTACGGGGCGGCCAAGGCCGACCAGGCGCACCAGGTACGGCTGCTCGCGGCCGAGCTCGGCGGGTACGGGATCCGCGTCAACGGGGTCAACCCCGACGGGGTGGTACGCGGGTCCGGCATCTTCGCCTCGGGGTGGGGGGCCAACCGGGCGGCGGTGTACGGGGTGGCGGAGGAGAAGCTGGGCGAGTACTACGCGCAGCGCACCCTGCTCAAGCGCGAGGTGCTGCCCGAGCACGTGGCGGGAGCGGTCTTCCAGCTGACCCAGCTCACCCAGACCACCGGGCTGCACATCCCGGTCGACGCGGGCGTCGCGGCGGCCTTCCTGCGCTGACCCCGCTTCCCTGCCTGGTTCATCGGGCGGCCCCTCCGGTCCCCGATACTTGATTCCCGCTTCCTGAGAGGGGCTCGCATGCAGTCGGCACCGGGGACCGGAGGGACCGCGCGGCCTGGACGGTCCGCGCGGGGCGGGCAGGCCGCGCGAGGTGGAGGAGCCGCGCGGCCTGGACAGTCCGTGCAGTCTGGACAGTCCGCGCGGAGTGAGCGGATCGCACACGCCGGGCAAGCCGCGCAGGCTGGGCGGACCGGGGGGACCGGGCGGATCGGGCGGTACGCCGCGGTCGACCTTGGCGCGTCGAGCGGCCGGGTGGTCGTCGCCGAGATCGGGCCGGACATCCTGGAACTGCGCGAGGTGCACCGTTTCGCGAACGTGCCCGTCCGGGCCGGTGGCACGCTCTACTGGGACATCCTGCGGATCTACCGGGGCGTGCTGGACGGCCTGCGCGCGGCGGGCCCCGTCGACGGCATCGGGATCGACTCCTGGGCCGTCGACTACGGGCTCCTGGACGGCGACGGCGCGCTGCTCGGCAATCCCGTCCACTACCGCGACGCCCGCACCGGGAAGGCGGCCAGCCAGGTCCCCTTCGAGGAGTTGTACGCCCGCACGGGCATCGCCCGCCAGCCGTTCAACACCATCCACCAGCTCGCCGCCGAGCCCCGGCTGGCCTCGGCCTCGACGCTGCTGCTCATTCCCGACCTGATCGCGTACTGGCTGACCGGGGAGATCGGCGCGGAGCTGACAAACGCCTCCACCACCCAGCTGCTCGACGCCAGGACCCGCGAGTGGGACGCCGTGCTGGCGGGTGGCCTCGGTTCCCCGGCCGGGGTTCTGCCGCCGATCCGGCGTCCCGGCGAGGTGATCGGCCCGCTGACGCCGGAGGTGGCGGGCGAGGTCGGGCTCTCCCCGGACACCCGGGTCATCGCGGTCGGCTCCCACGACACCGCCTCCGCGGTGGCGGCGGTTCCCGCGGGGAGCGAGCGGTTCGCCTACATCTCCTGCGGTACCTGGTCACTGGTCGGCGTCGAGCTGGAGCAGCCCATGATCGGCGAGGAGGGGCGGCGGGCCAACTTCACCAACGAGGCGGGCATCGACGGCACCGTGCGCTACCTCCGCAACGTCACAGGGCTGTGGCTCCTGCAGGAGTGCGTCCGTACTTGGGAGTCGGAGAAGCCCCCACCCGGCGCGGAGCCGTCCACGGAGTCGCCCGCCGAGGTGCCGGGAGGGCTGGTCGATCTGGAGGAGGTGCTCCGGCGGGCCGCCCGGGAGGAGCCGTTCCGGTCGGTCGTGGACGCCGACGACCCGATCTTCCACACGCCCGGTGACATGCCCGGACGCATCGCCGACTTCTGCCGCCGTACCGGACGGCCCGTACCGGAGACCCGTGCCCAGATCGTCCGCTGCGTGATCGACTCCCTGGCGCTGGCCCACCGGGCGGCGATCGAGGACGCCCGGCGGCTCACCGGCCGGGCGGTGGACACGATCCACATCGTCGGGGGAGGCTCGCGCAACGCGCTGCTCTGCCAGCTCACCGCCGACGCCTGCGGCCTCCCCGTGGTCGCGGGACCCGTCGAGGCCACCTCGATCGGCAACGTCCTGGTCCAGGCCAGAGCGGACGGGGTCGTCTCGGGAACCCTCACCGACCTGCGCGCCCTGGTCCGGCGTACCCAGCACCTGGAGCGCTACGAACCTCGCCCCGGCGCGGAGACGCTTCCCGGCGAAGGGTGAGGCGGACGTCGCCGGGGAAGGGCGTCCGGCGCCGGATTCCCCCGAGAGGTGCGGCAGGGGGATCCGGCGGCTACGGGCAGGGGACGTGTGGTGGCCGGTCAGGGCCTCAGGGGGCGCCCGAACCGGTGAGGTGGGCGCGGATCTGGCGGATGTGCTCCGGGGTGGTACGGCAGCAGCCGCCGACGAAGGCGGAGCCCGCGGCGGTCCACCCGGCCGCGGCCTCTCCGAACTCCACCGGGTCGGCCAGCCCGAGCCAGCGCCGGTTCGCCGAGTCCCAGACCTCGCCGGAGTTGGGGTAGACCATGGTGGGCTTGCCCTTGATCTGCGAGATCAGGCTGAGCACGTGGCGCGGTGCCGTGCAGTTGACGCCGATCGCTATCACCTGGGGGTTCCCGGCGAACAGACCGGCCGCCATCTTGAGCGGGGTGCCGTCGTTGATGTGCTCGCCGTCCCGGCAGGAGAAGCTCACCCACGCCCGCATTCCCGGCGTCTCGGCGAGCAGCCGCCGCAGCGCCCTGGCCTCGCTGTAGGACGGGATGGTCTCGCAGGCCATCAGGTCGGCCTCGCTGTCGGCCAGGATGTGCCAGCGGTCGCGGTGCCAGTCGGTCAGGCCGTCCTCGTCGAGGTCGTAGTCGCCGGTGTACTCGGCGCCGTTGGCCATGTAGGCGCCGTACGGGCCGACGCTGGCGGCCACGGTGCCCGAGCCGTGGGTGTCCCTGGCCTGGGCGGCCAGGTGCACCGAGAGCAGGATGAGGTCCTCGGCCTCGGCGGGGCTCAGACCTCGCCGTACGAACGCGGGGATGCTCGCCTGGTAACTCGCCGTTATCGCCACCTCGGCGCCCGCGGCGAAGTAGTCGAGATGCGCCTGCCGGATCACGGAGGGGTTCTCCAGCAGGAGTTTCGCCGACCAGAGATCGTCTCGCAGGTCCGCGCCCAGCTCCTCCAAATGGGTGGCCAGGCCGCCGTCCAGAATCACCATCCCGCTACTTTATGTGGCGCGGCCGGGGTTGGAACCCCGCTCTTCCCGCCCTCTGCTCCGCGCTGTCCCATATCGGTCTCGCGGGCATCTTCGTTGCGTACTGTGAGCCACGCCCAGGCGAGGTTCGTTTCCGGAGAGGGACGTCGCGCTCTTCGCCTCGCTTCCGCGAAACGGCGCCCGGAGACTCACTCGTCACCTCCGGCTGTCGTCCGAACCGGCTCGCCGCCGAGTAGATGTCTGTGAGGCTTCAGGACGGAGATCGCGAATGGACGACGGGTTCGACGGTTATGTGGCGACGCGTTACGAGCGGCTCCGACATACGGCGTATCTGCTCACGGGGAACAGGGCGACGGCCGAGGACCTCGTGCAGACGGCGCTCGCGAAGGCGTGGGTGGCGTGGCGGCGGATCGAGGGCGATCCCGACCCGTACGTGCACCGGATCATCGTCAACACCCACGCCTCCTGGTGGCGCAGGAAGTGGCGCGACGAGGTGCCCGCCGAGCACCTTCCCGAACGCGCCGACCCGCGGGACTTCACCGCCGAGGTCGGCAGCCGCCAGGTGCTCCGGGAGGCGATCGGCGGCCTGTCGAGGCGGCAGCGCGCGGTCATCGTCCTGCACTACTTCGAGGAACTCACCCTCCCGCAGTGCGCCGACGTGCTCGGCTGCTCGCTCGGCACGGTGAAGACCCAGCTCGGCCGGGCGCTGAAACGGCTTCGCGTCCATTCGGAGATCCAGATGACGGGAGCGAGACGATGATCCATACCGAGGACGAGCTGCGCGCGGTGCTGGCCGAGCGCGTCTCCGAGGGTCCCCCCGACGTGCGGGAGATCGTACGGCGTGGCCGTCGCATCAAGCGGCGCAGGACCGTGGCGGGCATGGCGGGCATGGCGCTGGCGGGAGCCGCCGTGGCCGCCGTGGCCTTCCCGGTCCAGGGGCTCTGGAGGGACGCGGAGCCGACGGAGAAGGAGCCGCCGACGGCGGCGAGGATCTCACCGTCGTCCGCCCTGCCCCCCAGGAACGTCCTGGACGCCCCTCTGATCAAGTCGTACGGTTCCGCGACCGTGCCCGCCGGTGTGACGGTCACGTTCCAGCCGTTGAGCGTCCACACCTCGTACAGGGTCGTGTGCGCCGACCCGAAGGCGTTGGTGGTGATGGTCCGGATGGGCAGCGGAGGCGGTTCGGTCGGCGGCTGCGGAAAGGACGGCACGGAACACTTCTACGACAGGCAGTCGATGCCCTCCGGCTGGTTGGAGCGGCCCCAGGATCTCAAGATCTGGGTCCTGCCCGGCGACACACCGATCGGTCCTCCCGGGCCCGCCGGTGTCGGGTACGAGAAGTGCAAGGTGGTGAGGAAAGAGCTGGGCCTGTGTGACGGCAAGTACCTGACGGCGGAGTTGCTCCGGCCCGGGGTCATCGAACGGGTGGCCGCCGAACTCGGGCGGCGGCCGGGACGCTGGGAGGTCGGGGTCTACGACCGGGTGGTCGCGACCCCACGGCCGGAGCCCACGAGGACCGTCACCGTCGAGCCGAACCGACCGGGTACGCCTGTTCGGCCGAAGCCGACGCCGACGAGGACTGTGACTGTCGAGCCGGATGGTCGGACGGGTACGGCGGTACGACCGGAGCCGGAGCCGACGGGGACTGTCACCGTCGAGCCGAACCGACCGGGTACGGCTGTTCGGCCGAAGCCGAAGCCGACGCCGACGAGGACCGTCACCGTCAGGCCGGACCGAACAGGTGCGGCCGTCCGGCCGGAGCCGACGATAACCGTCACCGTCAAGCCGTAAAAGCCTTGGAACCGGCCCGGCGTTCGTGCCCGGTGGTGGTCTCGTGCCCGTTCGAACAGGCACGAGACCACCGGGGCGGTCGCCTCAGGTCGCGGCCTCCTCCGCCCCGAGCGGCGGGACCGCCCGGGGCGAGACCGCTGCCCGGGGCGGGACCGCTGCTTGAGGTGGGACCGCCGCCCGGGGTGGGACCGAGGAGATCACCGCTTCCAGAACGGGCGCCGCTTGGCGGGCCCCGCCAGGGACTCCAGGACCTCCACAGCCCGCCGCCACAGGACGTCCACGTCCCCGCCCGCCTGCAGCTCGCCCGCGAGGGCGGCCAGTTCCGCGTGGCCGCCGAGGTAGACGACCAGGGCCGCGAGGCGGCTGCCCAGGTCCTCCAGCAGGCGCAGCCGTTCGGCGGCGGGCAGGGACTCCGCGGCGCGCAGCAGCCTCAGCTCCTCCGCGAGCTGTTCCCTCGGCGGGTCCTGCGGCCTGGCCCGCGGCGCGCTCTGCCTCGGGGGAGCTCCCGCGGGTACGGGACGGGGCAGCATCCGGGCGCGGTCGTCGAAGCCTCCGGCCGCCGACTCCTGGGACATGCCACCGCCCATCGGGCTCGCCGCGAACTTCGGCGCGGCGCCGGGAGGGGCCATCCCGGGCGGTCCCATGGGCGGCGGGCTCGGGGCCGCGCTCCCGAAGGCCATCGAGGTGAGCATCATCGGCGCGGCGGTGACCGGGCTCTCCCAGCCGCTGGGCAGCTCCACCGGCTGGATCACCCGGTGTCCGGGACCGCCCTCGGCGACCACCCGCGTGTCGACCGCGACGAAGGCGGTGAACCGGCAGAGCACCCCGTACCTGAGCGAGGTCTCGACGATCTCGGCCTCCAGCGACCGGTCACCGGCCGCGTAGCGGTCCTCCAGCGCCCGCAGCCGCGCCCGCGCCCAGATCGCCCGTACGGCCGGATTGTCCACCACGGACGCGGTGACCCTCCGCTCCCACGGCGAGCCGTCGGCGCCCAGGCCCCGTACGGTCAGCGCTCCCTTGGCGGTGCCACGGTAGCGGCCGAGCACGGTGAGCGGGACGCCCGAGTAGATCGAGCCGAGGTGGCTGACCGTCTCGGCGACCAGGTCGAGCCCGTCAGCCTTGAGGGACAGGTCGGTGACCAGGGGAGCGCCGATCCTGCGGTGGATGTGCTCCATCGCCTCGTCCAGCCGGTCCTCGGACTCGACCAGCTCGCACCTGCCCCCTCCCAGCCCGGCCAGCCTGCCCAGGAAACCGGCGTTGACCGCCCTGTCGATGCCGACGGTGTGCACCCGCACCCCGGCCAGCCCGGCACCGGTCCGTTCCAGGATCTGGTCCTCGTTGCCGACCTGCCCGTCGGTGACGAGGACCAGTACCCGGTCCCTGGCGGAGTCGGCGAGCAGCGCGGCGGCCCGCTCCAGCGGGGACAGCATCTCGGTGCCGCCGCGCGCCTCCAGCCTGGCCAGGTGCTCCACGGCCCGGTAGCGGTTGCGGTCGGACGCCTCGGACAGCCCCTCGCCGAGCCCCTCCGGGTACTCCACGACGGTGTCGAAGGAGAGCACCGCGAACCGGTCACCGGAGGTGAGCGTGTCGACGATGCGCGCGGCGGCGCGCCGGGCGGCCACCATCTTCCAGCCGGTCATGCTGCCCGAACGGTCGAGGACCAGCACCACGTCCTTGGCCCCGGTCCCCGCGGGGACCGGTTCGGGGACGACGGTCAGCGTGAACGTGCCCTCGTCGTTCTCGTCGTCCTCGTCGTTTTTGTCGGGGGAGAGGGCGAGGGAGGTGGAGGCGTCGAAGGCCAGGCGCAGGATGAAGTCGCGGTCCAGCCGCTCACCCGGCTGGAGGCGGACCACGTCGCCCTCCTCCTGGACCACATGCAGGCTGGAACGGGCCTCGCGCAGCTCCAGACCTGCGGGGTCGACGGAGACGGCCAGCGACAGGCGGACCGGGTTGGGGAAGCCGGGCAGCAGCACCGGCGGGGTGATCCGGGAGGCGTCGGGGACCGCGTCGGTGTCCGGGGCCCACCCGTCGCCCGCCCGCTCGCCGTCCAGCGGGGTGCCCGGGATGTAGCGGGGCGCGACGACCAGCGGGAAGCGGAAGGTGGCCGCGCCGTCCTCGTACGGGAGCGGCTGGTTCAGCGTGAGGTGCACGGTGACCCGCTCGCCCGGCACGATGTTGCCGACCCTCATGGTGAAGACGTCCGGCCGGTCCTCCTCGGCGATCGCGGCCCGCTTGCCCTCGGAGATCGCCTGGTCGTAGTCGGCCCTGGCCTGGCCGCGCTCCTTGAGGACGCCCTCGACGACCCGGCCGTCGGCCTCCATCCTGAAGGCGGTCACAGCGGCCCGGTCGGGCAGCGGGAAGACGTACGTCGCCTCAAGGGCCACGTCGTGCGGGTTGCGGAAGCCCTGGACCACCTCGACCCCGGCACTCAGGCCGGACACGGCGGCGGTCACGTCCACACTTTCCAGCGGCAGGTTGCCGCGCTCGGTGGTGAGCGCCCCCAGCCCGGCGTCGGGGACGGGGTGGCACTCCTCCGGCGGCAGCGTGGTGATCGAGGTAATCATGCGTGAATTCCTTCCGGAGGTGTGAGGCCGCGTTCGCGGAGGAGTGACAGGAGTCCCTCCGAGGCGGCGGCGATCTCGGCGAGGTCGTCGGATGTGGGGGCGTGTCCGCCGGTGTCGAGCATCAGCGTCACGCCGTTCGCCAGCCGTACGCCGTGGACGATCACGGCCTCCGGAGCGGGCGGGGTGGGTGGCCGGGTGGCGGCCGGTCGGGGGGGTGGTAGCGGGTGTACAGCCGGGTCTATCGGTTTCGCCGGTCCCGCCTGTGAAGGCGGTCCTGTGGGGGAGGGCGGTCCGGCCCAGAAGCGCGGGCGTGCCGTACCGGGGGAGCCGGTCCGGGCCGCGGGGGGAGGCGGGGGTTTCGGCGCGTGCTCGGGTGCGTGCTCCGGCACGTGTTCCGGTGTGTGTCCGGGGAGGCGGGCGATCGACTCCAGGGTCTGGTCGGTGGCCCCGGCCAGCTCGACCTGGATCTCGGCGATGGTCCGGCCGTCGGACTGGCGCCGCTTGACGGCGACGATCTGGAGCAGGTGACGCCTGCCGTACATGGCGACGCGGCCTCGGCGGGTCAGCGGAGGGTCGAGGAGGCCGATCGTCGAATACCAGCGGATGAGGCGCTCGTTGGGCATGTCCCTGACCCGCCCGTTGAGCTGGGCGGTGGGGGCCAGCGCCGCGGATGCCCGCTCAGCCAGTTCACCGATGGTCCATTCCATGCCTCGATAGTGACACTGTCATCATGACAGTGTCAACATGATGACCGGAATAGGTGGGCGCGGAGGTGGGTACGGACATTTCGTAGCAAAGGGGAAACTAAGCTCGAAACAGGGGGAAGATTCCATGTCCGCGATCACCAGTCCACTCAAGGCAGAAGACAAGAAGGTCGTCGGCAACGTGCTCCAGGGCGCGCTCGTCGACCTGCTCGACCTGTCGCTCCTGACCAAGCAGGCCCACTGGAACGTGATCGGTCACAACTTCCGTTCACTGCACCTGCAGCTCGACAAGATCGTTTCGTCGGCCAGGAAGCACGCGGACACCGTCGCCGAGCGCGCGGTGGCCCTCGGCTGCAACCCTGACGGCAGGTCCTCCACGCTGGCGCAGAGCACCGAGGTGCCGCAGCTGGAGAGCGGCTACATCAACGACGGCAAGGTCGTCGCCGCCATGACGGACATCCTCGGGTCCATCGTCCGCCGGATGCGCGAGCGCATCAAGGCCACCGAGAAGCCCGACCTGGTCACCCAGGACCTCCTCATTGAGATCACGCAGGACCTGGAGAAGCACCACTGGATGATCGAGGCTCAGCGCTAGATCGTCTTTCGAGGCGCCCCGGCCCGTGAGGGCCGGGGCGCCTTCCGTGTTCCCGGCTCGCTCGTCGACGGAGCGAAGCCGGGTGTCCTGGCGGTTCGGCGGGGGGCGTTGACGGCCATATATGTGTCGTGTAATTTAATGACACGACACAGAACTTCGCGAAAGGTCCCCCATGAACACCTCGGCAGATCCGATCAAGCGTGTGTCCGTCCTCAGCACCGGCTCGGTGGCCATCCGGCCCGAACACGTCGGTCCGACCTGGAAGAACCTCTACTTCTGGCTGTTCACCTCGACACGGTGGACCGCTCCCCGGCCGATCAACGTCTACGTCATCGAGCACCGCGACGGCGTGGTGCTCTTCGACACCGGGCAGGACCGCGCGTCGGTGACCGATCCGGACTACTTCCCCGGAGGGTTCAACGGGCTGGTCTACTCACGTCTCGCGAAATTCTCCGTCGAACCGGACGAGACGCTCACGGCCGGTCTGTCCAGGCTGGGGTACGCCGTCGACGACGTGGACACCGCGGTGATCTCCCACCTCCACCAGGACCACATCGGCGGGTTGCCGCTGCTCGGCCACGCCGACGTCGTCGTCAGCCACGACGAGTGGGAGTCCCTGCGCAAGCCGTTGCCGGAGGCGCGCGGCCTGATGCCGTCGCACATCGACCTGCCGGGGCTGAACTGGAAGCGGATCACCCCCGAGCCGCTCGCGGACCCGACGGTGGCGCCGTTCGACACCGGCCACGACCTGTTCGGTGACGGAAGCCTCCTGCTCCTGCCCACTCCGGGGCACACGCCCGGATCGCTGTCCCTGCTGATCCGCCGTCCGGGACGCGCGCCGCTGATCCTGGTGGGCGATCTCACCTACGACGCCAACCTCCTGGCCGCCGGTGAGCTGCCCGGGGTCGGCGACAAGCGGCAGATGCGTGACACGGTGAACAAGGTGAACGCGCTGCGGGCCACGATGCCCGGCCTGGAGGTCCTGGCGGCGCACGACCCCGGGGCGGCCGGTCGCCTCGCCGAGACGCTCGGCCACGTACGGGCCGTGTGAGGACCGGGAGTCACCGGCCCGGCGCGACCCACGAACTCATCAAAAGGAGTGAACGATGCTTACCGACTTCCTCAGGTCCTCAAGGAGGCGAAAGAACGTGAAATTCACCAACGCCCTGCGTGTCGAGCGTCCGGCCGGTGTGGTCTTCGACTATCTGGCGGACCTGCGAAACCTCCCCGCCTGGAACTACGCGATCCGCGAGACACGGCCGCTCACACCGGGCCCGGCCGGTCTCGGGACCGTCTACGAGCAGACCCGCAGCCTTCCCCGGGTCATGCGGGAGCGCCTTGAGATCATCGAGTACGAGCGCGACCGCCGCCTCGTGGTAGAAGGCGGCTTCGGCCTCTTCCAGGGACGCGCGATCTACACGCTTGAGGGATCCGCCACCGCGACGGACCTGGTCAACGAGATCGACCTCGTAGCGGGGGCCCCGGGCGTACCGGGCGGCCTGCTGGCCCGGAGCATGGCCGGAGCCGTCGCGAAGAACCTCAACGTCCTGAAGGACATCCTTGAGGCCCCCGGCGCCGGGAACGGGACCACCGCGTGGTGACGGCCGCCGTTCGGGAGACGAGGTCGCGGGCGGCCGTCACCGGACGGGCCGATGACACGTCATCGTCTGTCGTAACATGCACACGCGTGGACGTACGGAGTGGCACCCACGGTGCGCTCCGCCGGAGAGTTTCCGCACGGTGCGGAGAAGGGATCCGCACGAATGAAGGACGCCGAGGAGTTCCGCTACCTTGTCCTGGCGGTGCAGCGAGAGGGCAACCGCCTGCTCGCCGCCGCGCTCCGCCCGCTCGGGCTCACGCCGTCCCAGGCGGAGGTGGTGAGCGTCCTCGACGATCGCGGCCCCCTCACCCTCTCCGGGCTCGGTGAGCTGCTCGTCTGCGAGACGGGAGTCAACCCGAGCAGGTTGGTGGACCGGCTCGTGACCGCGGGGATCGTCGAACGGGTGACCGACGCGAGCGACAGACGGCACGTCACGCTGACCCTCACGGCGGACGGCGCGCAGCTGGCCGAGCGTGTCCAGGTGGTCCAGGACGGCCTGAACAACGCGCTTGAGGAAATGCTCGTCGGGCAGCCGGTCGCGTCCACGCTGACCACGCTCCGATCCGTGGCCTCCCGCTTCCCCGCCGGAGAGAAGGTACGCCGCCGCAAGGAGGCCCCGGCCCGTTAGGGGATGCCCCGTGTGTCGTGGAGCGGGTGCGGCATGAGAGGTCGACTACCGGCGCCACACGGGATGCCCCGTGCGTCGTGGAGCGGGTGGGGGCTCCGTCACGACCGCGAAAGAGCCCCCGAACACCGCGACTACGAGGGCGTCAGCCCGCTTCCCCGGTCCGGCTGAAATGGAACGGGCAGTGCGTGCCACCCGTTCCGATGGTGGTACGGCGATCGAACCGGAAGCCGTGCCTGCCGGGGGCGATGGCCTCGATCCAGTTGGCGTCGAACGCGCACATGACCGGGGTCAGTTCCGGCGCCGAGTTGGCGACCAGGACGTCGTGGTAGAAGCACCGGCGCACGTCGACGTGGTAACGCTCGTCGTCGTCGATCGGCCGGGCGAAGACGAACCCCTTCCCGAACGCGTACTCCTCGCGCGACTTGCTCAGTTCCACCATGGCCCGGAAGGCGTCCGGCGCGTTGTCCAGCATCGCGCGGGTGCCCTCCTTCATGGTGTCGCCGAGCGGTTCGACGAACGAGGCACGTACGGCGGCGACGGCCGTCTCCTGTCCCAGCCTGGGCACAAGGACCTCGTAGGCGGCCACCAGGGCCAAGGTCATGCGCAGGTTGTACAGGGAGGGCTCATCGACGATCAGGGACCGGTTCGCCGCTTCGAGTTCGTCCTGACGCGCCCGCATGGCGGTCGTGAGATCGCCGGGAAGCGCGTGCTCAGGCAGGGCCGAGGCGAGGTGGTCGTAGAACGCGTCGAGAAGCAGCGTCGTGTCGCGATCGGGATCGGGGACGTACTCACCCTCCGCGAGCCCGAACTGGTCGGTGGACATGATGGTCCTTTCGTGTACGGCTCGGCGCGTACACGACCGTGATCCCGTGCGGAGACGTGACTGGTCGTGCTCGCGACCAAGCGAGCACGCCAGCGCGCTCCACCGACCGACCAGGCGCTGACAGGCTTATACGGATTTGTCGCTGTCACTCTGGCACACCCCCGACGATCACGTCCATCCGGCGACCAGAGCCCATGACTCAAGTGCCTGTCTGACAATTTGGCTGGTCAATCATCGAGTCGATTCACGCGGACCGCCTTGGATTCCGGGGGTTGTCGCGACGCCTGATCCCGTCAGGAGCCGCCCCCGAATCTCGTCAGGAGCCTTTAGGAGTCGCCCCCGAGCCAGACAAGGTCGGAGTGAAACCGCCGCGCGGCACTGTGCGCGCTCGTCCACCGCCCGAATTCGCGGCCGTTCGCGCCCACGGTCGCCGCCGTCCCACCCGGCAGCGCCAGCCCGTAGGCCACCACCTCCGTGACGCCTTCCCCGTCCTCCTCGTCCTCCTCGTAGAACTCCTGGACCAGGGCGAACATCCGAGGAAGGTCACCGATCGGCGTGTGCACACGCTCGTAATCCCTGTCCTGCGGGCAACGCTCGTCGAAGTCCGAGCCATGGCAGACGGACGGCTGGTCGGAACCAGCGTGGTGCTCCATGTCGTCGTGCTCCCTTCCGGTGCTGAACCTGAGCGGAGATCTGGCGGACGGTTGTGCCCTGATTCCCCTGTGTTTTCGGGTGAATGCCGAGCGTGACCGCCGATACTTCGGTAGCGTGACAGCGAATTCAGGATGACGCAAGCTTGCTTGATAAGGTTGTTGGCGTTGTCCTGATTTGTCTGGTACGGGCCGGTGGTATAGACGGTATGAACCCAAAGGAGACGGACAATGGGTGCGAAGCGAGGGCCGACACTGCGGGCGCAGTGGCTCGGCAAACACCTGAGGGATTTCCGCGAGTCGGCCAAGCTGACACTCAAACAGGCGGGCGACTACCTACAGCGTGATGCCGGAACCATCAGCCGACTGGAGTCGGGCATCATTCCGGCGAGGGCGGCCGACGTGCTGGCACTCCTCAACCTGTACGGCGTCGGCGACCAGAAGGTCCGCGACGGGTTGGAACAGATCAGCCGCGACATCTGGCGCAAGGGCTGGTGGGACGGTTACGCCACCGATTCGCTCGGTGGGCTGTTCGACCACGCATGGCTCGAAACCCGCACAGAGGGGATCCGCTCCTACGAGGCGATGGTCGTCCCTGGCCTCCTGCAAACCCGGGACTACGCTCAGGCGGTCATTGCGGCGGGTGACGCGGACGCTCCCGGTGAGCAGATCGAGCGCTGGGTGGAGTTTCGAATGGACCGGCAGCGGGTGCTCGACGCCGAATCGGCCCCGAAGCTGGAGGTCATTCTCGACGAGGCCGTGCTGCACCGCATGATCGGTGGCGCGCAGGTGATGTGCGGCCAACTGGAACACCTACACGAGGTCATGAATAGGCCGAACATGACCATCCGGATCCTGTCGTTCGCTGCCGGAGCGCATGCCAGTCCAGAGGGATCTTTCATGATTTTTGACATGCCGGAGCCCTACTCCGACGTGACCTATGTAGAGACCCGGGGAGGTGCCGTCTACACCGAGGCGGAGAGCGCCGAGATCTTCGCGCGAGCGTACGATTCCTTACGTAACGTCGCTCTCACGCCGGATGAGTCCGCGACCGTCATCCGGACTGCGATCGGCCGTGTCGGACGAGCGAGAGGGAGGAGCATGTGATGATCACCCCCGAGGAACTGGCGGGCGTGGCCTGGCATGTCAGCACTAGGAGCGCCAACGGTGGCGGTCAGTGTGTCGAGGCTGGTCCGTTGGCTGATGGCAGTGGGCGGGTTGCCGTGCGGCACAGTCGTCGTCCTGATGCCGAGGTGATCGTTTACACCCGGGCTGAGTGGGAGGCGTTCGTCGGCGGGGTCAAGGATGGCGAGTTCGACTTCCCGACAGGGTGACCGTCTCCACCTTTGATCACCCATGCCTCGTGGGGTGTCGTCAGTACTGATTCGCGCCTGGCGGAGCTTTGAACGCTGACGATGGCGGAGTGAAGGGGGCCCTGATTCGGAACAGGCCGGGGCACTCCGTTGGGTGCGACTGCTGGCCAACCAAGTCTGCGTTCGTCAGCCGGTTGGACTGCGGACGTGGTGCACAGTCGGCGCAGCGGGGAGCGCGAGGGGCGCAGCCCTTCGCCCGGGGGCGACAGCCCCTGGAGACGCGCCCGAGCATGAATCGCGCAGCGTGGCGGGCGCGAGGACCGTGACGGGAGCGGACGCGCCCAGCTCTGCGCGGTCCAGTGAATCGTGTTCCCTGTTCTTTGGCCCATGGCGGTTTTATGGTGTTCTAGAGCACCGGTGAAACCGTTGGCTGATGTGGCGTGCACCAAACGGGAGCCTCATGATGACCGACAGCCCGCAGGCGATGGCTCCGTACAAGAGGATCGCCGCGCAGATCAGGGCCAGGATCGAGAGCGGGGAGATCCGGCCGGGTGAGCGGATTCCGTCGGTGCGAGAGATCATGCGCGACGAAGGGGTGTCCACCGCGACCGCCACCCGGGTCGCGGCCGTGTTGAGGGCGGAAGGTTACGCGGAGTCGGTTCCGGGGATCGGGACCCTGGCCAGCCTGCCGAAGAAGATCACGACAGGTTCCGATCGCCTTCGGATGCTACGGACGAGCGGGAGCGGTTACCGGGAGGGTGAGCGAGCCGAGATCTTGAGCGCCGGTCTCGTTCCTGCATCCAAGGAGGTCGCGGACGCTCTGGGAGTCGAGGAGGGGATCGATGTCGTCCAGCGTCGTCGCGCCTACTACGACGACAGGGGGCTCGTGACGCTGTCCACGTCGTGGCTTCCGGGTGAGCTGAGCCAGGTGGTGCCCGAACTGCTGATCGCGGAGCCGCTTCCGAGGATGACGTTCGGGCTGGTCGAGGACAGAGCGGGCCGACGCGTCGTCCGGCGGCGCGACACCGTCGCCATCAGGCCGGTTCCCGAGGACATCGCCTCAGTGCTCGGCATGGAAAG
The DNA here is from genome assembly GCF_055690525.1 of Streptosporangium sp. H13245. Lineage (NCBI taxonomy): Bacteria > Bacillati > Actinomycetota > Actinomycetes > Streptosporangiales > Streptosporangiaceae > Streptosporangium > Streptosporangium sp. H13245. The sequence continues at coordinate 392,848 of NZ_JBSZKT010000003.1, read as the reverse complement.
CGGTCTACCGGCACTCACCATGACCAACCTCTACTGGGACCAGCACGACGAGGTGACCGAGTACGCGGTGGACTTTCTCGGCCCCGGTCGCGAGCTCTCGGCCGACTACTCCCTGGAATAGCGTCTTACTCACAGAAGTGTGGTCCGGGAGGCCGGTGTCGCGAGCTTCGCGCGAGCGTACGATCCCCCGCGAAGCGCCGCTCTCACCCGGGCTGCGGTCGGTCGTGTCAGACGAGTGAGAGGGAGGAGCACGTGATGATCAGCTCGGAGGAACTGGCGGGTGTGGCCTGGCGCATCAGCACCAGGAGCCCCGATGGTGGCGGTCAGTGTGTCGAGGCTGGTCCGTTGGCTGATGGCAGTGGGCGGGTGGCCGTGCGGCACAGTCGTCGTCCTGATGCCGAGGTGATCGTTTACACCCGGGCTGAGTGGGAGGCGTTCGTCGGCGGGGTCAAGGATGGCGAGTTCGACTTCCCGACAGGGTGACCGTCTCCACCTTTGATCACCCACGCCTCGTGGGGTGTCGTCAGTACTGATTCGCGCCTGGCGGAGCTTTGAACGCTGACGATGGCGGATGGCTCCGCGTAGACGAAGGCCCGCCCTCTTCTTCTCCTCAGAGGTCGGGTGGTCAGCTGGCGGTGGTCGGAGTAACCCGCCGGGTGCGCCGGTAGTACGACCAACCGGCGACCGGTAGCGCGATCATCCACGCGACGAGGAGGACGGGCAGGCCGACGAACGCGCCGGTCAGGGTGAACGGATCGTCTGGGCTCGCCTCGGCGATGGCGCGAGGGATCTGCGCGGGCAGGGTGAGCGAGTAGCCCACCAGCAGGGCCGAGCCCAGGACGGTGGGGGTGAGCGGAAACCAAGCTGGGACCCGGCGTCCGCCCAGCACGGGGATCCATCGGGGATAGACCAGTCCCCAGCCGCTGATCAGACCGAGTGACAGGATTCCACCGAGGATGGCGAGCAGCGTCAGCACCCCGAGGTACATGGCACCCGCGGGGATGCCCAGGACTCCGCCATCCGGGAAGCTTTCCGTGCCGTGACCTCGGCCGTGATACCAGGCGTCGAAGCTCGCTTCATGGGCCAGGAACGGGATTCCGAGTATCCAGGGGATGTGCAACGGCACGAATCCGAGGATGGGAGCCACCCACCCCACCGTCCCGGCGACACGCGCCCAGCGGGGCGGCGGAGGAACTGCTGTTCGCGTCATGGCCGTAGGATCCACGGCGCCACCTGTGATCAGGCTGAGAGACGCTGATGAGTCTCTCAGCCTGATCACAGGTGGCTCTCTCACGGTGACGCCCCGTCTGGCACGGTGAGGTCCTGTACACCGAGCGCAGCACCGCTGAGCGCTGCGTCAGTTCAGCGCATATCAGCACCAGAAGCCCCGATGGTGGCGGTCAGTGTGTCGAGGTCGGTCCGTTGGCCCATGGCTTTGGTGGGACGCGGTCGGGCTCGGTGCGGTTTACGGTCCTGGTTTAAGGTTTGTTATACCTCGGTGGTAATCGACGGGCGGTGTCCGGAGCCGAGAGGATCACGGCATGAGTGATGAAACCCGTGACATCGTAGGAGAACTGCTGCGCCGGATGGCCGAGGGTGATCACGACCGTACGGCGGAGTTGTTCGCCGAGCCGATCGACTGGCAGCTCGACTGGCCCGCCGAGGGGCATCCGGCGGTGCCGTGGATTCGCCCCCGGTCCAGCCGGGCCGACGTGGCGGACCATTTCCGGTCGCTGGAGGCCCATCACGTGCCCGAGCTGAACGGCACGTCGGTGGCGCGGATCCTGGTCGACGGGGCGGACGCCGTCGTGCTCGGGGAGATCGTGCAGACGGTGCGGGACGGCGGGACCGCGTATACCTCACCGTTCGCGCTGCACCTCACCGTGGAGAACGGGCTCGTCACCCGCTACCACATCTACGAGGACAGCCTCACGGTCGCGCGGGCCCTCAGCGCCTGAACGTGACCGCCTGAATGTGACCGCCTGAATCTGATCGCGAAGGGAACGCCGGGGGCCGTTGCCCCCGGCGTACGCCGCCGAGGGACTTCAGAACAGGTTGTGGGAGGGCCAGACGGCGACCTGCTGGAAGACCTCCCACATCATCGTGTCGACGTCGATGCCGTTGCCGTTGGCGAGTGCCGCCCAGCAGAACTCGTTGCTCGTCCGGACGAGGATGCTCTCCGTGCCGGGGACCAGTCGGCCGCTGTGCCACCGGTTGCCCACGGTGTTGACCGACCAGCCGCAGGCGTAGTTCGGGTTGGCCGCCGACGGGGTGGTCATCGTCGTGACCGTGTCCGGCCGGAGCAGATCGGGGACGGTCGCGAAGCCGTCGGCCCGCAGGGCGAAGCGGACGACGTCGACGGGTGACGCGAGCCAGCCGCCGTGGGAGTCCATCCGCCGCGCCGGGATGCCGTACGGGTCGCCGGTGCCGTAGTAGACCACCTCGTCGGGCCGCCGTTCGGCGCGGGTGTTCCCGGCGATGTGCATGTTGGTGATCCCGCTGGGCGCGAGCACGCTCTGGCGTACGAAGTCGGCGTAGGACTGCCCGGTGACCTGCTCGATGATCCGGCCCAGCAGGCAGTAGCCGAAGTTGGAGTACAGGTAGGTGGTGCCGGGCGTGTGCTGGAGGGGCCGGTTGTCGAGCACCCAGCCGATCAGCTGGGTGTGGTCCATCGTCGGGTTGAGGAACATGGGGTCGTTGGCGTCGTTGGTCCAGCCCCCGGCGGTGTGCTGGAGCAGGTGCCGGACCGTGATCGCCTGGAGCCCCGCGCTGTAGGGCTTGCTGCCGTACCGGGTGCCGAGGACGCCGCCCGTGCCGAAGACGCGCCGGTCGAGCGTGAGCCGTCCGGCCTCGACGAGCCGCATGACCGCGACCGAGGTGATCGGCTTGGAGACGCTGGCGATGCGCATCAGGTGCCGTTCGGTGAGCCGCTCGCCGGTCTCCCGGTTCGCCAGCCCGTACCCTCGGGCGAAGACGAGCGCGCCGCGCCGGGCGATCGCGAGTGACACACCGGCCGCCCCGGAGGCCCTCAGATGGCGGTCGACGACCGCGTGGGCGGCGGCGAAGTCGCCGTCCGTGCTCCTGTCGCTCAGCCAGATCCCCGCGTACCGGCCCGCGCCGCCGCCGTAGCCGCTGACCCGGGCGGGCCGGTAGCCGTCGCGCACGTGCTGGTCGAAGACCGCCTGGTAGTTCGCCGCCTCCACGTTGTGCCGGGCCGACCAGGCGGGACCGGCGCCCCGCACCCAGATCGCCGCGTACAGGTCGACGCCGCCGACGGTGTAACCGCTGACGTGGAAGGGGCGATATCCATCCCCGGTGAGCCGGTCGAACTCGGCCTGGTACTGCCCCGCGGTCAGGTTGTGGCGAGCAGCCCAGGCGGGTCCCACGGCTCCCCAGACCGCCTCCCAGATCGCCGCGAAGCGCGCCGTGCCCCCCATCCTGTAGCCGTCCACGTGGACGAGGCGGTAGCCCCTGCTGAGCTGCAGGTTGAACTCGGTCTGGTACTGCTCGGCGGTCATCGCGTGGTAGCTGACCAGGTTGGGACCGCCGGTGAGCTCCCAGATCGCCGCGTAGTACACGCTCCCGGCAACCTCGTATCCGGACACGTGGACCAGGCGGTAACCCGCGACGCGCAGCCGCTCGTACTCGGCCCGGTACTCCGGCTCGGTCAGGCCGTGGCGGGCGAACTGCGGAGGTCCCGGCGCCCGCTCCCAGATGGCCGCGTATCCCACCCGGCCGCCCGTCTCGTAGCCGTCCACCTGGACCAGCCGGTAGCCCTCGTTGGCCATGCGGGTGAACTCGGCCTGGTACTGCTCCGAGGTCAGGCCGTGGCGGGCCGCCCACGGGAACGTTCCGGCCGCCGTCGCCGCGCCGGTACGGAGCCTTTCCACGCTTTCCGCGACGTGGGCCGCCAGGGCGACGCCGGGCCGGTCGAGGCCGATGAACGCGGCCGTCCCGATCCCCGCGAGCAGCGCGCCGCGACGGCTGAACGACATCGATGAGTCCCGCACGCCGAACCCCCATCCCGGGCTGCCGCGCCCGGCCGAATTGTCTGAATCCGCGAAACGTGAGCCCTGCCGACGATCGTTTCGCACCGCCCCGCCTTCGGGCGGATGGACACGCCGTCACCGGCCGGGCGCCCGGATGCGGACCTGCCGGTGACGGCATGTGACGGCGGTCGCGCGGGCCGGCACGGCGCGGCCCCAGGTGGGAGCCGTACGCGTCGGCCGCCGCCGGAGATCCCGACGGAGCCGCCGCCTCCCAGTGTGCGAACCGTCGCCCCCCGGCGGATGAGTACGCCCCTACTCATCTTTTCCGGCTGAGAGTTGGGAGGATTCAGGCCCTCGACCGGCCACGCCGTGGAATGACCATTCGGCTCCGGTCCGACACCCGTGCCACGGATGGCGGGCCGCCCGCCTCGACAAGCAAAAAGAAGGCGACCTGCCAAAGAAATGGCTTTACCGGTCGACTTATGGCGCCTCGATTACCGCCCGTTGTGAGTGGCGCGGCAGAATTCGCGTGGTGATTGTGGAACCGCGAAACACGAGAGCCGGGATGGAAATGCTCAGCAGGTCGGCACCGGGTCGGTCTCGCTGTAGATGTCCGTGTCCCTCATATAACCGGCGCGGCCGTTGTCGGCCACGGTGTGCAGCCATCGGAACTTGTGAGGTCCGCCGACGTAGCCACCGGAGTCGGTCCGGCAGTAGAACCAGCTCGGGCGTGTCTGCATGTAACCGGCGACGCCTCCTAAGGTGTTCGGCTGATACCACACCGGTGCGTCTTTCACGTTGTCGCAATACCAGCGACCGGCGGTTTCCCGGAAATAGCAGGGTACGGCGGCGGCCGTCTGGGATGTGGCATTGGCGGCCGAGACGGGTGTCAGGGACAGAACGAGCAGTGCCGTCACGGCACATGCCGTTCGGCCGAGGGGGGTGGTGATCGTCATCCATTTCTCCATTCGCCGGGCATTCGCCTGACTGTCGCATGACAGGGGAGTAGATGGAATGTGATTTTCGCTAGCGGAAATCACCCGATGACGCGTACCGGTTTCGGTCATGGCCGACGCCCCCACTTGTGGGGCCGTGGGGTTTCAGGCTCACAGGAGATAGCGGGCCAGGTCGGCGATGGGGTGGGGGCGGGAGAGGAGGTCGCGCAGGGCGTCCAGGTGGGGGCCGCCGAGGGTGTGGTGGGCGGTGAGGCCGGTGTCGTGGACGGCCCGCTCCCAGTTCCCGTCGTCGTTCGCGGCGTCCTCCAGCCGCCGCAGCACGCTCGCCCCGTCCGTCTCCCCGGCCAGCAGCGTCAGCAGGTGCGGCCACTGGACGGCCAGCGCGGCGAGCTTGGCGACCTCGCCGTCCGAGGCGGGGGCCGCCCCGGCGAGGGCGCGGCGGTAGGTCAGGAACGAGTAGAAGCGGAACACGTTCACGTACCGCTTGATCTCGCGCGGGTTGAAGAACGTCAGCGCCGGGAGCACGAACTCGATCGCCCGGTAGGCGTTCTCGTCGCTGTAGAGGTCGTCGAAGACCCGGTCGGCGGCCTCGCGGGTCGCCGCGCAGAGGCCGCCGACGGCGTCGGAGCACTCGATGCCCAGGGCGTCCTGCGCCAGCCGGGCCGCCTCGTCGAGGGTCGTCGTGGTCGGGCGCAGCGCCCAGATGGCGTCCTGCAGACGGCTCACCTGGACCGGGTCCGGCGGCTCCGCCGCCCGCGATCCGGGTTCCGGCGTCTCCAGCGGCGTTCGCGGACCGAATCCCTGCAGTTCCATCGTCGCCCGCAACCCGAGACCCGGTGTCTCCACCGGTGTTCGCGGTCCGGGTCTCCGTGGCTCCGCCGATGCCCGCAGTCCCGGCACGGCCGCTCCCGGTGGCGTGGTGGTGCCGGGGAAGCCCGGTGCGACCGCGTCGAGCGGGGAGGGCCGTGCGGGAGGCAGGGGACCGCGCGAGCGCGGTCCGGCCGGATCCGGTGGCGGGTCGAGCCGTTCCAGGGCGGCTGAGGGGCCCGCCGGACGCGGTCCGGCCGGATTCGGTGTCCGTGCGGTGTCCGGGTCCCGCGGTCGCGCGGTCTCCGTGCCCGTGGAAACAGTGGGAAGAGATGAAAAAGATGGAGGAGCCTGGACGGAGGGGACGCCCAGCAGGGCCCGTACGAAGGCGGGCAGCCGGTCGGCGTCGTCCAGGAGCGGCACGCTCAGCGGGAGCTGAACGATCTTCTCCAGGAACCGCCAGCCCAGGCCGGAGCGCCCGCCGCCCGGCAGCGTCCCGGCCAGTTCCGGGTAGGCCGCCTCGACGTGCGCCACGACCACCTCCGGTTCCATGGCCAGCACGAACACGCAGTTGGGGAACTCCCCGGCGAGGAAGAGGTTGATCGCCTCGATGACCTGCGCCACCGTCCCCGGGGAGCAGCGGTCGAGGTCGTCCACGAACACCACCAGCGGGCGCTCCCCGGTGGCGACCAGGTCGAGGACCTGCCGCATGTCGGTCTGCACCAGGTGCAGGAAACCGGTCCTGGACCGGTACCCGGGGGTGGCCGCGACCTCGTTGACGAACCCGTCGGCCGCGCCGGGGCCGAGCAGGTCGGGCTGGGTGACCAGGCCGCGGAACGCGTTGTCCGCCGACTCCCCGAAGAACCGCGCCAGCCGTACGGCGCCCGCGGCCACCACCACCGCCGACCCGGCCGACCCGACGGCCGCCGCGGCGTTGCCCAGGAAGGCCCCGAGCGCGGGCAGCAGCGCGGCGGCGGCCAGCAGCGCCCCGGTGAGGACGACGGTGGCGACCAGGCCCAGGGCCACGGGCGCCAGGCGGGTGACCGCCAGCTGGTACGCGCGCCTGCGGACCGCCTCCCGGTCGATCCTGGACAGGTTCAGCTCCAGCCAGAACCGTTCCCGCTCGGCGCGGGGCAGCCGCCGGGTGACCTGGCTGATGATCTCGTGGGCCAGCCCGGCCCAGACCTGCTCGCCGCTCTGGTACATCCACGGGTTGAACCAGACCGTGGGCCGCCAGTCCGCCGGGCGCAGCGGGATCGGGCCGGGCTCGGCCCGCCCGGCGTTCTCCCGGGGGCGCCGTCCCGTCCTGGCCAGCACCTCGGCGTTGGTCAGCGTCCGCTCCGCGCGGGAGCCGGGCAGGTGGATCGGGGCCGGGGCGTCCCCGGCGGCCCCGGGGTCCAGAAGGTCCTGGATCATCCGCATCAGGGAGGTCTTGCCCGCGCCCCACGGGCCCTTGACGCCGATCGTGAGCGGGGGCCGGGTCTCGGGGTGGCGGACGAACGCGGCGATGGCCTCGGCATAGACCCGGTGCCCGAGCTGGTCCTCGGTGGTCCACCGGTCGGCGGTGAGCCTGGCCCTGGGCCGTACCGTCCGCAGCCCGGCCCGGCGGCGGCGCAGCAGCGCCGAGGTCTGCGCCCTCTCGGCGGCCGACAGCCGCGAGTGGCCGAAGATCCGCACGTCCGGGTGGACGAACGTGGTCGTCTCGCCCAGCAGGCCCCACTGCCTCAGCTCGGCGGCGTCGCCGAGGATCTCGTCGATCGGCTCGTCCTCGTCGAGCAGCGCCGCCCTGCGCAGGATCTCCCTGGCGGGCTCGCTCAGGTGGAGCTCGTAGACCCGCCGGACGATCTCGATCCCGCGGGCGGGCGGGGCGGGGTCGCCGAGCCGCGCCAGGACGCGGGCGAAGGCGGCGTGCGGCGCGGCGGCGGTGTCCCTCGCCGGGGTGAGGGCGACGCCCGCGACGGCTCCGTACGAGATCAGGATGGGGGTGCGGGCGGCCGAGGCCGCCGCGTAGCGGGCGAGCGCGTAGGCGTGCAGGTCCCCGACGCTGACCGTCCCGTCCCCGTCGAGGTCGGCGGCCCGCGTCAGCAGGCCCTCCGCGACGACGTCGGTCAGCGTGCGCACCGGTCCCGGCACCGTCTCGTCGAGCCTCAGCGTGAGGGTGAGGGCCGCCGCGGCCACCCTCGGCTCCCCGGCCACGGCGAGCTGCCTGACCGGTTCCGCGGAGCCGTCCAGGGCGCTCCAGCCGAAGTCGACGATCATCAGTACGGCCGCCGCCAGCGACTCGCCGACCTGCCGTCCGAACGCGCCGATCATCGAGCCCAGCTGCCCCGAGGTCCAGCCGCCGTCGGCGGGCAGCCGGATCACCAGCAGGTCGCCCTCCCGCGCCGAGCGCAGCAGGTTCCACACGCGCTCGCCGTCCGCGCCCGCCCCCTCGCTGGTCTCGGCGTCGACGGTGAAGCCCTCGGCGCGCAGGGCGCTCGCCAGCCGCGCGTCGGGCCTGCTCACGAAGGTCTCCGCGTCCGTCGCGGGCGATGACGGCGGGGGAGGCGGCGGCGGGGGCGCGGCCGGGGGAGAGTCGAGGAAGACGAGAGCTCGGCGGGTGCCCACGTGGGGCGTGGTCTCGAAGACTGGATTCGCGAACGCGAGTCCCTCGCTCAACGGTCCTCCCGATCTGACGACGGTTCAAGATCCCACTGTGGACGCGCCGGGCGGGGAAGAAGGCGATCTTGGCGATAGGTCGACCTGTTTTGACGGATGTTTGCTCTCCGGTTTCCGCAAAGTTTGCGGAGGGGGAGTCCCGTCGTTCATGTGAGTTCGATCAACTGGCCGCGTACCGTGAGGGACGACGAGGAGGGGCCCATGCTTCGCCGTACGGCTCCGCGCACACCGGTTCCGGCCACCGGCACGGTTCTCGCGGGTTCGCCCTGGTACGGGGCCGCGGGCGCGGTCACCCGGAGCCCGGAGGGCCCCCACGGGCCGCTCCGCGAGCCGGACGCCAACGGGGTCGCGCTGCCCGAGGGGTTCACCAGCCGGATCGTCGCCCGCACCGGCCGCAGGATCGGCCGGGTGCTGTGGCATCCGGCACCCGGCGGCGGCGCGTGCTTCCCCGACGGCGGCGGCTGGATCTACGTGTCCAACTCCGAGGCCCCGCTGCTCGGCGGGGCGTCGGTCATCAGGTTCGGGCCCGGCGGGGCCGTCGCCGACGCCTACCGCGTCCTGTCGGGCACCAACCTCAACCGCGAGGGCGGGCGCACCCCGTGGAACTCCTGGCTCTCCTGCGAGGAGACCCTCCGCGGCCGGGTTTTCGAGTGCGACCCCTACGGCTCACGGGCCGCGATGCCGCGCCTGGCCATGGGCCGCTTCCGGCACGGGGCCGTGTCCTGCGACCCCGGCCGGGGCGTGGTCTATTTGACCGAGGACGAGCCGGACGGCTGCTTCTACCGGTTCCGTCCTGCCTACTGGGGTGACCTGACGTCGGGCGTCCTGGAGGTGCTCTGCGCCACGTCCGGCCGGGGGCGGGTGACCTGGCGGCGCGTGCCCGACCCCGGCGGGTCGCGGGAGGCCACCCGCGACCAGGTCGGCGACGCCCTGCGCTTCTCCGGCGGCGAGGGGTGCCACTACGCGGACGGCCTGTGCCTCTTCACCAGCGGGGGCCGGGTGTGGGCCTACGACGCGGAGCACGAACGCCTGGAGGCCGTCCACGACGCCGGTGCCCCCTCGGGTGACCTGTACGTCGCCGGCGACGGCGGTGACATGGAGATCAACCTGATCACCCACGGCCGGGTCGTCACCCCGCTCCTGCGGATCCAGGGTCACCCCGGATCGGAGATCACCGGTCCCGCCTTCTCACCGGACGGCGACCGCCTCTACTTCTCCTTCCGGCGCGGACCCCGGGGCGGCGCCTCCGGCACCGACGGCGTCACCTACGAGGTCACCGGCCCCTTCCGCCACTGAGCGACGCGGCCTCCCTCACCACCTCCGTCAGTTCCTCGCGCAGCCCGGCGAAGAGCGGGTCGGTGCGGGGGTGGTCGCCGTACGGCAGGTCCGAGGCGCGGTCGAGGACCACCCGGCCCGGCCTGCCGCTCAGCGCGAGCACGCGGGTGCCGAGATAGACGGCCTCGTCCACGCTGTGGGTGATGAACACCACCGTCGTGCCCGCCCGCCGCCACAGCTCGCGGACCTCCTCCTGCATGCGTTCCCTGGTGAAGGCGTCCAGGGCGGCGAACGGCTCGTCCATCAGCAGCAGCGCGGGTCCCGGGGCGAGCGCGCGGGCGATCGCCGCGCGCTGCTGCATGCCCCCGGAGAGCTCGTACGGCCTCGCCCTGGCGACGTCGGCGAGCCCGGTCAGCTCCAGCAGCTCGGCCACCCGCTCGCGCCGCGCCGCCCCGGGCAGGCCGCGCAGCCCGAAGCCGACGTTCCCCTCGACCGAGAGCCAGGGGAAGAGCCGGTGCTGCTGGAACACGTACCCCCTGGCCGGGTCGGGTCCCGAGACCGGCCCGCCGGAGGCCGTGATGACCCCCGCCGACGGCGCGGTGAAGCCCGCCACCAGCCGCAGCAGCGTGCTCTTGCCGCACCCCGAGGGGCCCACGACCGTCACGAACTCCCCGGCGGCGATCTCCAGGTCGATCGGCCCGAGCGCGTCGACCGTCCCGGCGCGGCCCCGGTAGGAGTGCGACACCCCGGCGAGCGCCAGCGCCGTCTCCCGGGCCCCGGCGCCACGAGCCTCCGTACTCGCGCCGACCGCCGCCCCGGGGCCCGTGCTCACGTCGCTCGCGTCGCCCGCCGTGCCGGGGCTCGCGCTCGCGTCGCTCGTCGTTCCGGAACCGGAACCTGTGCTCGCGGCGCTCGTCGTGGCGGAGTCCGTGCTCGCGTCGCCCGCCGTCCCGGAACCGGAACCTGTGCTCGTGCCGGGGGCCGCGTTCGCGCGGGTGGTCTCAGCTTCCGGCGAAGGCATCCGCGAGCTCCTGCGTGGCCAGGCCCTTCTGGAAGACGCCCAGCTCGGGTACGGCGTCCACCTTCTTCTGGCCCTTGAGGAACTCGGCGGAGCTGTGCAGGTTCTCGGCGAACCTGCCGGGGGCCGAGGGGGTGCCGAGATACTCGGCGGAGCGCTGCTCCGTGGCGTCGAGGAGCACGAGCTGGCCGAGCTGGCGCGCGGCCTCCGCCGGGTCGAGGTTGAGCTGGCGGCCGATGGCCGCGGCGGCGGCGTCCTTGTCGCCCCTGGCCAGCTTGACCGCGCGGTCCTGCTGCTGGAGCCAGACGTGCAGCGCCTTCGGGTACTTCTTCGCGAAGTCGTCGCTCACCACCGCGAGGTCCGCGGTGAGCTTGCCCCGCTGGGCCAGCTCGCGGCTGGTGACCAGCGTCGTGCCGCCGTTCTTCTGCAGCTCGGCCAGGGTGGGCGTCCAGACGTAGGCGGCGTCGATGTCGCCGCGCTGCCAGGCGGCCTGGATGTCCGGCGGCTCCATGTCGAGGATCTTCACGTCGGCCTCCGACAGCCCGGCCTCGGCGAGCGCGGCGAGCAGGCTGTAGTGGGTGGTCGAGGCGAAGGGGGCGGCGACCCGCTTGCCCGCGAGCCCCTTGACGTCGGTCACGCCGCCCCGGGCGACGAGCGCCTCGTTGTCACCGATCACGTCGAAGATCCACGGCACCCGGTACGGGATGTTGAGCGGCGCCGACAGGCCGCGGGTGACCGGGCTGCTGCCCGCCAGCCCGATGTCGAGCGATCCGGCGATCATCGCGGTGTTCACGTCGCCGCCCGAGTCGAACTTACTCCAGGTGATCTTGGTGTTCGGCAGCGCCTTCTCCAGCCACTGCTGGTCCTTGACGATCAGGTCCCCGTTGGGGATGAGCTGGTAGCCGATGCGCAGGGTCGCCGGGGAACCGTCGGCGGCGGGCTTGGCCTCCTCCGTACCGGACCCGCAGGCGGTCAGGGCGAGGGCGGCGGCGGTGAGGGCGAGGATCATGCGTTTCATGGGGGTCTTTCCTAGGTACGGCCGCGCCAGGGCACCAGGCGGCGGTCCAGCGTTTGCAGGAGGAAGTCGATGAGCAGGCCGGACAGGCCGATGACGATGATCCCGAGCACCACCACGTCCGTCTGGTTGTAGCGCTGGGCGTCGCGGACCATGCCGCCGATGCCGGGCACGCCGTTCACGGTCTCGGCGGCGACCACGGTGGTGTAGGCGACGCCCACAGCCACCCGTACCCCCGTGATGATCTCGGGCAGCGCGCTCGGCAGGACCACCCGCAGCGGCAGCTCGTACCGGCTGGCGCCCAGCGAGCGGGCCGCGTTCAGGTAGTCCTCGTGCACGCCGCGTACGGCGTCGGCGGTGGCCACCGCGACCGGCGGGAGCGCGGCGAGCAGCAGGAGCCAGATCTTGGGCTCCTCGTCGATGCCGAACCAGATCACCAGCAGGCTGAGGTACGCCAGCGGCGGCAGGGTGCGGACGAACGTGACCAGCGGGCCCAGCAGCGCGCGCAGCGTGGGGACCATGCCGATCAGCAGCCCCAGCGCGACGCCGCCCGTCACCCCGTACAGGCAGCCGAGCAGGATGCGGCGCAGGCTGGTCAGCAGGTGTTCCTGAAGGGTGTAGCCGCTCACGCCCTCGACGGTGGTGCGCAGGAACTGGTCCCAGACCGCGACCGGTTCCGGTACGAAGACCGGCGGCCAGATCCCGGCCATGGCCACGGCCTGCCAGATCGCGACCAGCGCGACGATCGCCCCGGCCCGCAGCGCCAGGGCCCGCCAGAGCCCCGGCACGGGTTGAGGACGAGTACGGGGACGGGAGGTGAGGACGCTCACGCGACGAGCGCGGGGGCGGCCAGCCGGGGGAGGACGAAGTCGCCCACCCGCCAGGCCTCCTCCAGGTGCGGCCAGCCGGACAGCACGAACTCCGACAGGCCCAGCTCGGCGTACTCGCGGATACGCTCGGCGACCTCCGCGTAGCTGCCGACCAGCGCGGTACCGGCGCCCTCCCGGACCAGCCCGACCCCCGCCCAGAGGTTGGGCGAGATCTCCAGCGCGTCCGGGGAACCCCCGTGCAGGTCGGCCATGCGGCGCTGTCCCACGGAGTCCATCCGGGCGAACCGCGCCTGGGCGGCGGCGATCCTGTCCGGGTCCATGCCGTCGAGCAGGCGCCGGGCGTGTGCCCAGGCCTCCTCTGAGGTGTCGCGGGCGATGACGTGGAGCCGGATGCCGAACCGCAGCTCGCGGCCCGCCTCGGCGGCGAGCCCGCGCATCCTGGCGACCCGTTCGGCGATCATCGCCGGGGGCTCGCCCCACATCAGGTAGACGTCCGCCCCGGCGGCGGCCACCCGTTCCGCGGCGGGGGAGGCCCCGCCGAAGTAGATGTCCGGGGTGTCGGGGAGCGGAGTGGCGAGCCCGCCCCCCGACACCCGGTAGTGGGGGCCCAGGTGGTCGAACGGCTCGCCCGCCCAGGTGCGCCTGAGCACCTCGATGAACTCGCCGGTGCGCTCGTAGCGGGCGTCGTGGTCGAGGAAGTCGCCGTAGGCGCGCTGCTCCCGGGGGTCGCCCCCGGTGACCACGTTGAGCAGGAGCCGCCCCCCGCTGATCTCCTGGAGGGTCTGCGCCTGCTGGGCGAGCAGCGTGGGCAGGGTGAAGCCGGGCCGGAAGGCCACCAGCAGCTTGAGCCGCTCGGTCCGCGCCGCGAGGGCGCTGCACGCCACCAGCGGGTCGGGACAGCCCGCCCCGACCGGGGTCAGCGCCGCCTCGAAACCGGCCGCCTCGGCGGCGCGGGCCACCTGGGACAGGTAGTCGAGCGTCGCGGGCCTGGCCGCGGCACCGCCCGCCGCGACGGTGGTCGTGGCGGGCCTGACGTGGTGGCCGTCGCCGGTGGTCGGCAGGAACCAGTGCAAGCGCATCTTCGCCTCATAGGGCTCATAGGGCTCAAACGGAACGGGGTGGTGCCCCCGATATTAACCACATAATACCTATCTATAAAGAGGGAATTAGGTCGGGGTCCCAGACGGTCCCTGAGCAGGGCCCCGACCCCGGGACCCACCCGTCCGGGCGGGGCGTGGGGCCGGTGACCGGTCGCCCGGGGTCCATGGGGGGATTCCCGTGACGGGCGGCCGGTGGCCGATGGGACCCACGGGAGGCCCCGGGACCTGGGACGGGTGGCCGGTTGCCCATGTACGGGTTTTCTCGGCCGCTCGGTGGTCCATGCGCCGGTTTTCGGGGGCGGTGGATCGGCCGCCCGGTGGCTCACGTACCGGTTTTCGGGGGCGGTGGTCCGCGTGCCGCTTTCCAGGGCCGGTGGATCAGCTGCCCGGTTCACCGCCGGAGTCCGTGGAAGCCGACAGGTAGCCCGTGAGCAGGGTCTTGAGCTCGGCGGTCAGTTCCGCCGCGCGGTCCGGCGGTCCCGCCGCGACCAGCGGGAGCACCGCCCTGATGGTGGCGAGCATCATCGTGGCGACCAGCAGGCGCCGCTCCTCGCCGAGGTGCGGCGCGCGACCGGCGAGGACCCCGGCGATGCGCAGGGCGACGCCCCGGTGCAGCCGCTCGGACGCCGCCGCCAGCCGGTCGCCGGTGGCCGAGCCGTGCAGCAGGGCCCAGTAGGCGGGGCGGGAGGTCTTGTAGGCGACGATCTCGTCCACCACCTGGTCGATCAGGTCGGCCGCAGGCATCCGTACGACGTCGCCGGTGAGCCTGGCCTCCCAGTGCGCGCTCCGCCCCTCGGTGAACCGGTCGAGCAGGCCGTCCAGGATCTCCTCCTTGTTGCGGAAGAACTGGTACAGCGAGCCCGGGGACATCCCGGCCCGCTCGGCCACCGCGTTCGTCGTCATGTCGGGGTAACCGGTCTCGGCGATCACCTCCTCGGCGGCGTCGAGGATCTCCTCCATCCGCCTGAGGCCGCGCGCCTGCCGCTTGACCGTCCGCGCGGGCGCGGCCCGGCCGCCGGTCTGGTCGTCGGCGGCATGGTCGGCGGCGCGCCCGCCGGTCCGGCGGGCGGACGCGGGCCGGTCGCCGGTCTGGCCGGTCGCGCGCACGGTGGGCCGCCCCGCAGGCGCGGACCGGTCGCCGGTGGGCTGTCCGGTGACCGGACGCTTCTCAGGCATGCGTCATCCCGTTGACAAATACGAGCATTTACTTGTATTCCTATCTCGAACCCTAAAACACGAGCAGTTTACCGAATTTCGGGGATGATCATGAAAACCGACTCGCGTCCGGTCGCGGCGCCTCCCGTACCGCCGCTGAGACGACTCGGCCACCTCCTCGTACGGCGCCGCCGCCCGGTGATGGTTCTCGCCCTGCTGGGTGCCGTCGTGCTGGGCGCGCTGGCCGCGGGCACGGTGTCCGGGCTCTCCCTGGCCAGGTACGAGGCGCCGGGCTCGGAGTCCGACCGGGCGCGGGCGGAGCTGGCCGGGCGGTTCGGCACCGGGAGCGCCGACCTGGTCCTCCTGGTCACCGCCAGGAGCGGCACCGTGGACACCCCCGCCGTCGCCGCCTCAGGACGGGCGCTCACCACCCGGCTGGCGGCCTTCGAGGGCGTGGCCGAGACGGCGTCCTACTGGTCGCGCGGCAACCCCGCCACACTGCGCAGCGAGGACGGCAGGCACGCGCTCGTGGTCGCCCGCATCCCCGGTGACGCCAACCGGGTCCGCTCGGAGATCCTGCCGAGGATCATCCCCGAGGTCCTGCGCGGCGACGCCGCGACCACCGTCAGGGCGGGCGGCGGCGAGGAGGTCTTCCGCCAGACCGTGCCACTGGCCAGGCAGGACTTCGTCCGCGCCGAGCTGGTGGTCGTCCCGCTCGTGCTCGTGCTGCTCTGGGTCTACCTGCGGCGCGTCCTCGCCGCCGTGCTGCCGGTCGTGCTCGGCGCGCTGGCCATGGTGATCGGGCTGGCGCTGCTGCGGATCCCGCTCCTGTACGCGGACCTGTCGACGTTCGCGCTGAACCTCACCCTGGCCATGGGGCTCGGCCTGGGCGTCGACTACTCGCTGTTCATGATCGCCAGATTCCGGGAGGAGGTGGAGCTGGGCAGGGACAGGCACGAGGCGGTCGCCCGCGCCGTCGAGCGGGCCGGTCGTACGGTGATCTTCAGCGGGGTGACGGTCGCCGCCTCGCTGAGCGTGCTCCTGTTCATGCCGTTCGACTTCTTCCGCTCCTTCGCCTACGCCGGGGTCGCGGTCGTCGTCGGGGGAGTGGCCGGTGCCGTGGTCGTGCTGCCCGCGATTCTCGCGGCCGTCGGCGACCGGGTGCTGTCACGCCGTCCCCGGGCGGCGGCGGGGGGAACCTTCTGGCGCGGCCTGGCGACCCGCGTGATGCGCCGCCCGGTCGTCTACGGCGGGGTCGCGACCGCGGTGCTCCTGCTGCTCGGCTCGCCCTTCCTCGGTCTGCGCCTCGGCGTCGCCGACGACCGCGTCCTGCCCGTGTCCGCGCCCGCCAGGCAGACCTCCGACGTGATCCGCGCGGAGTTCCCCGCCGAGGAGACCGACGCCCTCCAGATCGTCTCCGCGGGCGCGGCCGGGGCGCCCCCCGAGGCCGTCCCCGGCTACGCCGCCGCCCTCTCCCGCCTGCCGGGCGTCGCCCAGGTCGACTCCGCCGCCGGGTCGTACGCGGCGGGCGCCCGGATCTCCGCCGGGGACCCGTCGCGGTTCGCGGGAACCGGGGGCACCTGGCTGTCGGTGGTCCCCTCCGCCGAGCTGATGGAGAACGACCCCGTACGGCTGGTGCACGACGTCAGGGCGCTGAGGGCGCCGTTCGAGGTGCTGGTCGGCGGCTACCCGGCCGAGCTGGCCGACTACCGGCAGGCCGTGATCGAGCGGCTGCCCGCGCTGCTCGGGCTGATCCTGGCGATCACCTTCGCGGTGCTGTTCGTGATGACGGGCAGCGTGCTGATCCCGCTCAAGGCGACGGTGCTCAACCTGCTCAGCCTGTCGGTCATGTTCGGTGCCCTGGTCTGGGTCTACCAGGACGGCAACCTGTCGGGTCCGCTCGGCTTCACCCCCACCGGGACCCTCGACCCGAGCATCCCGATCCTGATGTTCTGCGTCGCGTACGGGCTCTCGATGGACTACGAGGTCTTCCTGCTGTCGCGGATCAAGGAGGAGTACGACCTGACCGGCGACACCTCGGGGGCCGTGGTCGCCGGGCTCCAGGGCGGCGCCCCCCTCATCACGGCGGCGGGCGGGATCCTGGCGGTGTCGTTCGCGGCCTACGGGAGCGCGCAGGTGGTCTTCGTGCAGATGCTGGGCGTGGGGATGGCGGTGGCGATCCTCGTGGACGCGACCGTGATCCGCGCGATCCTGGTCCCGGCCGCGATGCGCCTGGCCGGTGAGGCCAACTGGTGGGCCCCCGGCCCGCTGCGCCGCCTCCACGCCCGCATCGGCCTGTCCGGCTGAGACCCGTCCGTTCTGCCCGCTCTCCGGACGAGCCAGGCCCGTCCGGTGAGCGGACGGGCTCAGAGGTCGCGGGCCCAGACCTCCCCGGCGAAGGACCCGTCGGCCCCCTCGCCCCCGGCCCGCTCCTTCTCGACCAGCTCGAAGCCCGCCGCCTGGTAGATGCGCCTCGCGCCCAGCAGCACGTCCTTGGTCAGCAGCACCATCCGCCGGTATCCGGCGGCCCTGGCGAAGCGCACGCACTCGTCCACGAGCCGGGTGCCGATCCCCATCCCCCGCGCGGACGGCTCGACCAGCAGCATCCGCAGCTGCGCGGTCTCGTCGTCCTTACGGGCGCAGAAGACGCACCCGGCGCGCTCGCCGTCCACCTCGGCGATCCAGCCCGCCTCGCGCCGGGGATCGTGGCCGTCCACGTAGTCGGCCACGATCCCGGCCACCATCCCCTCGAAATCCATCTCCCAGCCCTGCTCCCGGCTGTAGAGCGTGCCGTGCCGGTAGACCACCCAGCCCAGGTCGCCGGGGCGCGGCGGGCGGATGACGTACGACCGGTCCGTCTTCGGCGCCCGGCCGAGGATCCTCTCGATCGTCGCCATGCTCGCGACCAGCCGCCCTCGGTCCTCGTCGCTCACCCCGGCCAGCAGCTCGCGTACCTCCTCCGCCGCGCGCTCGTCGAAGCCCGCGAACCTGGTCCTGCCCTCGCCGGTCAGCTCGACCACCTGCCGCCGCGCGTCGGCGGCGGACCGCTCGCGCACCACCAGCCCGTCGGTCTCGAACCTGCCGAGCATCCGGCTGAGGTATCCGGCGTCGAGCCCGAGCAGGCGCCGCAGGTCGCCCGTCTCCGTCCGGCCCGCGCGGTCCAGCTCGAACAGCACCCTCACCTCGGTCAGCGAGTAGGAGCTGTCCAGGACGCCCTGGTGGAGCAGGCCGATGAGCCTCGTGTAGAAGCGGTTGAAGGCGCGGACGTCCGCCACGTGTCTCTCCATGCTTGACAGCATCAAGCAATTCATTGACGTAGTCAATGATCTGATCGACGCGGGGGCCTGTGAGATCGGCGGCCCGCTGCGCTAACTTCGCACTTTGGCTGAGGACGGATGATGAGCTGGGGCGGCGCGTGCCGTACCCGTGGCGGGAGCATGATGGCTGAGGTCGCGTACATCGGCGGATACACCCCGGACACCGGCGGGTCCGGGCCGGGGATCACCCTGGTCGAGCTGGGGAGCCTCGCACGGCTCGGGGAGACGGCGGCCTCCGGCCCCTCCTTCCTCGCCGTCCACCCCACCCTCCCGGTCCTGTACGCGGTGGGGGAGAGCGAGCGCGGCACGGTCGGGGTCTTCGCCCGCGCCGGAGACGGCACGCTGAGCCCGCTCGCGCAGCGGCCCAGCGAGGGCTCGGCCCCCTGTCACGTGGCGGTGGACCCCACCGGCACGCGCCTCGCGGTGGCCAACTACGGCGACGGCACGGTCAGCGTGTACGGCATCGACGGATCCGGCCTCCCGGCCGACGTGTGGATCTTCCCCTACCGCGAGGGCGCCCACGCCCACCAGGCGGTCTTCGGTCCCGACGGGGTCCTGTACGTGAGCGACCTGGGCTCCGACGAGGTCCGCCGCTACCTGGTCGGGGACGAGGTGGTCCCGCACCCCGCCGGGCCGGTGCGGCTCGCGTCCGGCATGGGCCCCCGGCACATGGCCTGGTCAGGCGGTCACTGGTACGTGGTGGGGGAGCTGGACGGCATCGTGCGCGTCTACGAGACCTCCGACGCCTCGGATGGCTTCGGTGGCGAGTGGCGCGAGATCGCCGCCGTCCCGGCCAGCGGGGGCGGGGGGCGCAACCAGCCCTCGCACCTGGAGGTCCACGGCGGCCTCGTCCACGTCGCCAACCGGGGGCCCGACACGATCTCGGTCTTCGCGGGCCCCGGGCTGGAGGCGGTCGCGGAGGTCCCCTGCGGCGGCGTCTGGCCGAGGCACTTCGCCATCGCCGACGGCCACATGTACGTGGCCAACCAGCGCTCGGGCGGCGTCGCCGTGCTGCCGCTCAAGGACGGCGTCCCGCGGCCCGCCGAGGAGGTCTTCGCCGTCGGCACCCCCTCCTGCGTGCTGCCCCTGCCGTAGGGTGCTCACGAGGGGTCTTTCCGGGGCGCCGGTCGCGGGGACGTCCCGGCGGGCGTGCTCGCGAGGGGCCCTTCCCGGGCCCCCGGCCCGCGTCCGGCGCGTACGCCAGGCCGGACGCGGGGAGCGGGGTCCGTCCCTGTGTCGCTCTTCCGTAGATCGCGGAAAACGACATGTGAGGACTACTCCACTTGGTCTAGACCACTGGCCGCATCTGCGGGCAGAATGCGTTGCGTCGGTGGCGAAAATCCGTCGCCGTACCGACCGTGCCACTTAGTCTGGCCATCTTGAACCGAACTCACTACCGGAGGATGCCATGCGTATCGGAGTGCTCACCGGGGGCGGCGACTGCCCCGGCCTGAACGCCGTTATCCGCGCCGTCGTACGCAAGGGAGTGGGCGTTCACGGACATGAGTTCGTCGGATTCCGCGACGGCTGGCGGGGCCCCCTTGAAGGCGACACCATGCCGCTTGACATCGAGGCCGTACGCGGGATCCTGCCGCGTGGCGGAACGATCCTGGGCTCGTCGCGGACCAACCCGATCAAGATCGACGGTGGCGTTGAGAAGATCAAGGAGAACCTCGCGAAGGGCGGGGTCGACGCGCTGATCGCGATCGGCGGCGAGGACACCCTCGGTGTGGCCAAGCAGCTCTTCGACAAGGGCGTGAAGGTCGTCGGCGTGCCCAAGACGATCGACAACGACCTCAACGCGACCGACTACACCTTCGGTTTCGACACGGCCGTCAACATCGCCGTCGAGGCGATCGACCGGCTGCACACCACGGCCGAGTCCCACCACCGCGCGCTGATCTGCGAGGTCATGGGCCGTCACGCGGGCTGGATCGCCCTGCACGCCGGTATGGCGGGCGGCGCCAACGTCATCCTCATCCCGGAGAAGCCCTTCGACATCGACAAGGTGTGCGCCTACGTCGAGTCCCGCTTCAAGACGCGGTACGCCCCGATCATCGTCGTGGCCGAGGGCGCGCACCCGGTCGAGGGCCAGATGGCGCTGCAGGCGGGCGAGCTCGACGCCTTCGGCCACGTCCGGCTCGGCGGCATCGGCGAGAACCTCGCCAAGGAGATCGAGAAGCGCACCGGCAAGGAGGCCCGCACCACCGTGCTCGGCCACATCCAGCGCGGCGGCACCCCCACGGCCTTCGACCGGGTGCTGGCCACCCGGTTCGGCCTGCAGGCCATCGACGCGGTGCAGGACGGCGACTTCGGCAAGATGGTCGCCCTCCAGGGCACCGACATCGTCAGGGCCGGTCTCGACGAGGCCACCAAGGAGCTGAAGACCGTGCCGGCCAGCCGCTACGAGGAGGCCGAGGTCTTCTTCGGCTGAGGTCCGTGAGGTCCGTGAGGTCCCCTAAGGCTCGTGAGGGTCTGAGGGTCCTTGGGGGCCCGTGAGGGTCTGTGGGGCCGTGAGGCTGTGGGGCTCGTGATGGTTTGTGAGGTTTTGTGAGACCCGTCACGCCCCGCCCTGGGCCGAGGTTTTGGCTGATATGTCCTCGCGGACACGCCTGTAAGTGTTCTGCAAGCGGCCTCCCCTAACCTCCCGGCAGGGCGCGAGCCCCGCGATTCCCCTCCATGTACGGCTTGCGCCTTGACCAGGCACCAGCGGGGGCGCAAGCCGTACATCATCGCTCCCGGGCGTCGAACAGCGACGGGCCCTTCGGCTCGGGAGCCGGGGCGACCGGCTCGCGGAGCCGGTTGTCGTCGCGGCGGCTCTCCAGCCTGGCCAGCAGGGCGGCGTCGTTCTCCAGTTCCCGCTGCGACGGCGACAGGATGACGCCCAGCAGCAGGCCGAGGGTGAGCAGGCTCACCACGACCAGCGTGGGCAGCATGAAGTCGACACCCCTGGCCCCCTCGACCGGCGTCAGCGAGATCAGGGGCCGTACCTCAAGCGCGAACATGCCGGTGTAGTGCATGCCGCAGACCGCCAGGGCCATGATCAGCGCGGCGCCGCCGGTGGCGAGCGCGCCGCTGACCCGCAGGGTGAACCAGAGCGCCACCGTGGAGGCGGCGACCGCGATCAGCACCGAGATCCCGACCAGCGTCAGGTCGTAGGAGACCCGCGCCGACATGTTCATCGCGTACATGCCGATGTAGTGCATGCCCGCCACCCCGAGGCCGGTGAGCACGCCGCCGGACAGGAGGGAGAGCGGCCTCTCACCCTGGTGGGAGACCAGGAACAGCCCCGCGCCCACGACGACGACCGCCAGGACCGCCGAGCCGACCGTCAACGGCACGTCGTAGCGGATCTGGCCACCGCTGACGGCGAAGCCCATCATGGCGACGAAGTGCATGACCCAGATGCCGGTGCCGCCGATGGACAGTGCCCCGCCCGCCAGCCAGCGGGCGCGTGCCGCGCCCTTCGTCGAGCGGGCCCTGGCGGTGAGCAGGAGGCCGAGCATGCATCCGACGCTCGACATGACGTAGGCCAGCGCGGGCGTGAGCAGGCCGTAGGAGAAGTGATCTACGTGGGACATGTTCCAGTTTCTCGTAAGGGGGAAATCGGTGAATTATTGCAGCTCGTGGCCTATCCGGTGAAAGGCGTGGGCGACGGGTGACGGGAATCGAGGATCCGTTCTGGCGGGCGGTCGCGGTTTTCCGCGTCGCCTCCCTCGCGTACGCGGCGCTCCTGCTCATCCGCGCCGGGGGGTACGCCCACCCGGCGACCGGCTGGACGGTGATCGGCGTCATGGCGCTGTGGACCGCGGCGACGATCTTCGCCTACTCCGTCGCGGAGCTCCGCGGCCGTCCGCTGCTCGCCGCCGACATGCTCGTGACCGTGGGCTGCCTGCTCGCCACCCCGGCCGTACAGGGCATCTACCAGCAGGGCAGCCTGCCGATCACCGGCACCTGGATGGGCGGGGCGGTGCTCGCCTGGGGAGTGTACGGCGGGCGGCGGCTGGGCGCCGTGGCCGCGCTGATCGTCTCGCTGGCCGACCTGTGGCTGCGCGGCGTCTTCGGGGGCGACCTCGACATGCTGCCGATCAACGGCACCGTCCTGCTCTTCCTCGCCGGGGTGGTCGTCGGGCACGTGGCCCGGCTGGCCAAGAAGGCCGAGGAGCGCATGCAGCAGGCGATCGAGCTGGAGGCGGCCGGGCGGGAGCGGGAACGGCTCGCCCGGGGAATCCACGACTCGGTGCTCCAGGTGCTGGCGCTGGTCCAGCGGCGCGGGCAGGAGATCGGCGGTGAGGCGGCCGAGCTGGGCAGGCTCGCGGGCGAGCAGGAGGCCGCTCTGCGCGAGCTGGTCAGGCTCAGGCCGGAGACGCCCGCTCTCGGCACCGCCGACCTGCGCGTCCTGCTGCACAGGTACGGCTCGGCCACGGTCACCGTCTCCGCCCCGGCGACCCCGCTGCCCCTGCCCGCCGCCACCGCGGCCGAGATGGCCGCCGCCGTCGGGGCCGCCCTGGACAACGTCGCCCGGCACTGCGGGGCGCGGGCACCCGCGTGGGTCTTCGCCGAGTGCGACGACGGGCTGGTCACCGTGACCGTGAGGGACGAGGGGCCGGGCATCGAGCCCGGACGCCTGGAGGAGGCCGCCGCCGCCGGGCGGCTCGGCGTCGCGCAGTCCATCCGGGGCCGTATCGCCGACCTCGGCGGCACGGTCACCGTGATCTCGGATCCCGGCCGTGGCACCGAGATCGAGATGTCGGTCCCGGCCGGTTGAGCCGGGGACGGTGGCGCGGAGAAGGCTGACTGATCAGGACGGAACAGCCCTAAGGTGGGCCAATGCGCGTGATGGTGGTGGACGACCACCCGATGTGGAGGGACGGGGTGGCCAGGGACCTGGCCGAGGCCGGGTACGAGGTCGTGGCCACGGTCGGTGAGGGGCGGCAGGCGGTCCGGGTGGCCGCGGCGGTCCGGCCCGAGCTGGTCGTGCTCGACCTGCAGCTGCCCGACCTCCCGGGGGTCGAGGTGGCCAGGAGCCTGGCCGCGTCGGAGTCGCCGCCCCGGGTGCTGGTGCTGTCGGCCAGTGGTGAGCAGGAGGATGTACTGGAGGCCATCAAGGCGGGCGCGTCCGGATATCTCCTGAAATCCGCAAGCAAGGAGGAGTTTCTCGACGCGGTCAGGCGCACCGCCGAGGGCGACGCGGTGTTCACCCCCGGCCTGGCGGGACTCGTCCTGGGGGAGTACCGCAGGCTGTCCGCCAGGCCCGCGCCCGAGGCGACGCCCCGCCTGACCGAACGGGAGACCGAGGTGCTCCGCCTGGTCGCCAAGGGCCTGTCGTACAAACAGATCGCCGAGCGTCTCGTGCTCTCCCACCGGACGGTGCAGAACCACGTCCAGAACACCCTGAACAAGCTCCAACTTCACAATCGGGTGGAACTGGTTCGTTATGCGATAGAGCAGGGCCTCGACGGGTCGTAGACGCGACTAAAGTGACAAGGTCGAGACGTTGTCTTTGCGTGAGCACGCGAGAGACTTGACTGTGGTTCCCTGATGTCGGATCCCTGACGTCCCCCGACTCCCCGTTCCCCTCGAAGCTCCACCGGAGGTCGCACCATGACCATGTCCGCCTTGGGCGAGCCCTGCGTTCTGCTCAAACTGGGCGAGGTCGTCCTCAAGGGCAACAATCGCGAACTCTTCGAGCGCAGGTTGCAGGCCAACATCAAGGCCGCCCTGAAGGACGTCGGCGTCAAGGTCGACGTACGGCAGCGCCACGGTGTCATCGCGCTCTTCCTGCCGGACGGCAGCGGCGCCGAGATCGCCGACGCGGTCGCCGAGCGCGTCTCGTACGTCCCCGGCCTGGTCTGGGTCCACCGCGCCTGGCGGGTGGAGAAGGACCCCTCGGCGATCACCAAGGCCGCGATCGAGCTGCTGGCCGACCGCGACGACGTCAGGCGCGGCGTCTCCTTCGCGGTCCGCTCCCGCCGCCGCGACAAGCGCTTCCCGCTCACCTCGATGCAGCTGGACCGCTCGGTCGGCGGCGAGCTCAACGACATCTACGGCCTGCCCGTCGACCTGAAGCGCCCCGAGTTGGTCGTCTCCATCGAGGTCGACCGCGACGAGGCGTTCGTCTTCACCGGCGGGCAGCCGGGCCAGGGCGGGCTGCCGGTCGGCACCAGCGGCAGGGGCCTGGTGCTGATGTCCGGCGGCATCGACTCGCCGGTGGCCGCCTACCGGATGATGCGCCGTGGCCTGCGGGTCGACTTCCTGCACTTCTCCGGCATCCCCTTCACCACCTCCGAGTCCATCTACAAGGCGTACGCGCTGGTCAGGGCGCTCGACAAGTTCCAGGGCGGGTCCCGGCTGTGGGTCGTCCCCTTCGGCAAGGCCCAGCAGTCGATCAAGGCCTCGGGACAGGACCGCCTGGCGATCATCACCCAGCGGCGCCTGATGCTGAAGACCGGTGAGGAGGTCGCCCGCCGCCTGCGCGCCGGGGCCCTGGTCACCGGAGACTCCCTGGGACAGGTCTCCTCGCAGACCCTGCAGAACATCACCGCCCAGGACGACGCCGTCGACATGCCGATCCTGCGTCCCCTCATCGGCCTCGACAAGACCGAGATCATGGCCGAGGCCCGCCGCATCGGCACCCTCGCGATCTCCGAGCTGCCCGACGAGGACTGCTGCACCCTCCTGGCCCCCCGCAAGGCCGAGACCGCCGCGAAGGTCGCCGACCTGAAGAAGATCGAGCGCCGCCTCGACGCCGAGGAGCTCGCCGTCCAGCTGGCCGGGTCCCTCCAGGAGTACAAACTCGACGCCTGAGCCCCCTCGGGCCGCACCCGAGGGGGAGGGACGAGAGGTGTCAGGCGGGGGCGAGCAGGTCCCCGGCGGCGACCTTGCCCAGCAGCGGCGGGAACCGCTCCATCACCTGGGCGAGCTCGTCCAGGTCGGCGTCGACCAGCGCCTGGGGGCCGTCACAGAGGGCCTGCTCGGGATGCGGGTGGACATCGATGATCACGCCGTCGGCGCCGACCGCGATGGCCGCGCGGGTGAGCGGCAGGACCAGGTCGCGGTGCCCGCCGGAGTGGGACGGGTCGACGATCACCGGCAGGTGCGACAGCCGCTGGGCGAGCGGCACCGCCGAGACGTCCAGGGTGTTGCGGGTGGCGGTCTCGAAGGTGCGGATGCCGCGCTCGCACAGCACGATGTCGAGGTTGCCGCGCTGGGCGACGTACTCGGCGGCCATCAGCCACTCCTCGATGGTCGCGCTCATTCCCCGCTTGAGCATCACCGGCTTGCCGGAGGCGCCGACGGCCTGCAGCAGCGCGAAGTTCTGCGCGTTGCGGGTGCCGACCTGGAGCATGTCGGCGTAGGAGGCCACCAGCTCCACGTCGTCGGCGTCGACGACCTCGGTGACGATGGGCAGCCCGGTCTCCTCGCGCACGTCGGCGAGGATGCGCAGGCCCGCCTCCCCGAGCCCCTGGAAGGCGTACGGGGAGGTGCGGGGCTTGTAGGCGCCGCCGCGCAGCAGGGTGGCCCCGGCCGCCTTCGCCATGAGGGCGGCCTCCAGGGTCTGCCGCGGGGTCTCCACCGCGCACGGACCGGCGATCAGGGTGACCGTGCCGGGCCCGATCGGCACGCCGCCGACGCGGACGACGGACCGCTCGGGATGGTTGTCGCGGCTCACCAGCTTGTACGGCGCGCTCACCCGCATCACGTCGGCCACCCCCGGCATCCCCCGCAGGTCGAGGGTGGCGAACTGGGCGACGTCGCCGACCAGGCCGATGATCGTGCGGCTCACCCCCCGGCTGACGAACGCCTCGCCGCCCGCCGTACCGATGATCTCCACGATCGCCTCGACGTCCTCCCGCGTGGCGTCCGGGCCCATGACGATGACCATTTCTCTCCCTCTCGATGACCCCGCCGGTGCCCGCCGATCCGGGCGGGCTCCGATGGGTTTCCTTGGTGGTGACCTGTTTGAAGAAGGCCGGAAAAAGCAGAAGGCCCCGGGTCCGAAAAACGGACCCGGGGCCTTCTGTTCGCCAGGCTGTCAGCGCAGCATCTGGGGGCGAACGGTTCGACCTAAGGGTCCGTCGCCATACCAAAACCAGAACGCGGTGCGCATAGCGGCAAATAGTAGCGCACAAGGAGAACACGCCTCTCCCGCGCCCCGGGGGGAGCTACACGGTGGTCGCCGAGATGCGAGGAAGGAGGGCTACGCGGGTGACCGCCGGGACGCGGGGAAGGGGGGTGCGCGGTGGTCACTGAGAGGCGGGGAAGAGGGCTGTGCGGTGGCCGTCGGGACGCGGGGAAGGGGGTTACGCGGTGGCCACCGGGATGGCGGGAAACGCGCGATGGCAGGATTACCCCGTGCCATCGGGGAAACGGCGAAGGGAGTGACGGTGGAGCAGCCCGAACCTTCGGAGGAACCTCGCCTGCCCCCGGGCCAGTACGTCCCCCGGGGCAGACCGGTGATCCACTACGGCCGGGTGCCCACGTTCCGCCCGGCGACCTGGCAGCTGCACGTCATGGGGGCGACCGCCTCGGGCGAGCAGCACCGCTTCACCTGGCCCCAGTTCTCCGAGCTGCCGCGCACCACGATCGTGGCCGACTTCCACTGCGTCACCAAGTTCTCGATCATGGGCAACGAGTGGGGCGGGGTGTCCACGGCGACGCTGATGGAGGTCGCTCCGCCCGCGCCCGGCGTGGAGCACGTGATGATCTGGGGCGAGTACGGCTACAGCGCCAACGTCCGCATCGGCGACTTCGCCCGCTCCCAGACGATGTTCGCGCTGGAGTTCGACGAGAAGCCCATCTCCCCGGAGCGCGGCTTCCCGGTACGGATGGTCGTCCCGCACCTGTACGCCTGGAAGAGCGTCAAGTGGGTCCGCGCCGTGGAGTACCTGCTGGAGGACCGGCGCGGCTTCTGGGAGGAGCGCGGCTACCACAACGTCGCCGACCCCTGGCGTGAGCAGCGCTACTCCTATCAGGAGGAAGCGGGCGAAGGTCCGCCGTGATCGGTGTTCGCCCCTGATCGGAGGGGTGGGTTGACTACCGTTTCCCGCATGTCGACCACCGGCTGGATGCTGCTCTGCGCATTCAGCACCCTCCTCGGATTCTTTCTCCCCCGCCCGCGCCAGGGACATCCGGACCGTTCCGGCGGCCCGACGGATGAGGCCACCTTTCTCACCCTGCACATCGCGGCGATGGCGGCCCCCTCGCTGCGGGCCGGGCTCACCCGCGAGTCCGCGCGCAAGGCGGTCCGCCACCTGCGCGCCCTGCTGGGCACCAGCGCCGTCGCGGTCGTCGACACCGGCGGCCTGCTCGCCTGGGACGGCGCGGCGGGCTGTCACCGCGACCACGCGCCCGAGCACGCCCGTACCGTCCTCGCTTCGGCCCGCCCGCGCGTGGTGACCCGAGACGATCTGAACTGCGGCACGCCGGGCTGCGCCGTCCGGGGCGGCGTCGTCGTGCCGCTCACCGTCGACGGGCGGGTGGTCGGCGCGCTCGCCGCGTACGACGCCGTGGTGAGCACGGCGCTGGCGCGGACCGTCACCGAGGTCGCCCGGTGGGTCTCGGGGCAGCTGGAGCTGGCCGAGGTCGACTCCTCGCGACGGCGGACGATGGAGACCGAGATGCGGGTACTGCGTGCCCAGATGTCCCCGCACTTCGTCTACAACGCGCTGACCACCATCGCCTCGTTCGTCCGCACCGACCCCGACCGGGCGCGGGAGCTGCTGGTGGAGTTTGCCGACTTCAACCGGTACGCGCTGCGCCGGGCCCGTGACTTCACCACCCTCGCCGAGGAGCTGCACTGCGTGGACCGCTACCTGCTCCTGGAACGTGCCAGGTTCGGCGACCGGCTCCACGTCACCCTCAGGGTCGCGCCGGAGGTGCTGTCGCTCTCCGTCCCGTTCCTCTGCCTGCAACCCCTGGTGGAGAACGCCGTCAAGCACGGGGTGGCCGCGGCGGGACGTCGCGGCGAGGTCAGGGTGGTGGTCAGCGACGCCGGGCCCGAGGCCCACATCAGCGTGGAGGACGACGGCCTGGGCATGTCGCCCGAGCGGGCCCGGCTGCTCCTCGGCGGTGGCCTCCCGCGCGGGAGCTCGTACGAGGGCTCATACGACGGCTCGCACGAGGGCTCGTACGGTGGCGGCTCGTACGACGGTGGCTCGCATGACGGTGAGGAGGGCGGGATCGGGCTGGCCGGAGTCGACGTGCGGTTCCGCCAGATCTACGGCGAGGACTACGGCCTGGTCGTGGAGAGTGCCCCGAACGCGGGCACCACGGTGAGGCTTCGCGTGCCCAAGCTCCCTCCCCCGTAGCTACTTGTAGTCAAACTATTACCTGAAGTTGCCGTGAGGCTTGCGGCGGACACGGTCGAGGGGGCAGCGTAGGGTCATGTTGCGAGTCCTGGCCGTTGACGACGAGGTCCCCGCTCTTGAGGAGATCGCCTATCTCCTCCGCCACGACCCCCGTATCGAGCACGTCTCCACCGCCGTGGGCGGCGTCACCGCGCTCCAGGACATGGTCCAGATGATCGGCACGGGCGAGCGGCTGGACGGGGTCTTCCTCGACATCCGGATGCCCGGCCTCGACGGCCTCGACCTGGCCAGGCTCATCGCGGGCTTCCCCAACCCGCCCCGGCTGGTCTTCGTCACCGCCCACGAGGAGTGCGCGGTGCAGGCCTTCGAGCTGGAGGCGGTCGACTACCTGCTCAAGCCGATCAGGGCCGACCGGCTGGCCGAGGCGGTACGGCGCCTGGAGTCCATGACCCCCGCGGCGGCCGACCCCGTGCCCGAGGACGTCATCCCGGTCGAGCTCGCCGGGCGGACGAGGTTCGTGCCCCAGCAGGCCGTCTGGTTCGCCGAGGCGCAGGGCGACTACGTCCGGCTGCACACCGACGAGGGCAGCTACCTGGTCCGCATGCCGCTCGCCGCCCTGGAGCGGCGCTGGGCCGGATCGGGGTTCATCAGGGTGCACCGCAGCACGCTGGTCTCGGTACGGCACGTGAGCGAGCTGCGCTTCGACGGCGGCCGGGTGATGCTCAGGGTGGGTACCGAGACGCTCCCGGTCAGCCGCCGTCACACCCGCCAGGTCCGCGAGCGGCTCGTCCGCCAGTTCCGCGACCGCCCGGCCGTCCCCGGTGTGGTGCGGGCCAGGCCCCTGCCCTCCGCCGCCCTGCGGTAGCCGCACCCGCCCGGTTTCGCGGTACGGATCTCGGGGTGTGTCCCGTCCGTTCCCTTACCTTCCGCGACCGGTCCGCCGGAGACCTCTGGACGGCGTCACGCCGAATGGTCTCCGCTCCTTTTCTGCGGGTTCTGCGGGTTCTGCGGGTTCTGCGGGTTCTGCGGGTTCTGCGGGTTCTGCGGGGTTGCGTAAGCGTCGGGCGGAACCCGTACGTGGTCCCGGGGCTCTTTCGAGCTGCCCGGCCGGTCCCGGTGGAATCCGTGCCGCCGTGCCGGGTGGCCGGGCGGGTCCCTCTCTTCTCCCATGAGCGCGCACGGCCGCCGTACGGGCTTTTCCTAGCGGAGGGCATGCCCCGGCGCTCCCACGCCCCCGTGTGGCGATTCACGCCCGCGTGGACCCCGGCGCGCCGGTCCCCGGCCGCCGGGCCTCCGATCGCTGTCCCGGCCGTGGTCCGGACGGGTGGCCCTCGCCCGGGACGCCGACCTGCCGTCGGTGGACTCCCGGACGTGGATCCCGCGCGTCGGCACGCGTTTCACGCGCCCCACGGGTGTTTCCCCGCGACGGCGGTCACAGGGGCCTCATGGGCCTCCGATCGACCGTTCGTCGCCCGTCGGCGGCCGTTCGTCGTGCGGGCACTCTCCGCACATCGACAACTACGAACCGTTAATCGCGCTGGGGGGAAAGCATCGCTCACGCGTCTGGACGCGCCTCTAGTGTTCCCTCATCGGAGAGCGGGACCCGCCGCGTCGGGGGGGACAGAGCCGGAAGGCTCGCGCAAGACCTGACGCGGCGGACACCGGGTGACCGTCGAGAACCGGGGGGTATCCGGTCACTCGGCCGCCGGGTCCTTGGCCGGAAGGGGGGCCGCCGATCTCCGATATGACGGGACGCCCGCGCTAGCCGACGGGGGCCGGACCGTGATCCGGCCACACGGGGGCGGTCGGATCACGAGGACGGGCGTCCCGTCCGATCTCGTGGATCCCGGTGATCCGGGCTTTCACGGCCGGAGCGGCCGGTCGTCGCGTCAGGTGTCGCGGAGCTTCTTGAGCGCGTCGATGTCCTCACGGTGCTTCTCGGCACCGCCCGGCGTCTCGATGCAGAACGGCACCCCCGCCACCGCGGGGTGGCGCATCATCTCGGCGAAGGAGGCGGCGCCGATGTGGCCGGAGCCGATGTTCTCGTGCCGGTCCCTCCTGGAGGCGCACGGGTCCTTGGAGTCGTTGGCGTGAACCAGCTTGAGCCGCCCCGGGGCGATCGCGTGCAGGGCGTCCAGGGTCTCCTTGACGCCCTCGGAGGTCGACAGGTCGTGCCCGGCGGAGAAGACGTGGCAGGTGTCGAAGCAGACGCCCGCCTTGGGGTGCCAGTCGAGGGCCTCCAGGTAGGGCTCCAGGTCCTGGACGGTCGCGCAGAGCACCCCGCCCTGCCCGGCCATCGACTCCAGCAGCAGGTCGGGCCCGTCGTCGGGGATCTCCTCCAGCAGCGGCAGGAGATGCTCGCGCAGCTGGCGCAGGGCGGCGTCGCGGGGCTGGCTCACCGCCGACCCCGTGTGGACGACCACTCCCTTCGCGCCGATCGCGTGGCCGCGCAGCAGGTTGTGCCGCACGGTGGCCACCGACTTCTCCAGCGTCTCGGGGCTGGGAGAGCCCATGTTGACGAGGTAGGAGGCGTGCACGAAGGACAACACGCCCGATTCGCGGAGCTTGGCGTCCTGGGCGGGGTCGCCCACGGCGAGCGCCCAGCCGCGGGGGTTGGTGACGAACACCTGGATCATCTCGGCACCGATGTCCTCGGCGTACCGCAGCCCGCCCTTGGCGAGACCGCCGGTGACGGAGACGTGCCCGCCGATGAGGGAGTGTGAAGTCATAGTGACACCATTTTAGGCGCCGCCCGGGGGGTTGCCCCGTCACCGGCGATCGATGTTCCTTATCAGCCCGGCATCCGCCCGCCGTCGCTCTTCGCTCCGTGACACCCGTGGACAGGCGGGTGACGTACGAGGCCGGATCCTCGCGGGGTTTCAGCCGTGTGTCACGGACGTGAGCGGGCGATGAAGATCAACGAGTTTGGAGCATGTTACGAAAATCTGGGGCAAATCATGGCTCAGTTTGCGCTTCGTGGCGCTGGACCGCACACACCGGCGGTGTGTGTACTGCTCACATGCCTAAGGTGAACTCCGCGCCGCCGGTCCCGGGGCTGGCCGCGTTCAACGCGCTGGGTGCCGAGGAGGCCGAGGCCGGGCTGCTGGCCTGCTGCGCCTCCCGGGCCTTCGCCCGGGAGGTGGCCGCGTCGCGCCCCTACCGCGACCTCGACCGGCTGGCCGAGGTGGCGGAGGCCGCCGTACGGGGGCTTGAGTGGTCCGGCGTCAGCGAGGCGCTGGCCGCCCACCCCCGGATCGGCGAGCCACCTCGCACGGCGGAACGGCCACCCGCCGCGGAGCCGTCCCGTGAGGGCGGCCCGGTGGCGGACGGTCACTCCGGTCATCCGGAAGCGGTGGCGGGTTCTGAGCCACCCGGACTCTCGGAAAGGCGCCCGGAACACCTGGAAAGCCCGGAGTCGCGGGAAAGGCACTCTGAGCGGGAGGCGGCCTGGTCGCGCGGGGAGCAGGCGGGGGTCGACACGGCCGGGCGGGAGGTCCTCGACCGGCTGGCGGAGGGTAACCGCGCCTACGAGCGGCGGTTCGGCCACGTCTACCTGATCTGCGCCACCGGCCTGTCGGCCGGGGAGATGCTGGACCGGCTCACCGAACGGCTCGGCAACGACGAGGACACCGAACGGGAGGTCGTCAGGGCCGAGCTCGCGAAGATCACCCGTCTGCGGCTGGCGAAACTCCTGGAAGCCACCGTATGAGCCCCGCGCCCGTGGGAACCACACCGTGCCATGAGCCCCATGAGCCCCGGATTCTTGGGAACCATGCCATGAGCCCCATGAGTCCCGTGAGCCCTGGGTTCTCGGGAAACACCCCATGAGTCCCATGAGCCCAGCGTCCCCAGGAGCCGCACCGGTGGTTCCGCCAGGTGAGGAACCCCATGAACACATGAGTCCTATGAGCCCAGCGTCCGCGGGAGCCGCCCCATGAGCCTCGCACGAGCCGTCACGAACTCCGTACTCCTCGGGGAGGGGTCAGCATGAGCCTGTCCACCCACGTGCTGGACGCCGCCCTGGGCAGGCCCGCGGCGGGGGTCGCCGTACGCCTGGAGAGGGACGGTGAGGTGCTCGCCGAGGGCGTCACCGACGCCGACGGGCGGATCTCGGGATGGACCTGCGGGGCGGGCGACCACCGCCTGGTCTTCGACACCGGCGGCTACTTCGCCGCCCGCGCGGTGGACGCCTTCTATCCCCGGGTCTCGATCGACTTCACGGTGGCGGATCCCCGGGAGCACCACCACGTGCCCCTGCTGCTCAGCCCGTTCGCCTACTCGACGTACCGAGGGAGCTAGCATGCCCGTCGTTCTCGGCCCCAACCGCTACGGCAAGGCGGAGACCCGCCTGGTGCGCGTCGTCAGGGACGGCGGCGTCCACCACATCAAGGACGTCACCGTCGGCTCGGCGCTGTCCGGCGACATGGAGGCGGTGCACCGCACCGGCGACAACGCCGCGGTCCTGCCGACCGACACGCAGAAGAACACCGTGTACGCCTTCGCGAGGAAGTACGGCGTGGCGGAGATCGAGGACTTCGCGATCCTGCTGGCCCGCCACTATGTGGAGTCGCAGCCCACCGTCCACCACGCCCGTGTGGAGATCGAGGAGCACTTCTGGGACCGCATCCCGGCGGCCGGGGATACCGGGGAGAGCGGGCGGCACTCCTTCGTCCGCTCCGGCGGGGAGGTGCGCACCTGCGCCGTCCACCACGACCGGGACGGTACCACCACCGTGGTCTCCGGGCTGAAGGACCTGGTGGTGCTCAACTCGACCGACTCGGAGTTCTCCGGTTTCATCCAGGACGAGTACACCACCCTGCCCCCCACCAAGGACCGCGTCCTCGCCACCGCCGTCTCGGCCCGCTGGCGGCACCTGCCAGGGGCGGCCGGGCAGGGGACGGCGTACGGGGAGTCGTACGACGAGGTGCGCCGCCACCTGCTCGGGGCGTTCGCCGAGACCTACAGCCTGTCGCTGCAGCAGACGCTCTACGCGATGGGCGAGCGGGTCCTGAACGCCCGCGAGGAGGTCTGCGAGGTGCGCCTGGCGATGCCGAACAAGCATCACTTCCTGGTCGATCTCACCCCGTTCGGGCTGGACAACCCCAACGAGGTGTTCTACGCGGCCGACCGTCCCTACGGGCTGATCGAGGGCAGCGTGCTCCGCGACGACGCCCCCGACGCCCGATTCGCCTGGGAGTGACGAGCATGGATTTCCTGCGACCCGCCACGTGGGCGGAGGCCCTGGCCGCCAAGGCGGACCGGCCCGAGACGGTACCCATCCAGGGTGGCACCGACATGATGGTCGAGCTCAACTTCGACGTGCGGCGGCCCGCCGCGCTGCTCGACCTGAACCGGGTCGCCGACCTCGCGGGGTGGAGCGAGGAGCCGGACGGCAGGCTCAGGGTCGGCGCGGGCGTGACGTACGCCCGGCTCATCGCCGAGCTGGGCGACCGGCTGCCCGGCCTGGCACAGGCGTCCCGTACGGTCGGCTCGCCGCAGATCCGCAACCGGGGCACCGTGGGGGGCAACCTCGGCGCGGCCTCGCCCGCCGGGGACAGCCACCCGCCGCTGCTGGCCGGGGACGCGGTCGTCGAGGTCGAGTCCGCCGCCCGGGGCGTGCGGATGATCCCGGCCGCCGACTTCTACCTCGGGGTCAAGCGCAGCGCGCTGGAGGCCGACGAGCTGATCCGGGCGTTCTGGATGAGCCCCGCGAGCGGTCCCCAGTACTTCTCCAAGGTCGGCACCCGCAACGCCATGGTGATCGCGGTCTGCTCGTTCGCGATCGCGCTGCACCCCGGCGAGCGCCGGGTCGGCACCGGCATCGGCTCGGCCGCCCCGACCCCCCGCCGCGCCGTCGCCGCCGAGGAGTTCCTCGCCGCCGAACTCGACTGGGAGGCCAGGCTCGACCCCGGGGTGCTCGGGCGTTTCGGGGAGCTGGCCGCCGGGGCCGCCTCGCCGATCGACGACGTACGCGGCACCGCCGACTACCGGCGCCACGCGATCGCGGTGATGGCGCGGCGCACCCTGACCTGGGCGTGGAACGAGTTCCGCTCAGGACACTTCGAGAGGAGGGCCGGATGATGCGCGTCACCTTCACCGTCAACGGCCGCACGGAGACCGCCGACGACGTCTGGGAGGGCGAGAGCCTCCTGTACGTCCTGCGCGAGCGGGTCGGCCTGCCGGGTTCCAAGAACGCGTGCGAGCAGGGGGAGTGCGGCTCCTGCACGGTCTATCTCGACGGGATCCCCGTCTGCGCGTGCCTGGTCGCGGCCGGGCAGGCCGAGGGGCGTCAGGTCCGCACCGTCGAGGGGCTCGCCGACGGCGACCGGCTCGACCCGATCCAGGAGGCCTTCGTCGAGTGCGGGGCCGTCCAGTGCGGCTTCTGCACCCCCGGCCTCCTCGTCCAGGCCCACGACCTGATCGAACGGGTCGCGCAGCCGTCCGACGCGGAGATCCGCGAGGCCCTGGCGGGCAACCTGTGCCGGTGCACCGGCTACGAGAAGATCCTCGACGCCGTACGCCTCGCCGCGGCGCGGAAGGCGGCCTCATGAGCTTTTCTCCGACCGGGAACGCGTCCACGCGGAAGGCGGTTTCATGAGTTTCTCCCGGACCGAGAGCGACTCCGCGGGTTCCACCCTGATCGAGAACGTCCACATCGCCCCGGTCGTGGGCCCGGAGATCCCCTCGGGACACATCCACGTCGAGGGCGACAGGATCGTGGCCCTGGGCGCGGGTCCCGCGCCGGACGTCCCCGGAGCGGCCAGGATCGACGGCACCGGCTGCCTCGCCACCCCCGGCCTCGTCAACACCCACCACCACCTCTACCAGTGGGCCTCCCAGGGGCTCGCCCAGGACGCCACCCTGTTCGAGTGGCTGACGGCGCTCTACCAGGTGTGGGCCGCGATGGACGCCGAGGTCGTCAGGGGCGCGGCGGGCGCGGGGCTGGGCTATCTGGCGCTGTCCGGCTGCACCACCTCCAGCGACCACCACTACATCTTCCCCAAGGGGCGTGGGGACCTGTTCGCCGCCGAGATCGAGGCGGCGAGGGAGGTCGGCCTCCGCTTCCACCCGGCCCGGGGCTCGATGGACCGGGGGAAGTCGCAGGGCGGCCTGCCGCCGGACGTCGTGGTCGAGCGGCTCGACGAGATCCTCGACGCGACGGCCGAGGCCGTCGACACCTACCACGACCCGTCCTTCTCCTCCATGCTCCGCGTCGCGGTCGCCCCCTGCTCGCCGTTCTCCGTCAGCGCCGACCTGATGACCGAGGCCGCCGCGCTGGCCAGGTCCAAGGGCGTGCGCCTGCACACCCACCTCGCCGAGACCCTCGACGAGGAGGAGCACTGCCTGCGGCAGGTCGGGCAGCGCCCGGTCGACTACATGGAGAAGCTCGGCTGGCTCGGCCCGGACGTGTGGTTCGCCCACGCCGTCCACCTGAGTGACGGCGACATCGACACCTTCGCCCAGACGGGTACGGGTTCGGCGCACTGCCCCAGCTCCAACGGCCGTCTCGGCGCCGGGATCGCCCGCGTCTCCGAGATGCTCCACCGGGGCGCGAACGTCGGCCTGGGGGTGGACGGCAGCGCCTCCGCCGAGCTGACCTCCCTCTCCGGCGAGATGCGGCAGGCCCTGCTGTTCCAGCGGGCCAGGTACGGGCCCACCGCGCTCACCGCCCGCCAGGCCCTGGAGATCGCCACCCTCGGCGGGGCGAGGAACCTGGGCCGCCAGGAGGAGCTCGGCTCCCTGGAGGCGGGGAAGCTCGCCGACATCGCCCTCTGGCGCACCGGGGCCTTCGCCTCCGCGGTCGAGGACCCGGTCTGCGCGCTGGTGTTCGGCACCCGGCAGCCCCCGCTGGCCCGGCTGCTGGTCGGCGGCGAGACCGTCGTCGGGGACGACGAGCTGCGTACCGTCGCCCAGGACGAGCTGGGCCGCGCGGGAGGCGAGGCGCACCGCCGCCTCATGCGCCTGGCCGAGGAACAGGGCTTCACGGCGGCCAAGGAGGTCGGCGGATGAGCGAGGTGAGGGACACCGCCCGGCCGGACACGAGAACGGACGCTAAAACCGACACAGAAGCAGATGCGGACATGAAAGCGGATGGAGGCGCGGAAACGGACGGCGCGGGCGTACGGGGACGGGGCAGGCGAGACGTACCGGCGGTGGGATCC
This sequence comes from Streptosporangium sp. H13245, assembly GCF_055690525.1. NCBI lineage: Bacteria > Bacillati > Actinomycetota > Actinomycetes > Streptosporangiales > Streptosporangiaceae > Streptosporangium > Streptosporangium sp. H13245. Next base: position 356,256 of record NZ_JBSZKT010000003.1, on the reverse strand, counting down.
GTGAGCGGCGTGCCCGTCAGGGCGCCGCGCGACATCGCGGCGCCCGGCACCGGGGGAGTGGGCGACAGCCCGCCCCGCCCCGACGGGACGCTCAAGGTCAGGGGCGAGTTCGCGTACTCCTCCGACCTGTGGATCGACGGCATGCTGTGGGGCGCCACCCTGCGCAGCCCGCACCCGCGCGCCCGGATCGTCTCCGTCGACGTCTCCGAGGCCCTCGCCCACCCGGGCGTGGAGGCCGTCCTGACCCACGAGGACGTGCCAGGCCGCAAGCACTTCGGCCTCGACCACACCTGGGACCAGCCGGTTCTCGCCTTCGACGAGGTACGCCACCAGGGTGAGGCGGTCGCGCTGGTCGCGGCCGACCACCCGGAGACCGCGCGCAGGGCGATGGAGAAGATCAGGATCGAGTACGAGGTCCTGGAGCCGCTGACCGACGCCCGCCGGGCGGCGTTCGACCCGTCCTACCCCCGGGTCCAGCCGCGCGGCAACCTCGCCCGCCACCAGCCCGTCAGGGTCGGCGACGTGGACGCGGTCAGGGGGCTGGCCGAGGTGGTCGTCTCCGGCGAGTACCGGGTCGGCATCCAGGACCAGGCGTTCCTCGGCCCGGAGTCGGGGCTGGCGGTGCCCGCCGAGGACGGCGGCGTCGACCTCTACGTCGCCACCCAGTGGATGCACAACGACCTCAAGCAGATCGCTCCCTGCCTCGGCCTGCCCGAGGAGAGGATCCGCATGACGCTCTCCGGGGTCGGCGGCGCCTTCGGCGGGCGTGAGGACCTGTCGATGCAGATCCACGCGGCCATGCTCGCGCTCCGTACCGGCCGGCCCGTCAAGATCGTCTACAACCGGCTGGAGTCGTTCTTCGGCCACGTCCACCGGCACCCGGCCGAGATGCGCTACGAGTACGGCGCGACGCGCGACGGCAGGCTCCTCTACGCCGACGTGGAGATCCTCCTCGACGGCGGCGCCTACACCTCCGCGACCATGAACGTGGTCGGCAACGCCGCGTCGCTCGGCGTGGGCCCGTACGTGATCCCGAACATCAGGATCGACGCGTACGGCGTCTACACCAACAACCCGCCGTGCGGCGCGATGCGCGGTTTCGGCGCGGTGCAGGCGTGCTTCGCCTACGAGTCGATGATGGACCGGCTGGCGGCGGCCTGCGGGCTCGACCCGATCACGGTACGGCGGCGCAACGCCGTCTCCCAGGGAAGCGCGCTGGCCACCGGGCAGATCATCGCCGCCCCGCTGCCGATGGCCGAGATGCTCCAGCGGGCCCGCGAACTGCCGATGCCCGCCCCGCTGGACGCGTCCGACATCCGCGACCTGCCCGGCGGCACCGCGCAGACCACCCGTGGCGAGGGGGTGCGGCGCGGCGTCGGGTACGGGGTCGGCCTGAAGAACATCTGCTTCTCCGAGGGCTTCGACGACTACTCCACCGCCCGCGTCCGCCTGGAGGTCGTCGGCGGGCGGGCCACCGCGCTGGTGCACACCGCCGCCGCCGAGGTCGGCCAGGGACTGGTCACCCTCCAGGCGCAGATCGCCCGCACCGAACTGGGCGTCGAGCGGGTCGTCATCCACCCGGCGGACAACCGGATCGGCGACGCGGGCTCCAGTTCGGCCTCCCGCCAGTCGTACATGACGGGCGGTGCCGTGATGACGGCCTGCCGTGCGGTGCGTGAGCGGGTGTTCGCCCTGGCCACGGCGCGGTTCGGCGCCTTCGACGACCTCTCCCTGGCCGGGGGGAAGGTCGTGTCCGCGAGCGGGGGCGTGCTCGCGTCCGTCGAGGACGTCCTGGGCGACGCCGTCGTCGAGGAGGTCCGCGAGTACCACCACGCGCCGACCACGCGGATGGACCCGGCCACCGGGCGGGGCGACTCGCACACCCAGCTCGCCCTGTGCGTCCACCGGGCCGTGGTGGACGTGGACGTGGAGCTGGGCCTGGTCAAGGTGGTGGAGCTGGCCGCCGTCCAGGACGTGGGCAAGATCATGAACCGTGTCTCGCTGGAGGGGCAGATCCACGGCGGTACCGCGCAGGGGCTGGGGCTGGCGCTCATGGAGGAGATCCAGGTCCGTGACGGGCTGGTGCTCAACCCGTCGTTCACCGACTACCTGATCCCCACCATCCTCGACATGCCGCCCATGCGGCTGGACATCCTGGAGAACGCCGACCCGCGTGCCCCGTACGGGCTGCGCGGCGCAGGGGAGCCGCCCACGCTCTCGTCCACCCCCGCGATCGTCGCGGCCGTCCGCGACGCCACGGGACTCCCGCTGACCCGCGTGCCGCTCCGCCCCGAGCACATCATCGGGATCGCGTGACCCTCCCCGCCGCCGCGCCCGAGCGCTCGCCGCTCCCGTTCCGCCGTCCGAGGGTGTCGCGGGGGAGGACCGGGCGTCGGGGGCGTGCGGGGGTGGATGTGATGATGGTCCTCCGTCTCACCGGGGTCCGGCACCCGCCTCCCGTCCGCTCGTACCGGCCGGGGACGCGTGCCCCCCATCCGTCATCAGGGAGCAGGGTTGTCTGAGTCGTCGGGACACGTCGTGATCGCCCCGGACAAGTTCAAGGGCTCGCTGACCGGCGCCGAGGTCGCCGCGCGGGTCGCGGCGGGCTTCGGGCCCGGTGTCACCACGGTCGCGCTGCCGGTGGCCGACGGCGGTGACGGCACCGTGGACGCGGTCGTGGCCTGCGGGTTCACCCGCGTCGAGGTCGAGGTCACCGGTCCCGTCGGCGAACCGGTCCTCGCCTCCTACGCCTGGCGCGACGCCTCCTCGCCGGAGGGCCTCTCCCCGGGAGTGGACGTGCCGACGGCGGTCGTCGAGCTGTCCGAGGCGTCCGGCCTGCGGCGGCTGCCGGTCGCCTCCGGGCCCGCCGCCCCCGCGGGGTCCCCCGCGCACGAGGGCGTCGAGCTGGCCCCGCTCACCGCGACCAGCCACGGCACCGGCGAGCTGATCGCGCACGCCGTACGGCGCGGGGCCCGGCGGGTCGTGCTCGGCCTCGGCGGCAGCGCCTGCAGCGACGGCGGCGCGGGCATGATGCGGGCGCTCGGCGTCCGCTTCCTGGACGCCGAAGGTCGGGAACTGCCCTTCGGGGGAGCGGCCCTCCGCGACCTGGAAAAAATCGATATTTCCGGACTTATCGCAATTGATGAGGTCGAGTTCGTCGTCGCGGCCGACGTGGACAACCCGCTGCTCGGCCCGCACGGCGCCGCCGTCGTGTACGGGCCGCAGAAGGGCGCGGGTCCCGGCGACGTGGAGCTGCTCGAACGGGCCCTCGCCCGGCTCGCCGCCGTCGCCGCGCACACCCACGGCCTGGTCGGGGCCATCGAGCACGACGGCGTCGTCCGCCCGATGGGCGTGGCGGGGCAGCCGGGCGCGGGCGCGGCGGGGGGAGTGGGCTTCGCCGCGCTGGCCTTCCTGGCGGCCGACTTCCGTCCCGGCATCGGCTACCTCCTGGAACTGCTCGGCTTCCACGACCGGCTTGAGGGCGCCCGCCTCGTCGTCACCGGCGAGGGCTCGCTCGACGAGCAGACGCTGCGCGGCAAGGCGCCCGCCGGGGTCGCGAGCGCCGCCGCCAAGGCGGGGGTCCCGGTCGTCGCGGTCTGCGGGCGCCGCAGCCTCGGCGACGAGGAGCTGAACGCGGCGGGCATCACGGCCGCCTACGCGCTCACCGACATCGAGCCCGACCCGGCCGTGTGCATGTCCCAGGCGGGCCCGCTGCTGGAGCGGCTCGCCCGCAGGGTCGCGGAGCGGCACCTTTGAGAAGCGGCGAGGAACGGAGAGCGGATGAGCGCAGGGGCTGAGGACGTACCGGATCTGGTCATCCGGTCCCGCAGGGCCGTGCTGCCCGGGGGAGAGGGACCCGCGGCGGTCGCCGTACGGGACGGGAGGATCGTCGGGGTGCACGCCCACGACGCCGAGCTGGACGCCGCCGAGCGGGTCGACCTCGGCGACGTCGCGCTGCTGCCCGGCCTGGTCGACACCCACGTGCACGTCAACGAGCCCGGCCGTACCCACTGGGAGGGGTTCGCCTCCGCCACCCGGGCGGCCGCCGCGGGCGGGGTGACCACGATCGTGGACATGCCGCTCAACTCGCTGCCGCCGACCGTGAACGCGGACGCCCTCGCCGTGAAGCGGAGGGCCGCCGAAGGGCAGTGCGCGGTGGACGTCGCCTTCTGGGGCGGGGCGATCCCCGGCAACGTCGGGGACCTGCGAGCGCTGCACGAGGCGGGCGTACGGGGGTTCAAGTGCTTCCTGTCCCCGTCGGGCGTGGACGAGTTCCCGCCACTGGACGCGGACGGGCTGCGGGCCGCCATGGTGGAGATCGCCTCCTTCGACGGCCTGCTGGTCGTCCACGCCGAGGACCCCGCGCTGCTCGCCGACCCCGAGGGGCCGGGATACCCGGAGTTCCTCGACTCCCGGCCGGGGGAGGCCGAGCGCCGCGCCGTCGAACGGGTCGCCGCGCTGGCGGGGGAGACCGGGGTACGGGCGCACATCCTGCACGTGTCGTCCGCGCTGTGCCTGGAACCGCTGGCGAAAGCCAGGAAGGAGGGGGTCAGGCTCACCGCGGAGACCTGCCCGCACTACCTCACGCTGATGGCCGAGGAGGTGCCCGAGGGCGCCACCCAGTTCAAGTGCTGCCCGCCGATCCGCTCCTCGGCCAACCGCGACGAGCTCTGGCGCGGCCTCGCCGACGGCATCCTCGGCTACGTCGTCTCCGACCACTCGCCGTCCACCCCCGACCTGAAGGTGCCCGACTTCGCCGCCGCCTGGGGCGGGATCTCCTCCCTCCAGCTCGGCCTGACCGCCGTCTGGACCGAGGCCGTACGGCGCGGGCACGGCCTGGGCGACGTCGTACGCTGGATGTCGTCCCAGCCCGCCGAGCTGGCCGGGCTGCGCGGCAAGGGCGCCATCGCCGTGGGCGCGGACGCCGACCTGGTCGCCTTCGACACCGACGCCGTCCACACCGTGGACGTCTCCGCCCTGCACCACAGGAACCCGGTCACGCCCTATCACGGCAGGACACTGACGGGCGTGGTCCGCACGACGTGGCTGCGCGGCCGGGCCGTGGGGAAGGATCCCCGGGGCACCCTCCTGTAAAACCACCCGAACCAACCCAAACCACGAACCAACCCAGGCTGTGGAACGACCCGAACCGCAGGACGGCTCGAACCTCGGGACGACCCGGCCCGCAGAACGATCCAGGCCGTGAAACAACCCGAATCAACATGAAACATCCGAAACCACCCAAACGGAAGGAACCCATCCAAACGACCCCGCCACAATGACCCCGGTCCCTGGAACGACCCCGGCGGCCCGGCCCGTTCCCCGCGAGAAAGGCTCGCTCCTTGACCGAAACGAACAAACCGACCGCATCGACCGCACCGACCGTGCTGCCCGCGCTGCCCGAGTTCACCGCGCTGCCCGACCTCGCCCTGCGCACCCTCGGCGGCGCGGTCATCGCGGCCAACGACGAGTCCTTCGCCGAGAAGGAGAGCCTCATCAGGCCCGGCCGCCCCGGCTTCATGCCGCACACCTTCGGGGCCAAGGGCCAGGTCTACGACGGCTGGGAGACCCGCAGGCGGCGCGAACCGGGCCACGACTGGGCCCTGGTCAGGCTCGGCATGCCCGGGGTGGTGAGGGGCGTCGTGATCGACACCGCCTGGTTCAAGGGCAACTACCCGCCGTACGCCTCCGTCGAGGCCACCGAGGCCGAGGGCTACCCGACGGTCGCCGAGCTGGAGGCGGCCGACTGGGTGGAGATCGTCCCCAGGAGCGATCTCAAGGGGGACGCCGAGCACCTCTTCGCGGTGTCCGGCGAGCGCCGCTTCACACACGTGCGGCTGAACATGTTTCCCGACGGGGGTATCGCCCGCCTGCGGGTGCACGGCGAGATCAGGCCCGACCTGTCCCTGTACGAGGGGCTCGGCCTCGACCTGGCCGCCCTGGAGAACGGCGCGCTCGTCACCGCCTGCTCCAACGAGTTCTACTCCTCGCCCAACAACGCCATCTCCCCGGGACTGGCCCGTCACCAGGCCGAGGGCTGGGAGACCGCCCGCCGCCGCGACGGCGGCAACGACTGGCTGGTGATCCGCCTGGCGGGCACCGGCGTCGTCAGCCTCGCCGAGATCGACACCACCAACCTGGTGTTCAACGCCCCGGCCGAGGTCTCCGTCACGGGCACCTCGGACGGCACCACCTGGTTCCCGCTGCTGCCCAGGACCCGCCTGCTGCCCGACACCCGGCACCGCTTCCGCGTCCGGGACGCGCCCGCGGCGACGTACGTCAGGGTGGACATCCACCCCGACGGCGGCCTGGCCAGGGTCCGCCTGCACGGCTTCCTCACCGGGGGCTGAGCCGGGGGCCGAACCGAGGCCAGGCCCCGGCTCAGCCCCGGAGGGTCAGTACCAGTCAGTACCAGATGGTGACCTCGGTGCCGGGCGGGACCGTCTGGCCGCCCGGCGGGACCTGGGCCAGCACCCTGCCCTTGCCCAGGGTGCGCCTCAGCTTCACCGTGACCCCCGCGGCGCGCAGCTCGTCTCGCGCCGCCCGGTAGTCCTTGAACACGATGTTCGGGATCACCACGACGTTGCCGCCGTTGTCGCCGGGCGGGACCTCGCCGTCGCGCTCCCACGGCCAGCGCCATTCGCTGCTGCACTGCGACAGGGTCAGCCGGACCACGGCACCCCTGTCGATCTCGGCCTTGGGCTGCGGGTCCTGGGCGATGACGGTGCACGGCTGGGCGGAGTCGGTCTGCTCGACGAACTCGGGCGTGAACCCGGCCCCGCGCAGCACCCCGTCGGCCTGGTCGCGGGGCATGCCCCTGACGTCCGGCATGACCAGGCCCGCGCTCACGACCAGGTCGACCTTGCTGTTCTCCTTGACCGGGTTTCCCACGGCGGGGACGGTCCGCATCACCTGGCCGCGCGGCACGGTCTCGCTGGGCAGCTTCCTGATGTCGTCGACGAGGAGGGAGGACTCGGCCAGCTTGCTCCTGGCCTGAGGCTCGGTCATGCCCACGACGTTGGGCACCGCCACCCGCTTGGGACCGGCCGAGGGGATGAGGGTGAGCTTGCTCCCCGGCTCGGCCTCGGTGCCCGCAATGGGCTCGACGCGCAGCACGGTCCCCTTGGGAGCCTTCTCGTCGTGCTCGGCCTTGCCCGTCTCGACGGTGAAGCCGCGCTGCTTGGCCTCGCCGGTGGCGGCCGTGACGTTCTTGCCCACGAGGGTGGCGGGCACCACGATGGAGGTGTTCTGCGAGAACAGCCAGCCGGTCACCCCCACCGCGATCACCATGACCACGGCCAGCCCGATCAGGAACCAGCGGGCCCCCGACCCCTTGCGCCGCGACCTGGGGGCGGCCACGTGCCGGTCGCCGGGCGGGCCGGTGAGCAGGTCGGCGCGAGGCTGGATCAGCGTGTGGTTGGCCGGGGCGGGAGGCGCGGGCGCCGCCATCTCGTGGCCGTGCGGCGGGCCGACGGGCAGGGACGGCACCGGGCCACTCTCCCTGGGCAGCATCCGGTGCGCCTCGACGGCGGCGACGAGCAGCGCGGTGGCGTCGGCCGGGCGCTGCGCGGGGTCGCGGGCCGTCGCCCTGGCCACCAGGGTGTCGAGCAGCGGGGGAGAGCCGGGCAGCAGCGCCGAGGGCACGGGCACCGTGTCGTGCACGTGCCGGTAGGCCACCGACATCGGGGTCTCGCCCTCGTACGGCTGGCGGCCGGTCAGGAGCTCGAACAGCATGATGCCGGCCGCGTAGACGTCGCTGCGGGCGTCGGCGCCGCCGGAGGTCACCTGCTCGGGCGACATGTAGCCGATGGTGCCGATCATGACACCGGTGCGCGTCTGGTTGCTCGCCTCGATCGCGCGGGCCAGGCCGAAATCGACGACCTTGACCCGGCCGTCGTCGGCGAGCAGCACGTTCTCCGGCTTGACGTCCCGGTGGATCAGGCCGGACTGGTGGGCGGCACCCAGCGCGGCGAGGACGGGGATCATGACTTCCAGCGCCTCGCGGGCGGGCAGCCTGCCCCGGGCGCGGAGCACGTCGCGCAGGGTCCGCCCCGGCACGTACTCCATCGAGAGGTAGACGTTGTCACCGTCCGTGCCCTGGTCGAACACGTGCACCACGTTGGGGTGCGACAGGCTGGCCACCGACTTGGCCTCGCCGATGAAACGCCGCACGAAGGCGGGGTCCTCGGCGAGTGAGCGGTGCATCACCTTGACGGCGACCGTGCGGTCGAGCCGGACGTCCAGGGCCAGATAGACGGTCGCCATTCCGCCCCGGGCGATCCGGGACTCAACGCGGTAACGCCCGTCGAGGAGTTTCCCGACCAGGGGGTCCGTAAGCGTCGTGTCCACGTGGCCGAGTTTACGGGCGATTTGGCGCCGACAGGATCCCCGAATCCCAAACCGATGCCGAGACGTGGTGGTTTTCTATTGATGAACCACCGGCGGGCTGCCGATCGGGGGAGAAGAGGCTTCCGCGTAGCGACGCCGGGGTATCCGCCCGGCCATACGCGCCGCCCGGCCCGCGGAGACGGCCGAGCGCATCGCCTCGGCCATCAGCTCCGGGCGCTGCGCCCGGGTGACCGCCGTGGCCAGCAGGACCGCGTCGCAGCCCAGCTCCATGGCGAGCGCCGCGTCGCTGGCCGTGCCGATCCCGGCGTCCAGGATCACCGGCACGCTCGCGAACTCCACGATCAGCTCGATGTTGTGCGGGTTGCGGATGCCCAGCCCCGAGCCGATCGGCGCGCCCAGCGGCATCACCGCCGCGCAGCCCGCCTGCTCCAGCCTGCGCGCCAGCACGGGGTCGTCGCCGATGTAGGGCAGCACCGTGAACCCGTCGGCGACCAGCCGCTCCGCCGCGTCGAAGGTCTCGATGGGATCGGGCAGCAGGGTGCGCTCGTCGGCGATGACCTCCAGCTTGACCCAGTCCGTCTCCAGCGCCTCCCTGGCCAGCCTGGCGGTCAGCACGGCCTCGCCCGCGGTGAAGCAGCCCGCGGTGTTCGGCAGCACCTTGATGCCGCGACGGCGCAGCACGTCGAGCACCGAGCCCCGCGCGGCCGGGTCGAGCCGCCGCATCGCGACCGTGGTCAGCTCGGTCCCCGAGGCGGCGAGCGCCCGGTCGAGGATCTCCAGGGACGGGGCGCCCCCGGTGCCCATGATGAGGCGGGACGAGAACTTCTCACCGCCGATGATCAGATCGTCTGTCATGCCGGTCAGCCTCCCTGAACCGCGGTGAGCACCTCGACGCGGTCGGCCTCCGCGAGCGCGGTGGACTCCCAGGCGCCGCGCGAGACGACCTCGTCGTTCACCGCGACGGCCACCCCGCTCCGCACGCCGGTCAGCCGCTGTACGGCCTGCGCGACGGTCGCCCCGGAGGGCAGCTCGTGCGCCGCGCCGTTGATGGTCACGTTCATCGGTACTCCCGCGGTGTGTGCTCCCGGAGGCGGTGTTCCAGGTGTTCCAGGTGTTCCAGGTGTTCCGGGTGTTCCAGGGAGCCCGCGGGACCGCGCCCGCCGAAGCGGAGGGGCGAGCAGATCGCGGAGAGACCCGGGTCCGCCCCGTCCGTACCCCCCGGGCAGAGGTCGGCGGTGAGCGGCGCGAGCAGGACCCCGCCCCGGTGGTGCCCGGTGGCCAGGTGCAGACCGGGAACGATCGTGGGGCCGATCAGCGGCAGGTTGTCCGGGGTGCCGGGACGCAGTCCCGCGGCCACCTCGGCCACCTCCAGCTCGGTCACCCCGGGGACGAGCTCCCGCGCGTCGCGCAGCAGCTCCCACAGGCCCCCGGCGGTGACGCGGGTGTCGAAGCCCATCTCCTCCTGGGTGGCGCCCAGGACCGTCTCGCCGTCGCCGCGCGGCACCAGGTAGACGTGCGAGCCGTGGACGACCCCGCGCACGCACCGCCGCAGGATCGGCGCGGGGGAGCGCAGCCGCATGATCTGTCCCTTGACCGGCCGTACCGGGGGCAGCGCCTCCGGGGGCACCCCCTCCAGGGAGCCCGACCAGGCCCCGGCGGCGAGGACCACCAGATCGGCCCCGACGGTCTCGCCGGTCGACAGGCGCACCCCGGTGGTCGTTCCCGAGGCCGTGAGCAGCCCGGTCACGCGGGCGCGCACCAGGGCGCCGCCCGCGTGCCCCAGGGCGGCCAGGAGCGCCGTGGTGACCCTCCTGGGGTCCACCCAGGCGTCGCCGCCCGCCAGCAGGCCGCCACGGACGGCGGGGGCCAGCATGGGCTCCAGGCGGCGGCACTCACGGCCGGTGAGCCGCTCGGCGGGCAGTCCCAGCTTGGCGGTGAAGGCGGCGAGATCGTCCAGCGCGGCCAGGTCGTCCGCGCCGAAGGCGACGTCGAGCGTGCCGTCGGCGCGGTAGTCGAGGTCGTGCCCGCTCGCGTCCGCCAGCTCGGCGGCGAAGGCGGGCCAGCGCGCCAGGGAGGCCAGGCCCAGCCGCAGCAGCGGCTCCTCGGTGTAGGTGACCTCGCTGACCGGGGCCAGCATGCCCGCCGCCGCGTGCGAGGCGCCGGAGGCCGGTTCGGGGTCGGCGACCGCCACCCGCAGGCCCCGGCGGGCGCCGCGCCAGGCCACCGACAGGCCGATCACGCCGCCGCCGACGACGAGGAGGTCGAAATGGTGCGCCATACGTGCTCCGCTCCCTTCGCCGGCATGACCCGGATCAGGTTCGTGGCGGTCGAGGGCTCGCTCGCGGCCGTTTCCGGACCTCGTTCGCCCGTGCCGTGCCGGATCGCGCCCCAGGGCGCGTCTCCTCGCACATCACCAGCTCACAGGGGTCCGTCCTCGCCCGCAGCCCTCCTCTCAGCCCGGTGCGTTCCGGGCTCCCGCGCGTCTTCTCACCCCCACCTTAAGGGTTCGGGCAACACGCCCAGCGCGTTAGATGTGAGGTAAATCCCGTTTTCGTTATCAACGACCGTTGGTAGGAGTACGGGGTTCCCGCTTATGGTCGGGAAGTGTGAATCATGTCGTGGTGGTTGGCGCCGGCTTAGCCGGTGTACGCAGCGTCGAGGCGTTACGGGCCCGTGGGTTCGGCGGCGAGATCACCTTGATCGGGGAGGAGCGGCACCGGCCCTACGATCGTCCGCCCCTGTCCAAGGGGGTGCTGCTCGGCGAGACCGACTCCACGGTCGTCGACTCCGACCTCGACGCGCTTGAGGTCGACTTCCGCGCGGGCGTGTCCGCCAAGGGCCTGCACCCCGGCGTGGTCGAGACCACCGAGGGCGAACTGGCCTACGACGGCCTGGTCGTCGCCACCGGCGCCCGCCCGATCAGGCTGCGCGGCGACGGCCCCCAGCACGTGGTGCGCACCATCGACGACGCGCTCCGGCTGCGTTCCCTGCTCAGCGAGGGGACCAGGGTCGCCGTCATCGGCGCGGGCTGGATCGGTGCCGAGGTGGCCACCGCCGCCCGCAGGGCGGGCTGCGCCGTGACCGTCGTCGAGGCCGCCGCCACCCCGCTGGCCGCCGCGCTCGGCCAGGTCGGCGCGTACACCGCCCCCTGGTACGCCGAGGCGGGCGTCGACCTGCGCCTGGGCACCATGGTCGCCTCCGTCGAGCACGGGGGGCTCACCCTGGCCGACGGCTCCGCGCTGGAGGCCGACGTGGTCGTCACCGGCGTGGGCGTGCGGCCCGCGACCGAGTGGCTGGCCGGGTCCGGCATCAGGCTCGACAACGGCGTGGTCACCGACGAGCACCTGCGCACCTCGCTGCCCGACGTGGTCGCCGTGGGCGACTGCGCGGCCTGGTGGTCGCGCCGCTACGGCATCCGCCTGCGCGTCGAGCACTGGGACACCGCCCTGGGCGCCCCGGACGTCGCGGCGGCCACGCTCGTCGGCGACGCCGCCGTCTACGATCCGGTTCCCTATTTCTGGTCCGAGCAGTTCGGCCACATGGTCCAGTACGCAGGCCACCACGACGGCGCCCGCCTGATCCTGCGCGGCGACCCGGGAGCCGACGGAAAGCCCAGGTGGGCGGTCTGCTGGGTGACCGAGGACGACCGGCTCACCGCGGTGCTCTCGGTCAACCGCCCCCGCGACCTGGTCCAGGGGCGCCGTCTCATCGAGGGCGGGCAGCGCCTGGACGTCGAGCGCCTGACCGACCCTGCGATAGCGTTGCGCGATTGTACGGTGGCGTAACCTCGCCGCCAGGTGTTTGGCGAAGGGCTCGATGTGGTAGTGGTGGATTCGTGACGCTTTCTGTTGCGCAGATCGACCGGGAAACCGACCAGCTGGTGGGCGAGTGGCTCACCCTGACCGAGGTGGCCAGAAGGCTCAACCTGAGCGCCGGTCGCGCCAAGCAACTTCTCAAGGACCGCAAGCTCATCGGAGTGCGCAGGGGCGGTGGTGAGCCGCAGGTCCCCGCCGTGTTCCTCGCCGACGGGGACGTCATCAAGGGCCTCCCGGGCACCCTCACGGTGCTCCTGGACGCCGGATACGACGACGTCGAGTCCCTCCGCTGGCTCTTCACCCCCGACGACACGTTGCCGGGCTCGCCGGTCGACGCGATCGTGGCCGGTCGCCACACCGAGGTGAAGAGACGTGCCCAGGCCCTCGGTTTCTGACGCCCGCCTGTATCTCTGTACGGACGGGCGCCGGGACCGGGGGGACCTCGCGGACTTCCTCGACGCGGCCCTCGCGGGCGGGGTCGACATCGTGCAGCTGCGCGAGAAGGGCCTTGAGGCGCGCGAGGAGCTCGACCTCCTCGCCGTCTTCCGCGAGGCCTGCGACCGGCACGGCACCCTCCTGGCCGTGAACGACAGGGCCGACATCGCCTACGCGGCCCGTCCCGACGTGCTCCACCTCGGCCAGGACGACCTGCCGGTGCGGGTCGCCCGCGACATCCTCGGCGACGACATCCTCATCGGGCGTTCCACTCACGCCCCCGAGGAGGCGTCCGCCGCGGCCGTCGAGCCCGGTGTCGACTACTTCTGCTGCGGCCCGGTCTGGCCGACGCCCACCAAGCCCGGCAGGTCCGCCCCGGGCCCCGGCCTGCTCGGGCACGCCGCGGCCCTGGAGACCGACCGGCCCTGGTTCGGCATCGGCGGCATCGACCTCGCCAACCTGGACGAGGTCATGTCGTACGGCGTGCGCAGGGTCGTGGTCGTGCGGGCCATCACCGAGGCCGACGACCCCAAGGCGGCGGCCGGGGAGTTCAAGCGGAGGCTGGCCGCCCCCGCCTGAGCCCCCTCCGCCCGGCGAGGACCTCGTCCCCGCCTGGGGCCCTTCCGCCCGGCGAGGACCTCGTCCCCGGCCGGGCGGACCGTCCGTTCAGCCTGCCCGGCTCTTCCACCGGGTGCGCGTGGGGCGCGTGGGACGCGCGGGGTCAGGTCCGCCGGGAGGTGGCGGCCACCGCGAGGTCGGCCAATGCCGCGCGGGCCTCGGGCAGGATCGGGGCGCTCTCCAGCGAGCCGAGGGCGTTCTCCACGTACCCCTTGATCAGGTCCTCGCACGCCACGAGGGCCCCGGTCTCCTCGATGATCCGGCGTAGCCGGTCGACCCCGGCCTCGTCCAGCTCCGGGTCGCCGAGCGTGGTGCGCACCACCTGGGCCTGGGACTCCGAGGCCACCGCGAGCGTGCGGGCGACGAGCATCGTCCGCTTGCCCTCGCGAAGATCGTCACCGGCGGGCTTGCCGGTCTCGCCCGGGTCGCCGAACACGCCGAGGATGTCGTCGCGCAACTGGAAGGCGATGCCCACGGACTGCCCGTACTCCTCGCAGAGCCGGTCGATCCAGGGCTCCCTGCCCCGGGCGGCCAGCACCAGGCCGAGCCTGAGCGGCTGCTCCACGGAGTACTTGCCGCTCTTGAAGAGGGCGACCCGCAGCGCGCTGTCGAAGGTGCCCTCGCCGTGCGCCTGCTCCAGCAGGTCGAAGTACTGCCCGCACATCAGCTCGGTGCGCATGTCGTCGTGGACCTTCTGCGCCGCCGCCAGCGAGGCGGCGGGCAGGCCGCTGTTCCGCCACATCTCACCGGACCAGATGAGCATCAGGTTGCCCAGCAGGATGGCGGCCCCCTCGCCGAACTGCTCGGCCGAGCCGTGCCAGCCCGCCTTCCTGTGCAGCTGCTCGAACCTGCGGTGCGCCGAGGGCATGCCCCGGCGCAGGTCGCTGGCGTCCATCACGTCGTCGTGCACCAGGGCGCTGGCCTGGAGCAGCTCCAGCGAGGCCGCGGCGGAGAAGAGCGCGGGATCGTCGCCCCCGCCCGCGCCACGCCAGCCCCAGTAGCAGAAGGCGGGTCGCAGCCGCTTGCCGCCCGCGAGGAAGTCCTCGGCCGCCGAGATGAGCGGCGCCAGCTCCGGAGCGCTGACCTGCGGGCGTTGCCGTTCGACGAATCGCCGAAGAGAACGATCCACCTCGGACCGGATCGTGTCCAGCGCGGCTGCAGAAGTGATCATCGAATACCTCCAGTGTGGAGACCCTGGGCTTCAGCTCTGGGGGGAAAACGCGGTACGGCGCCGTATGTCCCGGCGGCATGACCGGCGGTGATGACACACCGTCCACCGTACGCATGATCGACAAGATCCTCTCCGTCGGTCCGGCGGAGAGGTGGAACGCCTGTGGAGCCGGTGTGGGGCACGACACCTCCGGGTTCCTTGCGACTGGCGACGAGACAGGAAACCCAATCTATGAAAATTGGAATCCCCAGGCTTCGACGGCGAGAGGAGGTCAGGTAATGAGATTAACGGTCCAAGGGGACATTTCGATCTAGAGGGGTGGTTGTTTTACGCGGTAATTGTCATGGGGCCGTTCCGGGCGGCCATGATCCGATCGGGCGCCCGATCGGCCGGGCAAGTATCCTTGACCCATGGCTCTGGGTCGCGCATCTGTCCTCCCCGATCGTGTCGCCACCGTCCGCGAGCTCCTCGCCGCCGGTGCCCGCTCGTTCTCCTTCGAGTTCTCCCCCCCGAAGACCGACGAGGGGGAGCGTCAGCTCTGGCGCGCCGTCCGCGAGCTGGAGTCCCTGCACCCCACCTTCGTGTCCGTCACCTACGGCGCCGGCGGCAGCACCCGCGACCGCACGGTCGACATCGTCGAGCGGCTCGCCCACGAGACCACGCTCACGCCGGTGGCCCACTTCACCGCCGTCAACCACTCCGTCCGCGAGCTGCGCCACCTGATCGGCCGCTTCGCGGGAGCGGGCGTGCGCAACATCCTCGCCGTGCGGGGCGACCCGCCCGGCGACGTGACGGGCGAGTGGGTGCGCCACCCCGAGGGCGTCCTGTACGCCGAGGAGCTGGTCCGGCTCATCCGCCAGTCCGGCGACTTCTGCGTGGGCGTGGCCGCCTTCCCGTACAAGCACCCCAGGTCGGCCTCGATCGAGTCCGACACCGAGTACTTCGTGCGCAAGTGCCGCGCGGGCGCCGACTACGCGATCACCCAGATGTTCTTCCGCGCCGAGGACTACCTGCGGCTGCGCGACCGGGTGGCGGCCAGCGGCTGTGACACGCCGATCATCCCCGGCATCATGCCTGTCACGCAGATGAGCACCATCGCCAGGTCCGAGCAGCTCTCGGGCGCGCCGTTCCCTCGGGAGGTCGCCGAGAGGTTCGCGGCCGTCGCCGACGACCCGGCCGCGGTGCGCAGCCTCGGCATCGAGCACGCCGCCGAGCTCTGCCAGACCCTGCTCGACGAGGGCGCTCCCGGCATCCACTTCATCACCTTCAACCGCTCCAGCGCGACCCGCGAGGTCTTCCAGGCCCTCGACCACACGCCGAACACCGCTCCGCTGCCGCTCTGACGCCTCCGGGGGCGTCCGGCCCGGGTTCCTCCGGGCGCGGTACGCCCGGGAAGGGCGGCATCCCGGGGCAGGTCCGGAGCGGGCCCGCCGGGTGGTCGGCGTGACGGCCGCGTCCCGCGCCCGGCCCGGGGTTCCCCGGCGGGTGGCTCAGCCGCCCAGCGGCAGGGGGGTCCCGAGGATCGCGTAGCGCTCGTGCCCGCCGGGGAAGACGAACTGTGTGAGCAGGTCCACGAAACCGACGCTCTGATAGAGGTGCCGGGCCGCGGTGGGCTGGTCGCGGGTCGAGAGCACGGCGGTGCGCTCCAGGCGGCCCGCGCACATGCCCGTGATCATCGCCCGGCCGATGCCCTTGCCCTGGTAGTCGGGGTGGACGTGGATCTCGGCGAGCTCCAGCGCGTCGCCCAGCCAGCCGTGGGCGCTGCCCTCGCCGTGCCTGTCGGCCAGGGCCCGCCTGACCACGTCGTGCCACCACTGGCCGGGAACCCCGTGGAAGCCGTAGGCGATGCCCACAGGGGTGCCGTCGGCGAGCTCGGCGAACAGGCAGGTGAAGGCGGGGTGGGTGGCGTGGTTTCCCATGATGAGCCTGCGGCCGGCGATCTGGTCGACCGGCGGCTTCATCGCCTCGGTGTAGACGCCGAGGACCGCGTCCAGCCGGAGCCTGAACTCGTCGGGGCCGATCCGTCGCAGTCCGATCACGCGTGCACCCTAGCAGGGCGGACGTGACGCGGGTCACCGTGTGGAAAGGGAGCGGCATCCGGTGTCCAGCAGGAGGTTTCCCGGCCGCTCCCGCCCGCCTCAGGGCCTGGCGGGGGAGGGCCTGACCGGGCTCCAGGCACCCGCCGGGCGGTCGGTCCCGTGCTCCGGCGACGTCTCCGGGCGGTGTCCTCGGGGGGTGTCCGGCCGGGCTCCCAGCCTTTGCCGGGCGCCGTACGGGTCACGAGCCTGATCGGATTCCCGCGTCCGCCGGGTGCGGTACGACGGGTTATGGCCTGACCGGTTCCCCGTGCCCGCCGGGTGCCGTACGGGTCATCGGCCTGACCGGTTTCTCACTTCCGCCGGGTGCCGTACGGTCACCGGCCCGGCCGGTTTCCCGCGTCCGCCGGGTGTCGTACGGCCCCGGTGCGCCGCGCGGTGGGCACGGGGTCGTGCCCACGGCGCTCAACCTCGGCGGAGAGCCGTCATTCGACCTCGACGGGGACCCCGCCGGTGATGCGGACGAGTTCGTCGAAGGAGGTCGGGAAGACGGTGTGCGGATGGCCCGCGGCGGCCCAGACGACCTCGTGCTTGCCCAGCCAGGTGTCGACCAGGGTCCTGACCGGGGCGGGGTGGCCGATCGGGGCGACGCCGCCGATGGCCTGGCCGGTGGCCGCCCGTACGAAGGCGGGGTCGGCACGCCGGACCTTCGCCACCCCGGTCGTCCTGGCGATCAGGTCGGTGTCGACCCGGTGGGCGCCGCTGGTCAGCACCAGGAGCGGCTCGCCGTCGGCGTT
Organism: Streptosporangium sp. H13245; assembly: GCF_055690525.1. Taxonomy (NCBI): domain Bacteria; kingdom Bacillati; phylum Actinomycetota; class Actinomycetes; order Streptosporangiales; family Streptosporangiaceae; genus Streptosporangium; species Streptosporangium sp. H13245. The sequence goes on along the minus strand of NZ_JBSZKT010000003.1, from coordinate 339,035 downwards.
GAATATCAGGCTGTTGGCGATGGCGCCGACCTCGCAGCCGAGCTGCGCCGCCGCGGTGGCGGCGGTCGGGGTGGCCTCCGCGAAGATGACGATCTCGCCGGGAACGCCGTGCTCGCGCAGGACGGCGGCGACCTTCTCGATGTTCGGATGCAACTTTTCTGGCACGCGGCCACTCTAAACAGATTGACCGTTGATTGCCGCTTTATAACCGGCCGCCTGTGCCGGGAAACCGTGCGCTATGGTCCCTTGACCCGATCCATAGTGATATGAGGAGTTGATTGAAAGTGGGGGTTGGACAGCGGCTGGGAGTGGCCGCGCTGATGACGGCGGGAGCCGTGCTCCTCTCTTCCGTGGGCGTCGCCCTTCCCGCCGGAGCCGTGGCCTCACCGGCCGTCGCGGCCGTGACGGCGGGTGCGACGGGCGCGTCCCCCTTCGTCGCGCCCGGCAGGACGCTCAAGCTCGGAGCGAAGGGCGCCACGGTGAAGGTGCTCCAGACCCGGCTGGCCGAACTCGGCTACGCCCCCGGCAAGGTCGACGGCCGCTACGGCGGGTCGACCCTGGCGGCGGTCTGGGCCTTCCAGAAGGTGAACGGCGTCTCGCCGACCAGCACCGTGGCACGCGGCACCTGGGACGCCCTGGAGGCTCCGCTGGCGCCGAAGGTGCTCGTTCCCAACGGGAAGCCGACCCGGGTGGAGGTCAACCTCGCCAAGCAGGTGATGGTCCTCTACGTCAACGGCGCGGTGAAACTGATCAGCCACACCTCCTCGGGCAGCGGGATCGCCTACTGCGAGACGGCGACCTGGGAGGGCAAGGCCCAGCGGTTCTGCGGCGACGCCCGCACACCGACGGGCGACTACAAGACCACCTGGCGCAGGGACGGCTGGCACAAGTCGTACCTGGGCCAGCTCTACAACCCGATCTTCTTCAACGGGGGCATCGCCTTCCACGGCGCGCTGTCGGTGCCGCTGGCGCCCGCCTCCCACGGTTGCGTACGGCTGCCGATGCATGTGGCGGAGGTCCTTCCCGGCCTGCTCGGCACCGGGGTGCCGGTGCACGTCCGGGGCAGGTTCGTCCGGTAGGACGGCGGAGCAGCGGGCGATCCGGCGGGGTGACCCCGCCGGTCGTGGACAGGGGCCCCGGGAGACAGTGATCTCCCGGGGCCCTTCGCGTGCCCGCACACACCGACCTCTCCGGCCTCGCGCGGCCCGCACGTACCGACTTTCCGGATCCTTCACGACTCTGACGCGTCGGATTTCCCTAGCCCCTCGCGGCCTGCACGTACCGACTTTCCGGACTCTTCACGGTCCTGACGCACCGACCTCCCGAACCCCTCGCGGTCCGCACGCACCGATCCTCTCGGGCCCCTCATGTGCTCCAGACGCCCGAAGATCGAACTTTTGTTCGTCGTTTTACTTGACAGTATTAGTGATCGAATTTATGTTCGATGTGATGACACGGGGCTCGCGGCTCGTGTCCGAAGGGTGGCCGATCGGGTCCACGTCGTCGGCGGAGACGATCGGGCCAGTTCAGGACGGACGGGGAGAGGGGAAGCTCCTCGTCCGGCCGTCCGGTGGATTTGTCGGTGGGGTCTGCGAGTGTGACACCACCGGCGAAAACGCCGGAGCCGCTCGCGACCAAGGAGGCTGAAGCGCTATGACCCCTCGGCTCAGCGATTCCGGTGGGCCCCGGTTGTCCCCTACGGTGCGGGCGCACCTCACAGACGCGCGCGACTGCCTCGAAGAGGCCGCCGCCGCCCGGACCTCCGCCGCGCGCTACGTCGCGGCCCACCTCGCCGCGCTCAGGGCGGCCGCTGCCGTCCTGGCGGCCCGTCCCCGTCCCATGGAGGGCCGCAGGAGGCGCAGGCTGCGCAGCGCCTGGGAGATGCTGCCCGAGGCCGAGCCTCGCCTGGCCGAGTGGGCCCCCTACTTCGAGACGAGCGCGGCCAAGCGGGCCGCCGCCGAGGCGGGCCTGACCCGCACGGTGTCCTCGCGAGACGCCGAGGAGCTCGTCTCCGAGGCGGAGCGTTTCGTCACCACCGTGGAGAAGCTGCTCGGCGTGCCGAGCCAGCCCATGCTCCCCGGCCAGATCCCGCTAGCCGGTTAGAGCCGGAGCGCCTCCCACCGGGGGTCGCCGCCCTAGCTCACCGGCGCCGTCCCCGTACGTCCTCGTGTCCGTCGGTCCCGCCGACAGGCACAGGGCGTACGGGGACGTTTTCACGCCACCGGTCGTCACGTCGCCGTTCCTCGGGCCGCTGTTTCTCGCGCCGCCGGTTGTCGTGCGTGCCGTCGTTCCTCGCGCCGCCTGTTCCCGTGCCGCCGGTCGTCACGCCGCCGTGGAGCTCTGGCGGGCGGCGCGGTGGCGTAGCAGGAGCATGGCCGCGTCGTCGCCCAGCGGCCTGCCCACGTGGTCGAGCAGGTCGGCGCGCAGGGCGTCCAGCGAGCCCTGGGGGTCGTCGCCCTCCAGCAGGTGCGCCCGCTCCAGCAGCGGATAGAACTCGCCCGACCCGTCACGCGCCTCGATGACCCCGTCGGTGTAGAAGAGGACCTGGTCGCCCGGCTCGAACGGGATGTGGTGCGGCCGCGGCTCGCTGGCCTTGAGGGCGCTCATACCCAGCGGGAGCGCCTCGTCCGGCGGGTCGGCGAACCAGATCCCGCCGTCGGCGCCGAGCACCATGGGCGCCGGGTGGCCGCAGTTGATGACGGTGATGGTGGAGCCGCCGCTGATCTCGGCCAGCACGGCGGTCACGAACTGCTCGCCGGACAGCTCCCGGGTCAGGGCGTTCTCCAGGCGCGCCACGACGCCCTGGAGCGTCCTCTCGTCGTGGGCCGCCTCACGAAAGGCCCCGAGCACGACCGCGGCCGTCTCCACGGCCTCCAGGCCCTTGCCCTGGACGTCTCCCACGATGATCCGGACCCCGTGCGGGGTGGTGACGACCTCGTACAGGTCGCCGCCGATCCTGGCCTCGGCCGTGGCGGAGGTGTACGAGACGGCCACGCCGATGCCCGGTCCCGCGCGGCGGGGCACCGGGCGCAGCAGCACCCGCTGGGCGGCCTCGGCCACCGAGCGCACGTCGGCGAGCTGGTGTTCGTGGCGCAGCCGCCCGGCGCTGGCGAGCACGCTGGCCACGGTGACGCCGAGGATGGCGATGAGGGTGATGTCGGTGCGGGGCATCCAGAGGATGTCGTTGTAGACGCCGAGCGCGAAGCACAGCACCAGGGCGACGACGCCGACCACCGTGGTGCGGGCCAGGCCGCACGCCACGCTGGCGAAGGCCGGGCCGAGGGCGAGCAGCGGCAGGAGGCCGGACGTGGGGCCCGAGCCGAAGTCGATCAGGGCCACCACGGCCATCACGACGAACGGCAGGAGCTTCAGGGTGTCCTGGGTCTTGGTGGTGCCGATCGAGGTCAGCAGCCGCAGGAAGGCGCGCGTCCTGGTCGACCCCAGCGACGCCATGACGGCGCGGAGACGGCTTTTCGGGCTCGGTCGAGAGTGATCAAGCCGATCATCTCCCGGAGCCATGTCCACCACATCTCGCTAAACGCATGTTTGCCTTTTCCTACCACAACGGCTGCAGCCCGGGGCGGGACGAAGGGCACGTTCTGCTGAGAGCAAGATTCTCTGCGGGGTGGGCACGCCGGTTCCGGCGCACCCACGACCGGTCAGGGGTCGTCAGAAGGACTCGACGGCTCGGCGAGCCTCCGGGTCCAGGACTCCCCAGCTGATGAGCTCCTCGGTGAGCTCGCTGGGGGACTTGTCGTATATCACGGCGAGGGAGCGCAGGTCCTCCTGGCGGATGGACAGCACCTTGCCGTTGTAGTCGCCACGCTGGCTCTGGATGGTGGCCGCGTAACGGGCGAGCGCGCCCGCCTTCTCCTTGGGGAGCTGGGCAAGACGCTCAAGGTCGATCACAAGCTTCGGTGTCGGGCCAAGAGGGCTCGGCGCGGCCCCTCCCGGCAGCAACTCCGAGACCGGCACCCCGTAGAAATCGGCCAGCTCGGCAAGCTTCTGCACGGTGACGGCACGGTCGCCACGCTCGTAGGAGCCGACGACGACCGCCTTCCAGCGCCCACGGGACTTCTCTTCGACTCCGTGCAGGGACAGGCCCTGCTGGGTGCGAATGGCGCGGAGTCGTGCACCCAGCGACTTGGCGTACTCAGACGGCATGGTGTGGCCCCCCGGCTCTGTTATGTAGTGCTCTCAACTTGATTGTGCTACCTCGCAACTTATGCCCAGTTCACCGGGTTGGCGCCCGGGGTAGGCACCTTCGGTGACCGGTGCGTCAGGGTTCACCCGATAACGCCACGAGGTGTGGTTACGGACAGTGACGGTAAAGCGGTGGGCGCCTAAGGTCAAGCTGATTGGAAAAAAGATGTCGAATCCGATCCGATGGGGTCCGCCTCAAACGCCGCACTTGTCCTACCCGACGTCGCGAAACCTCCGGTTTTTCCGGGACTTTCGCTAGATTTCCGCCTCTTCTGCGGGATTCGGGGCAACGTTGTCAACCGGGCACGGCGGCGAGCGTATGATCTTGAACGACACGTCGGCGGGGAATACCCGGCGCGACGGTCCCGTACGGGCGGAGGCGGGGTTCGGCGGCGTGCCCGCGCGGTGACCCCGTCCCGGCGGCGGGGGAGCCTCCGTACGAGACGCGGGTCCCGCGCCGGACCGGGCACCGGGTTTCCGGGGAGGGCATCAGACGCCGTCGCGTTCGAGCGGGCAGCTCATGCAGCGCGGGCCGCCCCGGCCCCGGCCGAGCTCGCTGCCCCGGATCGTGATGACCTCGATCCCGTTCTCGCGCAGGTGGTTGTTGGTGGTGGTGTTGCGCTCGTAGGCGACCACCACGCCGGGCCGCAGGGCCAGCACGTTGCAGCCGTCGTCCCACTGCTCCCGCTCCGAGGCGTACACGTCCTGCGTCGCGCTGAGGACCTTGATGTCGTCCAGTCCGATCGCCCGCGCGATGGCCCGGTGCATGTCCTCGGGGGGATGGTCGGTGATCTTGAGTTCCTTCTCGTTGTCGCCGGGCTCGACGGTGTATGAGGGCAGCATGCCCAGCCCCGCGAACTTGGTGAAGACGCCGACGTCCACGTTCGTCATCACCGTGTCCAGGTGCATGAAGGCCCGCGCCTTCGGCATGTCCAGCGCGACGATCCTCGTCGCCGACCCCCGCCTGAACAGGCTGCGCGCGAGCATCTCGACCGCCTGGGGCTGGGTGCGCTCGCTGATCCCCACCAGCACCGCGCCCCGGCCGATGACGAGCACGTCACCGCCCTCGATGGTGGCGGGCGCCGCGGGGATGCCGGGCATCCAGACGTTGTAGCCGTCCTCGTCCGGCCGGTCGTAGCCGGGCGCGAAGGCCGGGTGGTAGCGGTAGATCGCCTCCATGTTGACGGTCTCGCGGCGGCGGGCCTTCTTCTTCATCGCGTTGATCGAGACGCCGTCGTAGATCCAGCAGGAGGTGTCGCGGGTGAACAGGTGGTTGGGCAGCGGGGGCAGGACGAAGTCGTCCGGCCTGAGGGTGTGGAAGGCGAGGCTCTTGGGATCGGTGCCCATGTCCACCAGCTCGCGCTTGGTGATGCCCCCGGTGAGATAGCGCTGGAGCGTGACGGAGTCCATCGAGTCGAGCGCGTTGCGGATGGCGTCGACGGCCATCGGCCCGAAATAACGCTCGTCGGCGACGCCGTCCAGGATGTGCTTGCGCGCCTCGGGGATCTCGACCGTCTCGCGGAGCAGGTCGGAGAGCATGTAGACGGTGACGCCCTGGTCGACCAGGAGCTTCTGCCACTCCTCGTGCTCCTCCACGGCGCGCTGCACCCACAGCACGTCGTCGAAGAGGAAGTCGTCCTTGTTCGACGGCGTGAGCCGTTTCAGGGCGAGTTCCGGCCTGTGCAGCAGGACCTGATGGAGCCGGCCGACCTCGGAGTCGACGTGAAAGGCCATTGCTCTTCCTTCGCGGCTGGTTGACGAGCCCGTCGGGACGGCTGCGCCCGGGGTGTGGTCGTCGTGCTTCGGCGTGGTGCGGATGTAAAGCGCATACCCGGAAGACCAAGGGGAAGTCAGCGAAGATCGTGATATTTATTCACTTTTGAGAAGATTGTCGTGGGCGGATCTTCGGTGTTCGCGAAGCGGACCCCTGTTCGGACGAACCGTGACCCGGCTGGTACCTTGAAGCCGTCGACTCCCTTTAAGACCCGTCCCGTGAGGCGGGAAAGGTGGTGTTCCTCCTTGGCAGAGGCCATTTCGCGTGCGCTACCGCATGCGCAGGGCGGCGCCCGCGCCGTCCTCGAACAGCCCGACATCAACCGGGCCCTCGTCCGCATCTCCCACGAGATCCTTGAGCGGACCAAGGGCGGCGAGAACGTCGTCCTCCTGGGCATCCCCACCCGCGGTGTCCACCTGGCCCGCCGCCTGGCCGCCCACATCAAGCAGTTCGAGGGCCGTTCGGTCCCCGTGGGCTCCCTCGACGTCACGATGTACCGCGACGACCTCCGGCTGCGTCCCGCCCGCGCGCTGGGCCGCACCGAGCTGCCCGCCGACGGCATCGACGGCAGGGTGGTCGTCCTCGTCGACGACGTCCTCTACTCGGGCCGCACCGTCCGCGCCGCCCTCGACGCCCTCAACGACCTGGGCCGCCCGCAGGCCGTGCAGCTCGCCGCCCTGGTCGACCGGGGCCACCGCGAGCTGCCCATCCGCCCCGACTACGTGGGCAAGAACCTGCCGACCTCCAAGTCCGAGAGCGTCAAGGTCTACCTGGAGGAGAACGACGGCACCGACGCGGTCCTGCTGCTGAAGGAGGACGACCGGTGAAGCGCCACCTGATCTCCGCGGCCGACCTGACCCGCGACGACGCCCTGCTCATCCTGGACACCGCCGACGAGCTGGCGAAGATCTCGGAACGTTCCATCAAGAAGCTCCCCACCCTGCGGGGCCGTACGGTGGTGAACCTCTTCTTCGAGGACTCCACCCGGACCAGGATCTCCTTCGAGGCCGCGGCCAAGCGCCTGTCGGCCGACGTCATCAACTTCTCCGCCAAGGGCTCCAGCGTCTCCAAGGGCGAGTCGCTCAAGGACACCGCGCTCACCCTGGAGGCGATGGGCGCCGACGCCGTCGTCATCCGCCACGGCGCCTCGGGCGCGCCGCACCGGCTGGCCGGCTGGGTGCGCGGCAGCGTCGTCAACGCCGGCGACGGCACCCACGAGCACCCCACCCAGGCCCTGCTCGACGCCTTCACCATGCGCCGCCGCCTGGGCCCGCTGGACGGCAGGAAGATCACCATCGTCGGCGACGTGCTGCACAGCCGGGTGGCCCGCTCCAACGTGCTGCTGCTGGCCACGCTCGGCGCCGAGGTGACCCTGGTCGCCCCGCCGACCCTCTTCCCGGTCCAGGTCGACTCCTGGCCGTGCGAGGTCTCGTACGACCTCGACGCGGTGCTGCCCAAGTCCGACGTGGTGATGATGCTGCGGGTGCAGCGCGAGCGCATGAACGCGGCGTTCTTCCCCACCGAGCGGGAGTACAGCCGCCGCTACGGGCTCGACCGCGACCGCGTCGCCAAGATGCCCGACCACGCCATCGTGATGCACCCCGGCCCGATGAACCGGGGCATGGAGATCGCGGCCGAGGTGGCCGACTCGCCGCGCTCGACGATCGTCGAGCAGGTCGCCAACGGTGTGACCGCACGCATGGCCGTCCTGTACCTGCTGCTTGGCGGCGCCGACCTCGGGGGAAAGATCTGATGAACGACCGCATCGGGACCACGTGTGACGGCATCGTCATCAGGGGCGCCAGGATCCTCGGCGGCGAGCCGGCCGACATCCTGATCCGCGACGGCCTCCTGGTGGAGATCGGCCGGGGCCTGACCGGCGGCGAGGTCGTCGAGGCCGAGGGGCTGATCGCCCTGCCCGGCCTGGTCGACCTGCACACCCACCTGCGCGAGCCGGGCCGCGAGGACGCCGAGACCGTCGCCACCGGCACCCGCGCCGCCGCCCTCGGCGGCTACACCGCCGTGCACGCCATGGCCAACACCGAGCCGGTCGCCGACACGGCCGGTGTCGTCGAGCAGGTCTGGCGGCTGGGCCAGGAGGCGGGCCACTGCGACGTGCACCCCGTCGGCGCCGTCACCGTCGGGCTGGGCGGCGAGCGCCTGGCCGAGCTCGGCGCGATGGCCGACTCCACCGCGCGGGTCCGGGTCTTCTCCGACGACGGCAAGTGCGTCTCCGACGCGGTGCTCATGCGCCGAGCCCTGGAGTACGTCAAGGCGTTCGACGGCGTCGTCGCCCAGCACGCCCAGGAGCCGCGCCTGACCGAGGGCGCGCAGATGAACGAGGGCGCGGTCTCGGGGCGGCTGGGCCTGACCGGATGGCCCGCGGTCGCCGAGGAGGCGATCATCGCCCGCGACTGCCTGCTGGCCGCCCACGTCGGCTCGCGCCTGCACATCTGCCACGTCTCCACGGCCGGTTCCGTGGAGATCATCCGCTGGGCCAAGTCCAAGGGCTGGGACGTCACCGCCGAGGTGACCCCGCACCACCTGCTCCTCACCGACGACCTGGTCGAGGACTCCCCGGTCGGCTCCTACAACCCGATCTACAAGGTGAACCCGCCGCTGCGCACCCGCGCGGACGTCGAGGCGCTGCGCGGGGCCCTGGCCGACGGCACGATCGACTGCGTGGCCACCGACCACGCCCCGCACCCGGTCGAGGACAAGGAGACCGAGTGGGCCGCCGCGGCCATGGGCATGATCGGCCTGGAGACGGCGCTGGCCGTGGTCCAGGAGGCGATGGTCGACACGGGCCTGCTCGACTGGGCCGGGGTCGCCGAGCGCATGTCCCTCGCCCCGGCCAGGATCGGCAGGCTCCAGGGGCAGGGGCGGCCGATCGAGGCCGGTGCCCCGGCCAACATCACTCTCTACGACCCGTCGGTGCGTGCCGAGGTCGACCCGGCGGGCTACGCTTCCAAGAGCCGTAACACGCCCTACGAGGGCCTGAGCCTGCCCGGCCGCGTCGTGGCGACCTTCCTGCGCGGCAGGCCGACCGTCCTGGACGGAAAGCTCACGTGACGGCTCTCCTCCGACGCGCCCGCCCCGCCCGGCCGACCGCCGCGGGTGCCGCGTCGGATACCTTCTCCTTTCCCTCCCCGGGACGCGGGGGCGTCCCGTCCGGCGGCGGGACGGCGACCCAACGTGCCGGATATTTCATACTTTGCGGAGCTGTAACCGAGATGATCGGGGTGTGTGAGTGACCGCAGTGCTAGTGCTGGAAGACGGACGCGTCTTCCACGGGACCCCCTACGGCGCCGAGGGCGAGACCTTCGGCGAGATGGTCTTCAACACCGGGATGACCGGCTACCAGGAGACGCTGACCGACCCGTCGTACCACCGCCAGATCGTCGCGATGACCGCGCCCCACATCGGGAACACCGGGGTCAACGACGAGGATCCGGAGTCGTCGCGGGTGTGGGTGGCCGGATACGTGGTCCGCGAGCCCGCCCGGACGGCCTCCAGCTGGCGCTCCAACCGTTCCCTGGACGACTACCTCAAGGAGCAGGGCGTCGTCGGCATCGCCATCACCGGCACCCGCGCCCTCACCCGCCACCTGCGGGAGCGGGGCGCGATGCGGGCCGGGGTCTTCTCCGGCAAGGCCCTGGCGCCGGTCGAGGAGCTGCTGGAGCGGGTGCTGGGCAGCCCCGCGATGGAGGGCGCCGACCTGGCCGGTGAGGTCTCCACCCCGAAGCCGTACGTCGTGCCCGCGATCGGCCCCAAGCGGTTCACCGTGGCCGCCGTCGATCTCGGCATCAAGGCGATGACGCCGCACCGGATGGCCGAGCGCGGCTGCGAGGTGCACGTGCTGCCCGCCTCCGTCACCGCCGAGGAGATCCTCGCGCTCGGTCCCGACGGGGTGTTCTTCTCCAACGGCCCCGGCGACCCCGCCACCGCCGACGGCCCGGTCGGGGCGCTTCGCGGCGTCCTCGACGCGGGCGTGCCGTTCTTCGGCATCTGCTTCGGCAACCAGCTCTTCGGCCGGGCGCTGGGGCTGGGCACCTACAAGCTGCGCTACGGCCACCGGGGCGTCAACCAGCCGGTGCAGCACCGGGGCACCGGCAAGGTGGAGATCTCCGCGCACAACCACGGCTTCGCGGTACGGGCGCCGCTGGAGGGCGTGTTCGACACGCCGTACGGACCGGCGGAGGTCAGCCACGTCAACCTCAACGACGACTGCGTCGAGGGGCTGCGGCTGCTGGAGCGCCCGGCGTTCAGCGTCCAGTACCACCCCGAGGCCGCCGCCGGCCCGCACGACTCGGCCGGTCTCTTCGACGACTTCTGCGCGTTGATGGCGGGCGAGCGGGGAACGGTCAGCGGGGTGAGCGCTAACACGGGCGCGACCGCGGGCGCGAGTACGAGTACGAGTACGAAGGGGAGCAAGGGTGCCTAAGCGCACGGACATCCAGTCGATCATGGTGATCGGCTCAGGGCCGATCGTGATCGGCCAGGCCTGCGAGTTCGACTATTCGGGCACCCAGGCCTGCCGCGTGCTGCGCGCCGAGGGCTTCCGCGTGATCCTCGTCAACAGCAACCCGGCGACGATCATGACCGACCCCGAGTTCGCCGACGCCACCTACGTCGAGCCCATCACCCCCGACATCGTCGAGAAGATCATCGCCAAGGAGCGGCCCGACGCGCTGCTGCCCACCCTGGGCGGCCAGACCGCGCTGAACACCGCGATCTCCCTGTACGAGGCCGGGGTCCTGGAACGCTACGAGGTCGAGCTGATCGGCGCCGACGTCGACGCCATCCAGGCGGGCGAGAACCGCGAGCTGTTCAAGGGCATCGTGGCCAAGGTCGCCGCCGAGCGCGGCCTCAACGCCGAGTCGGCGCGCTCGTTCGTCTGCCACACCATGGACGAGTGCGTGGCCGCCGCGGGCGAGCTGGGCTACCCGCTGGTGGTGCGGCCCTCCTTCACCATGGGCGGGGTCGGCTCGGGCTTCGCGCACGACGAGGAGGGGCTGCGCCGCATCGCCGGGGCGGGCCTCGACGCCTCGCCGACCACCGAGGTGCTCCTGGAGGAGTCCATCCTCGGCTGGAAGGAGTACGAGCTGGAGGTCATGCGCGACCGGGCCGACAACGTGGTGATCGTCTGCTCGATCGAGAACATCGACCCGATGGGCGTGCACACCGGCGACAGCGTCACCGTGGCCCCCGCGCTGACGCTGACCGACCGCGAGTACCAGAACATGCGCGACGTGGCCATCGCGGTCATCCGCGAGGTCGGCGTCGACACCGGCGGCTGCAACATCCAGTTCGCCGTCGACCCGCGCACCGGCCGCATGGTCGTCATCGAGATGAACCCCCGCGTCTCGCGCTCCTCGGCGCTCGCGTCCAAGGCCACCGGCTTCCCGATCGCGAAGATCGCCGCCAAGCTGGCCATCGGCTACACCCTGGACGAGATCCCCAACGACATCACGAAGGAGACCCCGGCGTCGTTCGAGCCCTCGCTCGACTACGTCGTGGTCAAGGTGCCGAGGTTCGCGTTCGAGAAGTTCGCCGGGGCCGACCGGACCCTGACCACCCACATGAAGTCGGTGGGCGAGGCCATGGCGATCGGCCGGTCCTTCCCCGAGGCCCTGCAGAAGGCGCTGCGCTCGCTGGAGAAGAAGGGCGCCTCCTTCACCTGGGCCGGGGAGCCGGGCGACAGGGACGAGCTCCTGGCCGCCTGCCGCGTCCCGCACGACGGGCGCCTGTTCACCATGCAGCAGGCCATCCGCGCCGGGGCCACGATCGGGGAGCTGTCGGAGGCCACCTCCGTCGACCCCTGGTTCCTCGACCAGCTCATCGCGATCGACGAGGTCGCCGCCGAGCTGCGCGAGGCGCCCCAGCTGACCGCCGGGGTGCTGACCCGGGTCAAGCGGTACGGCTTCAGCGACGCGCAGATCGCCGAGCTGCGCGGCATGACCGAGCCGCGGGTGCGCGACCTGCGCCACGCGCTCGGCGTCCGCCCGGTCTACAACACCGTCGACACCTGCGCCGCCGAGTTCGCCGCCCAGACGCCCTACCTGTACTCCACCTACGACGAGGAGACCGAGGTCCCCTACGGGGAGCGTCCCAAGGTCCTCATCCTCGGCTCGGGGCCCAACAGGATCGGCCAGGGCATCGAGTTCGACTACGCGTGCGTGCACGCCTCCTTCGAGCTGTCGGCGGCCGGGTACGAGACCGTCATGGTCAACTGCAACCCCGAGACGGTCTCCACCGACTACGACACCTCCGACCGCCTCTACTTCGAGCCGCTCACCCTGGAGGACGTGCTGGAGGTCGTCCACGCCGAGCAGCAGACCGGCCCCGTGGTGGGCGTCATCGTCCAGCTCGGCGGCCAGACCCCGCTCGGCCTGGCCCAGTCGCTCAAGGACGCCGGAGTCCCCATCGTCGGCACCTCGCCCGAGTCGATCCACCTCGCCGAGGAGCGCGGCGCGTTCGGCGGGGTCCTCGCCGAGGCGGGCCTGCCCGCGCCCAAGCACGGCGTCGCGGTGACGGAGGCCGAGGCGCTGGCCATCGCCGCGGAGATCGGCTACCCGGTGCTGGTGCGGCCCTCCTACGTGCTGGGCGGCGCCGGAATGGCCATCGTCTACGACGACGACACCCTGGTCTCCTACATGGCCAAGGCGGGCGCGGCCAGCGACCACCCGGTGCTGGTGGACAAGTTCCTCGACGAGGCCGTGGAGATCGACGTCGACGCCCTGTTCGACGGCGAGGAGCTCTACCTCGGCGGCGTGATGGAGCACATCGAGGAGGCCGGCATCCACTCCGGCGACTCGGCGTGCTCGCTGCCGCCGATGACGCTGGGCGGCCACGACATCAAGCGCATCCGCGCCGCCACCGAGGCCATCGCCAGGGGAGTGGGCGTGCGCGGCCTGCTCAACGTGCAGTACGCCCTGTCCGCCAACATCCTGTACGTGCTGGAGGCCAACCCCCGCGCCAGCCGTACGGTCCCGTTCGTCTCCAAGGCCACGGCGGTGCCGCTGGCCAAGGCGGCGGCCAGGGTGATGATGGGCGCCACGGTGGCGCAGCTGCGTGCCGAGGGCCTGCTGCCCGCGACCGGCGACGGCGGCACCATGCCGCTGGACGCGCCCATCGCGGTGAAGGAGGCCGTGCTGCCGTTCAACCGCTTCCGCGGCGTGGACATCGTGCTCAGCCCCGAGATGCGCTCCACCGGCGAGGTCATGGGCATCGACGAGTTCTTCGGCACCGCCTACGCCAAGTCGCAGGCCGCCGCCTACGGCTCGCTGCCCACCAAGGGGCGGGCGTTCGTCTCGGTGGCCAACCGCGACAAACGCGCGATGATCTTCCCGGTCAAGGCCCTCGCCGACCTCGGCTTCGAGATCCTCGCCACCGAGGGCACCGCCGAAGTACTGCGCCGCAACGGTGTCCATGCCAAGATCGTGCGCAAGCACAGCGAGGGGACCGGCCCCGAGGGCGAGCAGACCATCGTCCGGCGCATCCTGGACGGGGAGGTGGACCTCATCGTCAACACCCCCTTCGGCAGCCCCGGCCAGTCCGGGCCGCGCCTGGACGGCTACGAGATCCGCACCGCCGCGGTGCTGCGCGCCATCCCCTGCATCACCACCGTCCAGGGGCTCGCCGCGGCCGTACAGGGCATCCAGGCGATCGTCCGCGGCGACATCGGCGTACGGTCCCTCCAGGAGCACGCGAAGCGTCTGCGGAGCGGCTGAGGAGCGGGGCCGGTGCCCGAGCGGAGGTGAGGGAGACGCCTGTTACTCCGGTGCAGGTGACCGGCACGGTGCTGACGACGCGCCGCGTCGACGCCTACCATGCGCTGACCGTGGTGGCGCCCGGCATCGCCGAGCGCTTCCGGCCCGGCCACTTCGTCGGGGTGGCCGTCGGCGGGGCGCAGACGTCGATGCTGACGCGCCGCGCCTTCTTCGTCCACGACGTCAAGCCCGACTACGGGGGCACGGTCGAGTTCGTCTTCTCCGTACGAGGCCCCGGCACGGCGTGGCTGGCCGAGCGCCGCGCCCGCGACACCCTCGACCTGGTGGGCCCGCTCGGCCGCCCGTTTCCGCTGCCCAGAGACCCGGTGACCTGCGTCCTGGTCGGCGCCGAGCACGGCTCGGCGACGCTGTTCACCGTGGCCGACGCCCTCCAGGGACGCGGCTGCCGCGTCGACTTCGTCCTCGGCGCGGTCTCCGCCGACCGGGTGTTCGGCGCCCTGCGCGCCAGGAGGATGGGGGAGACCACCACGCTGACCACCGAGGACGGCTCCCTGGGCATGCGCGGCCGGGTGACCGACGTGCTGCCCGGGGTGATCGCCGACGTACGGGCCGACGCCGTCTACGCCTGCGGCCCGATGCCGACGCTGCGCGGCGTCACCGCGGTGGCGGTCGAGTTCGACATCCCCGTCCAGGTGGCCGTCGAGGAGGGGATGGCGTGCGGGATCGGCGTGTGCATGACGTGCGTGCTGCCCGTCATCGGGGACGACGGTGTAACCCGGATGGTGCGCTCGTGCGTCGAAGGACCGGTCTTCAGGGGCGAGCGCGTCCGCTTCGACGACGTCGGCACGATCCCGTTCGACGCGCTGGGAGCACCCGGTGGGGGAACGCGGAATGCCGGTTGACATGCGGACGTACCTGGGGCACGTGGAGCTGGTCAACCCCGTCACCACGGCCGCCGGATGCGCGGCGTCGGGCTCCGAGCTCGCCCAGTTCTTCGACCTGGCCAGGATCGGCGCGCTGACCACCCGGTCGATCACGATGGCCCCCAGGGCGGGCCGCCCGACCCCCAGGATGGCCGAGACGCCCTCGGGCATGCTCAACGCCGTCGGGCTCCAGGGGCCGGGCGTGGACGCCTTCCTGGAGCGCGAGCTGCCCTGGCTGTCCCAGCGGGGCGTCAGGACCGTGGTGTCCATCGGCGGCGGCACCGTGGCCGAGTACACCGCGCTGGCCCGCAGGCTCACCGACGCGCCCGGCGTCACCGCCGTGGAGGTCAACCTGTCCTGCCCCAACATCGAGGACCGCGGCCGGGTCTTCGCCCGCGACGGCGCCGCCTCCGCCGAGGTGATCGCCTCGGTGCGCTCGGTCATGCGCTACGACGTGCCCGTGGTGGCCAAGCTCTCCCCGGACGTCGTGGACATCGTGAGCGTCGCCCGCGCGTGCGTGGACGGCGGCGCCGACGCGCTCTCGATGATCAACAACCCGCTCGGCATGAGCATCGACACCGAGGCCATGCGGCCCGCCCTCGCGGCGGTCACCGGCGGCCTGTCGGGACCGGCCATCCGGCCGCTGGCCGTACGCTGCGTGTGGCAGGTCCACGCGGCCCTGCCCAGCGTGCCCATCATCGGCATGGGCGGCGTGCTGACCGGCAGGGACGCCTTCGAGCTCATCCTCGCCGGGGCCTGCGTCGTCGCCGTGGGGACGGCGCTGTTCCACGACCCCTACGCCTGCCTGCGCATCCTCCGCGAGCTGGAGGAGCTCCTGGCGGCCCGGGGGTTCCACCGGCTGGCCGACGCGGTCGGGCTGGCCCACCGCCCGCCGGGGGCGTCCACCCGGCATCGGATAGATCTTGAGGAGAGTTCCCTGTGACGCCCGCACCCATCGCCGTCGCCCTGGACGCGCCCGACCTTGAGACCGCGGCCCACTGGGCGAGCCTGGTGACCCCGCACGTCACCACCGTCAAGGTCGGGCTGGAACTCTATCTCCGCTACGGCCCCGACGTGATCGCCTCCGTCCGCGGGGCGAGCGGGGTGCGGGTCTTCCTCGACCTGAAGCTCCACGACATCCCCAACACCGTCGCGGGCGCCGCCAGGGCCGTGGCCCGGCTCAAGCCCGCCATCCTGACCGTCCACGCCACCGGCGGCCCCGCGATGATCCGGGCGGCCGTGGAGGCCATGCCCAACACCCAGATCGCGGCGGTGACGTTGCTCACCTCGCTCACGGAGGCCGACCTGGACCAGCTGGGCGTCAACGGCCCCTCGGAGGACGCCGTACGCCGCCTGTCGGCGCTGGCCGTCGCCGCGGGCGCCCAGGCCCTCGTCTGCTCGCCGCGCGAGGTCGCCGCGGTGCGCGCGGAGGTCGGGCCCGGCATCACCCTCATCACCCCCGGCGTCCGCCCCGCCGGCGCCGCGAGTCAGGACCAGGCAAGAGTAGCGACTCCCGAGCAGGCGCTGGCCGACGGGGCCGACCTGCTCGTGATCGGCCGCCCGATCACCGGCTCCGCCGACCCCGGCGCGACGGCCGCGGGCATCGCCGCCGCCCTCCGGCGCGTCTCCGCCGCCACGGGGCACCGCGCCTGACGCGGCCCGGTCTCACGCCGGACGCCGGGCGTGCGGCCGGGGAAACCGTCCGGGGACCGCGCGGTGGCGTACGTTCGAAACGGGCGTGTGCGGCGTATGCCCGAAACGTCCGCGCGAGGCGTACGTCCGAGACGGGTGTGTGTTGCGCCCGCCCGAGACGAGTGTGTGCGGCGTGCGCCCGGACGCGCGGTGTGTGCCGGAAGCCGCCGGGCGCGGCGTGCTTGAAACGGTCCCGCGCGGTGTGCTCGTGGCGGGCTCGCGGTGTGTTTTCGGCGTGCCCGCGGTGTGGTTCCCGGTGTGTTCGAAGCGGCCGGGGGCGGCGTGTGGCCCGGAACGGCCGGGCGCGGGGTGCCGTCCGGACCCGGGAACCCGTCGCGCGCCGCGTGTGGCGGGGGCGGGAGGCCGCCGGGCGTCGCGGGTGGGATAACGCCGGAAACGACCCGGTTCCGCGTGTGAGGGGACGCGGGAAACCGCCGGGCGTCGCGGGTGGGACAACCCCTGAAAACTCGGCGTTGAGAGCAGTTTCGTCGACGCACGGCGACGCGGCGGACACGCAAAGTCACGAAGTAGATTTTCTAGGGGGATAAAGTGGCCTTGACGTTGCTTGAAGCGCCATGACCAGCTAGTTTCCCTTCCCGTCCGAGTACATCGACAGGAAATTCGAGGTGACCCGGCGTGGCTCTTCCTCCCCTTACCCCTGAGCAGCGCGCCGCAGCCCTAGAGAAGGCTGCCAAGGCCCGCCGAGAGCGTGCCGAGGTGAAGAACCGCCTGAAGCACGGTGCGGTCTCTCTGGCTGAGGTGCTCAAAGACGGGCAGGCCGACGACGTCATCGGCAAGATGAAGGTTTCGGCCCTTCTTGAGTCGCTTCCCGGCGTGGGCAAGGTCCGCGCCAAGCAGCTCATGGAGCGGCTTGGAATCGCAGAGTCCCGCCGCGTGCGGGGCCTGGGTACGAACCAGCGAGCTTCGCTCGAGCGTGAGTTCGGCGGGGCCGAGAGCTAATCTCGGTTCATACGACCACGCTCGCCCCGCATGGGGGACAGCATCACGGGGGGTTTGGAGTGACCGGAACGTCGTGGTCCGACGAGAGTCGGACTCCGGAGGCAACCGCCGAGGGCGGGGCCGGTCGCTCCACATCCCCGGCCGGAGGCCCGGAGGGGGCGCGAGCCTTCCCCGGACTCCCGGCCGGTAAGCGCCTGACGGTCCTGTCCGGGCCGTCGGGCGTCGGCAAGTCCACGGTCGTCGCCGAGCTTCGGCGGGCACACCCGGAGGTGTGGCTGTCGGTCTCGGTGACCACCAGGAAGCCCCGTCCGGGGGAGACCCACGGCGTTGAGTACTTCTTCGCCGACGACGAGGAGTTCGACCGCCTCGCCGCCTCCGGCGAACTGCTGGAATGGGCCGAGTTCGCCGGAAACCGGTACGGGACCCCGCGCGGCCCCGTGATCGAGAAGCTCGACGCCGGGGTGCCCACGCTGCTGGAGATCGACCTCCAGGGCGCCAGGCAGGTCCGCGCGACCATGCCCGAGGCCCTGCTGGTCTTCCTCGCCCCCCCGACCTGGGGAGAGCTGGAGAAGCGCCTGCGCGGCCGGGGCACCGAGCCCGAGGACGTCATCGCCCGCCGCCTGGCGGCCGGCCGGATCGAGATGGCGGCCGAGCAGGAGTTCGACCTGACACTCGTCAACACGTCCGTCCAGGGCGTATGCCATCGGCTGATAGCCTTATTGGCTGATGCTCCCGAGGATTCGCGCCTCGGACGTTCACCTAGCTAGGGGAAATCACACGTGGCAACCAGCGCCGCCTACTCCGAAGGCATCACCAACCCGTCGATCGACGCCCTGCTCGACATCGTCGACAGCAAGTACAGTCTCGTGATCTTCGGCTCCAAGCGGGCGCGTCAGATCAACGCCTACTACTCCCAGCTCGGCGAGGGCCTGCTCGAGTACGTCGGCCCGCTCGTCGAGACCCACGCGCAGGAGAAGCCGCTGTCCATCGCGCTGCGCGAGGTCAGCGAGGGCCTGCTGACCTCCGAGCCGATCGAGGGCTGACCCACCTCGATGCCGACCCCCGGAGAGGGCGGGTCTCCCGGCAGGCCCCGGGTCGTCCTCGGTGTGAGCGCGGGCATCGCCGCCTACAAGGCGTGCGAGCTGCTGCGCCTGTTCACCGAGTCGGGCCACGACGTGCGCGTGGTCCCGACCAGGGAGGCGCTCCGCTTCGTCGGCGAGCCGACCTGGGCGGCGCTGTCCGGCAACCCGGTCACGACCGACGTCTGGGAGTCCGTGCACGAGGTGCCGCACGTCCGCATCGGGCAGGGCGCCGACCTGGTGGTCGTCGCACCGGCCACCGCCGACGTGCTCGCCAAGGCCGCCCACGGGCTGGCGGGCGACCTGCTGACCAACACCCTGCTCACCGCGCGCTGCCCGGTGGTGTTCGCCCCGGCGATGCACACCGAGATGTGGGAGCACCCCGCGACCCGCGCCAACGTGGCCACCCTCCGCGAGCGCGGCTCGATCGTCGTGGACCCCGCCGTGGGCCGCCTGACCGGCGCCGACACCGGCCCCGGCCGGCTGCCGGACCCGAAGGAGATCTTCGAGGTCTGCCGCCGGGTCATCGCCGGGCGCCCGGCCGACCTGGCCGGTCGCCGCCTGGTGATCTCCGCCGGGGGCACCCGCGAGGCCATCGACCCGGTCCGCTTCATCGGCAACCGCTCCTCGGGCCTGCAGGGCTACGCGCTGGCCCGTACGGCCGTCGCGCGGGGGGCCGAGGTCACCCTGGTGGCCGCCAACGTCGGCCTGCCCGACCCGGCGGGGGCCAGGGTCGTCCGGGTCGAGTCGGCCCTGGAGCTGCGCGCCGCCGTGCTCGACGCGGTGGAGGGCGCCGACGCCGTGGTCATGGCCGCCGCCGTCGCCGACTTCCGGCCCTCGGCGCGGAGCGAATCGAAGATCAAGAAGACCGCCGACGAGCCTGACGCCATCCATCTCGTGAAAAATCCCGACATTCTGGCTGAGCTGGGTGAGCGGCGCCGCGAGGGTCTCAAGCCGTACCCACGGGTGATCGCGGGATTCGCGGCCGAGACCGACGACGTCCTCGCCAACGGGCGGGCCAAGCTCGCCCGCAAGGGCTGCGATCTGCTCGTCGTCAACCAGGTCGGCGACGGCCTCGCGTTCGGTACGCCCGACAACGCGGCCGTGGTCCTTGTGGCCGGAGGGGAACCGGTCGACATCCCGCGCGGTCCCAAGGAGGCCCTCGCCGACACGGTCTGGGATCTTGTCGCCGCGCGCCTGGCCTGACCCCTTGCCGTCGACCACCTCCCGGCGGATACTGCCTCCGAGATGACCTGCGATGTCGCGACTGGGAGGGGTTTCGATCATGCCGGTCGCCGCCGCCGTCAGGGCTCGATGCCGGGCGTTGCTCCCCCCGGGTGAGGAGATCCACTACGTCCTGCCCGCGCTGTCGGTGGGAACCCCGGGAATGGCGACCTTCCTCATCGTGGTCACCGACCGCACCATCTGCGTGATGTCCACCAAGTTCTTCGACCGCGACGCGCCGACCTCGGTGTACGCCACCCACTCCCGGCACACCCGGCTCGGCCCGCTGGAGTTCTCCGCGGGCGCGGCCATCGAGCTCGGCGGGATGGTGTTCGAGATCGACGAGGAGTACGCCGCGGTGGTCGCCGCCGCCGACGCCGAGATCTTCGCCCCGGAGACGCTACCCCCCGACCCGCTGCCCGATCTGTGATGTGGTGTGGTTCCCTCCCGTGTCCCGCCCGGCGGGGTTTCCGGGTCCGGACCGCCGGGAGACGGGGCCCTTTCCCGTACACGATCCGAGACTTTAGAGTGACATGATCTGAGACGGTTTCGCGGCTCCACATCGGGTGGGGCTAGAATTCGCCGGAGCGCTACTGGTGTCCGCCGACGCCAGAGCCCCCAGACGCCAGCAGCCGCTGCATGAGGAGCCACTGACTTGTCCCGTCGCCTTTTCACCTCCGAGTCGGTCACAGAGGGCCACCCGGACAAGATCGCCGACCAGATCAGTGACGCGATTCTCGACGCCATGCTCAAGGGTGATCCCAAGAGCCGTGTCGCGGTCGAGACGCTGATCACCACCGGTCAGGTCCACGTCGCCGGAGAGGTGACGACGGAGACCTACGTCGACATTCCCGGTCTCATCCGGGAGAAGATCCTTGAGATCGGCTACGACGCCTCGCACAAGGGCTTCGACGGCGCCTCCTGTGGCGTGTCGGTGTCCATCGGCGCGCAGTCGCCCGACATCGCCCAGGGCGTCGACGACGCCTACGAGAACCGCGAGGGCGAGGCCGGCGACGAGTTCGACCGCCAGGGCGCCGGTGACCAGGGCCTGATGTTCGGCTACGCCTGCCGCGAGACCCCCGAGCTGATGCCGCTGCCGATCCAGCTGGCGCACCGCCTCGCCGAGCGCCTGTCGCAGGTCCGCAAGGACGGCACGGTCCCCTACCTGCGTCCCGACGGCAAGACCCAGGTCACCGTCGAGTACGAGGGCGACACGCCCGTCCGGCTCGACACCGTGGTGGTCTCCACCCAGCACGCGGCCGAGATCGACCTCAAGGAGATGCTCGCTCCCGACATCAAGGAGCACGTGGTCGACCCGGTCCTGGCCGGTCTGGAGATCGCCACCGAGGGTTACCGCCTCCTGGTCAACCCGACCGGCCGCTTCGAGATCGGCGGCCCCATGGGCGACGCCGGTCTGACCGGCCGCAAGATCATCGTTGACACCTACGGCGGCATGTCCCGCCACGGCGGCGGCGCCTTCTCCGGCAAGGACCCGTCCAAGGTCGACCGCTCTGCCGCCTACGCCATGCGCTGGGTCGCGAAGAACATCGTGGCCGCCGGTCTGGCCGACCGCGCCGAGGTCCAGGTCGCCTACGCCATCGGCAAGGCTCACCCGGTCGGCGTGTTCGTCGAGACCTTCGGCACCGAGAAGACCGACGTCGAGAAGATCCAGCAGGCCGTGCTCGAGGTCTTCGACCTGCGCCCGGCCGCGATCATCCGCGACCTCGACCTGCTCCGCCCGATCTACTCGGGCACCTCCGCGTACGGCCACTTCGGCCGGGAGGGCTTCTCCTGGGAGTCCACCGACCGCGCCGCCGCCCTGCGCAGCGCCGCCGGTCTCTGACCTCGCACCGCGTTCCGCGTACGGCCCCCGTGAGTTCTCTCGCGGGGGCCGTACGCGTTTCCGGCCCTATCCCGCCCGGCGGGATGCGGGAGGGTTCCGTCACGACCGCGGGGGAGATCCTTGTGCACGGTGTGTCCGACGAGGTGCTGGACGTCCGCGCGGAGCTTCGCGCTCGGGCGCGGAGGTTCGGTGTGCTCGCCGAGGGGCTTTTTCTTCTCCCGTTCCTCTTGTGACGGAAGCTTGTGACTTGTGACGGAAGCTTGTGACGGACCTCTTGTGACGGAAGCCGATCGGGAGCGTGCGCTCGCGGCCACCGAGGGCGCCGGTCCGGTCCTCGGCGACCTCTGGGCGGAGGGTCGCTGACCCCGCTGCTCACCTGTGTCGACTCCTCGGTCCCGGCCTGCGCCTAGCCCTGCTCCCCGCGACGAACCCGGTCGCGATCGGGCCGGAAAACTCCTCGAAGGCCCGTGCGTTTCTCGTCACGAGCACTTTGACCGTGGTGGGCCGTGCCTTCCGTGCCGGGCGGCCGCTGGAACCGGACACCGGAATCGCGAGCTTTTCAAAAATCTCGAATACACGGCCGCGCTGATTAGGAGGCGAGAGAATCCGGTGGCCGTTACCGCGATCGGTGAGGCCCCTTGAATAGCCTCGCGAAACAGCTTCGCCGGGCTTGTTCGTTCCGTACGGAAAACTCGCGGACGGCTTTGGTCGTGGGGGGCGGCAAGCGCCTCCGGGGCCTGGGCCAGCGGTTGTGCTCGCTGTTCGTCGTGGTCTGGCGCGTTCGGGTGCTCTTCCGGGAAATCGCTTGATTGTCAGACGTCACTGGATCTGGGTGATGTCGGCCGATGTGCACGGAGAGCCTTGTATCCGTTCGTGTCGGTGGATTGATTCCCGGGTGGTCATCCGGAGATGACCTGTTTTCCGAATGCGGGAGGTCTCCCGTTGAAGGGTGATTATAGGAACAGGAGTTCGATCGTCCCGGGGTGCGGTGGATGCGGCGCGGGGTTTTCCCGGTCTTTTTTTGGAGGGCTCGAAGTCGTCGCGATGGTCGGTTTGGGGGCCGTTGGAGATCACGTGCGCCGGTTGGGGGTCGTCCGAGAGTGAGAGTGGATAGCGGGATCGCCGCCTCTCGTCGAGCGCGGGAAGGGGTTGGCGCACCGCCCGGCGACGGACGCCGTGGGGGAGACGGGCCCTGTTTGCTGATCTTCGCTGGTCAGGGCCGTGCCTCTGACTTGACAACTTATTTAGGTTAGGCAAACCTAAGCGGTGCCTGAGGCTGAAAACATCAGCTTCCACCACAAAAAGGACTGCAATGGCCCGCGCACTGCCCCCGCGTCTTGTCGGCGCCCTCGTGTCGATCGCGCTGCTGGTCTCCACGGCGGCGGGGTGCGGATCCGGCCCGGCCACGACCTCGGCCGAACCGGCGGGCACCGAGCAGGCCGCCGGGCAGAGCGGTCAGCAGGCCGCGTCGGCCTTTCCCGTCACCATCGCGCACAAGTACGCCAGCACCACGATCAAGGCGGCGCCGACGCGGGTTGTCACGGTGGGGCTGACCGACCAGGACGCCCTGCTGGCCCTCGGCGTCGTCCCGGTCGCCACCACCGAGTGGTTCGGCGGCTACCCCGGCGCCGTGGGGCCGTGGGCCCAGGAGGAACTGGGCAGCGCGGCGGTGCCGGAGGTGCTCAAGGACACCGGTGGCGGGCCGCAGTTCGAGAAGATCGCCGCGCTCCGGCCCGACCTGATCCTGGCGCTGTACTCGGGGCTGACCCAGGAGCAGTACGACACCCTGTCGAAGATCGCCCCCACCGTGGCGCAGCCCAAGGAGTACTCCGACTACGGGATTCCCTGGCAGGAGCTGACCCGCAAGGCGGGCCAGGCGGTCGGCAGGGCGGAGGAGGCCGACCGGCTCGTGGCGGAGGTCGACGCCCGCCTCGCCGCCGACCTGAAGGCGCACCCCGAGTTCAAGGGGGCGAGCGGGCTGATGGCCACCCC
The DNA here is from genome assembly GCF_055690525.1 of Streptosporangium sp. H13245. NCBI lineage: Bacteria > Bacillati > Actinomycetota > Actinomycetes > Streptosporangiales > Streptosporangiaceae > Streptosporangium > Streptosporangium sp. H13245. The sequence continues at coordinate 315,612 of NZ_JBSZKT010000003.1, read as the reverse complement.
GTACGAGGGCTACTTCGTCTTCGGCTCCGAGGACCCCCGCTCCCGCCTGCTCACCTCGCTCGGCTTCACCCTCCCCGCCGACCTGGACAAGGTGATCGGCGACAAGTTCGGCGCCAGCATCAGCCGCGAGCGCCTGGACCTGCTCGACACCGACGTGATCGTCTGGTCCGTCGCCGTCGCCGACGCCGAGGCCGACCGGGCCAAGCTCCACGCCGACAAGGTGTACGCCGACCTCGGGGCGGTCAAGGAGGGGCGCGAGGTCATCATCGCCGAGGGCACCCCCTACGGGAACGCCGCCGCCTTCATCTCGGTGCTCAGCCTGCCGTACCTGCTCGACAGGCTGGTCCCGCAGCTCGCCGCCGCCGTGGACGGGGACCCGGCGACCGAGGTCAAGCCGGCCCAGTGACCGGTACCTCAAACGGCACCCCGGACGGCACCTCGACCGGTCCGGCGACCGGCGTACCGAGCGGTGCTCTGAACGGTCCGGCGACAGGCGTACCAAACGGCGCACCGAGCGGTCCGCCAACAGGCGTACAGAGTCCGACAACAGGCGTACAGAACGGCGTACCGAGCGGTCCGGTGAACGGTGTGGTGAGGCGTCCGGTTGTCGCGGTGGTGGCGGCGTTGGGGGTCCTCGCTGTCCTCTGCCTGCTGTCGCTGGCGCTCGGCGCCCGCCAGATCCCGCCGGTCCAGGTCCTGGAGGCGCTGTCCGGCCACGCGCGGGACGCGGGGGTCGAGAACATCGTCTGGTCGGTCCGCGTACCCAGGACGCTGCTCGGCCTGCTCGCCGGAGCGGCGCTCGGCCTGTCCGGCGCGCTGATGCAGGCCCTGACCCGCAACCCGCTGGCCGACCCGGGGCTGCTGGGCGTCAGCGCCGGTGCGGCCTTCGCCGTCGTGCTATCGGTCGCCCTGCTGGGCGTCGCGACGATCGCCGGTTTCATCTGGTTCGCCTTCGCGGGCGCGCTGGCCGCCAGCGTCGTGGTCTACCTGCTGAGCGGCCTGGGACCCGGCGGGACGACACCGGTCAAACTCGCCCTCGCCGGGGTCGCGCTCACCTTCATGCTCAGCTCCCTGACCAGCGCCATCGTGCTGATCGACCCCGAGTCGCTCAACCGGTACCGCTTCTGGTCGGCGGGGTCGCTGGCCGGGCAGAACACCCAGGTCCTGCTGCGGATCCTGCCGTTCCTCGTGGCCGGGGCCGTCCTGGCCCTCGCCTCGGCGCCCGCGCTGAACAGCATCGCCCTCGGCGACGACATCGCCACCGCGCTCGGCCGCAGGGTGGGCCTGGTCAGGTTCCAGGGGGCCGTGGCCGTCACGCTGCTCACCGGCGGGGCGGTGGCCGTCATCGGCCCCGTCGTCTTCGTCGGCCTGGTGGTGCCGCACGTCGCGCGGGTCTTCGCGCAGTACGGCGGCGCCGAGACCGACCACCGGTGGCTGCTGCCCCTGTCGATGCTGCTGGCCCCGTGCCTGCTGCTCGCCGCCGACATCGCCGGGCGGATGATCGCGCCACCGGCCGAGATCCAGGCCGGTCTCATCGTCGCCTTCATCGGCGGGCCCTTCTTCGTCGCACTGGTCCGCCGTCGCCGTCTCGCGGAGATCTAGTCGTGCCATCCATGGTCAACATCACCGTCCGCCTGGCCTCGCCGCCCGTCTCCTGGGTGGTGCGTCCCCGGCTGCTGGCCGTGTGCCTGGTCCTGGCCGCCGCGACCTTCCTGGTCTTCTGCCTCGGCGTCGGCGTCGGCGACTTCCCGCTCACCGTCACCGAGGTCGTACGGGCGCTGTGGGGGTTGGCCGACCAGGGCACCCTGTTCGTCGTACAGGAGCTGCGCCTGCCGAGGGCGCTGGCCGGGCTGCTGGTGGGGGCGGCCTTCGGCCTGTCGGGCGCCCTGTTCCAGACCATGACCCGCAACCCGCTGGCGAGCCCCGACATGATCGGCATCACCGAGGGCGCCGGTACGGCGGTGGTCGCGGGGATCGTCCTCGGCCTGGGCGGCCCGGGGACCCAGTTCCTGGGGTTCACCGGCGCCGTGCTCACCGCCCTGCTGGTCTACCTGCTGTCCTGGAAGGGCGGGATCACCGGCTACCGGATCGTGCTCGTCGGCATCGGCATTTCGTGGATGTGCACCAGCGCGACGGACTACCTCATCGTCACCTCGGAACTCTTCCAGGCGCACGCGGCGCTGGGCTGGCTCGTCGGCAACCTCAACGGCCGGAGCTGGGACCAGGTGGTCCCGCTCGCGCTCGCCCTGGCGGTTCTCGCGCCCGCCGCGCTGCTGCTCGGCCGCTGGACCCGCGCGCTGCAGCTCGGCGACGACGTCGCCCTGGGCCTGGGCACCCCGGTACGGCGCGCCCGGCCGCTCATGCTCCTCGTGGGCGTCGCCCTGGTCGCCTTCGGCACCGCCGCTGCCGGTCCGATCGCGTTCGTCGCCCTGGCCGCGCCGCAGATCGCCCAGCGGCTGGCCCGTACCGCCGGGCCGACCCCGGTGGCCTCCGCGCTCGCGGGAGCCCTCGTCGTGCTGGGGGCCGACCTGATCGCGCGCGGGCTGGTGCCCGGGACCGAGCTGCCGGTCGGCGTGGTCACCGGGGCGCTCGGCGCGCCGTTCCTGCTCTGGCTGCTCGCCCGGGGCGGTCGCGGCGCCAGGCCCCGCCCGGCGTGGATCGGTGCCCTCCGCTCCCTCGCGCGCGGTCGCGGGCCCGCCTAATCTCTGCCTCATGTCCTCACCGTCCTCTCGCCTGCTGCTGCGCGACGCGCGGCTGGGTCCCGGCGGCCCGCTCCGCCACGTCCTGATCACCGGAGGCCGGGTCGCGGAGGTGGCCGCCGAGCCGCCTTCCTGCGACGAGTCGGTCGACCTGGGGGGCGCCACCCTCCTGCCGGGCCTGTGGGACGCCCACGTGCACTCCGCGCAGTGGGCGCAGGCCCGGCGCAGGATCGACCTGACCTCGGCGCGGTCGGCGCGCGAGGCGGTCGACCTCGTCGCACCCCACGCCGGTACGTCCGGTACATCCGGGTTCACGGTCGGCTACGGCTTCCGCGACGGCCTGTGGCCGGACACGCCGCACAAGTCGCTCCTCCAGGCGGCGGCGCCCGGCCGCCCGATCGTCCTGGTCAGCAACGACCTGCACACCGCCTGGTTCAGCCCGGCCGCGCTCGCCGCGATCGGCAGGGGCGAGCACCCGACGGGGGTGCTGCGCGAGCGCGACTGCTACGAGGCGATGGCGGAGATGCCCCCGCCGCCCCGCGCGGAGCTGGACCGCTGGGTGGCCGAGGCCACCACCGCCGCCGCGGCCAGGGGGGTCGTCGGCGTGCTGGACTTCGAGTTCGCCGACAACGTCACCGACTGGACCCGGCGGGTCCGCTCGGAGCGGATCGACGTCCGGGTCGGCTGCTCGATCCCGGTGAACCGGCTGGAGGAGGCGATCGGCCGCGGGCTGCGTACCGGTGAGCCCGTCGCCGGTTCCGGGGGCCTGCTGGAGGTCGGGCCGGTCAAGACGTTCGTGGACGGATCGCTGAACACCAGGACCGCCTACTGCGAGGACCCGTACCCCGGCGGCGGCGACACGCGCGGGCTGCTGGAGACGGCGCCCGAGGAGCTGTACGGCGTGATGGCCCTGGCCGCCGGGCACGGGATCGCCCCGGCGGTGCACGCGATCGGCGACCTGGCGGTGGGCATCGCGCTGGACGCCTTCGAGCGGACCGGCTGCCCGGGCAGGATCGAGCACGCGCAGCTGGTCCGCCCCGAGGACTTCGGGAGGTTCGCCAGGCCCGGCCTGATCGCGGGCGTCCAGCCCGCCCACGCGCCCGACGACCGCGACGTGGCCGACCTGCACTGGCCGGGGCGGACCGGCAGGGCCTTCGCCTACGCCGACCTGCTGGCGGCCGGAGCCGTCATCGAGCTGGGCTCCGACGCCCCGGTGGCGCCGCTCGACCCGTGGGACGGGATCGCCTCAGCCGTGGCCAGGACCGACGACGAGCGCCCGCCGTGGCACCCGGAACAGGCGATCCCGCTGCCGGTGGCGCTCGCGGCGGCCGCCAGGGGACGCGCCGCCGTGCGTCCCGGCGACCCCGCCGACCTGGTGATCACCGAGTACGACCCGGCGGGACTGGACGGGGACGGCCTGCGCCACATGCCGGTCCTCGGCACCCTGCTCGGTGGCCGCTGGACCCACCGCCGCTCCATCTGACCAGCTCTCGTCCGGCCGCCTTCCCCTGACCGGCCCCGTCGGGCACGTCTTCGGGGGCCGGTCCGTTTTCTTTTGGCCGATCCCACCCGGCCGTCTTCCGTGTTCGTGCTCGGGGATCGGGCCGCCTTCTCCTGACCGGTCCCGCCGGGTCCGTCTTCCGTGTTCCGTGTTCGTGCTTGAGGGTCGGTCCGCCTTCTCCTGACCGGTTCCATCCGGCCCGTCTTTCGTGTCCGCCGGGGACCGGTCCGCCCCGCCCTGGCCGGTCCCGTCGGCGATCCCACCTGGCGCGCCTCCCGTATCCGCGCCCCGGGACCGGTCCGCCTTCCTCGCCGTCGTCTGGGCGGGTGCCCGGGTCTGGTAGGACAGGTGGGTGACCCACGCCAGCCCCTCGCCGGACGACGACGCCCTGCTGCCGCTCGACGCCGTCCGCGAGCGGCCCGCGCCCGGCGGTCCCGCGAGGGCGCGGGGCGGAGCGACCAGGGCAGTCAGGGCCGCCAGGGTCGTCAGGGCCGCGGGGACGGCGAGGCCGTCGGGGGTGGCCGAGCCGGTCAGGGGGGTGCCGGAGCCGGCCGCCGAGCTGCCGGTCGCGCGGGTCGTCGTCGACACGCCGCTGCCGCACCTCGACCGGCTGTTCGACTATCTCGTCCCCGCCCCCCTGGACGCCGCCGCCGTGCCGGGGACCAGGGTCCGCGTCCGGTTCGCGGGCAAGCTCGTCGACGGGTTCCTGCTGGAACGGGCGGAGACCACCGAGCACGAGGGAAAGCTGACCCGCCTGGAGAGGATCGTCTCCGCCGAGCCCGTGCTCACCCCGGAGATCGCCGCGCTGGCCCGCGCCGTGGCCGACCGCTACGCCGGGACCATGGCCGACGTCCTGCGCCTGGCCGTCCCGCCCCGCCACGCCAGGGTCGAGGCCGAGACCCCCGCCCCCGTACCCCCGGGCCAGGAGCGACCGGCGGAGGCCGGGCCGGGTCCCTGGGCGGACTACCCGGAGGGGGAGGCGTTCCTGGCGGCCCTGGCGAAGGGAGGCTCCCCCCGCGCGGTGTGGACCGCCCTGCCGGGAACCGGGGAGAACGGCCCCGGGTGGCCGGAGGCGGTCGCGGTTGCCGTACGGGAGACCCTGCGCGGGGGCAGGGGAGCCCTCGTGGTGCTTCCCGACGGCAAGGACGTGGCCCTGCTCGACGCGGCCCTGAGCGCCGTCCTGGAGCCCGGAGCGCACGTGGCGCTCACGGCCGACCTGGGGCCCGCCGAGCGCTACCGGCGGTGGCTGCGGGTGGCCAGGGGGCAGGTGCGGGTCGCGGCCGGCACCAGGGGCGCGGCGTTCGCCCCGGTCAGGGATCTCGGGCTCGCGGTCATCTGGGACGACGGGGACGACCTGCACTCCGAGCGGCTCGCCCCCTACCCCCACGCCAGGGAGGTCCTCGCCCTGCGCGCCCACCAGGGGCGGGCGGGCCTGCTCATCGGGGGACACGCCCGTACGGCGGAGGCCACCCAGCTCATCGCGGCGGGCTGGGCCGGGCCCATCGTCGCGGCCCGCGAGACGGTCAGGGCCAGGGCGCCGAGGGTCCGCCCGGCGGGGGAGGACTCGGAGCTGGCCAGGGACGAGGCCGCCAGGGCCGCCCGGCTGCCCAGCCTCGCCTGGCGGACCCTGCGCGCCGGGCTGGAGAGCGGCCCCGTGCTGGTGCAGGTCCCCCGGCGGGGCTACCTGCCCGCGCTGGCCTGCCAGAGCTGCCGGACCCCCGCCCGCTGCGGGCACTGCGGCGGGCCGTTCGCGCTGCGCGGCGGCCACGTGGCCCCGTACTGCCGCTGGTGCGGCCGGATCGCGGGCGACTGGCGCTGCCCGTCCTGCGGCGGCGCCCGGGTGCGGGCCCTGGTGATCGGCGCCCGCCGTACGGCCGAGGAGCTGGGGCGGGCCTTCCCCTCGGTGCCGGTCAGGACGTCGGGCAGGGACGGGGTGCTCGCCACGGTCGGCGCGGGCCGCGCCCTGGTGGTGGCCACCCCGGGGGCCGAGCCGGTGCCCGAGGGCGGGTACGCGGCCGCGGTGCTGCTGGACGGCTGGGCGCTGCTCGGCCGGCCCGACCTGCGCGCCGCCGAGGAGACGTTGCGCCGGTGGATGAACGCGGCGGCCCTGCTGCGGACCTCGGCCGAGCTGGTCGTGCTGGCCGACTCCTCGCTGGCCGCCGTACAGGCTCTGCTGCGCTGGGATCCGGTGACCCACGCCGAGCGGGAACTGGCCGACAGGACAGAACTCGGTTTCCCCCCGGCGGTGAGAATGGCGACGCTCACCGGATCTCCGGCCGCGGTCAGGGAAATGATCGGCGAGATGGTCCTGCCCCCCGAGGCACAGGTGCTCGGCCCCGTCCCGGTGGCCTCTCCCAAGGGGGACCAAGTGCGGGAACGCGCCATGGTGCGGATCTCGCGGGGCTCCGGATCGGCACTGGCCGCGGCGCTGAAAGGGGCCGCCGGAGTACGCTCCGCGCGCAAGGCTCCGGAGGTGGTCAAGGTATGCATTGACCCCCTAGACGTGATTTGAGTTGTTTCCCCGATTCGCGGTGCTGGCAGTAAGCCGTTAATTTTCCCCTGTGTCGATCGAATGGGTGAATCGGGCCGTAGACGACCTGCGCGCGTGGGGGCGTGCGCACGGCCTGGACGTTGACGTGGACGAGGTGCGGCTGCTCTGCGACTACGCGAGCGACTATCTGGACGTGAACGAGCTGGGTGACTTCACCCCTGTCGCCTTCGAGGAGCTGCTGCTCAACATCTATCCGCGCAAGGTCATCGCCCCCCCGGAGAGTGCCCCCGAGACCGTCGCCGCCGCCCGTACCCTGGTCGACTTCCTGCTCGCCACCGAGGAGATCGGCGGCAAGATGGCCGTCCGGATGAGGAGCGTCCTCGACCGCATCGAGCCCGAGATGCCCATCGCCCTCGCCGACACCTCCCGGTTCGGCATGGCCAAGAGCCTCTTCAGCGCGATGGGCGCCGACTCGCTGGAGCGGGCCACCGAGAGCACTGAGAGTGGTTTTCTCTCCGTCTCGGCGGTGCAGGAGGAGCCCGCCGTCGACCACTGCGACTGCCCCGGCTGCTCGCCCCTGCCGCCCGTACGGCTGGCCCCCCGCGAGACGCTCGCCCAGAACGCCCTGCGGGTGCCGCTGGTGACCGACGCGCGCAGGCTGGTCCAGTGGATGCTCGCCGGGGGCCGCACCCCGACCCTCAAGGGCCGCCTCAGGGTCCGCGACGCCGCCGAGGCGGCCGCGCAGCTCTCGGTGGCCGACCCCGGCCTGCTGTGGGAGCTCGCGGTCCACACCGGCCTGGTCGAGGTCGAGGGCACCGCCATCTTCGACGGCGAGGACTTCGACCCGCTCGACGTCTGGGCCGCGACGGTCGAGTTCGTCGTCGAGAAGGAGACCGGCGGCGCCGCGACGGGCGACGTCTCCCTCGACGAGGAGCTCTACGGCCTGTGCGACATGCTCTACCGCCTCCAGGCGCCCGTGCCGATCTCCCTCGTCGGGGAGTATCTGGAGGAGATCGGCCTGGTCGAGAACGGCGAGATCGACGTCCCCGAGGCCGTCAGGCGGCTCGCCTACTGCGGGATGGCCGAGCCGAGCGACGAACTGCTGGAGCTCACCCCGCTGGCCCTGTGGGGACTGCACGAGCTCTACACCGACCTGGGCATCGAGGCGCCAGAGGCGGCCGACCTGACCGTCGCCGACGCGCCCGAGCTCATCGAGGGGCTGCTCTCCGGAATGCCCGCCGAGATGGCCGAGGCCGACATCGGGGGCTGGCTGGAGAACAGGACACCGGCGCAGGCGGTCACCGAGCTGCTCGGCTCCGTCTCCGGCGCCCCCTCGGTCGCCAGGGGCGTCGCGGTGACGATCGTCGACCGCCTCGGCCCCGACGCCGAGGAGGCCGTGCGCGCCTTCCTGGAGGAACCGGAGCTGCGCCCGCACGCCGTCCACTGGCTGAGCTCGCGGGGCCTGGCGGCCCCCGCGCTCACCCAGGAGGAGGTGCTCTGGATGAGCGTGGACATGCTCGCCCTGGCCATGCCCGCCGCCGAGGAGGATCCGGAGACGTTCGCCGAGAACATGTCCGCCTCCGGCCCCCCGCCACACGTGATCGAGGAGATGTGGCGGGTCGACCATCCGGAGGTCGTCGACGTCCTTGAGCTGCTCGGACGCTCCCTCAGAGATCACGGAGCGGCCAAGGCGGCCCGCAAGGCGGCTTTCAAGGCACGTTCCCGCGCCATCGGCTGAGCCGTGTATGCGTGAGGCGCGAGTGCAGTAAGTTTCACGGGTGGCAAAGAGCGGGAACAGTGGGAACGTCTTCGACATCGGCGAACTGCGCAGGCTGGTCGACGAGCTGGGAACGGCGCCACGCGAGCTGCGGGCGGCCGTTCTGGAGGAGTCCGTCACCGCCACGGGCCGAGGCCGCCCCCCGCGCGGCGACGCGCTGAGCTTCCCCCCCGTCGACCTCGCCTCCGACGCGGAGCTGGCCGCGCTGGTGCCGTACGTGCCGCTGGTGATCGACGCCCAGCGCCTGGCCGCCTGGACCGGCGCCCGCCAGGTGACCCCCGAGGGCCTGCTTCCCGACCCGTTCGCGCCCTGCGCCGAGCTGGGCCTGCCGGGCCCCGCGCGGCTGCACCTGCTCTGGGTGGTCGCGGTCAACACCGGCATGCTCCGCATCTCCCGGGGCCGGGTGACGCCGGGACCGCTCACGCTCTCCCCCGACCTGCCCTCCCGGGCGCTGCTGGGATTCTGGGACGGGGTGGTCATGGACGTCCTCGACCGCGCCGACGACGACCTGACCGGCTCCCCGGTGATCGACGACCACCTGGCCGAGATGCTCGCCACGCTGTACGCCGTGCGCGAGGGGCTGTCCACCGCGACCCTGGCGAAGGGCGTCCTGCAGTCGCACCAGGTGGCCTGCGGGGCCCGCCAGGCGGAGATGCGGACGCTGGCCTCCGCGCTTCCCGCCCAGCTGGAGTCGGCCCTGTCGCTCCTGGCCTACTGCGGGCTGGTCGAGACCTCGCGGGCGGGCCGGCCGAGGCTCACCCCGCTCGGCATGTGGGCCGTCCGCCAGGACCTGATGCGCGAGGGCCACGACGCGCCGACGGGCGCCGAGGTCGCGGTCTTCACCGACCTGGGCGCGCCCGAGCTGGTCGAGGCGATCATGAAGGGGTCCGCCGCGCCCAGCGCCGTCACGGTGTGGCTGGAGTCCCGCCACCCCGAGGCCGCCGCCCGCGAGCTGGTCAAGGTCGCCGCCTCGGGCACGGCCGGCCGCCGTGGCGCCGTGGGCACGATCCTGGAGGAGCTCGGCCCCGAGGCCGAGGCCCCGCTGCGGGAGGCGCTCTCCGAGCCCGCCATGTGGCGCTACGCCGCCTCCTGGCTGCACATCCGCGACCTGTCCGCGCCCGCCCTCACGCCCGCCGACAACACCTGGCTCGCGGTCGACTCGCTCGCCTCGCTGCTTGAACGCGGCGACGCCTCCGAGGCGATCTGCGAGTTCGACGCGCTCGAACCCGGCGAGGACCTCGTCCGCGTGATCGAGGAGATGGCCGTGGTGGACCACCCCGACACCTTCGCCGTGCTGGACCTGCTGGGCTCCCGCCACGGCGACGCGACGGTGGCCAAGTCCGCCCGCAAGGCCGCGATGAAGGCCCGCTCCCGCTGAGCACGGCCCCGGCCGTCCCTGAGAAGGCCCGGGGGAGGCGGCCGTCGCCCTTAGACTGGGGCAATCCCCTGAAGCGTGAGGAGATCCCTGTTGGCCATTCAGCCGATCCGCCTTTTCGGCGACCCGGTGCTGCGCACTCCCGCCGAGCCGGTCAAGGACTTCGACAAGGAGCTGCGCAAGCTCGTCAAGGACCTCACCGACACGATGATGGACGCGCCGGGGGCCGGGCTGGCGGCGCCGCAGATCGGGGTCGGCCTGCGGGTCTTCACCTACTACGTGGACGACCAGGTCGGGCATCTGATCAACCCCAACCTCGACCTGTCCGACGACAGGGACGAGGAGGGGGAGGAGGGCTGCCTGTCGTTCCCCGGCCTGTCCTTTCCCACGCCCAGGGCGATCCGGGCCGTGGCGACCGGCTTCACCATGCACGGCGAGCCGGTGACCCTTGAGGGCACCGACCTGATGGCCCGCTGCTTCCAGCACGAGACCGACCACCTGGACGGCGTGCTGTTCATCGACCGGATGGACGTCAAGCAGCGCAAACTCGCCATGAAGGCGATCCGCGAGGCCGACTGGAACGGGCTGTCGGCCCCCGCGTTCAAGTTCTCCCCGCACGCCACCCAAGGGAAGGCTCTGTAGGAACCTTGCGCCTGGTCTTCGCCGGAACCCCGGACACCGCCCTGCCCTCGCTGCGGGCTCTGATCGACTCGCCTCGCCACGACGTCGTCGCCGTCGTCACGCGCCCGGACGCCCAGTCGGGCCGGGGCCGCAAGGTCCACCCGAGTCCCGTCGCCGAACTCGCCGAGGAGACGGGCATCGAGGTGCTCAGGCCGCCCAAGGCGGGTGACCCGGACTTCCTCGACCGGCTGAGGGAGCTCGCCCCCGACTGCTGCCCGGTGGTCGCCTACGGCGCGCTCCTGCCGCAGGCCGCCCTGGACATCCCCCGGCACGGCTGGGTCAACCTCCACTTCTCGCTGCTGCCCGCCTGGCGTGGCGCGGCGCCGGTGCAGCACGCCGTGCTCCACGGTGACGCGATCACCGGGGCGGCCACCTTCCAGATCGTCAAGGAGCTGGACGCGGGCCCGGTCTACGGCGTGGTCACCGAGGAGATCCGCACCGCAGACACCAGCGGGGAGCTGCTCGCCCGGCTCGCCGAGTCCGGCGCGGGGCTGCTGGCGGCCACCCTCGACGGGATCGAGGACGGCAAGCTGGAGGCCGTGCCGCAGCCCGCGGAGGGGGTGAGCCTCGCCCCGAAGATCAGCGTCGACGACGCCAGGGTCGATTGGTCCGCGCCCGCCATGCGGGTCGACCGCCTGGTCCGCGCCTGCGCCCCCGCCCCGGGCGCGTGGACGGAGTTCCGTGGCCAGCGGATCAAGCTGGGTCCCGTACGACCGGCCCCCGGCGCCCCCGACCTGGCCCCCGGCCGGATCGCGGCGTCCAAGAACTCCGTCCTGGTGGGCACCGCCACCCACCCGGTCGAGCTGGGCGAGGTGCAGCCGCAGGGCAAGCGCCTGATGGGCGCGGGGGAGTGGGCCCGCGGCGTGCGGCCCACCGACGAGGATCGGCTGGCCTGAAGATCATGAGCAGTGGTAACGGCCGTAACGTCCCGCGCGGCGGGGACCACGGCCCGGCGGGCCGCTCACGCGGCGCCGGAGGCAGGGGCAGGGGCGGACGGCCGCCCAAGCCGGTCCGCGACGAGGCGCGCAACGCCGCGTACGACCTGATGCGCGCCGTCGACGAGCGGGACGCCTACGCCAACCTGCTGATGCCCGCGCTGCTGCGCGAGCGCCGCCTCTCCGGGCGCGACGCGGGCCTGGCCACCGAGCTGGCCTACGGCACCCTGCGCGGCCTCGGCACCTACGACGAGATCATCGCGGCCTGCAGCGACCGGGCGCCGGAGGACGTCGACCCGCCGCTGCTCGACGCCGTCCGCCTGGGTGTGCACCAGCTGCTCAAGACGCGGGTCCCCCCGCACGCCGCCGTCGGCACCACGGTCGACCTGGTGCGGCTGCGCGTGGGCATCGGCGCGTCGAAGTACGCCAACGCGGTGCTGCGCAAGGTCTCCACCCGCTCCCTGGAGCAGTGGATCCCGATCGTGGCGCCCGACCCGGCCGACGACCCGGTGGGTCACCTGGCGGTCGCCCACAGCCACCCGAGGTGGATCGTCGACGCCCTGCGCGACGCCGTGGGCGGCGACTTCGAGGAGACGGCCGCCCTGCTCGCGGCCGACAACGAGCGTCCCAAGGTGACCCTGGTCGCCCGCCCCGGCCGCTCGTCGGTCGAGGAGCTCCTCGACGCGGGCGCGGAACCCGCCAGATACTCCCCGTACGCGGCCTACCTGCCCGAGGGTGACCCCGGCGCGGTCCTCGCCGTGGCCGAGTCGCGGGCGGCCGTCCAGGACGAGGCGAGCCAGCTCGTCGCGCTGGCCCTGACGCGGGTCCCGGTGGAGGGCTCAGACTCCCGCTGGCTCGACCTGTGCGCGGGTCCCGGCGGCAAGGCGGGCCTGCTCGACGCCATCGCGACCCGAGGCGACGAGGCGGGCCTGGGCGGCCTCGGTGCGGAAAGACCCGTCCTGGCCGCGACACCCGGGCCGGTCACGGGCATGGCCCCGGCCATGGGGGCGGGCCCGGTGGCCTTCCCCGGCGGGGCACGGCTGCTCGCGGCCGAGCTGCAGTACCACCGGGCGCGGCTGGTGTGGCAGACGACCCGGCAGGCCGCGGTGATCACCGCGGACGGCACCGCGCCCGCCTGGCGGCCCGGGGTCTTCGACCGGGTCATGCTCGACGCCCCCTGCACCGGCCTGGGCGCGCTGCGCCGCCGCCCCGAGGCCCGCTGGCGCCGCGATCCCCGGAGCCTGCCCGAGCTGGGCAGGCTCCAGCGTGCCCTGCTCGACTCGGCGATCGACGCGGTACGGCCCGGTGGCGTCGTCGCGTACGTGACCTGCTCGCCGCACCTGGCCGAGACCGTGGCCGTGGTCGGCGACGTCCTGCGCCGCCGCGACGACGTCGAGGCGCTGGACGCCCGCGACCACCTCCCCGAGGTCGAGGGGCTGGGCGAGGGCCCCTACGCGCGGTTCTGGCCGCACCGGCACGGCACCGACGCCATGTTCCTGGCCCTGCTGCGCCGCCGCTGAACGGGCGCTCGGGGCATCGTCGCAGGTCAGAGGGTATGACCTGGGCATATATGGGCACCGCACGCTGTTCGACTGAATGTAACTGCTTCCGAAAAGGATGCGGAGTCGTTGAAATGTGCGGAATCTGCGGATGGGTGGACTTCGAGCGCGATCTCCGGCAGTCACGGGCCGCCGCGCAGGCCATGACCGACACCATGGCCTGCCGAGGACCCGACGACGAGGGGCTGTGGCTCGCCCCGCACGCCGCGATAGGTCACCGGCGCCTGGCCATCATCGACATCCAGGGCGGACGCCAGCCGATGGTCGCGGACGAGGACGGGCAGGATCTCGCCGTCCTCACCTACAGCGGTGAGATCTACAACTTCATCGAACTACGCGCGGAACTGGCCGCCCGGGGCCACCGCTTCCGGACCCAGAGCGACACCGAGGTCCTGCTGCGGGCCTATCTCGAATGGGGCGAGGGTTTCGCCGAACGGCTGAACGGCATGTTCGCCTTCGCGATCTGGGACGCCCGCCGCGAGGAGCTCCTGCTCGTCAGGGACCGGATGGGCATCAAGCCGCTGTACTACTACCCGCTGCCCAGCGGCGTGCTGTTCGGCTCCGAGCCCAAGGCGATCCTCGCCAATCCGCTGATCAGGACGCCCACGGTCGACGCGGACGGCCTGCGCGAGCTGATCGCCTTCGTCAAGACCCCGGAACGCGCCGTCTACCAGGGCATGTACGAGGTGCGCCCCGGCCACACCGTCCGGGTGACCCGCGACTTCCTGTGCCGCCGCCCCTACTGGCGCCTGGAGTCCCACGAGCACCCCGACGACCTCGCCACCACCGTCGGGACCGTACGCGAGCTGCTGGACGACATCGTCACCCGCCAGCTCATCTCCGACGTGCCGCTGTGCACCCTGCTCTCCGGCGGCCTCGACTCCAGCACCGTCACGGCACTCGCCGCGCTCGGCCTGGAGGGGCAGGGGGCGGGGAAGGTCAGGTCGTTCTCCGTCGACTTCGCCGGATACAGCGAGAACTTCAAGCCCGACGAGATGCGCGACACCCCCGACGCGCCGTACGTGCACGACGTCGTGCGGCACATCGGCGCCGACCACACCGACATCGTCCTGGACTCCTCGGACCTCATGGAGCCCGCGGTGCGCGCCGCGGTCCTGAGGGCGCGTGACCTGCCGATCGGCATCGGCGACATGGACACCTCCCTCTACCTGCTGTTCCGCGCCATCCGGGGCCACTCCACGGTGGCGCTGTCCGGCGAGTCCGCCGACGAGGTCTTCGGCGGCTACCGGTGGTTCTTCGACCCCGAGGCGGTCTCCGCCGACACCTTCCCGTGGCTGGTGGCCCCCGGGTTCGGGCGGTTCGCCGGGGTGGGGGCGCTCCTCGACGAGGACCTGGCCCGCAAGCTGGACATTCCCGGCTACCGCGCCGACAGCTACCGGCAGGCGCTTGACGAGGTGCCCCGGCTGCCCGGCGAGGAGGGCCTGGAGCGGCGCATGCGGGAGATCTCCTACCTGCACCTCACCCGGTTCGTGCAGATCCTGCTGGACCGCAAGGACCGGATGAGCATGGCCGTCGGGCTGGAGGTCCGGGTGCCGTTCTGCGACCACCGGCTGGTGGAGTACGTCTTCAACGCCCCCTGGGCGATGAAGACCTTCGACGGGCAGGAGAAGAGCCTGCTGCGCGCCGCCGCCGCGGACGTCCTGCCGCCCTCGGTCGTCGGGCGCCGCAAGAGCCCCTACCCCTCGACGCAGGACCCCTCCTACGAGCAGGCCGTCGGCGCGGAGGTGTCCCGGCTGCTCGGCGACCGGAACGTCGCCGCCGCGCCGTTCATCGACCTGGACAAGGTACGGGCCGTGATCGACCGGCCGGAGGCGGCCGGTGGTCCCACGGGCGGCCGGGCGTCGCTGGAGGGGCTGCTCCAGTTCAACGCCTGGCTGGAGAGGTACCGCGTCCGGGTCAACATCTGACCCGCGTCCCCGGCGCGGGAGATCCATCAGAAGGAGGTCGTCCCATGGCCGACCTGGGACTGTCCGAGCTGCTCATCATCGTGGCGGTGTTCGTCCTGCTGTTCGGTTCCGCGCGGCTGCCCGGCGTCGCCAGGTCGGTCGGCCGCTCCCTGCGCGTCTTCAAGGCCGAGGTGAACCGGCCGGAGGACGCCTCCCCGCCGCCCGGCGAGACCGGCGGCCGGGGCGAGCCGCCGCCCGCCTCCCCGGGGTGATCCCGGGCCGTCAGCTCGGCCGGGGCGTGTAGAAGAGCCTCGTCCCGTCCCGTCCGGCGGAGCCGTCCCTGGCCAGGTCCGTCAGGATCCGGCCCTGGAGATCCATCACGCTCGCCGCGTGGCCCCCGCCGTGGCGGCGCCACACCAGCAGGTGGTCCTCGTCGTACCAGCGGATCGGATATCGCAGGCTCGTCTCGATCCGGACGAGCGGGGTCCCGGTGGCGGCGTCGTGCACGCAGAGATTCTTGGGACGGTCCGGGCACCACCCGGCCAGCCGCCGCCCGCCGGGGGAGTACGGGTCGAGGATCGCCTCGTCCGGTCTTCCCAGGCCGGGCACGGCGGACAGCGGGGTGCCGTCGACGCCGAACGTGCGCAGCTCGTAGGAGGCGTACCCCTCACCCAGGTCGGTGTAGGCGTCGCCGAGGCCGAAACGACCGCTCACCCCGGCCCCGTCGGCGCTCCACCGGTACGGGGGTTCGTAGACCTGGTCGTCGTCCTCGACGAGGGTGACCTTGACCGTTCCCCGCGCCGGGTCGACGACGACGAACCCGCGCGCGGTCGAGTAGTCCCGCTCGTCGGTGTGCCACAGGGTGAGCAGCACACGGCCGTCGGAGGACCAGACGGGGGCGTTGTTCGACCAGGGACGCCCCACCGTGGTGATGCGCCGGATCCCGCCACCGCGCAGGTCGAGGAGGACGACGCCGTCACGGCCGTCGACGTAGTCCTTGAAATCGCTCACCGCCCACCGGCCGTCCTGGGAGACGGCCTTCACGCGTTCCCGCGCCACGGTGAACCCGTCGCCGTCCCCGAGGTAGGCGGGGCCGTCCTTCCCGAGGGTGTAGGCGGAGAGCGAGAGCGGCGAGCCGGGGGCGTCCCGGACCTGGAACCGGGTCCCCGGCAGCCCGTGGATCCGGCCGGACGGTGCCGCGCCGTACTCCACCGGGGGCGACCAGCTCGGCGGAACCGCCCATCCCAGCGCGCCGATCCGCCCCGCCAGCGCGCGGGCGACCGGGACCAGCCGGTCGCGCACGGTGAGGTACGGCGACCGGATCCGGAGCAGGTCACGACCGGCGCGGACGGCGACCGCCCGCTCAGGGAGGTCCAGCAGCCTGGCCTCGTCTCCCACCCCGGGAACGGCCACCCCTCCGCTCCCCGCGCCGAGTTCGGTCAGGACGCGGGCGGCGTCCGCCTCCGTGGGCAGGCGCCAGAACTCGGCCGTCATCGGCTCCCCGCGCGCCTCGCCGAACTCGCAGGTGGTGAACGACGGGACCGCCCGCCCCCGGTGCCGCGCCCCGCCGAGCACGGTGAACCCGGCCGCGCGGAGCAGGCCGCACAGGTCGGCCCCGGGCACCGCGACGGGCATCGTGGCGGGCATCGTGGCGGGCGCTGTGGCGGGCCCGGCCGGGGGGTCGGGGACGCGCAGCGCGGTGATCCGCAGCCGGGACGGCAGGGCGGCCTGGCGCACCGTCCGGACGAAGTAGAGCCGGTCGCCGTCGGCGCCGAACAGCGTGCCCGCCGCCGGGATCATCGTCCGCCGCAGGAGCCCCGTCGGCGCCTGGATCACGTCCAGGACCCTGCCCAGGTCGTCGCCGTACGGTGTCGCGTAGACCGCCGCGCCGAGGGGGACGAGCCGGTCGTAGCGCGGCCCGTTCCGCTGGACCCTCCTCCAGGCGGCCGAGCCTCGGGCGAGGCCGATCCCCTCGACGGACGAGGCGCCGTCCTGGTCGCGGGCCACCACGATCCGCCCTCCGGCGTGCACCGGCACGCACCCGTCCCAGCAGTCTCCGCGTTCGGCGATCACCCGCCCCGTCGCGGCGTCGTGGACCGTCAGGTTCTCCGGACGGGAGACGACCACCGCGCCGCCCCCGACGTAGCCGCCCCCGACGTACAGGGTGGAGAAACTCGTGATCTCCGTGTGCCACCGTTCGGCGCCGCCGGCCGGGTCGAGCGCGGCGACCCGGATCCTGTCTCCGCAGAGCGCCGCGACCGCCACGGTCCGCGCGTCGGAGCCCGCCGAGGTCATCCGGTCGCACGACGGGGGGAGCGGAAGGGTCCACCGGGTCCGTCCGGTCCCGGGGTCCAGGCCGAGCAGGGCCCCGGAGGCGGGATCCCTGGCGAGCCCGGCGGGCGGGGACTCCTCCGCCCCCGCCAGGGCGGACACCGGCGCGGCGAGGCCGAGTCCCTCCCGGTGCCAGAGCACCGTGCCGGTCCGGCGGGAGAGGCCGGTCAGGGCGGTGGCGTCCCCGGACGGCGTCGGGCGGACGGTCTCGACGACCACCGAGGATCCCGCCGGTGCCCACCCCCGTACGGCGGCTCCGGCGGGGGTGTGCCGCCACCGCTCGGCGCCGGTGGCGGGATCGTGGACCCGCAGCGCCGTACGGGTGGGCACGAGGAGGTCTCCGCCGGACAGCCTCACCGCTGAGCCGTCCTGGTCGTCCTGGTCGTCCGAGTTGTCCGGGTCGTCCAGTGGGCCGGGCGCCTCCAGGCTCCACACCTCGGAGAACCCGGTTCCGGCCGAGGCGCCGTCGGGGAAGGCGGAGCGGGGCACGGCGACGAGCAGGACGAGGACGGCGAGGATCGCCGCCCGCCTGCCGCCTCTCCCCGGCCCCGTCAGCATCTCCTGACGTTCCTGCCGACCTCGCGAAAATGGCTGAGCGTGGGATTCCCGTAGGCGATCGCGTATTTGCGGGCGGGGCCGGTGAGCCGGAAGGGCCCGCCCCCGGTGGTGAAGTGGGCGCTCTGGACCTCGGGGGAGTCGCCGTAGACGTAGGAGACCTCGATGTCCCATTCGTAGCTGCGCTTTCGCGCCGTCACGGTCAGCTCCACCGACGCCCGTTCCCCGTAGACGAGGTCGAGGTTTTTCTCCAGGAGCCGCCCGGAGGAGCGGCTCCTGGGGTTGGCCAACTGGTCGAGGTCGGCCTTCACCGGGAACACGGGCGAGTCTCCGGCGTTGGACAGGTGGAGGCAGGTACCGGCCGCGACGGGCCCGGAGGACAGGATCCGGGGACGGACGTCCAGCACGCGGATCGGGTCGTTACGCCGCCCCCGCAGCACCAGGAGGACCTTCGTCTCGTCGATGCGCGCTCCCCGGCCGGACCGGAGCACCTTCTCGTAGTCACCGGAGAGCAGGTGGCGGCGGTCGAGGCCGGAGGTGATGGCGCCGGGGAAGGCGAACGATATCCCCTCCTTCTCCGGGGCGTAGACGATCGCGCTGAGCCTGGGCTCCCGGTGGAACTCGCGCCACTGGTCCTGCGCCCACGACCAGCCGGTCACCACGGCACCCGCGATGATCGTCGCGAGTCCTCCGGCCACGGTGAGCCCGAGCCACTTGAACGGCCGGGCGGCCTTCGCCAGGGGGGTCTCCTCGGCGGCGGCATCGTCCTCGGCGGGTCGCTCGTCTCTGGTCGGTCGTTCGTCCTCGGCCGGTTGTTCGTTTACGGCTGGCCGTTCGTTTCTGGCCGGTTGCTCGTCCTCGGTCGGCCGCTCGTCCCCGGTCGGTGGCTCGTTTACGGCTGGCCGTTCGTTTTCGGTCGGTCGCTCGTTCCCGACCGGCCGCTCGTCCCCGGTCGATCGATCGTTTCCGGCGGACCGCTCGCTACCGGCCGGTCGCTCGCTGCTGGCCGGTCGCTCGTCCCCGGCCGGTCGTTCGGGGGATGTCCGCGCCGTCATGGATTTCCCTTCCCCGCCGGGCTCGGCTCGCGCAGGTGCCCGCTCACGATCCGCCCGGCGTGCCGGAGCAGGGCGCGGTCACCGAAGGCCTCCACCGTGACGACGACGTGACCCTCCCTGAGGACGACCGCGTCCTCGGCCGCGTCGAAGTAACCGGCGTGCCTCGCCACCTCCGGGGCGGCCTCCACGCTCACGGCCTCCCTCATCCCCTCAGCGGCCTTCTCTGCCGACGCGTACGCGCGCATGACGGTGACGGTGACCGGTGTCCCCCCGCGCGCCGGGGTGAGCTCGCAGGACAGGGGCGTGGTCAGCCTCATCCCGGGAGGCGCGGGGACCGGGACGGCGGCGTACGGGCCGGTGTCCGCGCGCGCGGCGAGTTCGGCGGGGGGCAGCAGCGCGCAGGGGTCCGGCCAGGCGGTCGCGGGCACTCCGCCCCGCTCGCCCCAGCCGGGCGGGGCGGTCAGGGCGGCCCCGATGTCCTTCTCGGTCAGCGGCGCCGAGAGCGTCGCGAGCGTGCGCCCGTCGGCGGGTTCGAGGACGGTCAGCCCTCCGATGAGCCAGGGATCCACCCCGTCGCTCCACACGTAGATCTTTCCCGCGGCGGCGCCCAGCTCGCCCGACAACTCGGGCCGGGACCACACGACCCGTCCCGACGACCGGCTGATCGACCTGACTCCCGCGAGATCGTCCTGTTCGCCGTCCGAGAGGACCACCGCCTCGTCGGTGATCAGCCAGGAGGGGGTGTGGCGGATGAGATCCTCGGCGAGGACCAGGCCGCTCTCGTCCACGACCGTGATCGCGTTGGGGAACGTCACGAAGGAGACGCCCTCGTCCAGGACCAGCTCCGGGTCACCGGACGGGGGGAGCCGGTGCCGCCAGCGGACGCGTCCGGTGGCGGGGTCGAGGCCGGTGAGCGAGGTGTGGCGGTCCGCGCAGCGGCCCACCGCGACCGCCAGCCTCTCGTCCGCCAGCGAGTACGAGCGGACGGGGCCGTCCTCGCCGACCCGGGGAAGGGCGACGCTCACGCAGTCATCGGGCAGGGCGGTCTCCCACACGACCGTCCCGTCGCGCGGGTCCAGCGCGCGGATCGTCCGGAGGGCGGGAACCTCGACGAGGATCTTCCCCGCCGCGGCGCCCACGAGGTGGAAGAACGGCCGGGCCGGGCCGTCCCCGACGTAGCCCGAGAGGACGCTCCAGGTCCGCAGGCCGGTCAGGGCGTCGATCACGGTGATGCGCCGCCGGTCGTCGGGATGGTGCGGGTCGCCCGACTTGGACGCGGTCTCGATCACGAGGTGGCGGCCGGTGGAGGCGGTGCGCGGTTCTCCCTCCTCGCGCTGCTCCCCCGCGTCCATGGATTTCCCCGACTCCTCCACCAGCACGTCGAACGCGTCCGTCGTCTCACCGTCCCAGGTGGTTTTCCAGAGGATCCGGCCGGTACGGAAAACCTTCGCGCTGACGATCCCGTTCTTCTCGGAAACGCGGATTCCGGCGAGGGGCGACGGTTCGGTTGTGCGGGGCCGGGACACCGGAACATCGGCGGGCACGACGAGGAGGGCGGCGGCGACGGCCGCGAGGGCGAGGGCCGGGCGCAGGTGGTGCCGGGAAAAGGGCATTGCCGTCCGGTTCCGGTCAGCGGGACGAGGGGAGGCCACGGGCCTCGCGCCCGTCTCATGCGATGGCTTTCGGATAATCCGGAAGGGAAATTACCCCAGTGGTTCGCGGGCCGCCGGGAGAGTTATGAAATCGCACCCGGTGAAATTCCCGGCCACGGGTGGATTCGACACGGAAAATGTCTCAAATATGCTGATTTTTAGGTAAATAGGGGATTGGTGGGCACGGGCGTCCCCCCGGTGGGCCCTCGCCGCTAGAATCGGCCAATCATGGCCGTACAGATCTCGCCCAGCATCCTGTCCGCCGACTTCGCCCGCCTCGCCGAGGCGGCCGCGGCGGTGCCCAACGCCGACTGGCTGCACGTGGACGTCATGGACAACCACTTCGTGCCCAACCTGACCCTCGGGCTGCCGGTCGTCGAGTCCCTGCTCAAGGCGACCTCGACGCCCCTCGACTGCCACCTCATGATCGAAGACCCGGACCGCTGGGCCCCCGCCTACGCCGAGGCCGGTGCCGGGAGCGTGACCATCCACGCGGAGGCTGCCAAGGCCCCGGTGCGCACGCTGCGTCAGATCCGCCGGGCGGGCGCCCGCGCGGGCCTGGCACTGAACCCGGCCACCCCCGTCGAGCCGTACGAGGACCTGCTCGGCGAGCTCGACATGCTGCTGCTGATGACCGTCGACCCCGGTTTCGGCGGCCAGAGATTTCTCGACCTCGTGTTGCCCAAGATCCGTAGGGCCCGCGAGCTCGTCGACCGGCACGGGGGGCGGATATGGCTCCAGGTGGACGGCGGCGTCTCCGACACGACGATCGAGCGCTGCGCGGAGGCGGGCGCCGACGTCTTCGTGGCGGGCAACGCCGTCTACGGCGCGGAGGACCCGGCCCGCGCGGTCGACGCCCTGCGCGCCCTGGCCACATCCGCCGAGCCGCCGAGCCACCGCCCCACCGGCCACTGAGCCGGGGCACCGGCCAAGCCACCGCCCCACCGGCCACCGAGCCCGGGCCGCCAGCAATCGCCACCGGCCACTGAGCCCGGGGCACCGGCCAAGCCCATCAGCCACGCCGCCCCCGGCCCGGCCGTTCGGCAACCGGACTCCCCCCGACAAGGGCGGTCTCGAACGCCAGAGGGCGGACCCGTACGGGTCCGCCCTCTGATCTTCCCGAGGAGCCGCGAGGGGACGCGGCGGACGGGAACCGGCGGGGAGGCGGCGGGAACGCCGCCACCGGGCCGTCAGCTCTGCAGTGCCGGGTCCAGCACCACGTCCTGGCCGTGCACGGTCGGCTGCTCGGGGAAGTGGCAGGCGGTCAGGTGACCCTCACGGTTGCCCTCCAGCCTGACCAGCGGGGGCTCCTCGGTCGCGCACTTGTCCTGGGCCTTCCAGCAGCGGGTGCGGAAGCGGCAGCCGGACGGCGGGTTGATCGGGGAGGGCACGTCCCCGGCCAGGCGGATGCGCTCGCGCGGCGCCTCGTCCTCCAGCACCTCGGGCACCGCCGACAGCAGCGCGTGGGTGTAGGGGTGGCGGGGGCGCTCGTACAGGGAGGCGCGGTCCGCGATCTCGACGATCTTGCCGAGGTACATGACCGCGACCCGCTGGGAGAAGTGCCTGACGATCGCCAGGTCGTGCGCGATGAACAGGAACGCGATGCCCATGTCCCGCTGGAGCTGCTGGAGCAGGTTCACGACCTGCGCCTGGATGGAGACGTCGAGGGCGGAGACCGGCTCGTCCGCGATGATCAGCTTGGGGCTGAGGGAGAGCGCGCGGGCCACCCCGATACGCTGCCGCTGGCCGCCGGAGAACTCGTGCGGGAAGCGGTTGAAGTGCTCGGGGTTGAGCCCGACGATCTCCAGGAGTTCCCGGACCCGGTTGTCCCTGCCGCCCGGCGGGTTGATGCCGTTGATCTCCATCGGGCCGCCGACGATGGTGCCCACCGTGTGCCGGGGGTTCAGCGACGAGTACGGGTCCTGGAAGATCATCTGAATCTCGGCCCGGATCGGCTTCAGCTCCTTGCGGCTGGCGTGACCGATCTCCCGCCCGGCGTACCTGATGCTGCCCGCGGTGGGCTCCAGCAGCCGGGACGCCAGCCGACCGGCGGTGGACTTGCCGCAGCCGGACTCGCCGACCAGGCCGAGCGTCTCACCGGCGTGCACCGTCAGGTCGACGCCGTCCACCGCGTGGACCTTGCCGACCTGGTGTTTGAAGATGACACCGCCCATCACCGGGAAGTGCTTCTTCAGCCCGGACAGCTCCAGCAGCGCCTCGCCGCGGGGTTCGCCGGTTGTCTCGCTCATTTCTTGATCTCCCTCTTCTGGGCGAGGGTCAGGTAGCACGCGTCGCCGTGGCCGCGGTGCGGGGACAGTTCGGGCCGCTCGGAGCGGCACAGCCCGGGACCGGCCAGCTCCATGAAGTCGCACCGGGGGTGGAAGGGGCAGCCGGACGGGACGTTGATCAGGCTCGGCGGGGTGCCGCGGACCGGCCGGAGCGGCACGTCCACCGGGGCGTTCAGGCGGGGCATGGAGGCGAGCAGGCCCCAGGTGTAGGGGTGGCGGGGCTCGTGGAGGACCTCCCTGACGGTCCCGCGCTCGACCGCCCGCCCGGCGTACATCACCAGCACGTCGTGCGCGGTGTTGGCGACCACGCCGAGGTCGTGGGTGATCAGGATGATCGAGGCCCCCGTCTGGTCCTGGAGCTCCTTGAGCAGGTCCAGGATCTGGGCCTGCACGGTCACGTCCAGGGCGGTGGTGGGCTCGTCGGCGATCAGCAGGTCCGGGTCGCACACCAGGGCCATCGCGATCATCGCGCGCTGCCGCATGCCGCCGGAGAACTGGTGGGGGTAGTCGTCCACCCTGGTCTTCGGCTGGGGGATGCCGACCCGCGTCAGCATCTCGATCGCGCGGCTCCTGGCCTCGCCCCGGCTCGCGCCGGTGTGCTTGCGGTAGACCTCGGAGATCTGCTTGCCGATGGTGTGGTACGGGGAGAGCGAGGTCAGCGGGTCCTGGAAGATCATCGCGACCTTGTTGCCGCGCAGCTTCTCCATGGTGGACCGGGAGGCGCCGATCAGCTCCTCGCCGTCCAGCCGGATCTCTCCGCCGATCTTGGTGGTGTCCGGGTTGTGCAGGCCGAGCACGGTCAGGTTGGTCACCGACTTGCCGGACCCGGACTCGCCGACGATGCCCAGCGTGGTGCCCTTCTCCACGTCGAAGGAGAGCCCGTCCACCGCGTGGACGACGCCGTCCTCGGTGTGGAAGTCGACGGTCAGGTCACGGACCGAGAGGAACGGAGTTGACACTTTCTTCAAGGCTCCTAGCTCAGCCGCACGCGGGGGTCGATGAAGGCGTACGTGATGTCGACGATGATGTTGAAGACGACGATCGCGGCGGCCGCGACGAGCACCGTCGCCATCAGCATGGGCAGGTCGGAGTTGGTGACCGCCTTGACCGACAGCTGGCCGAGCCCCTGGAGGCCGAAGGTCTGCTCGGTGATGATCGCGCCGCCGATCAGCGCGCCGAGGTCAACGCCGAAGATCGTGATGATGGGCGTCAGCGTGCCGCGCATCGCGAAACGCATCACGACGCTGCGCCCTGACATGCCCTTGGCCCGCGCGGTGCGGACGTAGTCCTCGCTGAGCTGCTCCACCATCGTCGAACGGGTCATGCGGGTGTAGTTGGCGGTGAAGATGATCGCCAGCACCAGCCACGGCAGGAGCAGGCCGGTGGCCCAGCCGACGGGGTCCTGGGTGAACTCCACGTACTTGGGACGCCAGAAGATCTGGTTCTGGTAGACGAGGAAGTACAGCGCGAGGGTGCCGATGAAGTAGATCTGCACGGAGGCGCCGATGAGGGACGACACACTGGCGATCTTGTCCAGCGGCTTGCCCTGCCGGAGCGCCGCGATGATGCCGGTCGCCACGCCGAAGGTGAGGAAGACGGCCGACGCCCCGATGGTGAGCGAGATGGTCAGCGGGAGCCGGTCCAGGATCGTCTCGAACACCGGCGCGCGGTTGACGAAGGAGAAGCCGAGGCAGGGGGCGGGGCAGTAGCCCAGGCCCCCGTAGTCGCGGCCGACGAAGATTCCGGCCAGCCAGGCCACGAACTGGGCGAACAGGGGCTGATCCAGTCCCAGGTTGTGCCGCGCCTGCTCCAGCAGCTCCGGCGGGCAGACCTTGCCGCAGGCGAGCCTCGCCGGGTCGGCGGGTACGGCGAAGAAGAGGAAGAACGTGACCGCGGAGATGATCACGAGGGTGACCGCGGCGCCGAGCACGCGGCGAGTGATGAATGGAAGCATTGCCTGTTTCCCGAGGTGGCTGGGACCGCTGGGGCCGGGGAGGCCCCTGGCCGTGGCCTCGCGGGGATGTCGTCATCCCCGCGAGGCCACGGCCGCCGGTTCTCCTACGGTTTCGTGAGCCGTTACGGCTTCACGAAGATGGTGTTGGGCGAGACGACCCACGACTGCGGGTCGATCTCGGCGCCACCGACCTTGGAGCCGTGGAGGGTGTTGGCGATCCGGTTCTCGGCGACGACCAGCGGGGTGATCGTCTCCTGGATCTTCTTGTCGAGCGCCATCCACGCCTTGTTCTGGGCGTCGATGTCGGTCATCGCGGTGATGTCTTCCATCTCCTTGATGATGGCCTCGTCCTTCAGGTGCGAGTAGTTCGGCGCACCGTCGGCGATCGGGCCGAAGATGACGGGCAGGACCGTCGTGCCGGACGGCCAGTCGGCGCCCCAGCCACCCCAGTACAGGTCGAAGTCGTTCTTCACCTTGCCGATGGAGTCGTAGTAGGTCTTACGGTCCAGGGGCTTGACCACGACCTTGATGCCGGCCTTCTCCAGGGCGTTCTTGATCACGACGGTGACCTGCTCCTGGACGGGCGTCTGGTTGTAGGCGTAGACGATGGTCGGCGTCGGGTTGGTCGACTCGGCGAGCAGCTGCTTGGCCTTCTCGACGTCGCCCTCGGGCTTGGTCTCCTTGCCGAACAGGTCGTAGGACTCGTAGCCGACCGTGGTGTTCTCGTTCAGGATCGTGGTGGGCAGCGCCGCGGCGGCCGGGCCGCCCGAGACCTGCTGGATCTGCTTGGACGGCCACGCGTAGTTGATGGCCTGGCGGATCTTGGGGTCCTTCACCCGGTCAAGGTTGAAGTAGTAGTAGTTGCCGTACGGCGAGGGGCTCTTCATCAGGCGGGGAGCCAGGCTGGCGTCGCCGAGGACCTGCTGCAGACGCTCCGGCGGGACGGTCGCGTAGAAGGTGAACGCGGTCTGGTCGGGGCCGGTGTCCGCGATCAGGCGGTCGGTGATCTGCAGGTTCTCCTGGCCGAACTCCAGACGCCAGGCGTCGGGGTAGGCGCCGCGGATCGGGTCGGTGGCCGGGTCCCAGTTCGGGTTGCGCGCCAGCTCCATCGACTTGTCGACGACGTGGCTCTTGATGATGTACGGGCCGCTGGAGACGGGCTTCTTGTCGTACTGCTCCTTGGTGTCCTTCTCCTTGGGCACGATGCCGTAGCCGCCCATGGCGAAGGCGTAGTTGGCGTCGGCGTGCGGCGACTTGAACTTGTAGACGATCGTCTTGTCGTCCGGCGTCTCGATGCTGTCAAGGCGCTTGCCGTCGTACGGGCCCTGGTAGGCCTTCTTGTAGTCGACCTCGGTCAGCCACTGCTGGATGTAGGTGGGGCCCTGGGTGACGAACGGGGCGAACGTCCGCTCCATGCTCCACTTCACGTCCTCGGACGTGATCGGCGTGCCGTCCTCCCACTTCACGCCGTCCTTGAGGGTGAAGGTCCAGGTCTTGCCGCCCTCGGAGGAGGTGCCCGAGTCGGTGGCCAGGTCGCCGACCAGCTTGTAGTCGCCGACGCCGACGCGCTTGTAGCCGGTCAGGGTACGGCCGATGAGCAGGCCGAAGTTCGACATCGTGTTGACGTAGACCTGCGCGGGGTCCATGTGGCCGATGTCGTCACGGTCGATCATCGTGACGGTGCCGCCCTTGACGACGCCCTCGGGCTCGATGGCCGGGCCCTTGGAGTCGTCGGCCGTTCCGACGGTGATCGTCGGCGGCTTGTAGGACGGGGCCGGGGCGGCGCCCTCGCTGGGCGCGCCGGATGCCGCGCCGCTGGGGGCCGCGGGGGCACCCTGGTTGCCCTGGGCGCAGGCACTGGTGAGTGCGAGAGCGCCTATGGCGAGTACGGCCATCGCTGACCGCGTACGGACTTTCATCTTTCTCCTATTTCCGATCTAGCGCTTGAGCTTGGGGTCGAAGGCATCGCGAACCGAGTCACCCAGGAGGTTGAAGGCGATCACGAAGATCAGGAGGGCGACACCGGGGAAGATGAGATAGGTGATGTCGTTCTGGTAGATCTCGGTGCCGCGCCGGAACATGCGGCCCCAGTCGGGGATGGGCTCGATCATGCCGACGCCCAGGAAGGACAGCGCCGCCTCGGCCGTCACCAGCGCGGGGAGCAGCAGCGTCGACTGGATCAGGATCGGGGTCCAGAGGTTCGGCAGTAGTTCCTTGAAGACGATCCTGGCGGGGGAGGCCCCGGTGACCTTCGCGGCCTCGACGAACTCGCGCTCGCGCAGGGAGAGCACCTGGCCGCGCAGCAGCCGCGCGAGCCCGGCCCACTGGAAGATCGTCAGCGCGATCACGAGGGTGACGGCTCTCAGCCAGATGGGCGTCTCCTCGTCCGGCCTGACGAACAGGTTCTCCACGACCGGCATGAACGCGATGATGAAGAGCACCGAGGGGAACGACAGGACGATGTCGATCAGGCGGCCGATGAAGTAGTCGGTCTTGCCCCCGGCGTACCCGGCGACGATGCCCATCACGATGCCGATCGCCGTCGCGATGATCGTCGCGGTCACCGCGATCGACAGGGAGGTCCTGATCCCGTAGACGAGCTGGGTGAACACGTCACGGCCCAGGCCGGGCTCGATGCCGAACCAGAACTCCGAGCTGATGCCGCCGTTGGGCAGGATCGGGTAGCCGTAGTCGTTCAGCAGGCCCGGCGTGTCCTGGCCGTACAGGGCGTAGGGGTCCTTGCCGTACAGCCAGGCGATGACCGGCGCGAGGAGCGCGACCAGGAAGAAGAAAATCACCACCACGGCCGAGACGATGCCGGTACGGTCGCGCCGGAAACGCAGCCACATCAGCTGTCCGGGTGAGCGGCCCACCGTTTCCGGTGTCTTCGCCGCCAGTGCCTCCCCGGTCGTGGTCGTGGCTGGTGCAGGGATGGTCATCGTGCGGAGGCTCCCAACGAGCATGGTGAGCGGGATCCCTGGAACCATTGCAAAGCAGACCATGACAATCAATGGGCTGGTCATTACTCATTTTTTTGTTGTATAACGTCCACCTGTTTGTGGCTGCAATTCCGTTGACGTGGATAGGGGGTGAGGTGGGAAGATAGAGCTCCCGAAGGCCGGTATTCACGGATTTGTGACACGTTCATGACGTGGCTGCGATGGATTTGTCCGGTTCTGGCCCTGCTTGTGTCACAACTCCGTACAGTGTCACAGGTCCGGGACAAAGGTGTGCCCGGCCGCTCCGCGGGTAACCCCTCCACGTGCCGGGAGGTGGAGCATGGACCACGGCCTGTTCGGACCGGAGTCGGTGACCTGGAAGGTGATGGGCGAGCGGATCCTGCTCGTCGCGGGCTTCCGCGCACTGCTCCTCCAGGGCCTGCACCCCCGGGCGATGCGCGGGGTCGCGCAGAACTCCGCGCTCATGGACCCGGCCGAGGCGTGGCCACGCTTCGTGCGCACCACCGAGTTCGTCCGGGTCCGCGTCTACGGGACGACCGCCGAGGTCGCCCGCGCCGGGGCCAGGGTCCGGAGGATCCACGCCAGTCTCACCGCCCTCGACCTCGACACCGGCGAGCGGTTCCGCCTCGACGATCCCGACGCGCTGCTCTGGGTCCACGTCGGCGAGGTCGACTCCTACCTGACGGTCGCCCGGCGCGCGGGGGTGCGCCTCACGGACGAGGAGGCCGACAGGTTCGTCGCCGAGTGGCGCCGCGCGGCCGAGGTGGTCGGCCTGCGCCCCGAGGACGTGCCCGGCTCGGTCGGCGAGATGGACGACTACATCCGGGCCCGCCGCCCCGGCCTCTACTTCGTCCCCGAGGTGGCCCACCCGCTCCTGCGGTCGCTCAACGCGCCGCTCCCGGCCCGCCTGACCCCGCTCAAGCCGATGTTCCCCATGCTCACCGCGCTCGCCTTCGCGACCCTGCCGCGCTGGGCCCGCAGGCTGTACGGCCTGCCCGCCACCCCGCTGGGCGACCTGTGGGCGACGGCCTCCCTGCGGGCCCTGCAGACCGGGATCGGCCTGGTGCCCGCGCAGATGCGCTACTCCCCGGACGCGCGGAGAGCTCATCGGGCGGTCGCCGGGCGCGTGGTGTGACCGGACCAAGTGCTCACTTGTTCCACATGGTGGAAGAGTGTGCCGTCCGGTTTTCCGGACATGGCACACTGGTGGAGGAGGGTGAGCCGTCCGCGGCACGCCCTCCGCGAGAACGAGAGAAGCAGAGCAGCGTGCTCCGGGGTCGGTGAAATTCCGAGCCGGCGGTTACAGTCCGCGACCCGGTCGAAGCCATCGACCGGTTGACCTGGTGAAACTCCAGGACCGACGGTTAGAGTCCGGATGGGAGGAAGCGCGCGAGCGGAGAGTGTCTTCGGGCACCCTCCGCTGATCGGGTGTACGCACCCGTTGATCCCCCGGGGCCCGCCGTGGCAAAAAGCTACTGGCGAGTAGGAGACCTCGGGTGACTGATCCGGCGCGGACGCGCCCGGCCGCCTGGCGCGCCCCTCACGGGCACGGCGCCGTCGGCCCCCACCACTCTTTCCCGCCCGGCCGTTCCCGGCCCGGGTGCGCCGGAGCGTCCCCTTTTTCGTATCCCGGCCCCCGGACGACTTTCCCGGGGCCCGCAGGAAGGCTTCCCGGCTCCCCGGGGTTCACCTCTGACGGAGAGCCCCGCTCTGACGGAGAGCCCCGCCGCCGGTCCGGCGGGCGACGCCGGGCGGGGGCCTCCCGGAGTCCGAGGACGCCGCGCCGCACCGGCCACGACCCGCGCCCGGCCGTCCGGGCGGTCCCCCAGAAGGAGCTGTGAATGTTCACCGGAATCGTCGAAGAACTGGGAGAGATCGCCGGGATCGAGCCGCTGGCCGACGCGGCCCGGCTGTCGATCCGCGGCAAGACCGTCACCGCGGACGCCGGGCACGGTGACTCGATCGCCGTCAACGGCGTCTGCCTGACCGTGGTGGACGTCGCGGACGACGTCTTCACCGCCGACGTGATGAAGGAGACCCTCGACCGCAGCTCCCTCGGCGCGCTGAGATCCGGCTCCCCGGTCAACCTGGAGCGCGCGGTCCGCGCCGACCAGCGGCTGGGCGGCCACATCGTGCAGGGCCACGTGGACGGGACGGGCGTCCTGCTGTCGCGGGAGCCCGCCGAGCACTGGGAGGTCGTCCGGATCTCCCTCCCGCCCGAGCTCGACCGCTACGTGGTCGAGAAGGGCTCGATCGCCGTCGACGGCATCAGCCTGACCGTGATGGACGTCGGCTCGGGCGGCTTCGCCGTCAGCCTGATCCCCACCACCCTGAGCCTCACCACCCTCGGCGCGAAGCGGCCGGGAGACCCGGTGAACCTTGAGGTCGACGTGATCGCCAAGCACGTGGAGAAGCTCCTCGGTGCGTACGCCCCGGCGGACCAGGCGACGGATCGGGTGGGAAGGCCGTGAACCACCTCGAAACCGGATCCGGGGCCTCCGGGACCCGGATCCCCCGCGGAGCCCCGGTCATGCCGTCCGGACCCGCCAACCGGCTTTTCGCCGACCGGCTCTTCGCCAACCGGCTCAAGGAGCACCGGTCGATGACCGTGCCCGTCCCCGAGGAGGCCTTGTGATCAAGCTGGACCCGATCGAGCGCGCGATCGCCGACATCCGCGAGGGCAGGGCCGTCGTGGTCGTCGACGACGAGAACCGCGAGAACGAGGGCGACATCATCTTCGCCGCGTCCAGGGCCACCCCGGAGCTCCTCGCCTTCACCATCCGGCACAGCAGCGGCGTGGTCTGCGTGCCGATGCGCGGCGAGCACCTCGACAGGCTCGGCCTGCCGCTGATGGTGTACGACAACAAGGAGCGCCTGCGCACCGCGTACACGATCAGCGTGGACGCCAGGGACGGCGTGAGCACCGGCATCTCCGCCGCCGACCGGGCCCGCACGATCCGTACCCTGGCCGACTCGGCGACCGAGCCGTCCGAGCTGGTACGACCGGGACACGTCTTCCCGCTCCGCTACCGGGAGGGCGGCGTCCTGGCCAGGCGCGGCCACACCGAGGCGTCCGTGGACCTGGCCAGGCTCGCCGGGCTGAGCGAGGCGGGCGTGCTCGCCGAGGTCGTCAACGACGACGGCACCATGATGCGGCTGCCGGAGCTGCGCGACTTCTGCGACGAGCACGACCTGGCGCTCGTCTCGATCGAGCAGCTGGTGGAGTTCAGGCGCCGGACAGAGCGGATGGTGACCAGGGTCGCCGAGACGCGGCTGCCGAACAGGTACGGCGAGTGGCGGGCCTACGGCTTCGCGAGCTCGCTGGACGGCGGCGAGCACCTGGCCCTCGTCCTCGGCGACATCGAGGACGGCGAGAACGTCATGGTCAGGGCGCACTCCGAGTGCCTGACCGGCGACGTGCTCGGGTCGCTGCGGTGCGACTGCGGGGTGCAGCTCGACCACGCCATGGCGCGGATCGCCGCCGAGGGCCGGGGCGTGGTCGTCTACCTGCGCGGGCACGAGGGACGCGGCATCGGGCTGCTCGCCAAGCTCAGGGCGTACAGCCTCCAGGACGGCGGCAGCGACACCGTCGACGCCAACCTGGAGCTCGGGCTGCCGGTGGACGCCCGGGAGTTCTCCAACGCCGGGCAGATGCTCGCCGACCTGGGCGTGAAGTCGATCCGGCTGCTGACCAACAACCCGGCCAAGCTGCGCGGCATGGACGGCTACGGCATCAAGGTGCTCGGCCGCGAGCCCATGCCGGTGGCGATGAACCCGCACAACGAGAAATACCTGTCGGCCAAGCGCGACCGCCTCGGCCACGAGATTCCCAGGGATGGCGCATGAGTGAGCGAGCGGGACAGACGGCGCGGGACGGCCGTACGGGCGGGCGCGAGGTGATCGCGTGAGCGGGGCCGGGCGACCGGCGGCCGGGGCCGTCGAGGCGAAGGGACTGACCGTCGGCGTCGTCGCCGCCCGGTGGCACGAGAAGATCACCGATCAGCTCGTGGCGCGGGCCGAGCAGGCCGGGCGGGACAGCGGCGCGGCGACGACCGTGGTGCGGGTGGCCGGGTCGCTGGAGATCCCGGTCGTGGCGCAGGTCCTGGCCAGGAAGTACGACGCGGTCGTCGCCCTCGGGGTCGTGATCCGCGGGGAGACCCCCCACTTCGACTACGTCTGCGACTCCGTCACCGCGGGCCTGACCCGGGTCTCCCTCGACGAGGAGGTCCCGGTCGGCAACGGTGTGCTGACCTGCGAGTCCCTCGACCAGGCCCTCGACAGGTCGGGGCTGCCGGGCAGCCACGAGGACAAGGGCTACGAGGCCACCGTCGCCGCCCTGGAGACGGCGCTGCTGCTGAGGGAACTCCGCTCCTAGGGCGCCTCACGGTCCCCAGGGGCGCGGCCCGGGGTTCCCGGGAACCGTCCGGGGTCTCGGGGCGCGGTCCGGGGTTTTGGGGTGGCGCCGTACGGGGTCCCGGGGCGCGGTCCGGGGTTTTGGGGTGGCGCCGTACGGTCCGCTTCGCCGTGCCGCGTGATCGGGGCGGCGGGGCCGTGCGGTAGGTTTCCATCGGCGTCGTGACCAGCTGTCACAGCCGTTCCGGCCGGTGGTTTTCCGAAGGATCGTGATCTGAGAGTGAGCCCGGAGAGCGTCTCCCCGCCCTCGTTGCCCGTCGTGTGGCGGCCCAGGAAGGGAAGGATCGCGGCCTACGGCTTCGCGGGCCTGATCATGCTCGGCGCGGTGCTGATGGCGATCTTCCTGGCCGAGCCGTTCACCCTGGCCGACAGGATCGCGATGGTCGCGCTGGGCGGCCTGGTCGCCGGGGTCCTGCACCTGCTGGGACGGGTCCGCGTGGAGGCCGACGAGCAGGGGATCACCCTCGTCAACCCGCTGCGGGTGCACCGCTACGAGTGGCCCGAGGTGCTCGGGGTCACCCTGGTCGACCACGAGCCCTGGGCGAAGATCGACTTCACCGACGGGGCCACGGTCGGGGCCATGGGCCTGCAGGGGTCGGAGAAGGAGCGCACCGTCCGCCAGGTCCGCGAGCTCGCCGCCCTCATCAGGGAGCGCGGCGAGGCGTCCGAGACCCGCTGACCCACCGCGCGGGAGCCCGGGTTCACCGGACCGGCCGCGACCCGGTCCGTCGGGGGCCGAGCCGTCGCACGGGGGCTTCCGGTCTCGCACCGGGAGCCGAGCCGTCGCATCGGGCCTCCGGGGCTGCCCGGCCGGGGGCCGAGCCGTCGTAAGGGGCTTCGGGTCCTGCCCGGCCGGGAGCCGTGACGTCGTACGGGAGCCGGGACCGGGCCTCCGGTCCGCTGTACGCGAGGCTCGGGGCCGGGCTACCGGTGCGCGGGGCTCCCGGTCCGCTGTGCGCCACCGGGCCGGGTTCGGGAGCCCGGTCCGCGGGGTTCGGGTCCCGCGCTCAGGTCTCCTCGGCGAACCGCTCGACCTTGTCGGTCTCGCCCGCCACGAGCAGGGTGTCGCCGCTATGGATCACCGTCTCAGAGGTGGCGTACGTGAACCTGCCGTCGGGTTTCTTGATCCCGACCACGGTGACCCCGTACTTGCTGCGGACGCCCAGGCTGCCCAGGCTCTTGCCGTCCGCCCACCGGGGCGCCATGGTCTTGATCATGGCGTAGTCCTCGTCGACCTCGACGTAGTCGAGCATCCGCCCGGTGACCAGGTGCGCGACCCGCTCGCCCATGTCGTGCTCCGGCTGCACCACGTGGTGCGCGCCGACCCGCTGCAGGATCCGGCTGTGCTGCAGGCTGATCGACTTGGCCCAGATGTCGGCCACCCCCAGGTCGGCCAGGATCGAGGTGGTCAGGATGCTCGCCTCGATGTCGGTGCCGATGCCGACCACGGCCCGGCCGAACTCGCCGATGCCCAGCTGGTCGAGGGCGTCGGGGTCGGTGGAGTCGGCGCACACCACGTGGGTGAGCCGCCCGGAGAAGTGCTGCACGTTCTTGGGGTCGTTGTCGACGCCGAGCACCTCGACGTCGCGGCCCGCCAGTTCCGCCGCCAGCGCGCCGCCGAACCGGCCGAGGCCGATCACCACGACCGCGTCGCCGCGATTCTTCTTGTCAACCAACGAGGGGACGCTCCTCCGGGTATCGGAACCGACGGGTCTGGACGTGCAGCGCCAGCGCGGCGCCCAGGGTCACCGGGCCGAGCCGCCCGATGAACATCAGGAGGGTCAGGATCAGGTGCCCCGCGGTGCCGACGTCGGCGGTGATCCCCGTCGACAGGCCGACCGTGCCGAAGGCGGAGATCACCTCGAACAGTACGCGGTCCAGTTTGAACGGGGTCACCGTCATCAGCGCGAACGTGCCCACGGCGACCGACGCCACACTCAGCAGGGCGATCGTCAGCGCCTGCCGCTGCAGCTGCTCGGGAATGCGGCGGCGGCCCGCCGAGACGTCGGGCTCGCCGCGCAGCTCGGCGATGATCACGAACCCGAGCAGCGCGAACGTCGTCACCTTGATGCCGCCCCCGGTACTCGCGCTGCCCGCCCCGATGAACATCAGCACGTCGCTGATCAGCCAGGAGCTCTCGCTCATCTGTGAGGTGTCCACGGAGTTCAGGCCGCCGCTGCGGGTCATCGCGCTGTGGAAGAACCCGGCCATGATCCGAAGCCCGGGGGAGAGGCCGCCCATCGTGCCGGGGTTGTTCCATTCGGTGACGGTGACGGCGATCGCCCCGCCGAACAGCAGGACGGCGGTCATCCCCAGCGTGATCTTGGCGTGCAGCGTCCAGCGTGCCGGGCGGCGCCAGTTCTGCCGCAGTACGGCGTAGACGGGGAAGCCGAGACCTCCGGTGACCACCGCCAGGACGAGCGGGAGGCAGATCCACGGGTCGGTGACGAACCGCATCATGCTGTCCGGCCAGAGGGCGAACCCGGCGTTGGTGAATGCCGAGATCGCATGAAAAATCCCGTAATAGGCGGCGCGGCCGAACGGTTCCCCGTACCCGATCATGAAGCGGGCGGCGAGCACCGCGGCGGTCAGCGCCTCGGCGACCAGCGTGACCTTGGCGACCCCCACGATCACCCGTCGTACGTCGCCGGGACCGAGGGTCTTGGTCTCGGCCTGGGTGTTGAGACGGGCGCGCAGGCCGAGTTTGCCCGAGACGACCACCGCGAGGATCGAGGAGAGCGTCATGATCCCGAAGCCGCCGATCTGCATCAGCACCAGGAGCACGATCTCGCCGAAGAACGACCAGTGCGCCGCGGTGTCGTGCACGGCGAGCCCGGTCACGCACACCGCGGAGGTGGCGGTGAACAGGGCCGACGTCCACGAGGCACTCCGGCCCCCCTCGACCGCGATCGGCAGCGAGAGCAGCCCCGTACCGGTGAGGACCACCGCCAGGAACGCCACCACGACGACCCTGGACGGGGTGTTGATCCGGTCGAGCAGGTTCTTCACAGGGGGTGACAATACTTCTTCGCGGAGCGCGGCAGTATGCCCGCCGGTCCCGGAGGTCCCCGGCCGGGGGCGCTCAGGACGTCCGGGGCGTGAGGAGCACGATGTGATCACGCGAGGACCTGCCGCCGGGCGTAACCTGAGGTGGTGGTGAGGCGGACAATCGAGGCATCCAGTGTGGAGTCGCCCGCGCGGCTGGCGGAGCTGCTCGACGAGCGGTCGTACCTGGCCGGTGAGGGGCTCGTCACGGCGGCCTTCCTCGCGCTGCGGATGGGCCGCCCGCTGCTGCTCGAAGGCGAGGCGGGGGTCGGCAAGACCGAGCTGGCCAGGACCCTCGCGGAGGTGCTCGGGGCGCCGCTGATCCGCCTGCAGTGCTACGAGGGGCTCGACGCCTCCCAGGCGCTCTACGACTGGGACTTCGCCCGCCAGCTCCTGCACCTGAAGGCGGCGGAGGCGGGCGGTGTCACCGACGCCGCCCGGCTGGAGGGCGAGGTCTACGACCGGAGGTTCCTGATCGCCAGGCCGCTGCTGCGGGCGATCGAGACCCAGCCCGCGGTGCTGCTCATCGACGAGGTCGACCGGGCCGACGTGGAGTTCGAGGCGATCCTGCTGGAGGTGCTCTCGGACTTCGCGATCTCCGTCCCCGAGCTCGGCACGATCCGCGCCGCCCGGCCGCCGGTGGTCGTGCTCACCTCCAACCGGACCCGCGAGGTGCACGACGCGCTGAAGCGGCGCTGCCTCTACCACTGGCTGGAACACCCCTCCTTCGACAGGGAGGTGGCGATCCTGCGCAGGCGGCTCCCCGAGTGCTCGGGGATCCTGGCCGAGCAGGTCGCCACGGCGACGGGACGGCTCCGCGCGGCCGACCTGATCAAGCCGCCGGGGATCGCCGAGACCCTCGACTGGACCGAGGCGCTCCTCGCCCTCGGCGCCCGCGAGCTCGACCCCGACCTGGCGGCGGCCTCGCTGGGCGCCCTGCTCAAGCACAGGGAGGACCACGAGACGGTGCTCGGGAACGGATTCTTCGGTGCGTCCCGGCGCTGACGGCGTTCCCCCCACCGGCGTCCCCCCTACCGACGGTCCTTCCACTGACGGTCCTTCCGCCGACGTCCCCTCCATCGGAGTTCCCTCCACCGGCGGTCTTTCCACTGACGTCCCCTCCACCGGGGTTCCCTCCACCGGCGGTCCCCCCACCGGTGTCCCCTCCGCGAGGATTCCCCCCGCCGGAACTCCTCCGGCCGGGGTTTCCCCCACCGGGACTCCCCCGGCGACGGCGGTTCCGATCGGTGCCGGGGAGGACCTGGCCGGTGCCGGGGAGGACCTGGTCGCGGTCATGACCGGTTTCGCCAGGACCCTGCGCGCCGCGGGGGTGCCCGCCGACCACGAGCGGACCCAGGGCCTGCTGCGCGCCCTGTCCCACCTGGACGCCTCCAGGCCCGGTGACGTCTACTGGGCGGGCCGGGTCACGCTGTGCTCCTCGGCCGACGACCTGCCCCGCTACGACCGGGTCTTCCGGGCCTACTTCGGGGGGCTGCGCGCGGGCCGCGCGAGAGCGGCCGAGGTCACCGTCACCCGGCACGCCGCGGCGCGGCCCGGGGCGCGCGCCGACCGGGAGGAGGGCGGCGATCCCCCCGCCCTCGCGGCGACCGCGAGCGCGACGGAGGTGCTGCGCACCCGGGACGTGGCCGCGATGACGGCGGCGGAGCTCGCCGAGACGCACCGGCTGCTCGCCCTGCTGCGGGCGGGCAGGGAACGGCGCGCGTCGCGGCGTTTCCGGCCCTCGCGCCGGGGGCGGCTGGACGGCAGGGCGACCGTCCGCGAGACCCTGCGCAGGGGCGGGGAGATCGCCGGGCTCCGCTACCGCGCGCACCGGACCAGGCCCCGCAGGGTCGTGCTGCTGATCGACGTCAGCGGCTCCATGACCCCGTACGCGGACACGCTGCTCCGGCTCGCCCACGCGCTGGTCAGGTCCGAGCCGGGGGCCACGGAGGTGTTCAGCGCGGGCACCCAGCTGACCCGGCTCACCGCCGAGCTGCGCCACCGCGATCCGGCGACCGCGATGAACGCCGTCTCCCGCGCCATTCCCGACTGGAGCGGCGGCACCCGCCTGGGCGAGGAGCTCCGGCGGCTCCTGGCGCTGAACGACGCGGCCGGAGCGGTGGTGGTGATCGCCTCCGACGGGTGGGAGCGCGGTGACGTCTCGCTGCTGGGCGCGGAGATGGCCCGGCTGTCCCGGACGGCCCACCGGGTGATCTGGATGAACCCGCACAAGGGCAGGGAGGGCTACCGCCCGCTCACCGCCGGGATGCGGGCCGCCCTTCCCCACATCGACGACTTCGTGGCCGGGCACAGCCTGGCCGCCTTCGAGGAACTGGCGACGCTGCTGGGAGGCACTCATGCGTGACGTGTTGTCGCAGATCCTGCGGTGGTGGGAGACGGGGGAGACGTTCGGCCTGGCCACCGTGGTCAACACCTTCCGCAGCGCGCCCCGCCCGCCGGGGGCGTCCATGGCGGTGCTCGGCGACGAGGCCGAGGGCAGCGTCTCCGGCGGCTGCGTCGAGGGCGCCGTCTACGAGCTGGCCAGGGAGGTGGTCTCCTCGGGCGCGCCCGTCCTGCAGCGGTACGGGGTGAGCGACGACGACGCCTTCTCCGTCGGCCTGACCTGCGGCGGCATCCTGGACGTCTTCGTCGAGCCCGTCTCCAAGGAGACTTTCCCCGAGCTGGGGGCGGTCGCCGCCTCGGTGCTGCGGCGCGAGCCGGTGGCGGTGGCGACCGTCCTGTCGGGGCCGGGCGCGGTCGGCACCCGCCGGGTCGTCTGGCCGGACCGCTCCTCCGGTTCCCTGGGCGTGACCCGGCTGGACGACGCGGTGGACGACGACGTCCGGGGCATGCTCGCGCAGGGACTGACGGGCGTCCGCAGGTACGGGGCCCGGGGACAGCGTCGGCTCGACGAGCTGGAGGTCTTCGTCCAGTCCTTCGCGCCGCCGCCCCGGATGCTGGTCTTCGGCGCGATCGACTTCGCCGCCGCGGTCGCCAAGGCCGGCAAGTTCCTCGGCTACCACGTGGTCGTGTGCGACGCCCGGCCGGTCTTCACCACGGCCAAGCGCTTCCCCGACGCCGACGAGGTGATCGTCAAGTGGCCGCACGACTATCTCACCTCGACCGTCGTGGACGAGCGGACCGCGATCTGCGTGCTCACCCACGACCCCAAGTTCGACGTACCCCTGCTTGAGGTCGCCCTGCGCACCCCGGCGGGCTACGTCGGCGCGATGGGCTCGCGCCGCACGCACGAGGACCGGCTGGCCCGGCTGGCGCGGGCCGGGCTGGGCGAGGCCGAGCTGAAGAGGCTCCGCTCGCCGATCGGGCTGGACCTGGGCGCGCGTACGCCGGAGGAGACGGCGATCTCCATCGTCGCCGAGCTGATCCAGCTGCGCTGGGGCGGCTCGGGCCGGCCGCTGACCGACGGCTCCGGCAGGATCCACGGCGACGGGCCCGGCGCGTGAGCGAGGAGGCCCCGGCCGGGGACGCCGAGGGGGACACCGTGAAGAGGCGTCCGGCGATCGCCGGGCTGCTGCTGGCCGCCGGATCCGGCTCGCGGCTCGGCACTCCCAAGGCGCTGGTGGAGTTCCGTGGCGAGCGGCTGGTGGACCGGGGGGTCAGGGCGCTGCGCGACGGCGGCTGCCGTCCCGTGGTCGTGGTGCTCGGCGCGGCCACCGTACGGGTGCGGGGAGCGGTGACCGTCCACAACCCGGAGTGGAGCTCGGGGATGGGCTCCTCGCTCAGGGCCGGTCTGGACGCGATCCCGGCCACCGCCGGGTACGTGGTGATCGCCCTGGTCGACCAGCCGTTCGTCGGCCCGAGGGCGGTGGAGCGGCTCGTCGAGGCCGCGGGGCGGGGCGCCTCGGTCGCCGTCGCCACCTACGGCGGCGCGCGGCGGAACCCGGTGCTGATCGCCAGGGAACACTTCGAGGAGGTCGCCCGGCTCGCGACCGGCGACGCCGGTGCCCGCCCCTTCCTGAAAGCCCGTCCCGAACTGGTCGTCGCGGTCCCCTGCGACGACGTCGCCGACCCCGCCGACATCGACACCCCGGCCGACCTGTCCGCGCTCCGGGCCCGCCCGGACCTCGCCCCCTGAGCCGCCCCGGCTCCCGGGGCCCGGTCCTGAACGGCCAGGGGTCCTGAACGGCCAAAGGTTCTAGGCGGCCAGGGGGTTCTAGGCGGCCAGGGATTTTAGGCGGCGAGACGTAGTGAGGCGACGGCGGCGCGGTGGTCGCTGCCCTCGGCCCGCTCGACGCCCGCCCTGGTGGCGACCATGCCCCGGTAGAGGATGTGGTCGGGGCGGGTGACGGGGAAGGACGCGGGCCAGGTGAAGCCGAACCCCGTACCGGCCTCCTGCTGGGCGTCCGACAGCGGCGGCACCAGGCCGGAGCGCTTGCGGTCGGTGGTGGCGGTGTTGAGGTCGCCGAGCAGCAGCAGGTGCTCGCTGTCGTCCCTGTCGACCATCTTGCGGGCGTAGGCGAGGGTCTCGTCGCGCTGGGCGGTCTGGCCGGGGCGGGCGGAGGCGAGGTGCATGACGTACACGGTCAGCCTGCCCTTGGGGGTGACGACCACCGCGCGCAGCGCCCGCGCCCAGTCGAGGCCGATGTCGGCCTTGCGGGCCTCGGCGATCGGGAACCGGCTCCACAGGCCGACCGTGGCGATCCGGTAGCGGTAAGGGAAGCGGTCGTTGAGGACCTTCGCCGCCGGGCCGCCGGGGGTCAGCTCCTGCACCGCGACCAGGTCGCGGTCCTTCGAGACGGACCGGATGGCGTCGGCCGAGTCGGCGTTGGTCGCGCCGACGTTGAGCGTGGCGACCGACAGGTCGCTGGGCCCGCCCGGCGGGCTGCGCAGCAGCGTCGGGCCGAACATGAGGCCCCACACGGTCGCCGGGACCAGCGCCGCGAGGATCACCTGCCACGAGCGGGTGGCCAGCGCGCAGACCAGCAGGACCGGTACGACGACCCCGAGCCACGGGAGCAGGCTCTCCAGCACGGGGGTGAGACCGCCCAGCTCGGGCAGGAGCCGGTGCCCCCCGAGCGTCAGGGCCAGCGCTCCCGCCGCCACGATGATCGACTGCCTCAGCACACCGCTCCTCGTCCACCGCCTCCGGAACGTTCCCTCCCGGCGGTCACCTGCCCCCCGGAACGCCCTGCCGGGAGTCCCCTACCCCGGAATGCGTAGGCTACCGGCCCGGTGGCGGCGGCGCGGGGCTTGGTGCTTCGGCGGTGAGTCGATAACCTTTGTCGCCGAGGCAACGGAACAACATTCGGTTCGGTCGGCACCGCGGAAGGACGATCTCACGATGCGCATCGGTATGGCCCTGAACTACTCGGGGGGCTTCAAGGAGACGGTGGCCGAGCTGGCCGACTACGAGAAGGCCGGTCTCGACATCGTCTTCGTCGCCGAGGCCTACAGCTTCGACGCGGTCAGCCAGCTGGGCTACATCGCCGCCAGGACCGAGAGGCTGCAGATCGCCTCCGGCATCCTGCCCGTCTACTCCCGCACCCCCGCCCTGCTGGCCATGACCGCCGCGGGCCTGGACTACGTCTCCGACGGCCGCTTCACCCTCGGCCTGGGCGCCTCGGGCCCCCAGGTGATCGAGGGCTTCCACGGCGTCCCGTACACCGCCCCGCTCGGCCGCACCCGCGAGGTCATCGAGATCTGCCGCCAGGTCTGGAGGCGCGAGCGCCTCACCTACGAGGGCAGGCACTACACCGTCCCGCTCCCCGCGGGCCAGGGGACCGGCCTGGGCAAGCCGCTCAAGCTCATCAACCACCCGGTCCGCGACCGCATCCCCGTCGTGGTCGCCGCCATCGGTCCCAAGAACGTCGAGCTCGCCGCCGAGCTGGCCGAGGGCTGGGAGCCGATCTTCTACGTGCCGGAGAAGGCCGCCGACGTGTGGGGCGCCTCCCTGGCGGCGGGCAGGGCGAAGCGGGACCCGGCGCTGGGCGAGCTGGACGTGATCGCCCAGGCCTCGCTCGCCATCGGCGACGACGTCTCCGGCTGGCTGGAGCTGGGCCGCCCGATAGCGGCCCTCTACATCGGCGGGATGGGCGCCAAGGGCAAGAACTTCTACAACGACCTCGCCCGCAGGTACGGCTACGAGAAGGAGGCCGAGCAGATCCAGAACCTCTACCTGGACGGCAAGAAGGACGAGGCCGCCGCGCTCGTGCCGTACGAGCTGCTGGAGAAGATGTCCCTGATCGGCCCCGAGGGACACGTCCGCGAGCGCTTGCGGGCCATGCGCGAGTCGGGCGTCACGACGATCAACGTCGCCCCGCTGGCCGGCACCCACGAGGAGCGCGTCCGGCTCATCGAGAAGGTCAGGGAACTCGCCTCCTGACCTTCCCGGCGAGCTGAAGCGGCCTCGCGACCGGGGCCGTTCCCGTCGGCTTCCGTCGGCGGGCGGGTACGGCCACGGTGGAGACATCGGTCAAACCGGTCAATAGCATGCGTACATGACCATCACCCACGCCTGGCGCCGCGCGAACCTCGCGGCCCTGCTGCCCGCTCACGAGGCGGACGCGATCCTGGTCACCAACGGTGTGAACGTGCGCTACCTGACCGGCCTGGCCAGCTCCAACGCGGCCGTCCTGGTCAGGGCGGACGGCTCCGCCACGCTGGCCACCGACTCCCGCTACATCGGGGCCGCCCGGCGCGTCTGCGACGGCGTCGAGGTGATCGAGGAGTCCGACGTCGCCGGGGCCCTGCTGCCCGGGACCGGCCGGACGGGCATCGAGGCCGACCACATGTCCGTCGCCGGATACTTCCGGCTGGACGGGAGCCCCCTGCGCCTGTCCGGGGTGGTGGAGGCGGTACGCATGGTCAAGGACGACGCCGAGATCGACCTCGTCCGTACCGCGTGCGAGCTCACCGACCGGGCCTTCGCCGAGGTCCTGCCCGAGCTGCGCCCCGGCCTGACCGAGAAGGAGGTCGCCAGGGCGCTGGAACGCCACATGATCGAACTGGGCGCGGACGGGCTCGCCTTCGACTCGATCGTCGCGAGCGGGCCCAACGGCGCGATCCCGCACCACTCGCCCTCGGACCGGCCGCTGGAGCGCGGGGACCTGGTCACCATGGACTTCGGGGCGCTGTACCGGGGCTACCACGCCGACATGACCAGGACCGTGGCGATCGGCGAGCCCGCCGGGTGGCAGCGCGAGCTGTACGACCTGGTCCGCGCCGCCCAGCGCGCGGGCAGCCTGGCCGCGCGGGTCGGCGCGGCGCTCCACGAGGTGGACGCCGCCGCCCGCGACCTGATCGGGGAGGCGGGGTACGGGGAGTTCTTCAAGCACGGCCTCGGCCACGGCGTCGGGCTGCAGATCCACGAGGTGCCGTTCCTGTCCCCGAGAAAGCCGGAGGGCTCCCGGGAAGAACCCGGGGAGTCCCCGGAGGACCGGGAAGACTCCCCGAAGCTGGAACGATCTTCACGAAAGCCGGAGCGCGACCATGGGCACGCTAGACTTGAGGATCGAGTTCCGGTGACCGTCGAACCCGGGGTTTACCTTCCCGGCAGGGGCGGCGTCCGCATCGAGGACACGCTCGTGGCGCGCGATGGCGGGCCGGAACTTCTCACACGGACGACCAAAGAGCTGCTCGTCCTCTAAGAGCGGCCGTACGCAGGAGAAACTAGTGGCGACGACGAACGACCTCAAGAACGGCCTGGTGCTCAAGCTCGACGGCGGTGAGCTCTGGGCGGTCGTGGAGTTCCAGCACGTCAAGCCCGGCAAGGGCGGCGCGTTCGTCCGCACCAAGCTCAAGAACGTGCTATCGGGCAAGGTCGTCGACAAGACCTTCAACGCGGGCGTCAAGGTCGAGGTGGCCAACGTCGACAAGCGCGAGATGCAGTTCTCCTACATGGACGGTGACGACTACGTCTTCATGGACACCGAGAACTACGACATGCTCCACGTCACCAGGGTGGCGGTCGGCGACTCGGCCAACTACCTGCTGGAGAACATGCTGGCCACCGTGGCGATCAACGAGGGCAACGTCCTCTACGTCGACCTGCCCGCGGCCGTCGAGCTGCTCGTCGCCGAGACCGAGCCCGGCCTCCAGGGCGACCGCTCCACCGGCGGCACCAAGCCCGCCAAGCTGGAGACCGGTGCCGAGATCAAGGTGCCGCTCTTCATCACCACCGGCGAGAAGGTCAAGGTCGACACCCGCACCGGCGATTATCTCGGCCGCGCCTGATGTCGGCACGGGGTAAGGCGCGCAGGCGCGCGCTGGACATCCTCTTCGAGGCCGAGGCACGCGGCGAGGACCCGCTCAGCGTCCTCGCCGAGCGCCTTGAGCGGGCCGAGCCGCCCGTGAACGAGTACACCACCACGATCGTCGAGGGCGTGTGCAGGCACCGGTCGCGCATCGACGAGCTGATCACCACCTACTCGGAGGGCTGGACGCTCGACCGCATGCCCGCCGTCGACCGCAACCTCCTGCGCGGCGGCACCTACGAGCTGCTGTGGATGCCCGACGTCCCCGAGGGCGTCGTCATCAGCGAGTGGGTCAGCCTGGCCTCGGAGCTGTCGACCGACGAGTCGCCGCAGTTCGTCAACGGCCTGATGGCCCGTTTCAAGCAGCTCAAGCCGTCCCTGGCGCTCTAGCCGTCCCCACGGGGAGCCCGGATCTCCGGTCTCCCCGCCCGGCGTACGGTGCGAGGGGCCCGGCGCGTCTCCGCCCGGGGCGTCCCCTTTCCTCCGGGCTTGCCCGGGGGGCCCATCCGCGTCCGGAAAAAGACTCGATCAAGCGGGAGTATGAATAGTCCTTGGACCGCGCCGGGGGACACGCGGCGTAGGCTGGGCTCGTCACCGTTTGAGGAGGCGATCTGAAGTTGCACGCCGTAGGCATCTCACGGCAGCCCGGCACCCCCGCGGTCCGCACAGCGGTCGTGTGGGACGTCCTGAGTGCCGTGCTGGCCGAGCGGGTGGCCGCGACAGGCCGTGAGCGGCTCGACATCGTCGACGCCGGGGGAGGGACGGGCGGTTTCGCCGTCCCCCTGGCCGGTCTGGGGCACGCCGTGACGGT
Source organism: Streptosporangium sp. H13245 (assembly GCF_055690525.1). NCBI lineage: Bacteria > Bacillati > Actinomycetota > Actinomycetes > Streptosporangiales > Streptosporangiaceae > Streptosporangium > Streptosporangium sp. H13245. Next base: position 271,410 of record NZ_JBSZKT010000003.1, on the reverse strand, counting down.
CGTCGACCCCAGCCCCGACTCGCTCGCCGCGCTGGAGCGCCGCGCGGCGGAGGCGGGGGTGGAGGTGCGCGCCCTGCAGGGCGACGCCGCGGACCTGGGGGAGCTGCTCCCCACCGGAGGCGCCGACCTGGTGCTCTGCCACAGCGTGCTGGAGTACGTGGAGGACCCGGCCGGTGCGGTGAAGGCCATGGCGGGCCTGCTGCGCGAGGGCGGCGTGATCAGTGTGCTCGCCGCCAACCCGCTCGCCGCAGCGCTGCACCGCTCCATCGCCGGCAGGTTCGACGAGGCCCTCCAGGTCCTGGACGACCCCGAGGGCCGCTGGGGCGACCGCGACCCCACGCCCAGGCGTTTCACCCGCGAGGCCCTGGAGCGGCTTCTCAGCGTGACGGGCTTCGCGCCCGGTGAGGTGCACGGCGTGCGGGTCTTCGCCGACCTGGTGCCCAGCAGGCTGCTCGACGGCGAGCCCGGAGCCGCCCGCGCGCTGGTCGCCCTGGAGCAGGCCGCGGCGGCGCACCCGGTGCTCCGCGACATCGCGACCCAACTGCACGTCCTTGGCCACCGGTGAGCGCCGCGTCGAACGCGTGTTCCCGTAGGATGGCGGCGTGTCGAGAAAGCAGCAGATACCGCGCCCGGGTTCCGAACTGGGGACGGACGACACCGGCTGCCCGATCCTCCACGTCGACATGGACGCCTTCTACGCGGGCGTCGAGCTGCGCGACCGTCCCGACCTCCGGGGCCGCCCCGTCATCATCGGCGCGCCCGGGGCGCGCGGGGTGGTGCTCAGCGCCACCTACGAGGCCCGGAGATTCGGGGTGCACTCGGCCATGCCCATGACCCGGGCCCGAAGGCTCTGCCCCCAGGCTGTGATCATCCCGCCGAGCCGGGGCAAGTACGCGGAGGTCTCCCGGCGCGTCATGGAGATCTTCCAGACCTTCACCCCCGAGGTCGAGCCGATCGCCTCCGACGAGGCGTTCCTCGACGTCGGCGGGGCGCGCAAGCGTCTCGGCCCCCCGGCGGCGATCGCCCGGATGATCCGCGAGCAGGTCGTGCGCGAGCAGGGCGTCACCTGCTCCGTCGGGGTCGCCAACAGCAAGTTCGTGGCGAAGCTCGCCTCCCAGCACTGCAAGCCCGACGGCCTGTTCGTGGTGCCCGCCGACCGGGTGGTCGACTTCCTGCACCCGCTGCCCGTGGCGGCCCTGTGGGGCGTCGGGGAGCGCACCGAGCGGTCACTGGCCCGCCTGGGCGTCAGGACCGTCGGCGACCTCGCCAGGGTCCCGCTGGACACCCTCCAGCGCGATCTGGGCCAGGCGGCGGGCACGCACCTGGCGGCCCTCGCCTGGGGGCGCGACGAACGCCCGGTGACCCCGGACGTCCCCGACAAGAGCATCGGCGCCGAAGAGACTTTCGCCACAGACGTCGCCGACCCCGTGGAGATCCGCAGGGAGCTGCTCCGGCTCTCGGAGCGGGTCGCCGCCAGGCTCAGGCGCGGGGGCAGCGTCGGCCGTACGGTCAGCGTCAAGCTCCGCCGCGCCGACTTCACCACCCTCTCCCGGTCCCGGAGCCTGCGCGAGCCCACCGACGTCGCCAAGATCCTGTACGACGTCTCCTGCGCCCTCTACACCGCCTCCGGCCTGGAGAACGAGCACCTGAGGCTGGTCGGCGTACGAGTGGAGAACCTCAGCCCGGCGGCCGGGGCGACCCGGCAGCTCGGCCTCGGGGAGCGCGAGACGGGCTGGCGGGAGGCCGAGCGGGCGATGGACAGGGCGGCCCGGAGATTCGGTCAGGATGCGGTCCTTCCGGCCTCCCTGGTTCGCCCTCCGTTTGATGGAATAGATCCATGACGCCGCCTCCGGTTTGGACTACGTTGGACGTTTTCTTTCGTCTACGTCTACAGCCTCGTATTCTGGGGATAACCGACCGCGAGGTTCGGACACCCCGTGTCGTCCGTCACCGTCTTCCCCGTCCTGGGGCTGTCCTTGGGAGGCGCCGTGCCGCTCTCTGAGCACGAGCAGCGCTTGCTCGACCAGATCGAGCAGGCCCTCTACGCCGAGGACCCGAAGTGGGCCAATACCGTCAGGATCAGTGATCCCCGCAGCCACTACAGGCGCCGCCTGGTGAAGGCCTCCATCGGCTTCATCCTGGGTGTCGTCCTGCTGATGGTCGGCGTCGTGATCATCAACATCCCGCTCGGCGTCGGCGGTTTCGTGGTCATGCTCGCCGCGTGTCTGTGGGGTCTGTCCAGCTGGAAGCGGATGAACGGGTTCGGTGAGGCCAACGCGGCCGCGCCGTCCGATCAGCCGCGAGGCAAGGCGGGGCGCCGTTCCGGCTCCCGCCAGAGCTTCATGGAACGCATGGAGGAGCGCTGGCGCCGTCGCCACGACGAGCGCTAGCCCGGCAGGGGTCCGCCGCCGTCCACGGCGGATCTCCCTGACGATCCCCCCATGACGACGAGGGTCACTCCCGCTGTGGGAGCGGCCCCGTCATCCGCGTCATTCACCGGGTCCGTCCCTCGCGTGCCCCGCCGATGATCGAGGTTCGCCGCTCCGCGCCCCCCAAAGGCCGGAAGAGCCGGAGGGCCCGGAGGCGTCACCTCCCTCGGCGACCGGACGCGCGACGGTCCGGAAACGCCCCGTCCTACGATGATCGAACGCGCGACTGGCCCGGTAGTGCCCCGTCCTACGGTGATCGGACGCGCGACGGTACGGAAATGTCCCGTCCTACGGTGACCAGATGCGCGACCGGCCCGGTAGTGCCCCGTCCTACGGTGACCAGATGCGCGACGGCCCGGAAGTGTCCCGTTCCCCGGTGATCGGGACGCGTTGTCGCGCGTCCCGATCACCGGGGGCGCTCAGGCGCCCTTCCTGACCGGCCTGCGGAGCCGGATGTTCTCCAGCCGGTCGAAACCGTCCAGCACCCGCCCGCCCATCGCCCGCATCCGCAGGAGCGTGGAGGGCGGCAGCAGCACCGCCCTGATCCGCCTGCCGCGGGTCACGGTGGCCGCCAGCGCCCGCCGTACGCTCCGCATGTCCTCGCGCAGGGTGCCGATCTCGCCGGTGGTCCTGGCGTAGAGCATCCGCTCCACCGCCGAGGCGATCCGGGCCAGCGCGGCGGCGGCCTCCGGCTCGAACACGTACTGCTCCGCCAGCCGTTTGGCCAGCGCGCGCGGGCTCTCGCTCGCCTGCCGTGACATCCCGTAGTCGCACAGGGCGTCGTCGAGCTCGGCCCACGCGGCGGTCACCGCGGGCTCCCAGCGGATCCCCCTGACCGCCGTGGGGGAGGTGGTGCCTGCCCGTCTCTCGCCCGCCGGGTCCCCGGCCGGCCGGGAGTAGGACCTGCCCCGGCGGACCCGCAGCTGCCAGCGGACCAGCCCGGGGATGAGCGCGACCAGCAGCGCGATCGCGACCCCGATGCCGATCTGCGCGGCCAGCGGCATTCCCTCGTCCACCGGGGTCAGCACGCCGCCGAACTCCCTGTCGAGCATCTCGTTGCGGCGGTCGTTCGCCGCCCCGGTGGGCGAGTCGGAGCCGGTGGGGTCCGACGACGGTGCCGCGCTCGGCTCGTCGGGGGTGGCCGGTGCCGCCTCGGGGCGGGTGTAGGACGGCACCGTCGCGCTGCCCTGGCCCGCCCCGCCCGCCGGGGTGGGCTCGAAGCGGAGCCACCCGGTGCCCTCGAAGTACAGCTCGGGCCAGGCGTGCGAGTCGTGGGTGCGCACCTGCCACCCGTCGGAGGTGACGCTGCCCCCGGTGTAGCCGATCGCGACCCGGGACGGGATGCCCAGGACGCGCGCCAGCACCGCCATGGAGGCGGCGAACTGCTCGCAGTAGCCGGTCCTGTTGCGGATCAGGAAGTCCGTCAGCGCCGGGCCGTCGTGCCCCTGGGTGGCCAGGCTGTAGGCGAACCCGCCGCTCTTGGTGAAGAACTCCTGCAGCTGGATCGCCTGCTCGTACGCGCTCGCCCCCCGCTCGGTCTCGTCGAGGGCGAGCTTCCTGATCTCGTCCGGCAGGTTGTCCGGCAGCGCCAGGTAGCGTTCCCTGATCGCCGTGACGGGCGGGGGCGCCGCCTTGAGCCTGTCCGCCGTGGGCTCGGGCTCGGCGGTGACGGCCTGGTACGTCAGGCCCCCGGCGGTGTTCCGCGTGGAGAAGACCATGAGCGTGTCGCGGTCGGGCCGCCAGTCGCCCGTCACCGTGACCTTGGACACCGGGTAGGGCAGGGGCAGGAAGCTCAGCCTCCTGACCTGGTCGCTCACCGTGACGGTGACGTTCGCGGGGGTGACGGGCACGCTCGTGGCCTGGCCGGGCGGCGGTGGCATCGGCGCGTCGGAGGTCCGGTCCTCAGGACGGCCCCTGGGCTCCGACATCGTCCACTGCTCGCCGTCGAAGATGTCGAGCGAGTACATCCTCAGGTAGCGCGCGGTGCTGTCGCTGGCCTTGTAGGTCAGGACGGTGGAGTTCTCCGGCAGCGACAGCTGGCCGCGCAGGTTCACCATGGGGTTCGGGATGCTGATCGAGTTGCCGCCGCCCCTGCCGTTGCCCACGCCGAACCCGAACAGCGGGTCGGGCTCCAGGGTGGGCAGCAACGCGGGCAGCAGGACGGCCAGCGCGATCGCGGTGAAGCCGATGCGCTTGCCGGAGAGCCGCAGCGCCCCGCTGTCGGAGGGGGTGGGCCGGGTGACCGTGAAGGACGAGGTGCGGCGCACCAGCACCGCGCGGCCCCAGTGGCTGACCCGCTCCCGCCCGTCGGCAACGAGGATCCCCAGGTAGCCCAGGGCCCCGATGATGAACGCCGGCCAGCTGATCGGCTCGGCCACCACCGCCGCCGGGACCGTGAACAGCGCCAGCAGCGGCAGCCCGGCGAGCGCCGCCTTACGCAGCCGCGCGGCCAGCAGGTCCACGAGGACGGCGATCAGGCCGACGCCGCCGCAGGTGAGCAGGACGATGCCGGTGCTGTCGGGCACGGGGGCGGCGAACCGCTGGATGTCGGCGAAGCCCGTCACCAGCAGCCTGTCCAGCCTGGCGAGCGAGTCCCAGGTGGGGAACACCCTCGCCCACGCCTCGTCCCCGGCGAACGCCGCCGTCAGGTAGAGGAACACCGCGAGCACCTGCGCGGGCGACGCCAGCCAGCCGGGCAGCGTGTAGTGACCGGCCAGCATGCCGATCCCGGTCACGATCAGGATGGCGCCCAGGCTCGACCAGAACCAGGTGCCGCCCTGGAAGAGCGGATAGAGCGCGATCGCGACCGCTCCCGTGGCCACGCCCGACGCGATGGGAAGTCTCATGAGCCACCCCTGCTCGCCGCGAACCGTCCGCGCTCCGCGGCCTCCTGCCACACGTTCGCGACGGAGCCGCCGGCGGGCAGCCGCACGACGCGCCAGCCCGTCCCGGTGAACACCGATCGCGCCGCCTGGAACTCCTCGTCCTCGTCCAGCTCGGGATTCTCCCAACCGGCCACGTCCAGCATCACGGCCACGCCGGTCACATTGCCGTGCCTGGCCCTGGCCAGCTCCTGGGCCTGGTCGAGGTCCATCTTGCCGAGCACGGCCACGATCAGGCCGTCGCCGCCGCCCTGCCGCAGCGCGCCGACGCCGTACTCCAGCGACCGCGCCGTGCTGGCCCGTACGACGGCCAGGGTGTCCAGCAGCGACAGGCTCAGCCCGCTGTCGGTGAGGTGCTCGGCCCCCTGGTCGGTGACCAGGCGCAGGCCGAGGCCCTCGTGGGCGAGGTGCACGCCGATGGAGGCCGCGGCCGAGACCGCCGCCTCGAACGACGAGCGCGGGCCCTCGCCCCGGTGGGCGTAGCGCCGGGTGTCCAGCAGCAGAGCCCCCCTGCTCTGCCACTGCTGCTCCTCGCGCCGCACCATCAGCTCGCCGTGCCTGGCGGTCGAGCGCCAGTGCACCCGCCGCAGGTCGTCGCCCTGCCGGTACTCGCGCGGCGCGACGTCGTCGTCCCCCGCCGCCGCCACGCTTCTCGTACGGCTGTCGCCCCCGCCCGTCCACTCACCGGCCAGCCGGACGTGCGGCAGCGCCACCACCTGGGGCGTCACCATCAGCGTGTCGCTGATGGTGAACGACCTGGTCAGCTCGACCAGGCCGAAAGGGTCGCTGATCCGGATGGAGAGCGGCCCGATGGCGAAGCGTCCGCGCAGGTCGGAGCGGACCCGGTAGTCGATCTCCCGGATGCCCTGCGCCTCCACCCGGTCCAGGACGAACCGGGGCCGGGCGCCGAGGGCGTAGGGAACGGTGTCCTCGATCATCAGCAGGCCGGTCGGCAGCCGGGTGACGTTCTCCAGCCGCAGCGTCACGGTGGCCTCGCTGCCCACCTCGGCCCTGGGCGGGTCCAGGCGCCGGGCGCAGCTCAGCCGGTAACGGGTGCGGGCGACCACCATGGCCGCCAGCAGCGGCAGCGAGATGACCAGCACGCCGATCCTGAGCAGGTCGTGCTCGCCGAGGATGAAGGCGCACAGCAGCGCCGCGACGCCGGACGCGAGGAAGGACCGGCCGCGGGCGGTGAGCGCCTTGAGGCCGGAGGTCACCGGGCCTGTGCCTCGGGTACGGGTACCCGGCGGACCAGGTCGGCGATCACCTGCTCGGGCGGGCGGCGCTGCCCCTGGGCCTCGATGCTGGGCAGCAGCCGGTGCGCCAGGACGGGGACGCACAGCTCCTGCAGGTCGTCGGGGATGACGTAGTCGCGGCCCGCGAGCGCGGCGTGCGCCCGCGCGGCCCTGACCAGCTGCAGGGTCGAACGGGGGGAGGCGCCCAGCCGCAGGTCGGGGGACTGCCGGGTGGCGGTCACCAGGTCGATCGCGTACTTCTTGATCGGCTGGGAGACGTAGACCCCGCGCACCGCCTCGATCAGCGCCTTCACCTCCTCGGTGGTGGCCACCGGCTCCAGCTTGTCCAGCGGGGAGGCGGCGCCGTGCACGTCGAGCATCTCCAGCTCCGCGGAGGGGGCGGGATACCCCATCGCGATCCTGGCGGTGAACCGGTCGCGCTGCGCCTCGGGGAGGGGGTAGGTGCCCTCCATCTCGATCGGGTTCTGGGTCGCGATCACCATGAAGGGGGAGTCCAGCCGGTAGGTCGCGCCGTCGACGGTGACCTGGTGCTCCTCCATGCACTCCAGCAGCGCCGACTGGGTCTTCGGCGACGCCCGGTTGATCTCGTCACCCACCACGATGTTGGCGAAGACCGGGCCGGGCTTGAACTCGAACTCCCTGCTCTGCTGGTTGTAGGCGCTCACTCCGGTGATGTCGCTCGGCAGCAGGTCGGGAGTGAACTGCACGCGGCGCACCGGGCAGTCGATGGACCGCGCCAGCGCCTTGGCGAGCATAGTCTTGCCGACTCCGGGTACGTCCTCGATGAGGAGATGCCCCTCGGCGAGTAGTACGGTCAAGGTCAGGCGGACGACGTCGCTCTTGCCCTCGATCACCGATTCGATCGACTGGCGGATCCGGTGCGCGGTGGCAACAAGATCATCGAGCTGTGGTGAGACGTCATGGGTTACTGCCACCAGGCCTCCATGAGGGTGCGGCGGTTGCGCGCCGGGGGGTTGCCGTTGCGGAATCTTTGCGATCCCGTAACTCATTCTGCTTACCGACACTACGGCGCCATGCGTTCCCACGGCGACTTTATGCGGTCATCAGGGCTGATTCCGGGTAAACAGCCATAGTGTGCGTCGTGGCCGTCGCGATCCTGTACGAGTGGCGTGCCGATCCTGTGACGATGCGGGTTCCCCACCTTCCCGCATTCTTCACCGCCCTCCGGTTTATTTCATGATCTTTAGTCTATTCGGCGGCCTTACCCGACACGCCCAGGGCGTATGAGGGGCCGCTTACCCCCTCCACTCCGCACCACCCCATTTGAACTGGGGAAATGTCGTCGAAACCCGTCGTGAAGAGGCGTGGAATCAGTTGACGGTGGAGAGAAGTGGAGTATGGTGGTGCGCAGTGGAGGGCAGGGCTGCGACGCCTGGCGCTCCGCTGGGCACGGGAGGTGAGGCCGGTGTTCCTCGGCACTCACCATCCGCGTCTCGATGACAAGGGACGGCTGTTCCTGCCGGCGAAGTACCGCGAGGAGCTGGCGGAGGGTCTGGTGATCACCAAAGGCCAGGAGCGCTGCCTCTACGTCTTTCCCGTAGAGGAGTTCCAGCGCATAACCGAGGCTCTGCGCACCGCGCCGGTGACCGCCAAGGCGGTCCGTGACTACAGCCGTGTCCTCTTCGCCAGCGCATCCGACGAGGTCGCCGACAAGCAGGGCCGGATCACCGTGCCACAGGCTCTGCGCGAGTACGCCAGCCTACGCCGCGACTGCGTGGTCATCGGGGCCAACACCCGGCTGGAGATCTGGGCCGCGGACGCCTGGAGCGCCTATCTGGCCGACCAAGAGCAGGCTTTTGCCGATCTGTCGGAGGAGGTGCTGCCAGGGATTCTGTGACTCCACGGTCGACTCATCGGTAACACGTCGTTCGGCGAGGTCTCCACCCGCAACCACCTGCCCGTCAGCTGATGCACCTTCCCCGGTGTCAGGTGACGGGTGGACACGCGGGTGCGGATGGGGACCTGGCCGGACGGCCCCGGGGGTGGGGGCCAGTTTTCAAGACACCGGTGAGCGTCCGCCGCACGTCCACGGGACGAGGCGGGAAAGAGGGGGGTTGCGCTTCATGCGCGCCGAGAACCACAACCATGATCTCCAGGCACCTGGGGGTCACGTCCCCGTCATGCTCGACCGGGTGCTGGAGTTGCTCGCTCCGGCGCTGGCCCGCCCCGCTCCCGTGCTCGTCGACGCCAACCTCGGCCTCGGCGGCCACGCCGAGGCCCTGCTGGCCGCGCATCCCGCGCTCCACCTGATCGGGATCGACCGCGACCCCACCGCCATCGAACGCTCCACCGCCAGGCTCGCCCCGTACGCCGACCGGATCACGCTGGTCCGCGCGGTCTCCGACGAGCTTCCCGGGGTGCTGGCCGAGTTGGGCCGTCCCCGCGTCGACGCCGCGCTGTTCGACCTGGGCGTCTCCTCCCCGCAGCTGGACGAGGCGGAGCGCGGTTTCGCCTACTCCTACGACGCGCCGCTGGACATGCGGATGGACCGCGACGAGGAGCTGACGGCCGAGGTCGTGGTCAACACCTACCCGGCCGCCGAGCTGATCCGGATCCTGCGGGATTACGGAGAAGAACGATTCGCCCCGCGTGTCGCGCACTTAATCCTCAAGGAAAGGGCCAGAGAGGCCATAACGTCTACCAAGCGGCTTGCGGAGATCGTCAGGACGGCGATCCCGGCCGCTACGCGCAGGACCGGGGGCAACCCCGCCAAAAGGACTTTTCAGGCGTTGCGGATCGAGGTGAACGCGGAGTTGACGGCGCTGGAACGCGCGCTCCCAGCCGCGCTCGACGCATTGACGCTGGGCGGGCGCGTCGTCGTGCTCGCGTACCACTCCCTTGAGGACCGGCTGACGAAGCAGGTCATCACCGCGCGGACCAGGGACACCGGACCTCCCGGACTCCCCGTCCCGCTGCCGGCTCACCAGCCGCGGTTCGCGCTCCTGACCAGGGGAGCCGAGCTTCCGAGCGAAGAGGAGGTGGCCCGCAACCCGCGGGCGGCCTCCGCCCGGTGTCGGGCGGCAGAGAGGATCCGTGAGGCAGTTGACGAGGAGTGAGACAGACGTCCGACGCGCCGCGCCCAGCCGCGGCGCGCGCCCTGTGCGCGTCCCCCGCGCGGTGCCGCAGGGATACGGGACCAAGCCGGCCAGGCCCGTGCCCGCCGCCGCTCCGGCCGCGCAGGTCAAGGCGCCCGCCGCGCCCCGCCGCGCCCGGCCGCCGAGGGCTCCCTTCCTGCTGCTCGTGGTCGGCCTGCTCTGCGGCGGCCTGGTCAGCCTGCTGCTGCTGAACGCCGTGCTCGCCCAGGACTCCTTCAGGGCCAACGGGCTGCGCAAGGAGATCGGCGACCTGCGCATCGCGAAGGAGGGCAAGGAGAGCGCCATCATGCGGCAGGAGATGCCCGGGTCGCTCGCCAGGAACAACGAGCTCCAGGGGCTGGGGCCCGACTGGGACACCGCGCGTGTCATCGACCCCGACAAGCCCGCCGTTGGGGTCGCCGGTGACGTCCAGACGCCCGCGGGGCAGGAGCGAGTGCCGGGCACGGGCCGGTGAGGGAGACCGGGGGCCCGGGGCCGGGCCAGGGCCGGGGCGGTTCCTCGGGCGGACCGGCCGGAGGCTCGGGCCGCCGCTCTCCCGGTGGCCCCGGCCGTACGGCCAGGCCGGGTGGTTCCCCCTCCCCGGACGTTCCCGGAAAGCCGCGCAGGCCGGGGTCCGGCGACGCCGGGCCCTCCGGCGCTCCCGGCGTGCCCGACGGCCCCCAGGGGCCTGCCTTCCCGCGCAGGCCCCCGACCCCGGGCAAGCCGGGTTCCGGCCGCGCTGGTTCCTCCGGCGGGGCACGGGACACCGACGGGACGGGCAGGTCCGGCTCGCCGGGCAGGCCGTCCGGTTCCGGCCGCGCGGGCTCGTCCGGCAGGGGTGGTTCTCCCGTCGCGGGGCAGGGCGCGGAGGGCAGGCCCGGGTCTTCCAAGGGGCGGCCGTCGTCCGCCGACGGTCCCGGTAAGGGGCAGGGGGCCGGGCGGCCGGGCAGGCCGGGTTCCGCCGCGAGGCCGCCCGCTGCGGGCGGTTCCGGCAGGGGAGCCGCTCCCGGTGGCTCCGGGAGAACGTCCGTTCCCGGTGGTTCCGGGAGGGCGGGCTCGTCCGGCAGGCCATCGGCCCCGGAGGGCTCCAACAGGCCCGACAAATCTGACAAATACGACAAATCGCCTAAGGCTGGTAGGCCGGGCTCCCCGGCGAGGCCGTCGGCCACCGGCCCGTCCGGCAGGCCGGGTCCCACCGGCAGGCCCGGTTCCGGCGCGCGACCGCCCGCCCCCGACGGGCCAGGCAGGCAGGGACGGCCAGGGAGCGCCGCCCCCGGCGGCCCCGGCCCGTCCGGCAGGTCCGGCCGCCCCGAGGCGCCGCGCAGGTCCCCGGGTCCCGAGGCGCCGCGCGGGCCGGTGCGGTCCTCGCGGGCGGAGGGGCCGCCTGACCCGCTGGGCTGGGTGCGGTCCGTGTCGAGGCGCGGGGGCGAGCGGCCCGCAGACCACGAGCACACCCGCATGACGCCGCGCGGCGGCGGTGGCGGCAGGCCGCCGAGGCCCCCGGCGCGCCCGTCCGCGGTGCTGCGCCTGGGCAACCCGCGCAGGCGCATCGGCATCGGCCTGATGGCGATGACCTTCGTGCTGTCCATCTTCGCGGGGCGGCTCATCCAGCTCCAGGGCCTCGACTCGAAGGTCTACACGGCGGAGGCGGCCAAGCAGCGCATACAGGGTGAGAAGCTGCCCGCCAGGCGGGGGTCGATCACCGACGTCAACGGTCACGAGCTCGCGCTGACCCTGGAGGCCCGCGAGATCTTCGTGGACCCGTCCGAGGTCTCCGCCGCCCAGCGCGACCGGGTGGCCACGATCCTGGCCAAGGAGCTGGGCACGCCCAAGGAGCCGATCGCCGCCAAGCTCGCCCAGGGCACCAGCCACTACCAGCAGCTCGCCGCCGCCGTCGACCCGGCGCTCGCCCAGCGGATCATGGCGTACGACCTCAAGGGCGTCGGCAGCAAGCACCGCTACCGGCGCGACTACCCCGGCGGTGACCTGGCGGGCACGCTGCTGGGGTTCGTCGGCACCGACGGCACGGGACTGGCCGGGCTGGAGAGCACCTACGACAAGCTGCTCGCGGGCCGCGACGGCGAGCAGGTCATCGAGACGGGCGCCAGGGGGCAGCGCATCCCGATGACCCGCAGCACCGTCCGGGCGCCCGTCGAGGGCAGGGACGTGCGGCTCACCATCGACCGCGACGTCCAGTGGGCGGCGCAGAAGGCGATCAGCGAGCAGGTCAGGGCGACCGGGGCGCGCACCGGCAGCGCCATCGTGATGGACGTGCGGACCGGCCGGGTGGTCGCGATGGCCAACGCGCCCGAGCTCGACCTGAAGAACTGGATGAACTCCCCCGGCGCCGACCGGGTCAACCGGTCGGTCACGGACGTGTTCGAGCCGGGCAGCACCAACAAGGTCATCACCGCCGCGGCGGCCCTGGAGTCGGGGGCCGTGCGGCCGGAGAGCCTGTTCACGGTCGCCGACGAGATCAGGTGCGCCGACCGGGTGCTGAAGGACTCCCATCCCCACCCCACCGAGCGCCTGACCTTCTCCGGCATCGTGGCGACCTCCAGCAACGTGGGCACGATCCTCGCCACCCAGAAGATCGGCGACGAGAAGCTCCACTCGATGCTGCAGCGCTTCGGGTTCGGCGCGAAGCCCGGCACCGGGCTGCCGGGGGAGGAGGCCGGGCTGCTGCCCGACTGGAAGAGCTGGTCGGGCAGCCAGCGCTGCACGATCGCGTACGGGCAGGGGGTCTCGGTGACGGCGCTCCAGACCGCCAGCGTGTACCAGACCATCGCCAACGGCGGGGTGCGCGTCACCCCGCAGATCGTGGCAGGCACCACCGGGGAGAACGGCGCGTTCACACCGTCCCGGCCGGGCAAGCAGACCCGGGTGGTCGGCGAGCGCACGGCGCGGGAGGTCGCCACCATGCTGGAGGCCGCGGTGAGCGAGGAGGGCACCGGCAACCTCGCCGCGATCGACGGCTACCGGGTGGCGGGCAAGACGGGTACCGCGATGCGCTACGACACCAGATGTCAGGGCTACTGCGGATACACCGCGACATTTGTTGGTTTCGCTCCTGCGGACAAGCCCCGCCTGGTCGTCCTGGCGGTCCTCCAGGACCCCCAGGAGGGCCACTACGGTGGGGAGATCGCCGCCCCGGTCTTCAAGAAGGTGATGACGTTCGCGTTGAAGAGCGGGAAGATCCCGCCGACCGGAACCCGGCCCTCCCCGGTGCGGATACGCGCCGGAGAGTGACGAGTGAAGGTACGCTCTCGCCGTGCGTCCCCCGTCGTCAATGCGACCCTCAACCAGTTCACCCCGTCCGCTCTCGGGGCTGGCGAGCCTCATCGGCGCGCCCTCGGGCACGTCGCGAGCCCCGCTTGCCGCGGTGTCCGGGATCACCATCGACTCGCGCCAGGTGTGCCGGGGAGATCTCTACGTCGCGCTGCCCGGGGCCAGGGCCCACGGCGCCGACTTCTCCGCCCAGGCCCTCGCCGCGGGCGCCAGCGCGATCCTGACCGACGAGGCGGGCAGGCGGGCCGCGGTCGCGACCGGCCTCCCGGTCCTCGTCGTGCCCAATCCGCGCGGCCTGCTCGGGCAGGTCTCCGCCTGGGTGTACGGCAACCCCGTGGCGGACGTCATGGTCGTCGGGGTCACCGGCACCAGCGGCAAGTCCACCGTCACCTTCATGCTGGAGGCCGGGCTGCGGGCCGCCGGGCACAGTCCCGGGCTCATCGGGGGCGTGGAGATCCACGCCGGTGAGCTGAGCTTCGCGCCGAAGCTCACCACGCCCGAGGCCAGCGACCTGCAGGGCCTGTTCGCCCTGATGCGCGAGCGGGGCGTCACCGCCGCGGCGATGGAGGTCTCCAGCCACGCGCTGGCGCTCGGCCGGGTCGACGGGGTGTTCTACGACGTGGCGCTGTTCACCAACCTGTCGCAGGACCACCTCGACTTCCACCGCGACCTCGACGACTACTTCGCGACGAAGGCCCGGCTGTTCACCCCCGAGATGAGCCGCGTGGGGGTCGTCAACCTCGACGACGCCCACGGGCGGGAGCTCGCCGTCATCGCGAAGATCCCGATGACCACCTTCTCCGCCGAGGGCGCCCCCGAGGCCGACTGGCGGGCCGTGGACGTACGGCTGGGCCCCGAGGGCAGCGCTTTCACGGTCGTGGGGCCCGGGGGCGTCGAGGAGCCCGCGTCGGTCGCCCTGCCGGGGCCCTTCAACGTGGCCAACGCCCTGGGCGCGATCGTCGCGCTGGTGGAGGCGGGCGTGCCGCTGCGGGCCGCGGTGGCGGGCGTCGGTACGCTGGCGGGGGTTCCCGGCCGGATGGAGCGGGTTCCCGGCGGCGAGGACTTCCAGGCCATCGTCGACTACTCGCACAAGCCCGGCGCGATCGAGTCGGTCCTGCGCTCGCTGCGCGAGGTCACCGCGGGCAGGCTCGTCGTCGTGCTCGGCTGTGGAGGTGACCGTGATCGTGGTAAACGCCCAATGATGGGAGAAGCCGCCGCAAGGCTGGCAGATGTGGCTATTCTCACCAGCGACAACCCCCGCTCTGAGGACCCCCTGCGGATCCTCGCGGAGATGATGGACGGAGTTCTCGGCGTGTCCCAGGACGGGCGCGCACATGTGATCATTGAGCCGGACCGCGCCGCGGCCATCGACCTGGCCATCGGCCGGGCGGGTCTCGGTGACGTCGTCGTCGTGGCCGGCAAGGGCCACGAGCAGGGTCAGTACGTCGGCGACCAGGTGCTTCCTTTCGACGACAGGCAGGTCGTGGCCGACGCGATCGTCAGGCGCAGGAACCGCACCGGGCGCCGAAGCACGTATGGAGAGTAGGGAAGACGCATCATGATCCCGTTGCCGCTGGCCAGGATCGCCGAGATCACCTCGGGTGCCCTCGCGGGCATGGCCGACCCACGCGCGGTGGTGCGCGGCCCGGTCGTCACCGACTCCCGCGCCGTCGAACCGGGGTCGCTGTTCGTCGCGATCAAGGGCGAACGGGTCGACGGGCACGACTTCGCGGCCCAGGCCGTCGCGGCCGGGGCGGTCGCCGTGCTGGCCTCCCGGCCCGTCGACGCCCCCGCGGTCATCGTCGGTGACACTGTGGCCGCCATGACGGGCCTGGCCGCCGCCGTCTGCGCGGCCCTGCCGGCGACCACGGTCATCGGCGTCACCGGTTCCGCGGGCAAGACCACCACCAAGGACCTGCTGGCCAGGCTCACCGCCAGGATCGGCCCGACGGTCGCCACGGCCGGTTCGTTCAACAACGAGATCGGCCACCCGCTGACCGTGCTGAAGTCCGGCGAGGACACCCGCTACCTGGTGCTGGAACTCGGCGCGAGGAACGCGGGGCACATCGCCCACCTGGCCCGCGTCGCCCCGCCGAGGATCGGCGTGGTCCTCAACGTCGGCACCGCCCACCTGGGCGTCTTCGGCGGCAAGGAGGAGATCGCCAGGGCCAAGGGCGAGCTGGTCGAGGCGCTGCCCGCCGAAGGCGTGGCCGTGCTCAACGCCGACGACCCGCTGGTGGCCGCGATGGCCGGGCGCACCGGCGCCCGCGTCACCTGGTACGGCCGGGGCGAGGGCGCGACCGTGCGGGCCGAGAACGTGACCGTCGACGAGCGGGGACGCGCCTCCTTCACGCTGCGCACCCCCTCGGGCGCCGCCCCGGTCGTGCTCCGCCTGTACGGCGAGCACGCGGTGGAGAACGCGCTGGCCGCCGCCGCGGCCGCCTACGAGCTCGGCCTGCCGGTCGCCACCATCGCCGAGGAGCTGTCGGAGGCCGAGCCCCGCAGCCGCTGGCGGATGGAGGTCACCGACCGCGCGGACGGCGTGACCGTCATCAACGACGCCTACAACGCCAACCCCGACTCGATGCGGGCCGCCTTCGGCGCCCTGGACGCGCTCGCGGGCGAGCGCCGCCGCTTCGCGGTCATCGCCGCCCTGCGCGAGCTGGGCGACGAGAGCGCCGCGCTCAACGAGGGGCTGGGACGCCTGGCCGGGGGCGCGGGCCTCACGGGCCTGTTCGTCGTCGGCCCCGACGCGGACCCGGTCCTGGCCGGGGCCGGAGCCGCCGTACGGGCCGCGAGCCGCGTACCGGTGGGGGCGCCCGCCGGAGCGGCGCGCGGGGAGGGGGGACCGCCCGGCGGGCCGCCCGGCACCGGCGGGGGCGCCCGCCTCTCGCCCGTCGCCGCGTTCGGGGAGACCTCAGGGGCGGACGGCGGGGTGCCGGTCGCCACCCGGATCTCGCACGCCGCCGACGCGGCCCAGGCGGGCGCGGAGCTGTCGGCGCTGCTCGCCCCCGGCGACGTCGTACTGATCAAGGGACCGCGCGCCGCGGGCCTGGAGCGCGTGGCCGCGGCGCTGCTCGGGGGTGACCGCCGATGAGGGAGATCCTCGTCGCGGCGGTGGTCAGCCTGCTGCTGTCCATGCTGGGCACGCCGCTGGCGATCCGCCTGTTCTCCCGGCGCGGCTACGGGCAGAGCATCCGGGAGGAGGGACCCTCCGGCCACCACGACAAGCGCGGCACCCCCACCATGGGCGGCACCGTGATCGTGATCGCCGCGCTGGTCGGCTTCGCCTGCGCCCACCTGTACAGCTTCACGCCCCCCACGGTCTCCGCCGTCCTGGTGCTGTTCCTGATGACGGGACTGGGCGCGGTCGGCTTCCTCGACGACTTCATCAAGATCTACAAGCAGCGCAGCCTCGGCCTGCGCAGCGGCGCCAAGGCGCTGGGCCAGCTCATCGTCGGCGCGGTCTTCGCGGTCCTGGTGACCCGTTTCCCCGACGGCTACCTGGTCACCCCGGCCGAGACGCGCCTGTCGTTCCTGAGGGACTTCGGCCCATCCATCGGCCTCATCGGGTTCACCATCTGGGTGCTGATCATGATCGTCGGCTTCTCCAACGCGGTGAACCTCACCGACGGCCTCGACGGCCTGGCCAGCGGCGCCACCGGCGTGGTGCTGGCCTCGTACGTGCTGATCGGCAACTGGCAGCTGCGCAACAGCTGCGCCACCCAGCTCGGGCCCAACTGCTACTGGGTCCGCGACCCGCTGGACCTGGCCGTGGTCGCCGCCGCGGTGCTCGGCGCGCTCGTCGGGTTCCTGTGGTGGAACGCCCCGCCCGCGAAGATCTTCATGGGCGACACCGGCTCGCTCGCCCTGGGCGGCGTGCTCGCCGGGCTGGCCATCACCACCAGGACCCAGCTCCTGCTGATCATCCTCGCCGGGATGTGCGTGCTCATCACCATGTCGGTGATCATCCAGGTCGGCTTCTTCAAGATGACCGGGAAACGGGTCTTCAGGATGGCCCCGCTCCAGCACCACTTCGAGCTGAAGGGCTGGGCGGAGACGACCATCGTGGTCCGCTTCTGGCTGATCGCCGCCCTGTGCGCCGCCGCCGGGCTGGGGATCTTCTACGTGGAATGGATGCCCAGGCTGTGAGCGTACGGACGAGCGCGGCCGGGGAGGGCGCGTGATCTGCGTCGCGGGCCTGGGCGTCTCGGGCACGGCCGTCGCCCGCGCGATGGCCGGGCGCGGCGAGAAGGTGGTCGTCCTGGAGGGCAGGGACGACGAGCGGGCCAGGGCGGTCGCCGGGGAGCTGGCCGCCCTCGGCGTCGAGGTCCGCTTCGGCGAGCCCGCCGAGCCTCCCCCGGGCACCTCCCTGATCGTCACCACCGGCTGGCCGCCGCACCACCCGCTGCTCGCCGCCGCTGCGGCGGCCGGGATCGAGGTGATCGGCGAGGTCGAGCTGGCCTGGCGGCTCCGCCCCGAGGGGGCCGCCCCCTGGCTGGCGCTCACCGGCACCAACGGCAAGACCACCGCGGTGCGCATGCTCACCGCGATGCTCTCGGCCGCGGGCCACCGGGCGCTCGCCGTCGGCAACGTCGGCACCCCGGTGGTGGAGGCCGTCACCGGGCCCGCGGACGTGCTCGCGGTGGAGCTGTCCAGCTTCCAGCTGCACCGCTCGCCCAGCATCGCCCCGTACGCGGCCGCGGTGCTCAACGTGGCGCCCGACCACCTCGACTGGCACGGCTCCATGGAGGAGTACGCCCGCGTCAAGGGGGAGATCTTCGCCAGGGCCGGGACCGTCGTGCACAACGCCGACGACGAGTGGGCGGCCCGCCTCGCCGCGCTGTACGAGAGCGCGGCCGGGCGCGGCGGCGCGGTGCGGAGCGTGGGCTTCACCCTCAAGGTGCCCAGGCCCGGCCAGATCGGCGTGGTCGAGGACCTGCTGGTGGACCGGGCGTTCGTGGCCGATCCGGTGGGCAACGCCGAGGAGCTCGCCGCGTTCGCCGACATCCGCCCGTTCGCGCCGCACAACGTGGCCAACGCGCTCGCCGCCGCGGCCCTGGCCAGGGCCTACGGGGTGCCCGCCGCCGCCGTCCGCGAGGGACTGCTGGCCTTCGTGCCCGACCCCCACCGGATCGCGCACGTGGCCAGGGTCGCCGAGGTCGACTACGTGGACGACTCCAAGGCCACCAACCCGCACGCCGCCGCCGCCTCGCTGGCCGCCTACCCGTCGATCGTCTGGGTCGCCGGGGGACAGCTCAAGGGCGCCGACGTCGGCGAGCTGGTCCGCCGCGCCGCGCCCCGGCTGCGCGGCGCGGTGCTCCTGGGCGCCGACCGCGGGCGAATTCGCGAGGCTCTGGCGCGACACGCCGGGAATGTTCCGGTGGTGGAGGTGGCGGGGCAAGACACTGGGGTCATGGACCGCGTCGTCACCGAAGCCGCCAGGCTCGCCGCCCCCGGAGACACCGTGCTGCTGGCCCCGGCCGGCGCCTCTCTGGACATGTTCGCCGGTTACCCCGCCCGAGGGGAGGCGTTCGCCCGAGCCGTACACCGTCTCGCCGAGGGGCACGACGGGGGAGCGGCGTGAGCGCGACCACCCACAAGGGCGCGCCCGTCCGGGAGGGGGCGCCCGCGCGCCCGGGCGGGTTCCGCGAGCACCTGCTTGCCTTCCGCGAGCTGCTCAACCGGCCGCTGACCTCGTACTACCTGATCCTGGGGTGTAGCGCGCTGCTGCTCACCCTCGGCCTGATGATGGTGCTGTCGGCCTCCAGCATCGAGGCGCTGCAGGAGATGGGCGACCCCTTCTACTGGTTCTTCAAGCAGTCGATCTCGGCCGCGCTGGGCCTGCCGCTGATGTGGATCTGCGCGCAGCTGCCGCCGAGGTTCTTCAGGCTCGCCGGCCTGCCGCTGATGGCGCTGTCGATCCTCGGCCTGGTGGTCGTGCTGTTCGTCGGCACCTCCCAGCTCGGCGCCCAGCGCTGGATCGACCTCGGCCCCATCTACCTGCAGCCGTCCGAGCCCGCCAAGCTCGGGCTGATGCTCTGGGGCGCCGACCTGCTGGCCCGCAAGGCGCGCAACGGCATGATCGAGTGGCGCAGCCTGTTCATCCCGCTGATGCCGGGTACCGCCATCCTGGCCGTCATGGTCATGCTGGGCAGCGACCTCGGTACCACGCTGGTGCTGATGCTGATCTTCCTGTCGCTGCTGTGGGTGGTGGGGGCGCCGCTGAAGCTGTTCGGCGGGATCCTCGCGGTGGCGGTGCTCGCGACCATCGTCATGATCAGCACGGAGGGATACCGCTCGGCGCGGATCGCGGGATGGCTCGACCCGTGGGGCAACGCCCAGGGATCGGGCTTCCAGGCCGTACAGGGACAGATCGCCATCGGCAGCGGCGGCTGGTTCGGGCTGGGCCTGGGCTCCAGCAGGCAGAAGTGGAGCTGGATCCCGCACGCCGAGAGCGACTTCATCTTCTCCATCCTCGGCGAGGAGCTCGGCCTGATGGGCACGCTCGTCGTGGTGGCCCTGTTCGGGCTGCTGGGCTACGCGGGGCTGCGGGTGGCCACCCGGGTCAAGGACCCGTTCGTCCGGCTCGCCTCCGCCGCCGCGATCGCCTGGATCGCGGGCCAGGCGATCGTCAACATCGGCGCGGTCATCGGCGTGCTGCCCATCACCGGCATCCCGTTGCCGCTGGTCTCCTACGGCGGATCGGCCCTGCTGCCCACCCTCGCCGCCCTCGGCATGCTCCTGTCGTTCGCCAAGCACGAACCCGGCGCCCGCGAGGCTCTCGCGGCCCATGGCCCCGGACCGGTGGCGCGGGGCCTAAGCTGGCTTGGCCTGGGTGGTCCGGCCGGTAGACGACGGCCGGGCCGCGGAAGACGATAAGCGAAAGGACCGACATGAGGGTGGTCCTCGCCGGCGGCGGGACGGCCGGTCATATCGAACCGGCGCTCGCTCTGGCCGACGCGTTGCGCCAACTCGACCCGAACATCGGGATCACCTGCCTCGGTACGGAACGCGGCCTGGAGACCAGGCTGGTGCCCGCCCGGGGATACGAGCTGCAGCTGGTGCCCGCGGTGCCGCTGCCCCGGGCGCTGACGCCCCAGCTCCTGAGCGTGCCCGGCCGCCTGGCGGGCGCCATCAACGCGGCGGCCGGCATCATGGACCGGGTCCAGGCCGACGTCCTGGTCGGCTTCGGCGGCTACGTGGCCACCCCCGCCTACCTGGCGGCGCGACGGCGCAACGTGCCGATCGTGATCCACGAGGCCAACCCGCGACCCGGCCTGGCCAACCGGCTGGGCGCGCGCCTCACCGAGCACGTGTTCACCGGCCACCCCGACACCCCGCTGAACCGCGCCGAGCACATCGGGATCCCCCTCCGCCGCGAGATCGTCAACCTGGATCGGCTGTCCATGGGCGACAAGGCCAGGTCCTGGTTCGGCCTGGAGGCCGACCTGCCCACGCTGCTGGTCACCGGCGGCTCCCAGGGGGCCCGCTCGCTCAACCGGGCGGCCCTGGCCGCCGCCCCCGCGCTGCGCAGGGCCGGGGTGCAGGTGCTGCACGTCATCGGCCCGAAGAACACCCTGGAGGAGGAGCCGCCGCCGGGCGACCCGCAGTACGTCGTGCTGCAGTACGTCGACCGGATGGACCTGGCCTACGCGGCGGCCGACTTCGCCCTGTGCCGCAGCGGCGCGATGACCTGCGCCGAGCTGACGGCCGTGGGCCTGCCCGCCGCGTACATCCCGCTGCCGCACGGCAACGGCGAGCAGCGGCTCAACGCCACCCCGATCGTGCAGGGCGGCGGCGGCCTGATGGTCGACGACGCGGAGCTGACGGCGGAGTGGATCATCCACAGCGTGCTGCCCATCCTGTCCGACCCCGAGCGCGTGGTCAGCATGTCCGAGGCCGCCTCCAGGATGGGCAGGAAGGACGCCGACGTGACGCTGGCGCGCAGGGTGCTGGGGATCGCGGCGCAGGGGAGGGGCTGAATGAGCGCGGAACGAGCGCCGGGGGGATCCGGGGCCCCGGGAGACGGACGACGGCCGGACGCGGCGCGGACGCGCCCGCACGGCGGACAACGAGGAGGGGTGAGCGGCCGATGAGCCTGGTCAAGCTGGTGGATCCGGTCGCGGCCGGAGACCTGGGGCGGGTCCACTTCATCGGGATCGGCGGTTCCGGGATGTCCGGGATCGCGCGCATCCTGCTCAAGCGGGGAGTGCCGGTCTCCGGCAGCGACGCGCGGGGCTCGGACATGGTGACGGAGCTGCGGGACCTGGGGGCCAGGGTCAACATCGGCCACGCCGCCTCACACGTCAAGCACGTCGACACCGTCGTGGTCTCCACCGCGATCCGCGACTCCAACCCCGAGCTGGGCGAGGCGCTCCGCCAGGGCCTGCGGGTCATCCCCAGGGCCGCGGCGCTCGCCTCCGTCATGGCGGGCAAGACCGGCGTCGCGCTGGCCGGCACCCACGGCAAGACCACCACGACCTCGATGCTCACCGTGGCGCTGCAGAAGTGCGGCGCCGACCCGTCATACTGCGTGGGCGGGCAGCTGGTGACGACGGGCCTGGGCGCCGACGAGGGCTCGGGCGGGGTGTTCGTCGCCGAGGCCGACGAGAGCGACGGCTCCTTCCTGATGCTGGCCCCCGACATCGCCGTGGTGACCAACGTCGAGCCCGACCACCTGGACAACTACGGCGACCCGCGGGCGGTCCACGACAGTTTCGCCCGGTTCGTCGAGCGCGTCACCGCCACCATGGTCGTCTGCGCCGACGACCCCGGCTCCGCCGCGCTGATCCCGATCGCCCGCGCCCGCGGCCTGAAGGTGATCACGTACGGTGAGGTGGAGGGCGCCGACCTGCGGGTGAGCGGGATCGTCCCCGAGGGGCTGGGCATCACCTTCACGATCGCGGGGCGCGGGGAGGTCAGGCTCGCGGTGCCGGGCCGCCACAACGCGCTCAACGCCGCCTCCGCCATCGCCGTGGCGGAGGAGCTGGGCGTCTCCTTCGACGAGATCCGCGACGGCCTGGCGGCCTTCACCGGCGCCAAGCGCCGCTTCGAGGCCAAGGGCGAGGCGGGCGGGGTGGCGGTCTTCGACAGCTACGCCCACCACCCGACCGAGCTCGCCGCCGACCTGCGCGCCGCGCGCGACGTGGTGGCGTCCTTCTCGGGCGACGGCAGGGTCATCGCGGTCTTCCAGCCGCACCTGTACTCACGCACGAGGTTCTTCGCCGACGAGTTCGGCACCGCGCTCGGGCTGGCCGACGAGGCCATCGTCCTGGACGTCTACGGAGCCCGCGAGGACCCCGAGCCCGGCGTGTCGGGGGCGCTGGTGGCGGGAAAGGTGCCGCTGCCCGCGGAGCGGGTGGCCTACGCCCCCCACCGCGACAGCGTGCCCGCCCTGGTGGCGGGCCGGGCCAGACCCGGTGACATCGTCCTGACCATGGGCGCGGGCGACGTGACGGAGCTGGGCCCCAGGATCGTGGCGGAGCTGGCCGCGCGGTGACCCACGTCGGCGGGCGCGGGTCGCCGGAGGGGGAGTGGCGATGAACGGGGTGTGGCGGTCGGCCTTCCTGGCCCTGCTCACCGTGGGGGTGGTGGGCATCGCCGCGTGGCTGGTGTTCTTCTCCCCGGTGCTCGGGGTGCGGGAGATCCAGGTGGCGGGCAACGCGGGCCTGTCCGCCGAGCAGATCCGGCGGGCGGCGGAGGTGGCCGCGGGCAAGCCCCTCGCCACCGTCGACGTGACCGAGGTCGAGGGCAGGATCGGCAAGATCCCGCAGGTCGAGTCCGTGACGGTCAGCCGCGCCTGGCCGGGCACCCTGCGCGTCGAGGTCGTGGAGCGCGAGCCGGTGGCGGTGGTGCCGGTCGGCGACAGGTCCGCGCTGATGGACCGCCACGGGATGGTCACCGAGCTGAGGAACGTCGCGCCCCCGGCGCTGCCCGTGCTGCGGGTGTCCCGTCCCGGCCCGGCGGATCCGGCGACCGCGGCGGCGCTCAACGTCATCACCGCGCTGCCGCAGAATCTCGCCCGCCGGGTCGCGGAGGTGCTCGCGCCGTCGGCGGAGACGGTCTCGCTGCGCCTCAAGGACGGCCGCGCGGTCGTGTGGGGCGGCGGTGACCGCCCCGCCGACAAGGCGCGGATCCTTGTTACGCTGCTCAAGCGTCCGGCCGACACCTATGACGTCAGTTCGCCTGACGTCGTGACGGTTAAGTGATCTCATCGGATGGCGGGCGTTCCCGGAAAAGGACGGCCCGCGACACGCTGGACACGCTTGCGGCGCGGTTAGTTGACCCGCCAGGAGCGCAACTCCTACTGTCCGTATCACTCCTCAGGTTGACATAAAGCTAAATCTCAACTTGAGGGTGAGGGTTTTGGAAACGACGGCACGGGCCCCGTGCCGCATGAAATTGCAAGTCAACGAGCGGAAAGGCCCCTCGTCGTGGCAGCACCGCAGAACTACCTCGCGGTCATCAAGGTTGTAGGAATCGGCGGAGGCGGAGTCAACGCCGTCAACCGGATGATCGAGGAGGGACTCAAGGGCGTCGAGTTCATCGCCATCAATACCGACGCCCAGGCGCTGCTGATGAGTGACGCCGACGTCAAGCTCGACGTCGGGCGCGAACTCACCCGCGGCCTCGGCGCGGGAGCCAACCCCGAAGTCGGGCGCAAGGCGGCCGAGGACCACCGCGAGGAGATCGAGGAGGTCCTCAAGGGGGCCGACATGGTTTTCGTCACGGCGGGTGAGGGCGGTGGCACGGGCACCGGCGGCGCCCCGGTGGTGGCCAACATCGCCCGTACGCTGGGCGCGCTGACCATCGGTGTCGTGACCCGGCCCTTCAGCTTCGAGGGACGGCGCAGGGCGATGCAGGCCGACGCCGGCATCGAGACCCTCCGCGAGGAGGTCGACACCCTCATCGTGATCCCGAACGACCGGCTGCTGTCGATCTCCGACCGGCAGGTGAGCGTGCTGGACGCCTTCAAGGCGGCCGACCAGGTGCTGCTCTCCGGTGTCCAGGGCATCACCGACCTGATCACCACGCCCGGCCTGATCAACCTCGACTTCGCCGACGTGAAGTCGGTCATGTCCGGGGCGGGCTCCGCCCTGATGGGCATCGGCCATGCCCGCGGCGACGACCGCTCGGTCGCGGCGGCCGAGATGGCCGTCTCCAGCCCGCTGCTGGAGGCCAGCATCGACGGCGCGCACGGCGTGCTGCTGTCGATCGCGGGCGGCTCCGACCTCGGCCTGTTCGAGATCAACGAGGCGGCCCAGCTCGTCTCCACCGCCGCCGCGCCGGACGCCAACATCATCTTCGGTACGGTCATCGACGACGCCCTCGGCGACGAGGTGCGCGTCACCGTGATCGCGGCCGGGTTCGACGAGCCCGCTCCCGAGCCCAAGCCGCTCCCGCAGCCGGCCGCGCGCACGCAGCCCGTCTCGCGCCCGGCCGCGCCCTCGGCGGCGGCCCCGGTCCGCCCGCTGGCGCCCACGGTCAAGGCCGAGCCCCGCCCCGAGCCCAGGGTGGAGCACGCGCCGCCCCCGCCGATGCGGCCGGTCGCCACCCCGCAGCCCGCGCAGGCGGAGCCCGCGCCCCAGCCGCAGCAGATCTACCCGGTCCACCAGGCGCAGTCCCCGGCGGAGCACGCCGAGCCGCACCGGGTGGAGGAGCAGCACTCCCCGCCGTTGTCGATCCCGCGTCCGGCTCCCGAGCCCTCGCAGCCGACGCCGATCTCCGCCAGGGCCGCCGACCCGGCCCGGCGCCGACCGGTGATCTTCGAGGAGCAGGAAGAGGAGCTGGACGTCCCCGACTTCCTGAAGTGACATCTCTCACGGTGGGGGCGGCGACGGACCGCCCGGCCGTGCCGGGAAGAATGGGCCCGCCGGTTTGCCAGTGTCCGAGCGGCGGAGATGTGACGGAAACAACACGACGTGATGAGATAGCGGCCGGGCTGGCCCGGGTCGAGGCGGAGATCGCCCAGGCCTGCCGGGCCGCCGGCCGTCACCGCGAGGAGCTGACGCTCATCGCGGTGAGCAAGACCTACCCCGCCTCCGACGTGCGGATCCTGGCCGGGCTCGGGATCACCGACGTCGGGGAGAACCGCGACCAGGAGGCCTCGGCCAAGGCGCGCGAGTGCGCCGGTCTCTACCTCCGCTGGCACTTCGTCGGCCAGCTGCAGACCAACAAGGCCCGCTCGGTGGTCGGGTACGCGGACGTCGTCCACTCGGTCGACCGCCCGCGCCTGGTCACCGCGCTCAGCCGGGCGGCGCTCGAAGCGGGACGCCCGATCACCTGCCTGGTGCAGGTCGCGCTCGACGGCGACCCCGCGCGGGGCGGCGCGCGGCCCGGGGAGGTGGAGGCCCTGGCCGACGCGGTCGCCGGAGCCGAGGGGCTTGAGCTGGGCGGGGTGATGGCGGTCGCGCCGCTGGGGGAGGAGCCGGGCAGGGCGTTCGCGAGGTTGCGGGAGATCGCGGGGTCCGTCCGGAAGGCGCACCCGGGCGCCGGTGTCATCTCGGCGGGGATGAGCGGGGACATATCCCAGGCGATCGCCAACGGCGCGACACACCTGCGTGTCGGTACGGCGTTGCTCGGTCGCAGGAAGCCCTTCGTCAGGTAATGTCCCTTCAAGTGGACCTTGGCGTCCGCGTACCCGGACAGCGGTCGAACGGTGGTGAGCTCAGGGCGGTCGGGCTGGCCCCTGGGGCACATCTGAAGTAAGACGGAGGAAGAAGTAGCGATGGCCGGCGCGATGCGCAAGATGGCGGTCTACCTCGGTCTTGTTGAGGACGACCGCTACGAGAGATACGACAGCTACCCCGACGACGAGTACGAGGAGTTCGACGACGCGCGCCGGGAGGGCGACGAACGCCCTGGCACGGTCCACGACCTCCAGGACGACACCGACCCAGGCGTCCCCGCTCCGAGGCCCGCGACGGCCCTTCTGGAGCGCCGTACGACCGATCTGGCGCGCATCACCACCCTTCACCCTCGTACGTACAACGAGGCGCGGACCATCGGTGAGCACTTCCGCGACGGGACCCCGGTCATCATGAACCTGACCGAGATGGTTGACAGTGACGCCAAGCGGCTGGTCGATTTCGCGGCAGGTCTGGTCTTTGGCCTACACGGCAGCATCGAACGTGTTACCAACAAGGTGTTCCTGTTGTCCCCAGCCAATGTCGAGGTGACCGCCGAGGACAAGGCCCGAATCGCGGAACGCGGATTCTTCAACCAGAGCTAGAGTTCCACCATGAACAGTGACCGGCCCGACAGTTCCCGACGGGACAGAGGACGGCAGAGCGGAGTGGAGGCGGGCACGGACCGTGGGGATCGTTAGCGGGATCTTGGTCTTCGTCCTGTCCATCTATCTCGTCCTGCTGATCGGCAGAATGATCTTCGAGACGGTGCAGGCGTTCGCACGTCAGTGGCGCCCCACCGGCATCGTCCTGGTGCTGGCGGAAGCCGTATACACGGTGACCGACCCACCTCTCAAGTTCCTCCGCCGTTTCATTCCACCACTCCGGTTGGGTACGGTGGCCTTTGACCTAAGCTTCACAGTGCTGTTCATTGTGGTCTTGGTCTTGATCCAACTCGTGTCCGCGCTTCGTTGATCGGGTACCGTCCCCACGGACAGACTCCAAGCGCGCCAAGGAGACCGAAATGCCGCTGACACCCGCCGATGTGCGGAACAAGCAATTCAGTACGACCCGACTCAGGCCGGGTTACGACGAGGAAGAGGTAGACGCCTTCCTCGATGAGGTCGAGTCCGAGTTGGACCGTCTCATTCAGGAGAACGAGGAGCTCCGCGCCAAGCTCGCGGAGTGCCTGCGGGGCAAGGTCCCCGGTGGTATGGGCATGGCCATGGCGCCCGCCCCCATCGCCGAGCCCAAGCCCGAGATGATGATGCAGCAGCCGGAGCCCATGCGCGCTCCCGAGCCGGTGCAGCATCAGCAGCCCGTTCCCGTCGGGATGGGAATGCCTCCGGCCGAGGACAACATGGACACCGCGGCCCGCGTCCTCGCCCTCGCGCAGCAGACCGCCGACCAGGCCATCGCCGACGCCCGCCGGGAGGCGGACGAGACGGTGACCCGGGCACGTCG
Organism: Streptosporangium sp. H13245; assembly: GCF_055690525.1. Taxonomy (NCBI): domain Bacteria; kingdom Bacillati; phylum Actinomycetota; class Actinomycetes; order Streptosporangiales; family Streptosporangiaceae; genus Streptosporangium; species Streptosporangium sp. H13245. Next base: position 244,367 of record NZ_JBSZKT010000003.1, on the reverse strand, counting down.
CGAGGCCGACGACATTCTCGGCAAGGCACGCCGCCAGGCCGAGCAGGTCATCGGTGACGCGCGCGCACGGGCGGAGACGCTGGAGCGCGACGCGCAGGAGCGGCACCGTCAGGCCATGGGCTCCCTGGTGCAGACCCGCGACGAGCTTGAGCGCAAGGTCGAGGAGCTGCGCAGCTTCGAGCGCGAGTATCGCAGCCGTCTGAAGCTGTATCTGGAGAACCAGCTCGCCGAGCTGAACGTGGCCGCCGAAGGCAGCGGTGGGTTCCCGATCGTGAGCGGGCCTCCGGCCATGTCCCACGCGGTGGCCCAGGGCGGTCAGCCGACCCTCCAGAGCGCGCCCAACCCGTTCGGCGGCGATCCCTCGCAGCATTCAGGCGCCTTCCAGGGCGTTGACGGTCCTCACAACGACCGCCGCTAAGGTGTCGGGTCATCCCCTTGACCCGCATCCGGGAGTCTCTCTGTGATCCTTATCAGCGCCGGTTTGGTACTCACGGCCATCGTCCTGCTCATCGCGGGGTTCGTGCTGGCCAAGCCATTCCTGGTCATGTGGTCGATCGCGGTCAGCGTGCTGTCCGCAGTCTTCCTGGTGATCGGGGCGTTGTTGCGCCGCCACGAGTTGTTCCCCGGCGGGGACGCCGGGGCCTCTCAGCCCCTTCCCCCGAAGGGACCCATGCCGGCGAAGGGGCCGATGCCGGCCGGGCCGCTGCCCGCGCCGCACGGCATGCCGAACCAGCCTCCCGCGCCACAGCAGATGATGGTGCGGCACGGGATGCAACAGGCGCCCGCCGCCCCGGCCCAGCCGCGACGTGGCCCGGTGGCCGTCCCGGCCACCGCCGCCGCGGTGGCGAGGCGGGGTGCCCTGGCCCCCGAGGCGATCGTGCTGGTCATCCCCGGCCGCAAGCGCTATCACGTCGCGGGATGCCGCCAGCTGGCCAACAGGGAGCATGAGGAGCTCACCCACGAGGAGGCGCTGGAGGAGGGCTTCACGCCCTGCACCACGTGCCTGCCCGCCGACTCCGCCTCCGTGCCCCAGTCGCGGGAGACACCGCCCGGGGTACGCGGTCCCGACGAGTCGCTGACCGTATCCCGGGAGTCCGGCTCTCCCACCGGTGCCCGCGAGCCGGGCCCGCACGAGGCCACCGCCCGCTTCACCTCCCCGTACCAGCCCGCGCGGCCCACGGCCCCGTCCGGCGGGCAGCAGGCCCCCGGGGCACGGCCCGAGTCCCAGCGGCCCGACGAGTCCCAGCGGCCCGAACCTCAGCCCGGATCCTCACGGTCCGAATCCCAGAGGTCTGAATCCCAGAGGTCCGAGGCCCGGCGACCTGAGTCTCAGCGGCCCGAATCCTCTCGGCCCGAATCTTCGCGATCCGAATCCTCGCGGTCCGGGGCCGAGGCTTCGCAGACCAGGGCTGAGTCTCCTGCGTCCCCGACGTCCCCGGTGTCCTCGGCCGCCGGGCGCGACGCCGCGTCCGCCAGGCCGGAAACCTCCGCGACGAGGCGCGAGAGCACCGCGTCCCGCCAGGAGGCCGCGTCCCAGCAGGAGACCCGGCGCTCCCCGCAGGAGCCCGTCGTCCCGGTCGCCCGGCCCTACGTCCACTCTCCCGAGCCGCAGGCCCGGCCCCAGGAGCCCGCGAGCCCCCCGGCCCGCCCGGCGGAGCAGCCGACCCGTCCGGCGATCCAGCTGCCGAAGATCCCCGAGATCCCGCACGCCGCGTCCGAGGCCACCAGCTGGTTCAGCCGCGACGTGGTCGCGCAGGAGAGCCCGGAGACCTCCGCGGGGTCCGCGGACACCTCCGCCAAGCCCGATCCCGCGAAGGCCGAACCCAAGGCCAAGCCCGCCAAGCCTGCCAAGGACGCCGAGACCGGGCAGGCCGCCTCAGGCGCCCCCGCCTCCGCCGGGACGTCCGCCACGGCCGCTTCCGCGAGCCGGGCCGAGGCGCCCGAGCCCGCCGAGCCGGACACCACCGTGGTCGCGTCCGCGAAGCCCGGGGCCACCGGGCCCGAGCGCGCCGAGGCCGAGCCCACCAGGCCCGCCACGACCAAGCCCGCGAGGCCCGCGAAGGCAGAGCCAGCCGGGAGCGGATCTGCCGAGGCCGGGTCCGCGAAGGCAGAGCCAGCCGGAGGGAAGACCGACGCCGTCTCCGGCGGCAAGGGCTCCTCCGCGGAAGCGGAGACCACGACCGCCGGGCGGGACGACGCCTCCCCGGGGCCTTCGGGTTCCTCCGGGCGAGAGACCCCCGCCACGAGCGGTACCCCCGAACCGGTGGAGCCGGTCGAGACCGCACCCGGGCGCGCCGGGCGGCAGGTAGCGGCCGACTCCACCTCCGCGAAACCCGAGACGGCCTCGACCAGTGTGACGTCCGAGGCCGTCGTGTCCGAGGGGGCCGCCACCGGCTCCTCACGTGATGACCGTGACGCCCCCGGTGGCTCCGATGACCGCGGTGACGACACCTCTCCGCGTGGCATCCCCGTCGTCAAGGACGGGCCGCGTCCCGCGACCCAGGAGCGCGAGGCGGGCGGCGAGACGGTCACGGTCATCGTCGGCACCCGCCGTTTCCACGATTCCGACTGCCCTCTCGTCAAGGGCGCCAGCGTGGGCGGCAGCGGCATCGAGACCATGCCCCGGGCCGAGGCCGAGAAGGCGGGCCTGAGCAACTGCCCGATCTGCCGCCAGGACCGCCGTACGTGAGCTGACCGAGGGGCCGGTCCTTCCGGGTCTTCGCGCGCCGCGCTCGCTATCGTGGTGAAGCCGTCAGGATCGCCAGACGTGGGCTGACCGGCCGGGCTTGTCCTCGTGGTGAAGCCGTCAGGACCGCCGTACGTGAGCTGACCGAGGGGCCGGTCCTTCCGGACCTTTGCGTGCCGCGCTTGTCGTCGTGGTGAAAACGGCCGGGGCCCCGGGGAGATTCTCCCCGGGGCCCCGGCCGGTCTTCTCGGTCCGGTCGGAGTCCGGTCAGACCGTCGTCGTGCGGCGGAGCTGGAAGGTCAGGCTAAGCTCCGCGTCGCTGTGGGCGGGGACGTCGTCGGCGCCGCCCTCGGTGAGGGAGACGGCGAGGACCTCGTCGGCCACCGTCCGGCCCTGGGTCCGCAGGGCCTCGGCCAGGTCGGCGTCGCCGGTGGACCACCACACGTCGATCCGGTCGGTGATCGCCAGGCCGGTGGACTTGCGGGTGTCCTGGAGCAGGCGGATGACGTCGCGGATCAGGCCCGAGCGGCGCAGCTCGTCGGTGATGGTCAGGTCGAGGGCGATCGTCTCACCGGCTCCGGCCTCCACCGCCCAGCCGGACCTCGGCTGCTCGGTGACGATCACGTCGTCGGCGCCGAGCTCCACGGTGCCCAGCTCGCCCGCCTCCACCGGGACCGGCGAGCCGGTACGGAGCGCGCGGGCGAGCTCGGCGGGGTCGGCGGCGGTGACGGCCGAGGCGACCAGCTTGGTCTGGGAGCCGAACCGCTTGCCCAGCGCCCGGAAGTTGGGCTTCACGGTGAAGGACACCAGGTCGGCCCCGATCCCGGACAGGTCCTCCAGGTCCTTCACGTTGAGCTCGTCGGCGATCAGTTCGCGCAGCTCCGGGGAGAGCGCGGCCCAGCCGGGGGCGCCGACCAGGGCGCGGCCGAGCGGCTGGCGGGTCTTGACCCCGCTGGAGGCGCGGGCCGAGCGGCCCAGCTCCACCAGGCGGCGGACCAGGGCCATCCGCTCGGACAGCTCCGGGTCCAGCAGCTCGCCGTTGGCCTCGGGCCAGGTGGCCAGGTGGACCGAGGAGGGGGCGCCGCTGTCGCGGAGCACGTCCCAGACGTAGTCGGTGGTGAACGGCACCACCGGCGCCATCAGCCGGGTGACGGTCTCCAGGCACTCGTACAGCGTGGCGAACGCCGCGGGGTCGCCGGTCCAGAAGCGGCGGCGGGAGCGGCGCACGTACCAGTTGGACAGGTCGTCGAGGAACTCGGCGAGGCGCCGTCCGACGCGGGCGGTGTCGAAGACGTCCAGCGACGCGGTGACCTCGGCCACGGTCCGGTGCAGCTCGGCGAGGGCCCAGCGGTCGATCAGCGGGCGCTCGTCGTAGGCGGGCGCCTCGGAGAGCCGGGACGGCGACCAGGACTCGGTGTTGGCGTACAGGGTGAAGAACGACGTGGTGTTCCAGTACGTGAGCAGGACCTTGCGGACGATCTCCTCCAGGGCGCCGTGTCCCACCCTGCGGGCCGCCCAGGGCGAGCCGGAGCAGGCCATGTACCAGCGCAGCGCGTCGGCGCCGTGCTGGTCCATCAGCGGCATCGGCTTGAGCACGTTGCCCAGGTGCTTGCTCATCTTGCGGCCGTCCTCGGCCAGGATCAGGCCCAGGCAGAGCACGTTCTCGTACGAGGACCTGCCGAAGACGAGCGTGCCGACGGCCATCAGCGAGTAGAACCAGCCGCGGGTCTGGTCGGTGGCCTCGCAGATGAACTGCGCGGGGTAGGCCTTCTCCAGCATCTCCTCGTTGAGGTACGGGGCGCCCCACTGGGCGAACGGCATCGAGCCGGAGTCGTACCAGGCGTCGATCACGTCGGGCACCCGGCGCGCCTCCTCGCCGCAGGTGGGGCAGGGCAGCGTGACGTCGTCGACGTAGGGGCGGTGCGGGTCGAGGGCGGAGACGTCCTGCCCGGACAGGCGGCCCAGCTCGTCCAGCGAGCCGACGCAGGTGACGTGCGACTCGTCGGCCGTGCAGACCCACAGGGGCAGCGGGGTGCCCCAGTAGCGCGAGCGCGACAGCGACCAGTCGACGTTGTTGCGCAGCCACTCGCCGAACCGGCCCCACTTGATCGTCTCGGGGTACCAGCTGGTCTTCTCGTTCTCGGCGAGGAGCTGGTCCTTGATCGCGGTGGTGCGGATGTACCAGGCGGGGAGGGCGTAGTAGAGCAGCGCGGTGTGGCAGCGCCAGCAGTGCGGGTAGCTGTGCTCGAAGTGGCTGCCCCGGTAGAGCAGGCCGCGCTCGCGCAGGTCGGCCGTGAGCCCCTCGTCGGCGTCCTTGAAGAACCGGCCGCCGACCTGGGGCACGCTGTCGAGGAACCGGCCGTCGGGGCCGATCGGGTTGACCACGGGCAGCCCGTACCGCTTGCAGGTCGTCATGTCGTCGGCGCCGAAGGCGGGCGCCTGGTGGACCAGGCCGGTGCCGTCCTCGGTGGTGACGTAGTAGCCGAGCACCACGTAGTGCGCGCCGGGGATGTCGACCAGGTCGAACGGGCGCGTGTAGGTGGTGTGCTCCAGGTCGGCGCCCTGGAAGGCGGCCAGCACCTCGGCGTCCTCGCCCAGCGCGGAGGCCAGCAGCGGCTCGGCCACCACCAGGACCTCGTCGGACCCGGCGGGGCGCGCCGCGACGTAGGTCACGTCCGGGTGCACGGCCACGGCGGTGTTGGAGACCAGCGTCCACGGCGTGGTGGTCCAGATCAGCAGCGAGGCGCCGAGGTCGGCCAGCGGTCCCGAGGTCGCGGGCATGCGGACGTAGACCGACGGGCTGGTGACGGTCTCGTAGCCGCCCGGCTGGCCCAGCTCGTGGTCGGACAGGCCGGTGCCGCAGCGGGGGCAGTACGGGGTGATGCGGAAGTCACGGGTCAGGAGATCCTTGTCGAAGATGACCTTGAGCGACCACCAGACGGACTCCACGTAGGCCGGGTCCATCGTGCGGTAGGCCTGGGACAGGTCGATCCAGTAGCCCATCCGCTCGGTCATCTCCTCGAAGGCGTCCACGTGCTTCAGCACGGACTCGCGGCACCGGTCGTTGAACTCGGCGATGCCGTACGCCTCGATCTCCTTCTTGCCGGAGAGGCCGAGCTCCTTCTCGACGGCGACCTCGACGGGCAGGCCGTGGCAGTCCCAGCCCGCCTTGCGGGGGACGTTGAAGCCCCGCATCGACTTGTAGCGGGGGAAGAGGTCCTTGAAGACGCGGGCCTCGACGTGGTGGACGCCGGGCATGCCGTTGGCGGTGGGCGGACCCTCGTAGAAGACCCAGTTGGGACCGCCGGCGTTCTGCTCGACCGAGCGCTCGAAGATCTTGCCGTCCCGCCAGCGGTCGAGCACCTCGTGCTCAAGCGCGGGAAGATCGACCTGCGCGGGAAGAGAACGGAAATAGGCGGACATAATGGGTTGGACCTCCACGCTGGAAACGGCTGTGGCGTGGAGGGACGAGGCCATCGGGCCCCGCGGTACCACCCTCCTTGGCCTTCGCGAGAACGCGGAAGGCCCTCTTCCTTCGGTCTGCTGCCGGGTCTACTGGGCCGCCGCGGGCCTGTGTCGGGTCGTCGCGGCCGTTCTTCCGGCGGCTCCGGGGTGATCGTGCCTCCGCGTCTCGCCCCGGGCTCGCACCGTCCCCGGGTCGCTCGTGCGAGGGGGTGCGGAGGTTGCTGTCCCCATCAACGCCGTGCAGGCTCAAACGATAACGCACCCGCCTCCCGGAAGCTTCCCCGTATTGAGGTCCGCTGGGCGGAATCAGGGGGAAGCGACCGGATGTTACGGGAGTGGTAAACATTGCGGCGGGTCGTTTGCCGTTCTGTTATGGGAGACCTAAGCTGCCCGCACCGTTTACCACATTGGAGACGGTCCATCGAGCAAGGAGGCCGCCATGGCCGCGACCGTGCGCGCAGACAACAGCGCGGTGGCGCCGTCCCAGGACGGCACCGTCGTCACCTGGTCGGCCGAGGAGCTCAAGGAGGTCCGCGGGAAACTGGCCACGGAGATCCGCGAGCTCACCGAGGAGATCGCCAAAGCCGAGACGGAGATCGCGTCGAGCGACGTCACCGACGGGGCGGGCGACGACCAGGCCGACGCCGGAGCCCGGACGTATGAACGCGAGCGCGAAATCGCCCTTACCCTGAACTCGCGCGACCTGGTCGCGCAGAACGAGCGAGCGATCGCCCGGATCGACGCGGGGACCTACGGAGTGTGCGAATCGTGCCATCAGCCGATCGGAAAGGAGCGCCTTCAGGCGTTTCCGAGGGCGACGCTGTGCGTGGCCTGCAAGCAGCGGGAGGAGCGCCGCTGACCGGCGACACCACCGAGGAGGGGGCGGCTCCGGCCGCCCCGCTCCCGAGGCGGCGGCGGATCGCCGTCCTCGCGACGATCGTCCCCATCGTCTACGCCCTCGACCTGGCCACGAAGACCCTCGTGCTGAGGACCCTGGAGGGCAGGGACCCGCTCGTGATCATCCCGGACCTCCTCCAGTTCCGGGTAATCTTCAACTCGGGGGCCGCCTTCAATCTCGGCGCCGGGATGACGATCGTCTTCACCTGCGTGGCGGCCGTCGTCGTGGTGGCGATCCTGCGTACCGCGCGCAACCTGCGCAGCCTGCCCTGGGCGGTCACGCTGAGCCTGCTGCTCGGCGGGGCGCTCGGCAACCTCACCGACCGGATCTTCCGCTGGCCCTCGGGCTTCGGCCCCGGCAGGCCCTCGCCGTTCCAGGGGCACGTGGTCGACTTCATCGAGACCTTCCCGGGCCACTTCCCGGTCTGGAACGTCGCCGACTCGGCGATCGTCTGCGGAGGCATCCTGGCGGTTCTCCTCGCCTGGCGGGGCTACCAGATCGACGGCACGCGCGACACGGGAGCCACGAAGGACACGAAGGAAACGAAGGAGAACAACAATGGCTGACCGGCGAAGCCTCCCCGTCCCCGACGGGCTGGAGGGCGAGCGCCTCGACGCCGCCCTGTCACGCCTGTTCGGCCTCTCCCGGACGCGCGCGGCCGAGCTGATCGTCTCCGGCGACGTGCTGGTGGACGGCTCGACCGCGATCAAGTCCGACCGGGTCCACGGCGGCGCGTGGCTGGAGGTCACCCTCCCGCCGCCGCCCACCACGCCGATGCCGGTGGCCGAGCCCGTGCCCGGCATGAACATCGTGTACGAGGACGACGACATCGTCGTCGTCAACAAGCCCATCGGCGTGGCCGCCCACCCGACCACCGGCTGGACCGGTCCCACCGTGATCGGCGGCCTGCTGGGCACCGGCCACCGGGTGTCCACCAGCGGCGCGGCCGAGCGCCAGGGCATCGTGCACAGGCTGGACGCCAACACCACCGGCGCGATGGTCGTCGCCAAGAGCGAGCACGCCTACTCCCACCTGAAGCGGGCCTTCAAGGAGCGTACGGTCGACAAGCGCTACCACGCGCTGGTCCAGGGCCACCCCGACCCGCACCGAGGCACCGTGGACGCGCCGATCGACCGCCACCCCGTCGGGGACGGCCGCTGGGCGGTCGTGTCCGGGGGCAAGGACTCGATCACCCACTACGACACGATCGAGGCGTTCCGGGCGGCGTCACTGCTGGACATCAAGCTGGAGACGGGCCGGACCCACCAGATCCGGGTCCACATGTCGGCACTGCGCCACCCGTGCGTCGGCGACATGCTGTACGGGGCCGACCCCACCCTGGCCGCGCGCCTGGGGGTGAGCCGGCAGTGGCTGCACGCGGTCTCCCTGGCCTTCGAGCACCCCTCCAGCGGCGAGTGGGTCTCCTTCAGCACCGCCTACCCCGACGACCTGGCCCGCGCCCTGGAGATCGTCGCCGCCGAGTCCTAGCACCGGCGCGGTCGCCCGGTTCCCCGGGGGTCCTCGGGGGGCTTCTCGGGGCTTCCTGGCCTCAGGTCCTTCCGGTCCTTCCGGTTTTTCTCAGGAGTCGCCGAGCGCGGCCGTCCCGGCGTTGGGGTCGACCTGGTCGGGTGAGTCGCCCTGCTGGCCCTCGCCCGGGGCGTTGTCCTGGCCCGAGCCCTCCTCGGCCCCGTCGCCCTCGCCCTGCCCCTCGTCCGGTCCCGGGTCGGCGGGGTTCTCCTCGGGCTCCTCGGAGGGGGCCTGGGACGGCTTACCCGAGGGCTTCTCCGACGGTTCGGCGGTCGGTTCGCCCGTCGGCCTCTCCCGCGGGGTGGGGTCGCCGTTCCCCGACCTCTCGGGGGCCGGGCGGCCGGAGTTTCCGCCCCCGTTCCCGGTGGGGTCGTTCCGCGCGGGTACCTTCGCCTGCTCGGGCTCGCCCGAGGGCTTCCTCTCCTTGGGCGCCACGCTCGAAGAGGTCGGCGGATCCTGGGGCACCTGGGGCGGGGAGTTGAGGGCGACCCACGCCATCCCTCCCGCGGTCGCGGCGATGGCGATGGCCGCCGCGACCAGGGCCGCCATCGCCGGGCGCCGCCGCCCCCGGGGGGCGGGCTCCGGGACCGGCTCGGGGAACACGGGGGGCAGGGGAGGCATGGCCCCGGCCGGGGTGGTGGGGGCGCCCTCCGGGCCCGGCACCCCGGCCACCACGGGAACCGCCGTGGACGGCCCGGCCTGCGTCTCGCCCGGCACCCCCACGGGCAGCTCGATGGGCATGGTCGGCTGCGGGGCGGTGCCGTTCACCAGCGAGGTCAGGTGGATCTGCACCTCGCGGGCGGACATGCGCCGCGCGGGATCCTTGTGCAGCAGGCCGAAGATCACCGGGGCGAGCGGCCCGGCGAACCGCATCGGTGACGGCTCCTGGTGCATGACGGCGCTGAGCGTCGCCAGCGGGTGGGCCCGCTCGAAGGGGGAGCGTCCCTCGACCGCCACGTGGAGCGTCACGCCGAGCGACCACAGGTCGGAGGCGAACTCGGCCGGTCCGCCGCTCGCCCGCTCCGGCGCGATGAACGCCGGGGTGCCGATGAGCGAGCCGGTCCTGGTGATCGACGAGTCACCCTCCAGGACGGCGATGCCGAAGTCGGTGAGCACGGCCCGCCCGTCCCTGGCGAGCAGCACGTTGTCCGGCTTCACGTCGCGGTGCAGGACGCCCGCCTGGTGGGCGGCGAGCAGCGCGCCCAGCACCTCCAGCCCGATCCGCGCCACCCGCATCGGCGGCAGCGGCCCGTCCTCCCTGACCACCGCGCCGAGCGTGCGGGAGTCGACGAGCTGCATGACGATCCAGGGACGCCCCTGCTCCTCGATCACGTCGTAGACCGTCGCCACCCCGGGGTGGCCGATCCGCCCGGCGGCGCGGGCCTCCCTGAGGGTCCGTACGGTGAAGACCTCGCGCTCGGGGTCGGTGAGGTCGGGGGAGGGGATGACCTCCTTGATCGCCACCTCGCGGCCCAGGACCTCGTCCCGCGCGCGCCAGACCGTTCCCATGCCTCCTCGGCCGATGCGTTCGAGCAGGCGGTAGCGGGCTCCGATGATTCCCTGAGAATCGGTCATGTGGTGGCGAGTACCCCGGATTTACGCTGGCATTCAGAAAAGTTTACGCAGACCAGCGTATATGTCCCTGCTCACTCATGAACGCGTCCACAAAACCGGTGCTGTGCTCACCCGCCGCGAACGACGGCTGCGCGAGCAGGGCGCGCAGCAGCGGGATGGTGGTGACCACCCCAGGCCCCTCCACGGCGAACTCGGCGAGCGCGCGGTCGGCCCTGGCGACGGCCTCCTCCCGGGTGGGCGCCCAGACGACCAGTTTCGCGATCATCGAGTCGTAGTCGGGCGGTATCGCGTCGCCCTGGGCGAACCCGGAGTCGACCCGCACGCCGGGCCCGCCGGGCGGCCGGAAGACCGTGAGGCGGCCGGGAGCGGGACGGAACCCCGCGCCGGGGTCCTCGGCGTTCACCCGGCACTCGATGGCCGCGCCGGTGGGACGGACCCGCTCCTGGGTGAACGACAGGGGTTCGCCCGCGGCCACCCGGATCTGCTCCCTGACCAGGTCGACGCCGGTGAGCATCTCGGTCACCGGGTGCTCGACCTGGATGCGGGCGTTGATCTCCATGAAGGTCGCCTCCCCGCCCGGGCCGACCAGGAACTCCATCGTCCCCGCCCCGGTGTAGCCGACGTGCCGCGCCCCGGCCACGGCGTACTCGCCGAGCCGCCCGCGCACCTCCTCGGGCAGGGCGGGCGAGGGCGCCTCCTCGACGAGCTTCTGGTTGCGCCGCTGCAGCGAGCAGTCGCGCTCTCCCAGGTGCACGACGTTCCCGGCGGAGTCTCCCAGCAGCTGCACCTCCACGTGGCGGGCCACGGGCACGAACCGCTCCAGGTAGACGTCGCCGTCGCCGAACATCCGCCGGGCGAGCGCGGTGGTGCGCCGGTAGGCGTCGCGCAGCTCCGCCCGGTCGCGCGCCACCTCGATGCCCCGCCCGCCGCCGCCCGCGGCGGCCTTCACGATGACCGGGTAGCCGATCTCGGAGCCGATCCGCTCGGCCTCGGCCGCGGAGGGTACGGCGCCGTCGCTGCCGGGCAGGACGGGCAGCCCGGCCTCGGCCATCAGGGAGCGCGCCCGCGCCTTGTCGCCGACGCGCTCCATGACCTCCGGGGCGGGGCCGATGAAGGTGATCCCGCTGTCCGCGCAGATCCTCGCGAAGTCGGCGTCCTCCGACAGGAAGCCGTAGCCGGGGTGGATCGCCTCCGCCCCGGTCTGCAAAGCCGCCTCGATGACGGCGGGCACGGACAGGTAGCTGCGCCGCGACGGGGCCGGGCCGATGTGGACGGCCCTGTCGGCGTAGGCCACGAACCGGGCGTCGCGGTCGGCCGTGGAGTAGACGGCGACGGTCTCGATGCCCATCTCGCGGCAGGTCCTGGCCACGCGCAACGCGATCTCGCCCCGGTTGGCGATGAGTATCCTCGCGAAGCTCACGTGTCGTCCGTCCGCAGCCGCACCAGGACCTGCCCGTACTCCACCGGCTCGCCGTTCTCCGCGACCACCTCGACGACCTCGCCCGCGTGCCCGGCGGCCACCGGGTTCATGAGCTTCATGGCCTCGACGAGGCCGACCGTCTGCCCCGCGTCCACCCGGTCGCCCGGCCGTACGAACGGCGGGGCCCCCGGCTCGGCGGCGACGTAGAAGGTGCCCACCAGGGGAGCGGTCACCGCGTACGACGCGGGCTGCTCCGGCTCGGGCGCCCCGGCGGGCCGCTCGGCGGCGGGTGCGGCGGGCTGGGCAGGCGGGTGGGGGAAGGCCCAGGTCACCTCCAGGGCGCACTCGCCCAGCCGCAGGGAGATGCCCGCCACCGGCCCCGGGACGGTCTTGACCAGGTTGCCGACCTCCTCGCGCAGCAGCCGCATCGCCGCGTGCGCGTCCTCCTCGGGAGCCTGCCTCCCGGTGGGCCTCCCGGTGGTCGGCTCACTCATCCTCGACCACCCCCAGCACGCGGAACCTCTCGTAGCGGTGCTTGCGCAGCTCGTCGCCGTCGAGCCCGGACAGCTCGCGCAGCGATTCCAGTACGGCCGCCCTGAGCGCGTCCATCGCCGCCCGCGGATCCTCCTGGGCGCCGCCCCGGGGCTCCGGCACGACCCCGTCGACGACGCCGAGCCGCAGCAGCTCCGGCGCGGTGATCCGCAGGGAACCGGCCAGCTCGGAAGCGTGCGAGGGGTCGCCGTACAGGATCGCCGAGCAGCTCTCCGGGCTGATCACCGAGTAGACGGCGTGGCGCAGCATCAGGACCCGGTTGGCCACCGCCAGGGCCAGCGCCCCGCCGCTGCCGCCCTCGCCGACCACGGTGGCGACCACCGGCACGGACAGCTCCGACATCCCGGCGAGGCACTCGGCGATCGCCCAGGACTGCCCGCGGTCCTCGGCTCCGACCCCCGGAGCCGCGCCCTGGGTGTCGACGAGGGTCACCACCGGCAGGCCGAGCCGGTCGGCGAGCCGCATCAGCCGCAGTGCCTTGCGGTAGCCCTCGGGATGGGCGAGACCGAAGTTCCTGGCGACGAGCTCCCCGGTGTCGTGTCCCTTCTGATGACCGATGATCATCACGGGTGTCCCGTCGAGGAGGCCGGTGCCGCCGACGATCGCCGGGTCGTCGCCGTGCGTGCGGTCCCCGTGGAGCTCCACGAAGTCCGAGCACAGGTGCCAGATGTAGTCGAGGGCCGTCGGGCGCCGGGTGTCGCGGGCCAGCCGCAGGGTCTCCCCGGCCGTCGCCGCGCCGGACAGCTCGTCCGGGTCGCGGATCACCGTCGCGGGCCCCGGGGGGAGCGGCGTTCGCCGAGCGGTCCCGGCCTGTTCGTCCCCGGTACGGGCGGTCGTGGACAGGAGCCGGGCGAGCAGGGGACGCAGGCCCTCGCGGGGTTCGACCCGGTCGAGCATGCCGCGCCCGGCGAGGTACTCGGCGCTCTGGAACCCCGGGGGAGGCGTCTCGCGGGTGGCCGAGGCGATGACGCGCGGCCCCGCGAAGCCGACGAGCGCGCCGCGCTCGGCGATCAGCACGTCTCCCAGGGTGGCGAAGGAGGCGGTCACCCCGCCGAAGGTGGGATCGGTCAGCACGCAGACACTGAGCACGCCCGCCCGCCGCAGGCGCCGCATCGCCTGGGCGGTCTTGCCCATCTGCATCAGCGACAGGCAGCCCTCCTGCATGCGGGCGCCCCCCGAGGCGACGGCCAGGACCAGCGGCACGCGCTCGCCCAGCGCCCGCTCGCAGGCGCGGGTGACGGCCTCGCCGACCGCCGAGCCCATGCTGCCGCCGAGGAAGGAGAAGTCCATCGCGGCGACGACCACGCGGTGGCCGCCGATCGTCGCGGTGCCGTGGAGGACGGCGTCCCGCAGGCCGGTGCGCTCGCGCGCCCGCGCCAGGCGTTCGGTGTAGGGCAGGGAGTCGGTGAAGCCCAGCGGGTCGCCGCCGCGCACCTGGGGGGCGGGCTGGAAGGAGCCGTCGTCCACCAGCGTGCGCAGCCGCTCGGCGGCGCCCAGCCGCCGGTGGTGGCCGCACTCGGGGCAGACGCCCCGCGTACGGGCCAGGCGGGGGACGTACACGATGGACGCGCAACCGGGGCAGTGCGACCACAGGCCGGTCGCGGTGGCCGGGGCGGCGGGAGAGATCGTCACAGGGCGCGCTCCTCGGGGGTCCAGTGGTAGAACCGCCGCGCCATCGCGTCGGCGGGGCCGCGCCAGGTGTCCGGGTCGTACGGCCTGACGTGCGGGTCGAGCTCCCGGCTCAGCCGCAGGAAGTCCTCGCGCCCGCGGGCCGTGGCCATCGCCTCGGCGGCGGAGCCCTCGAACTCGACGTGGTGGAAGTAGAGGTCCCGGTAGAGGAACAGGTCGCGGCGCGTCACCCCGAGCGCGCGGGGCAGCTCACCGGCGTCGGACTCGCCGAAGAGGCGGGAGACCTCGCCGGAACGGCCGGGGGTGAGGCGGGCGACGATCAGGATCTGGTCGGGCACGGGCACTCCTCGGTGGCCGGTCCATCGGGTCCGTCCCACCGTAGGAACCGCCCCCGGCCGCTGTCGCCCGCCGCCGGCGTGAATCCGGGACTCCTCCGGGGAGGGGACCGCCTCCTTCCCCGAGGGGAGCCGTGTCCCTTTCCCCGGCACCTCTCCCGGTGCCTTTCCGGTTTTCTCGCGGGCCGGACGGGCGCGCGAGACAGCCGGGCACACCGGGCACGCCGGTCGGCGGGCTCGTGTTTTCGCGGGCTCGCGGGCTCGCGGGCTTGCGGGCTCGCGGGCTTGCGGGTTCGTGGCTCGTGTTTTCGCGGGTTCGTGGGTCGCGGGTTCGTGGAGACGGGCCGGACGCGAGACGGCCGCCTCCCCGGAGGGAGACGGCCGCCGTCGCGCGCCGGAGCCGTGTCAGCCCCGGGGAGTGGCCGCCACCAGGCCGTTCTCGTACGCGAAGATCACTATCTGGACCCGGTCGCGGACCCCGAGCTTCTGGTAGAGGTGCTGGACGTGCGACTTGATCGTGCTGTCGCCGAGCACGAGCGTGCGGGCGATCTCGTCGTTGCCGTAGCCCCGTACGAGCAGGCGGAACACCTCGCGTTCCCGTTCGGTGAGCTGGTCGAGCACGGCGGTCGGCGCGGCCGAGAGCACCGGGCGCCTGGCGAACTCGTCGATGAGCTTTCTCGTCACCGAGGGCGACAGCAGGGCGTCGCCCTCGGCGGCCTCGCGCACGGCGTCGACCAGCCGGTCGGTGGGCGTGTGCTTGAGGATGAAGCCGCTGGCCCCGCTGCGCAGCGCCTCGAAGACGTGCTCGTCCTGGTCGTAGATGGTCAGGATGACGACCTTCGCGGGATAGTCGGCACCCAGCTTGCAGATCTCCCTGGTGGCGGTGATGCCGTCCATGCGCGGCATGTTGATGTCCATCAGCACGACGTCCGGGCGGAGCGACTTGACCGACTGCACCGCCTGGATCCCGTGCCGTGCCTCCCCGACCACCACGATGTCGGGGACCCCGTCGAAGACGGCGTGCAGGCCGCTGCGGATCAGCGGCTGGTCGTCGGCGATCAGGACACGGATCTTCCGCATGGCTGGTCCTCTCTGAAGATGGCGGGGGTCACGGGAATGACGGCCCGGGTGACGAACCCGCCCCCGGCCAGTGGCCCCGACTCCAGGTGGCCTCCCTGCTCCGCGACCCGCTCGGACAGGCCGGGCAGCCCCGTGCCGCCCTGCCTGCCGGGCACCCGCCTGCCGGGAGGAAGCGCGGGAACCGCCACGGCCATCACGCCGGGACGCGTCTCGTTGACCACCGAGACGCTCAGCTCGTCACCGAAGCAGACGTCCAGGTGGATCGGTCCTGTGTTGTGCTTGAGCGCGTTCGTCAGGGCCTCCTGGGCGACGCGGAAGGCGGTCTTGGCGACCTCGGGCGGCACGTGGCGCTCGTCGGCGATGTTGCGCAGCCGCAGGGCCAGGTCGGGGACGGGAAAGCGCCCGGCGAGCTCGGTCAGCCTGGTCGACAGCGGCACCCCGTCGTCGCCGCGCGGAGGTTCTTCCCAGGAGAGGCCGCGTGGCGGCTCCTTTCGCGATGGGCCGCGCGGAGGTTCCTCCCACGCGGGGCCGTGCAGCGGGTCCCGCTGACGCGGGAGCCCGTGCCGTCCCCGTGGCGGAGGCTCCTGCCGCAGGGCGGCCAGGGTTTCCCGCAGGTCCTCCAGGGTCGCCTGGGCCGTCTCCTCGATGATCTGGGCCACGTGGTGCCCCGTCACCGACGAGCCGGACAGCCGTCTGGCCTGGAGCGCGATGACGGTCAGGCCGTGGCCCACGCCGTCGTGCAGGTTGCGGGCGATCCAGCGCCGCTCGCTGAGCAGGAGCATCGCGATGCTCTCGCTCCCGGCCGGTGTGGTCCGGGCGTGGCGGGCGTCGATCGTGGACGACACGATGGCCAGGATCACGGCCACCGTGGAGCACAACAGATCGGTCCAGCTCAGCTCGGAGACGAGATAGCCGAGGAAGTCGCTCACCGGACCCACCCCGTTGGGGTCCGTTGAGATCGGCTGATCGATGAACATGAGAGGTGCTTGCATTTCAGGGTTGTTTTGCCCCGTCGTTCCCCCATGAAAGGTGAGCGTAGTCAGAAAAGGTGGCTATATCAAGCAAATCATATGGGGCGTCACAGAATTCATTAAGATTCTATTCTTCGGGTACGCGAGATGGAGATCACATACCGGGAAATGTTCTCCGGGCGGCGTCCGGGACAATTCGATGGGCTCCCGCCAGCGGATACCACCGGCTCGCGTGTCATTCAAGTGGTCTGTGAGTTCTCACAGAGAAGCCTTGGAAATTCTTAAGATCCACCCGCCGGGCCGTCTTATACGCGATGGCTGGATATGTGGGTAAAGCGGTGCGAATCATCGCGTGCGGCATTGCTCCAACGGTGTTTTGAAGTAAAAGTGGGGCGGGTTATGTGCCCGGCGTAATGGCGCCCCGCGCCCCCGTACGACCCCGTGGTGCGGGGGCGCGGGCTCCCACCGGCGGCGGAGACGACCCCACCGAGGGGGGACCGGCGGGTTCGGTCACGGGGTGGAAGACAGCCGGACCCCCCGCGAACAGGCTGGTTCCCGAAGGCGGCGGACGGCCGCCACCGGCCAAGGGAGACCGCGATGCGGCGCTACGCGATCACTTTCCAGATCAGGCCCGGCACGGAGGCGGCGGTGCGGGAACTGCTGTCGGGCTACGCTCCCCCCGACACGGAGACCCCCGACGGGACACGCCTGCTCAGTACGTCGATCTTCATGCACGGCACCACGGTCGTCCGCGTCATCGAGATCGACGGCAACCTGCCGAGCGTGATGGCGCACCTGGCCAGGCAGCCGGGCATCCAGAGACTGGAACGCGAGCTGGACGCCCACCTCGCGGTCCCCCGCGACATGGGCGACCCCGGGGGCGTGCGGGCCTTCTTCATGTCGGCGCTGATGGACCACGTGACCACCCGCGTCGCGGAGCCGGTCCGAGCGGAGCCGGTCCGATGAGCGACCCCGTCTTCCTGATCACCGGAGCCACCGGGCAGCTCGCCGGGCCCGTGATCGAGCGGCTCGGCGGCCGGGGCGACCGGCTGCTGCTCACCGGCCGTGACAAGGACCGTCTCGACGGCCTGCGGCGGCGCTACGGGGTCGCCGGGCGGATCGAGACGCTGGCCACGGACGTCTCCGACCCCGAGGGCGCCCGCCTCGCCGCCGACGAGGCGATCGGGCGCTTCGGCCGTCTCGACGGCCTGGTCCACCTGGTCGGCGGCTTCCGGGCGGGACCGCTGTTCCTGATGGACGCCGGGACCTACGAGCGGATGCTGCGCGACAACTTCCTGTCGGCGGTGACCGCCACCCAGGCGGTCCTGCCGCACCTGACCGAGGGGGCGCGGCTGGTCTACTTCAGCACCCCGCTCGCCGACGAGCCGCTGCCCGCGCTGTCGGCCTACACCGCCGCGAAGGCGGCCCTGGTCGCCTGGGTCCGTTCCATCGCGCACGAGGTGAAGCGGAGCGGCATCCACGCCAACACGGTCGTCATGACCATGGCGGACACACCGGACAAGCGCAGGGAACGCCCCGGGATGAACTTCGACCACACCGTCACCCCCGAGCTGGTCGCCAGGGTCGTGGAGTTCCTCACCGGCGAGGCCTCGGACGGCCTGTACGGCAGCTGCGTCCCGGTGCTGGGCCGGTTCGAGTTCACCTCCGAGCTCGGCGGCCCCCCGCCCGGGGTGGGAGGCCCCCGATGAGAGCCAGGATCGTCTTCCTCGTCAGGGTGCCCGCCGAACGGCGGGAGGACTTCCTGGCGGCCTACGAGAAGATCCGCTACCAGGTGTCCGGAGGCGTCCCCGGGCACCTGAGGGACCAGGTCTGCCAGTCGGCCACCGACCCCGAGCAGTGGCTGATCACCAGCGAGTGGCGCGAGCTGGCCGACTTCCTCACCTGGGAGGCGGCCGAGGAGCACCGCGAGCTCGTCGGGCCCCTGCGCGCGTGCATGACCGAGGCCCGCTCCCTGCGCTTCCTGGTCCGCGAGGAGACGGGGTCCCCCGTGGCCGCCGCCGTCGCGCGGGAGCCCTCGTGAAGGTGATCGTCGTCGGGGGCGGCATCGGCGGGCTGACCGCGGCGCTCGCGCTGCGGGCCGCGGGAGCCGAGGTCACCGTGCACGAACGCGCCCCTGACCCGCGCGCCGCACGGGCGGGACACGGCCTGGTGCTCTGGCACAACGCCGTACTGGCCCTGCGCGCGCTCGGCCTGGAGCCCGAGGTCGGGAAGATCGGTCACGAGCTCCACCGGCACCTGTTCCAGGACGCGCGCGGCCGCAGGATCGCGGAATGGTCGATGGCACGCATGGCGGGACACTTCGACGCCCCCGTCCACGCCGTCGGCCGCCCCGGGCTGCACGCCCTCCTCGCCGACCGGGTCGGGGACGACCTCGTGACCGGCTCCCGCTTCACCGGCCACACCGCGACCGGGGACGGCGTCGTCGCCCGGTTCGACGGGGGCCGCGAGGAGCGGGCCGACCTGCTCGTCGGCGCCGACGGGCTGCGCTCGGCCGTACGCGCCGCGCTGCTCCCCGGCGACCCGCCGCCCCGCTACGCCGGGTTCACCGCCTTCCAGGGGGTGATCCGGCTGCCTGGCTCGGGGGTGCCCGAGCACACCTTCCTCAGCACGTGGGGCCGGGGCCGGTGGTTCGTCTGCTACCGGCTCGCCGACGACCGCGTCTACTGGGACGGGGTGCTCGGCGACCGGATCTCCCCGAGGCTCGGCGAGAGCCCCCTCGGCCTGCTGGCCGCGGAGTTCGACGGCTGGCCGGAGCCGATTCCCGGCCTGATCGCGGCCACCGGGGCGGACGACGTCACCCCGGTGCACATCTTCGACCGCCCCCCGCTGCGGCGCTGGAGCCACGGCCCGGTGACGCTGCTGGGGGACGCGGCCCACCCGATGACGTTCAACCTCGGCCAGGGGGCCGGGCAGGCGATCGAGGACGCCCTCGTGCTGGGCGAGGAACTCGCCCGCGGCGACGTCCCGGCGGCACTGGCCGCCTACGAGGCCCGGCGGGTGGACCGCACCACCCGGATGGTCCGGCGGTCGCGGGCCAACGGCGAGCTGACCCGCTGGCGGCACCCGGTCGCCTGCGCGGCGCGGGACGCGTTCATGCGCCTCACGTTCGACCGGCTGGTGTACCGCGCGACGTACCGGCTCACCATGGCCGTCGACTTCACCGGCTCCACCGGTCTCAGCGGCCTTACCAGCTCTACCGGTTTCACCGAGGACAGAGGTTCCGCCGGTGACGGGGACCTCGCGGAAGACAGGAGCGGGGCGTGACCGGACCCACGGGGGAGCCAGGGCCGCCCACGGGCGTGAGCCGCACCGCGGTGGTGATCACCCAGGCCAGGGAGGCGGAGAGCGCGCGGCCCGACCGGCTCTTCGACGACCCGCTCGCGGGCCCGCTCGTCGAGGCCGCCGGGCGGATCACCGGGATCAGCGAGGCGGGCCGCCACGCCGCCGAGCACTTCGTCCTGCGTACCCGCTTCTTCGACGACCGGCTGCGCGAGGCCGCGGGGGCGGGCCTGCGGCAGGTGGTGCTGCTCGCCGCAGGGCTGGACACCCGCGCCTTCCGGCTGTGCTGGCCCGAGGGCACCCGCCTGTTCGAGGTCGACCTGCCGGACCTGGTCTCCTTCAAGGAGAGGGCACTGGCCAGTCAGGGCGCCCGGCCCGCCTGCGACCGGACGGTCGTCCCCGCCGACCTGCGCGAGGACTGGCCGTCGGAGCTGCTGGCCGCGGGCCTCGACCCGGACGCGCCGATCGCCTGGCTCGTCGAGGGCGTGCTGATGTACCTCACGCCGGACGACGCGGGGAGCGTCCTCGGCCGCGTCTCCGAACTGTCGCTCCCCGGCAGCAGGCTCGCCGTCGAACACGTCAACAGGGCGTACGCCGAGCTGCCGCAGATGCGGCCCGCCATGGGCAGGCTCGCCTCCACCCGGGCCGCCTGGCGGTCGGCGGTGGAGGACCCGGTGGCCTGGCTGGCCGGGTACGGCTGGCGTGCCACGGTGACCCACCAGGCGGGCCTCGCCCGGGAGCTGGGCCGTCCCCTCCCCGCGATGGCCGACCCCCGCGCGGTCGGCCAGGCCCGGATCTGGCTGGTCGACGCCCGGCGAGACGACGGCTGACGCCGTGGGACACCGGTCCGTGACCTCCCGGGACGCGGTCCGGTTCCTCGGAAGGGTCGGTCCGTCCCTCCGAGACACCCGGCCCGCGCTTCCCGGGACGTGGGCCGCTTCCTCCGGGAAACCGGATCCGCGTTCCCCGGCCCACCGACCCGGCGCTTCCCAACACACCGACCTACGGCCTCACAAGGACATACCGACTCGCGCCTCACAGAACACCGCCCCGCGCCCCACAGGACACCGCGCCCCGCGTTTCCCGACACACCGATCCGCGCCTTCCAGGACACCGACCGACGACAGGAACCGATGACGATGCCATTCACCGACGAGAACGTGCGCGAGCTGCTGCTCTCCGTGGGCCTGGACCCCGCGGCCGGGGACGACGCCCTGGGGCTCAGCTTCGACGAGCTGGACCTCGACTCCCTGGCCAGGGTGGAGATCGCCACCCGCATCCAGGACCGGTTCGGCGTGGACGTGGAGGAAGAGCTGACGGCCCAGGCCACGCCGTCCCTGATGAGGGACCTCGTGACCGAGCGGCTGGCCGCGACCGGCGCCTGAGGAGGCGAACGCACACCATGATCGGACACACCGACAACACGATCGAGATCGACGCGCCCATCGGATTCGTCTGGGACCGGACGAACGACGTCCGGGCCTGGCCCGAGCTGTTCTCCGAGTACGCCAAGGTGGAGGTCCTCACCGAGTCGGACGACTCGGTGACCTTCCGGCTCACCATGCATCCCGACGAGCAGGACCGCGTCTGGTCCTGGGTGTCGGAGCGCTCCTGGGACCGCGACACCTGGACGGTCAGGGCACGCCGGGTGGAGACCGGGCCGTTCGAGTTCATGAACATCACCTGGGTCTACGAGGAGCTCGGCCCCGACCGTACCCGCATGCGCTGGACGCAGGACTTCCACATGAGGCCCGGGGCGCCCGTCGACACCCGGGGGATGACCGACCGGATCAACGCCAACTCCGCGATCCAGATGGCGCTGATCAAGGAGAAGGTGGAGAGGAGCCGCCGCCGCGTCGTGGGGTTCCACGACGTGCCGTCCAACACCCGGCGCGGCGGCGACCTGCGCACCCTGGTCTCCCCGGTGACCTGCGGTTCCTCGTCGGGCTTCTGCGGGGCCGTGCGCCTGGCGCCCGGGGAGGGCGTCTCCGAGCACTACCACCCCTACTCCGAGGAGTACGTGTTCGTCGCGACCGGGACGCTCAGGGTGGACCTCGACGGTGAGCCGCTCACCGTCGGCGCCGAGCAGGCGCTGCTGATCCCCCGCGAGGTCAGGCACCGCCTCACCAACGTCGGCGACGACGACGCGCTCGTGGTCTTCCAGCTCAGCCCGCTCGCCCCGAGCCCCGAACTCGGGCACGTGGACACCGAGCCGTACCCCGAGAAGGTGGGACCGTGAGACGGGTCGCCGTCACCGGCATCGGGGTGATCGCCCCGGGCGGGGTGGGCCGGGAGGAGTTCTGGAACCGGATCGTGGACGGCAAACCGGCCATCCGCCGGGTCACCGCCTTCGACCCGTCCCCGTTCCGCTCCCAGATCGCGGCCGAGATCGACTTCGACCCGGCCGCCCACGGGCTCACCCCGCGCGAGATCCGGCGCATGGACCGCTTCACCCAGTTGGCCGTCGCCGGCGCCGACGAGGCGCTGGCCGACTCCGGCCTCGACCTCGGCGCGGCCGATCCGGAACGGGCCGGGGTCAGCCTCGGCTCGGCGGTCGGGGCCACCATCACCCTTGAGGAGGAGTACGTGGTCGCCAGCGACCGGGGCACGGACTGGGAGGTGGACCACCGTCACCTCAAGCCGTTCCTCTACCAGTCGCTGGTGCCCTCCAGCGCGGCGGCCGAGCTGGCGGTCCGGTTCGGCCTGAACGGCCCGGCCGCCGTCGTCTCGACCGGCTGCACCTCCGGCATCGACGCCATCGGCCGGGCGTACCGGCTCATCCAGGACGGCGAGGCGGACATGATGCTCGCCGGGGCGTCGGACGCGCCGATCTCCCCGATCACCGTGGCGTGCTTCGACGCCATCCGCGCCACCAGCCCGAGCAACGCCGAGCCCGAGACGGCCTCGCGTCCCTTCGACGCCGGGCGCAGGGGCTTCGTGCTCGGTGAGGGCGCGGCGGTGCTGGTGGTGGAGGAGCTGGAGCACGCCCGGCGGCGCGGCGCCCGCGTCTACTGCGAGATCACCGGCTACGCCGCGCGGGCCAACGGCTTCCACATGACCGGGCTGCGGCCCGACGGCCTGGAACTGGGCGAGGCCATCGTCCACGCGCTCGACCAGGCCGCGCTCAATCCCGAGGACATCGGCTACGTCAACGCCCACGGGTCGGGGACCAAGCAGAACGACCGGCACGAGACGGCCGCCTACAAGCGCAGCCTCGGCGACCACGCCCGGCGGGTGCCGATCAGCTCGATCAAGTCGGTGATCGGCCACTCGCTCGGCGCGATCGGCGCGATCGAGATGGCCGCCTGCGCCCTCGTCCTGCAGCGGGGCGTGGTCCCGCCCACGGCCAACCTGACCGTCCCCGACCCCGAGTGCGACCTGGACTACACGCCCCTGGTCGCACGCGAGGTGACCGCCGGGCACGCGCTCTCCGCGGGCAGCGGCTTCGGCGGGTTCCAGTCCGCGATGATCCTCTCCGAGCCGGAGGCGGTCCGATGAGCGACCGCAGGGCGGTCGTCACCGGGCTCGGTGTGGTCGCCCCGACGGGCGTCGGCGTGGCCGGGCACTGGGAGGGATCCCTGTCCGGGCGGAGCCGGATCGGCCCGGTGACGTCGTTCGACGCCACCGGGTCGCCGGTCGGGCTGGCGGGGGAGGTCACCGGCTTCGACGAGCGCGAGTACGTCGACAGCAAGCTGCTGGTGCAGACCGACCGGTGGACCTGGTTCGCCGTCGCCGCCACCCAGCTCGCCCTGGCCGACGCCGCCCTCGACCCCGCCAGGGAGGACCCGTTCGACCTGTCGGTGGTGACCGCCGCCGCCTCGGGCGGGAACGCCTTCGGCCAGCGCGAGATCCAGGCGCTGTGGAGAGAGGGGCCGCGGGCGGTGAGCGCCTACCAGTCCATCGGCTGGTTCTACGCCGCGAGCAGCGGCCAGCTGTCCATCAAGCACCAGCTCAAGGGTGCCTGCGGGGTGCTGGTCGCGGACGCGGCCGGGGCGATCGACGCGCTGGCCGAGGCGGCACGGCTGATCCGTGCCGGTACCGAGGTCGTCGTGACCGGGGGCACCGAGGCGCCGCTGTCGCCGTACGCGCTGGCCTGCCAGGCCGGTGAGGCGGCGGTGAGCCGCGCGACCGACCCCGCCCGCGCCTACCGGCCCTTCGCGCCCGACGCGACCGGCCACGTCCCCGGCGAGGGGGGCGCGATCCTCATCGTGGAGGACCGGCACAGCGCCCTCGGCAGGTGTGCCCCGACGGTCTACGCCGAGATCGCCGGGACCGCCTCCACCCACGACGCCCACCACGTGAGCGACCCGGCCCCCGACCACCGTCAGTACGCCAGGGCCATGCGCGAGGCGATCGCCCGTGCCGGGCTCGGCCCGGACGACGTCGGCGTGGTCTTCGCGGACGGGGCGGGGGACGTGGTCAGGGACTCCCTTGAGGCGGCGGCGCTGCGGGAGGTGTTCGGGGACCGCCGCGTGCCGGTGACGGTGCCCAAGACGATGACCGGCCGCCTGTGCTCCGGCGGCGCGGCCCTCGACCTCGCCTGGGCGGCCCTGGCCCTCGCCGAAGGGGTGATCCCGCCGACCGTCGGCACCGTCGCCCCCGAGGGCATGGACCTGGTCACCGAGCCCAGGAGGGTGGAGGGGCTCTCGGCCGCGCTGGTCGTGGCCCGAGGCTCCGGCGGCTTCAACTCCGCAGCGGTGCTCACCGCCGTCTGACGGCCCGGAGAGGGAAAACGTGAACGGCCACCGCCTTCCCGGGGCGGTGGCCGTTCCGCTGTCCGGGGGCTTTTCGTGGTGGTGCTGTTCCGCTGTCCGGGGGTGGCCTTTCGCGGTGATGTCGTTCCGCTGTCCGGGGGGCACTTCGCGATGGTGCCCCCTTCCACAGTCCGGGGGTGGCTCTCCGCGATGATGCCGTTCCGCTGTCTGCGAGCCTTTCGCGATGGTGTCGCTCCACTGTCCGGGCGCGGCTTTTCGTGGTGGTGCCGTTCCGCTGTCCGGGCGTCGCTTTTCGCGGTGCCGCCATCTCTGGCGGGTCGCCCGGAGAGGGGACGGGTGAACGGCCACCGCCTGTCGCGGGCGGTGGCCGTTCACGCTGTCCGCCGGACCCCGGGCCCCGGATGGTGGTCCGGGGTCCGGCGGGTTCTGGGGCGGCTCCGGGATCGCCGAGGTCTCCATCGGGTAAGGCCGGTCCGGGAGGAGTCAGACCGGCTCCGGGATCCGGGCGGGCTCGGGGTTCTCCCTCCTCAGCGGTGAGGGCTCCACCCGCAGGAGCCGCGCGGCCCAGGTGGGCAGCCACCAGTTCCAGCGGCCCATCATCGCGACCACGGCCGGGACCAGGACGCCGCGGATGAGGGTGGCGTCCAGGAAGATGCCCAGGGCCAGGCCGCTGGCGAACACCTTCACGTCCAGCTCGGGGGTCATGGCCAGCGCGGTGAAGGAGATGAACAGGATCAGCGCCGCCGAGGTGACCAGCCGCCCGGTGCGGCCCACGCCCTCGATCACCGCGTGCTCCGTGCTGCCCGACCTGTCGTACTCCTCACGCATCCTGGCCAGGATGAACACCTCGTAGTCCATGCTCAGGCCGTACAGGAAGGCGAAGATGGTGAGCGGCACGAACTCGCCGATCGAGCCGGTCGGCTGGATGTCCAGCAGTTCCCTCGTCCCCCAGCCGAACTGCCACAGCAGCACCATCGCGCCGATCACCGCGCCCAGCGAGAGCAGGTTGAGGACGATCGCCTTCAGCGGCAGCAGCAGCGAGCGGAACGCCCGCGCCAGCATGACGAACGTGACCAGCGCGATCAGGCCGAGCATCCAGGGGAACGCCCCGTAGGTGCTCTCCTGGAAGTCCATGCTCTGCGCCGCGTTGCCGCCGACGCGCGCGGTGGCCGGTGCCGCCTCGCGTACCCGGGTGATGGTCGCCTCACCGGCCTCGGTGCCGTTCTCCGAGGTCGGAAGCACGGTGATGACGGCGGTGCCCTGGCGGCGCCAGGACGGGTCGTCGGGGGCGAGCACCGCGGACACGCCCTCCACGTCCCTCAGCCGTTCGGCGGCCAGGCCTGGGTCACCGGTCACCAGGACGTCGAACGGGGTGATCGAGCCCTCGGGGACGCCCGCCTGGCGCAGCGCGGACAGCCCCTCGTGGCCGGGGCCGGTGGCCAGCAGGTTCTTGCTCTCCGGCAGGCCGAGGTTGACGTTCAGGGCGGTCACCGTCAGCGCCACCAGCAGCCCGCCGGTGAGCAGGGTGGCGAGCACGCGCATCCGCACCACGCCGCGTGCCCACGCCGACCAGGCCCGCCCGGCCCGTGCCTCGCGCTGGAAGGGGAGCTCGTCCCGGCCCGCGCGGGCGCGCCTGCGGTCGAGCCGCTGCCCGGCCAGGGCGAGCAGCACCGGCAGCACGGTCAGCGTCGTGGCCACGCTCATCGCCGCGATGATCATCCCGGCGAGGCCGAGGCTGCGCAGGAACGGCACCGGCAGCACCACCATGGTCACCAGGCCGACCGCGACCGCCACGCCGCTGAACAGCACCGCCCGCCCGGCGCCCGCCATGGCCCGGTGCACGGCCTCGTCGCCGCGGTGCCCGCCCGCCTGTTCCTCCCGCCAGCGGGCCACCAGCAGAAGCGAGTAGTCGACCGCGATGCCCAGGCCCAGCAGGGGCATCGTGGTGAGGGCCACGTCGTGCACGGTCGTCACCAGCGTCAGCAGCAGGATCACGATGAACGACAGGAAGACGGACAGGACCGAGATGAGGAGCGGTACGAAGGCCAGCGCCGAGCGGAACACCAGCAGCAGGACGGCCACCGCGGCGAGCACCCCGATACCGATCTTGGCGGGCACGTCCACGCCGCCCGCGTCCACGCTCGGCGCGAGGGTGTCCAGGCCCGTCACGTGGACGCTCGTGCCCGCGGGCAGCACCGGGGTCATCGCCCCGGCGATGACCGGGCTCTCGTCCGGCGTCTCCCCGAGGCCGCCGCCCGGCGGGCTGCCGTCGGAGTAGGTGCCGGGGAAGACCAGCCCGAACGTGGTCCGGCCGTCGGTGCCGATCAGCCGGGGGTCGCCGGTGCTCGCGTAGGAGACCACGCGGGCCTTGGGGAGTTTGGCGGAGACGGCGGCGAAGGCGCGGCCGATGACCTCTTTGCTGTCCTCGGCGCGCGTTCCCTCAGGAAGCACGACAACTGGGACAAATGGCCGTTGATAACCGCCATTTCCGTAGATTCTGACGATTTCCCGATTAGCATCGAAAGCGGGCATTCCCGCATGTGAGTATTCCTCGGAGAGCCGCTGAATCGCGATCGGCGTCGCGCCCATGCCCACCAGGAATCCCAGGACGGCGAGCAGGGCGATCAGCCCCTTGCGCCGCAGTACGAAAACCGAGATTCTCTCCATGGCCTCCAGTGCAACAAAACGATCTTCAATGGTTGTGTGGTCGTCCTTAGAGCGGCCTGTGAATCGCTCTTCACAGAGTTTTCTATGGTCTTTTTAAGATCCTCCGGGTGAGACTTGTCGGGTGAGCCGCATACTGGTCGTAGATGACGAGCCCTATCTCGCCGATCTCGTCGCAACTGCACTTCGCTACGAGGGGTTCGAGACGGCGATCGCCGGGACGGGGGCCGCGGCGGTGTCGCTGGCCGAGACCTTCGGTCCCGACCTGATCGTCCTGGACGTGATGCTGCCCGACGTGCTCGGCACGGAGGTCTGCCACCGGATCAGGTCCACGGGCTCGGAGGTGCCCGTGGTCTTCCTCACCGCCCTCGACGCCACCGAGGACAAGATCGGCGGGCTGACCGTGGGAGGTGACGACTACGTCACCAAGCCGTTCAGCCTGGAGGAGCTCATCGCCAGGATCCGCGCCGTGCTGCGCCGGACCCGGCGGACCGGCGCCGAGGGCGGCCGGGTGACCTTCGCCGACCTGGTCATCGAGGAGGACGCCCACGAGGTGTGGCGCAACGGGCGGCGCGTCGACCTCACCCCGACGGAGTTCAAGCTGCTGCGCTTCCTGGCGGCCAACGCGGGCAAGGTCGTCTCCAAGCGGCAGATCCTCGACTACGTGTGGGAGTACGACTTCGGCGGCAACGACGGGGTCGTGCAGACCTACATCAGTTACCTGCGCCGCAAGGTCGACGCGTCACACCCGCCGCTCATCCACACCGTGCCCAGGGTGGGATACGTCCTGCGCCTGCCGAGGGAAGACTGATGTCGCTGCGGACCCGCCTCGTGCTGACCGTCGTGGGCCTGGTGGCCCTGGCGCTCGGGACGGCGGCCGGGGCGACGTTCGGCGCGCTGCAGGACTGGCGCGGCCACGGCAGCGCCCGGCTGCTCGCCCTGACCACCCCCGAGGCACTCGTGGCCGCCTCCGACGAGCTGACCGAACGCGTCGCCCTGGTCATGATCGGCTCCTCGGCGTTCGCGCTCGTCTGCCTGACCCTGCTCGCCACCCACCTGATCCGCCGGGGGCTGCGCCCGCTGGACCGCATCGTCGAGACCGCGGCGGCCATCGGCGAGGGCAACCTGGAACGCCGCATCGAGGCGGCGCCCGCCACCGGGGAGGTGGGCCGTCTGGGCCACGCGCTCAACCAGATGCTCGCCCAGATCGAGGAGGCGTTCCGCGAGAGGGGGGCGTCGGAGGACCGGCTGCGCCGCTTCGTCGCCGACGCCTCCCACGAGCTGCGCACTCCGATCGCCTCCATCCGAGGCTACGCCGAGCTGTTCCGGCGCGGCGCGGACACCCGGCCCGAGGACCTGGCCAAGGCCATGCGCAGGATCGAGGCCGAGGCCACCCGGATGGGCTCCCTGGTCGACGAGATGCTGCTGCTGGCCCGCCTCGACCAGGGCCGTCCCCTGGAGCGCGCCCCGGTGGAGCTGACCGCGCTCGCCGCCGACGCGGTGGCCGACACCCTCGCCATCGAGCCGCTCAGGCCGCTGTCGCTGGAGTGCGACGGACCCGTCGAGGTGCCCGGCGACGCCGCCAGGATCCGCCAGACCGTCGGCAACCTGCTGGCCAACGTGCTCAGCCACACCCCCGAGGGGACCGCGGCGGTCGTCAGGATCCGGGTGGACGACGAGCACGCCGTGGTCGAGGTGGCCGACGAGGGGCCCGGCCTCACCGAGGAGCAGGGCGCCCTGGTCTTCGAGCGCTTCCACCGGGCCGGTCACCCCCGCGACGGCGCCCGCCAGGGGGGCGCGGGCCTCGGGCTGTCCATCGTCGCCGCCGTCGCCGCCGCGCACGGCGGCGACGCCACGGTGACCTCCCGCCCCGGCGCCGGGGCCACCTTCCGCGTACGGTTCCCGCGCGGCGCGGGCGACCACGGCCGGGCGGCGGACGCGGCGCGAGGCGACGACCCCGGCCCGGCCCGGAGCGCGGCGCGGCACTGACACCCCCGGCCCGGTACGCGAAGGTCCCGGCCGATGTCGCACCGGACCTCCCCGGCGGCCGGGCCTTCCCGAAAGACGAGCCTTCCCGACGGCCTGACCTTCCCGACGGACGGGCTTTCCCGGCAGCTGGGTCTTTTCGGCAAGGGACACCGGGGCAGTGAACGCCCGCCGCGTGAGGCGCGGTGGGCTCAGCTCAGGACGTGACGCAGCGCGGCGGTGGCGACGGCCGCCGCCGCGAGGACCACCAGGAACGGGGCGCGCAGCAGAAGTGCCACGACGGCGGCACCCATCCCCGCGGTACGCGGCCAGTCGAGGTGCAGCGCCTGCCCCGCGCCGAAGGTCTGCACCGCGATCAGCGCCGCCAGCAGGGCCACCGGCACCAGCGTCGCGAAGCGCTGCACCCCCGGGTGGTCGAGGAGGCGGCGCGGCGCCGACAGCCCGGCGAGCTTCAGCGCGTAACAGGCGGCGCAGGTGGCGACGACGGCCCACCAGATGGTCATTTGGGTCTCCTCGGGATCACCGCGAGCACGGTCACTTGGGTCCTCTCGAAATCACCGCGAGCACGGTCACCTGGGCTTCCTCAGGATCACCGCGAGCACGGCCACGGACGCGAGCAGCACGGGCACGCCCGGCGGGGTGAACGGGGTCGCGGCCAGCGCGACCGCCGCGCCGCCGCCCGCGATCAGGCGCAGCGCGCGGGCCTCGGCGCCGCCCCCGGTGAGCCGGGGCCACAGGATGGCGAGGAACGTCGCGGGGCCGACCGCGTCCAGGCCGAACACCGAGGGGTCGGCCACCCAGGAGGTGCCCAGCGCGCCGACCAGGGTGGTGGCGTTCCAGGTCACGTAGAGGCTGGCGAAGGTGACCAGGAACGCCGTCCTGGTCGACTCCTCGTCCGGCTGGGCCAGGGCGACCGCCGTCGTCTCGTCGATCACCCCGTGGGCCGTCAGCGGCCTGCGCCATCCCCGGAGGTCGAGCACCCCGGCCAGGCGGAGGCCGTACAGGCTGTTGCGGGCGCCCAGCAGCATCGCGCCCGCCGTGCCCGCGACGAGGTTGCCGCCGCCCGCGACGACGCCGACCAGGGCGAACTGCGACGCGCCGGTGAAGGCGAACAGGCTCAGCACGCACGCCTGCGCGACGCTGAGCCCCGCGGTGACCGCCGCGGCGCCGAAGGCCACCCCCGACAGCCCGACGGCGACCCCCACGCCCAGTCCGTCCCTGACCGCGGAGGAAC
Organism: Streptosporangium sp. H13245; assembly: GCF_055690525.1. Taxonomy (NCBI): domain Bacteria; kingdom Bacillati; phylum Actinomycetota; class Actinomycetes; order Streptosporangiales; family Streptosporangiaceae; genus Streptosporangium; species Streptosporangium sp. H13245. Next base: position 214,330 of record NZ_JBSZKT010000003.1, on the reverse strand, counting down.
GAGTGGTTGTTTCCATGGGAGGTGAGCTTATGTCCGCTTTTAAGCCCTGGTCTTGTACGTTCCTGCGCGCTGGTACGCGGCCGGTGGCACGCCGACCGTCCGGGTGAAGTGCCTGCTCAGATGGGCCTGGTCGGTGAATCCCACGTCCCCGGCGACCTGCGCCGGAGGTGTTCCCGCCTGCAGCAGCCGCCGGGCCCGGATGATCCGCAGCGTGTTCAGGTAGGCGTGCGGAGGCAGCCCGGTGGCCGTCTTGAAGGCCCGGATCAGGGCGAAGGGTCCCGTGTCCACCGCCCGCGCCAGGTCCTCGATCGTGGGCGGGTCGACGAGCCGTTCGTGCAGGATCTCCCTGGCACGCCGTACCGCCGGGTCGTTGTCCCGGCGTGGCGCGTCCGCGGGACGGCGGGAGGCGTGGCGGGTGAGCAGCGCGGCGAAGGCCGTGCGGGCCAGCGTCGAGGAGGTGAGGTCGTCGTTCCCCTCCGCGGCGTCGTGCGCGGCCCGCAGCAGCGCGACGGTGGGCCGGTGGTAGGTGACGGTCTCGGGGAAGCTGGGGGTGCCGTGCCCGGCCATCAGCTCGGCGGCGATCCCGGAGACGAACTCGACCGAGGGGTACAGCACCCGGTAGGACCACCCGTCGGGGACGCCCGCGTGGCCGTCGTGGACTTCATGGGGGTTGAGCATGGCCAGGCTGCCCGGACCCACGCGGTGGACGCTGCCCCGGTAGGCGAACTCCTCCAGCCCGGACAGGACCATCGCGATCGCGTAGCTGTCGTGCGCGTGCGGCGGGAACCGGTGGGTCACGTATCTGGCCTTGAGGAGTTCCACCCCCGGCAGGGCCGGGGTACGCCAGAAACGCGCTCTCTCCAGGCCGCTCATGATCGGAAGGTCCTGGTGAACGTGTCGAAGAACGAGCGGTCCCACCCGGAGGCCGGGCTCTCCCAGTAGATCGCGTACGGCTTGTCGGCGAGGGTGCGGAAGCCCCGGTCCAGGACGCGGGTACGGACCCCGTTCTTGAGGTAGAGGAACTCCCAGTCGGCGGCCGGCACCCCCCGGTACGTCAGCGAGGTGATGCCGATCCGCCGGTAGCCGGGCCAGACGTTGTCGGCCCTCCCGGCCTTCTCCACCTTCTGCCAGTGCCTGACCGGGTTCTTCTCCGGGTCGTCGGTCGACTCGATCCACAGGACACCGCTCGCGCCGGGGGCGCGGAACTCCACCCTGTCGCGGCCGGAGAACCGCTTGACCTGCCAGCTTCTGGGCACCGCGACGGAGAAGCCCATCGGGTCGCGGTGCAGCCGCCAGCCCGTGGGGATGGTCCTGGCCGGACGCGGCGTCGCCTCCGGGGTGGCGGACGTCTCCGGTGGCGTGGAGGGGGTGGGTTCGGTGATCGGGGCCGTGACGTCGGCCCGGTTGTCACCGGTGTCCGCCGGGGCGCCGGGATCCCGCAGGAGCAGCCACGCGCCGACCCCGACCGTCACCGCGAGCGCGGGCACCCCGGCCAGGAGCGCGAGCCGCCCCGCCCTCGCCCGCCGCGCGGGCTCGGTCCCGGTGTCCGTGGGCTGCTCCCGCCCCGGCCACGAGCCGGGAGACGAGAGGGGCGACGACGAGGGCGACGAGGGCTCGGAGCCGTACGCCCGCTGCCCGGAACGCGCGTGCGGAGGCAGCTCACGGTGCGCGTACGGCTGCCCGGGGTGCGTGTACGGCTCGGAGGGTGTGTACGGAGGCTGCCCGGGGTGCGGGTAGGACTCGGCGGGTGTGTATGGGGACTGTCCAGGGTGCGCGTACGGGGCGGAGGACGGGTACGGAGGCTGCTCGGGCCGGGTGCGCGCGGCCGGGGGGTGGGACCGCTCGGGGTGCGTGTGCCCGGACGCGTACGGGGACTGCCCGGGGTGGGTGTGCGCGGCCGGGTGGCGGGGCTGCCCGGGACCGCCCGGCGGGTCACCGTACGCGGGCTGCCACGCGTCTCGCGCCGCGTTCTGCGCCGTCTCCCACGCCGTGTCCCGCGCTGGGTTCTGCGCGGTGTCCCGGAGCGGGGGCGGGTCGGCGCGCGGCGGCTCGGGCGGGAATCCAGGGGAGCCGGGGGAACCGGGAGAGCTGAGGGAGCCGGGAGAGCCGTACGCCCGCGCGGCCCGCCCGGAGACCGGCCCGGGGGAGGAGGCGCGGCCGAGCAGGGCCTCGGCCTGGTCGGGGACCATCCGGGCAGCGGGATCCCTGGCCATCAGCCCGAGGATCACCATCGACAGCGGACCCGAGTGGGTCATGGGGCTCGGCTCGCCGTGCAGGACCGCCATCATGGTGGCGGCGGCCGTGGCCCGCTCGAACGGCGGACGACCCTCCAGGGCCGCGTACAGCGTCGCCCCGAGCGACCACAGGTCCGACTCGGGGGTGGCGGGCAGCCCGTGCAGCCGCTCGGGAGGCAGGAACGCGGGGGTGCCGACCATCGCGCCCGTACGGGTGATGCCGGTCTCCTGCGTCATGGAGGCGATGCCGAAGTCGGTCAGCACCACCCGGCCGTCGTCGGCCAGCAGCACGTTCTCCGGCTTGACGTCGCGGTGCAGCACCCCCTCGGCGTGCGCGGCCCGCAGCGCGCCCAGCACGTGCAGCCCCACCGAGGCGACCCGCTCGGGAGGGAGCGGCCCGCCCGAGCGGACGATCTCACCCAGCGACCGGGACCGGACGAGCTGCATGACGATCCAGGGACGCCCGTCCTCCTCGACCACGTCGTGCACGATGACCACGGAGGGGTGGTCGAGGCGCCCGGCGGTCCTGGCCTCGCGGATGGTGCGCCGGTTCAGGTCGGTGCGGGCGGCCTCGTCGACCCCCCGGTAGCGGACCTCCTTGACGGCCACCACCCGGTCGAGAAGCTCGTCGTGGGCGCGCCAGACGATGCCCATGCCGCCCTCGCCGATGTGTTCGAGCAGCCGGTAGCGGCCCGCCACCTTTCTCTCCGCCATCCCCGCCCTCCCAGGTCACCCACCGCAGGCGGTAGGGCTCCCGCTCACTTTTTCGAGGAGAAGGTCGCGGTGAACCCCTCGAAGAGGTGCATGTTCTTCTTCCAGTCCTTGGACAGGGTATGCCAGTAAATCGCATACCCCCGGCCGCCCTTGGTGACGAACCCTCTGTTGATCACGCGGGCCTTGCCCGAGTTGGTGTTCCAGGTGAACTCCCAGTCGGCGGCCTTCACCATGTACTTGACGTTCGCGATCCGGACCCGCTCGTAGCCTTTGAACTGGCCCCGCATGACCTTCTCCTGGTTCTCCCAGTCCTTCTTCGGGTCGGGACCCGCCTTGTCGACGTACTCGACGAAGACGAAGCTCGTCCGTTCGGGCCCGCGGAACCACACCTGCTGGCCGGGCCGCTTCTCCACGGACCACCCCTTGGGCAGGCCGATCGAGAAGCCGTTGGAGTCCTTGTGCATCCTCCAGCCGGAGGGGAGGGGGGACTTCTCCTCCGTCTTGGTGGGACTCGGGCTGGCCGATGGGGAGGCCGAGGGCTCCTCCGGCGAGGACGACGGGGACGCGGGGGAGGACGGTGACGTCTCCGGGCCCGGCGAGCCCTCCGAGGTCGTCTCGGCGGCGCCGCTCGGGGCGTTCGACGCGCTGGACGCGCCCGGTTCGCCCGGCCTGGCCTGCGGGGTCTCGGTGTCGTCGCCACTGCGCAGGCCGAGCCAGCCGGCGATCCCGCCGACGATCAGCAGCGCGGGCAGGAGCACCAGCAGTCCCCGCCTCACCGGGGAGGTGCCCGACCTCTGGGGGGCGAGGGTGTCGGCCTCGTGGCCTCCGTAGGCGGGGGCCGGGGGAGCGGGCTCGGCCCTGGACGCGGAGGCGGGCTCCCGTTCCCTGGCGGGCTCCGGCTCGCGTCCCACGGGTGGGAAGGGGTTGGGGCGGGAGGCGGGCCTCTGACGCTCGGATCCCGGCCCCGTCTCCGGTTTCGCTCCCGGTTTCACGGCCGGTGGGGCGTCCTCGCGGCTCGTCGCGGGTGCGGCGGGCCTCTTCCCGGTGGCGGGGCCCGCGGACGCGGAGGGCGCCGTGCCCGGCTTCGTCGCGCGGACCGTCGCGTCGGCGGCGGCGGGCTCGGGCTGCGCGTCGGCGGCGGGTCTCGGTTTCGGGGCGAACCTGGGCAGGACCGGCGCCACGGCCTCGGCGGCGGGCTCGTTCGAGGTGGGCTCGGGCTTCGGGGCGGGGCCGGGCTTCGGGGCGGGCTCGGGAGCGGGTTTCGGCTTGGGAGCGAACCGGGGCAGGACCGGGGGCGCAGAGACCTCGGCCCTGGACGGGACCGGGGGCGCCGCGGCCTCGGCGGCGGGCCTGGGCTCGGGCTTCTTCCCGGCGGCGGGCTTCGGTTTCGGGGCGAACCTGGGCAGGATCGGTGGCGCGGCCTCGGCGGCGGAGGACGCGGGGGGAGCGTCGGTGGCGGGACGGCCCGCCTTCGAGCTCGCTCCGGCCTCGGGAGCCCGCGGACCCGCTCCGGCGTCGGGAGCCTGGCCGTCCTTCGCCGCGGCCTTCTCCGGTGCGGCCTCCACCTTCTCCGCGGAACCTGCCGCCGCGGGGGCGGGCTTCGGCCGTACGGCGGCGGCCTTCCCCGGCTCCTCGCTCCCGGAGTCCCGTGCATCCTGGGCGTCCCTGGAGTCCTGGGAGCGGGAGTCCGAGGGTACGGAGTCCAGTTTCGCGCCCGTCTCGGGGACGGCGCCGGGCTGGAAGCGAATCCCGGGATCGGTCTCGCCCCCCGGGCTCACGGCGGGCATGACGGCGGTCCTGGCGGGCCGGGCGCTCCCGCCCTCGGCCACCCTGCGCAGCAGCCGCTCAGCCTCCTTGTAGGGCATACGCAGCGCCGGATCCTTGCGGAGCAGCCCTTCGAGGACGGGGGCGAGCGGCCCGGCGTGGACCGGGGGCTCGGGCTCGTCGTTCAGGATGGCGTGCATGGTCGGCAGCGCCCCGCCCCGGTCGTGCGGGGGCTTGCCCTCGACGGCGGCGTACAGGGTCGCGCCGAGCGACCACAGGTCGGACTCACGCTGCGCGCTGCCGCCCTTGATGCGCTCCGGCGGGATGAACGCGGGCGTGCCCGCGATGCCGGTCATGGTCAGCGCGGTCTCGGCTTCGAGCGTCGCGATGCCGAAGTCGGTCAGCACCACCCGGCCGTCGTCGGCCAGCAGCACGTTCTCCGGCTTGACGTCGCGGTGCAGCACTCCCTGGGCGTGGGCGGCGCGCAGCGCCTCCAGCAGCTTGAGGCCGATCTCCGCGACCCGCCGAGGCGGCAGCGGCCCGTCCTGGCGCAGCACCTTGCCGAGGGAGCGCGACTCCACCAGCTGCATGACGATCCAGGGACGCCCGTCCTCCTCGACGACGTCGTGGACGACCACCACGTTCGGGTGCGTCAGGCGCCCGGCGGCACGCGCCTCGCGCTTGGTGCGGCGGTTGAAGTCTTCCTGGTTGTCCTCGCCGAGCATGTCGGCGTAGCGGACCTCCTTGATCGCGACCTCACGGTCGAGGAGCTCGTCGTGGGCCCGCCACACGATGCCCATGCCACCCCGGCCGATGGCTTCGAGCAGGTGGTAGCGGGAGGCGATACGTCGCCCCTCGGGCTGTGCTTCGGCCATCAACCGGCTTACCTCCTTCTGAACCCCCGAATACTCTCATAGCCCGGTAAAGTGATCGACTCACACGCCGCAGGGGGGTCCATATCCTGAGACGCGCTGTCCAGTACGTGGCGGATGTCGGGAAGATGACTTAAGATTGACCCTGTGACCTGTCATTTCGCGTTCATTGAGCCGGCTCGGGAGAGCCGGTCGTGACAGTGTGAACTAGCGACCAGCCGGAGCCGGGCACGAGGCGGAGACACGGAGTCTCTGCCTTTTTCTCTTCACGAACCTCTTTCCACGTACCTCCGCATGAACCTCTCTTCACGAATCTCTCTGCACGAAGTCCCTTTCCGAACGGCCGCCGGCTCGCGGGACGCGTGCCGGCCGAACCTGGGGAGCCTCATGTCGTCCACCGCACGGTGCACGGTACACGCGGAACGCGCGGCGGTGCGGCTGGGCGCGCTCACGGTGGGTGCCGGTCCGGCCGTGGTGATCGGCGGGCCCGGCGCGGACGCCCACTGGATCAGCCTGCGAGACCACCGCGAAGGGGTCTCCGCGGCCGACTCCGTGGCGGCGGCCCGCGCCCAGGGGGCGGGACCGGTCCTGGTGGAGCCGCTCTCCGTGGAGGACCTGCCGCTGATCGCCGAGGGGGCCGACGGCACGGTGGTCGGCGCGGCCTGGATGCGTGACTCCGGGCTGGTACGCGCCGCCGCCAGGCTCGGCCTGCCGGTGCTCGTCCAGCGCGACCCCTCCGCGACGCTGGAGGAGTGGCTGGAGGTCGCCGGTCACTGCGAGGCGGAGGGCAACGACGGGGTCGTGCTCTGCGAGAGCGGCGGCCGTACCCCCCTGGGCTCCCTGGGCGCGACCACCCCCGACCTGGCCCTGATGCGCGCGGCGCGCGAGAGGTCGGGCCGCCCGGTCCTGGCCGGTCTCGGCGCCGACCCCGCGCTGGCCGCCGCGGCGGTCGCCGCCGGTGCCGACGGCCTGCTCCTGGACCTCTCCTCCGGCGAGCGGGACGCGCTGGCCGCGCGCGAGGCCGTACGGATCGTCGGTGCCCTCACCCGCAGGGAGACCCCCGACTCGGTGCCCGCCGCCCGCGAGGCCATCGACCGTGTCGACGCCGCTCTCGCCGTCCTGCTGGAGCGCCGCGCCGAGCTGGCCGGGACCATCCAGCGCCTCAAGCCCGTCGGGGGCTTCGCCGGTCGCGACGCCGACCGCGAGCGCCGCCTGGTCGCCGAGATGGCCCGCCGCGCCCCCGCCCTGGGCGAGGCCAGGCTCGCCCCCATCATGAACGCCGTCATCGAGGCGGGTCTCCACCTCGCCGAGGAACGCCGGTCCGCGCACCGGGACCGAGGCCGGGACTGAGGGGGACAGAGTGAGGGGAGCCCGAAGGGGAGGCGACCCGAAGCGCATGAGTCACTTTCGAAACCCAGATTTGGATACGCTTTCCCCGCCGACGGTGCGACTAGGGGAGGACGGGGCCGCATGTCAGACTCGTTTGTGCATCTGCACGTTCACACGGAATACTCCATGCTGGATGGGGCCGCCCGTTTGAAGCAGATGTTCAAACAGGTCGGTGACCTGGGCATGCCCGCCATCGCGATCACCGACCACGGCAACATGCACGGCGCCTACGACTTCTACAAGCAGGCGACCGGGGCCGGGATCAAGCCGATCATCGGTATCGAGGCCTACGTCGCCCCGGCCTCCCGGCACCAGAAGAAGCCGGTGCTGTGGGGCGAGCCGCACCAGAAGCGCGACGACGTCTCCGCGGGTGGCTACTACACCCACATGACCATCTGGGCGAAGAACGCCACCGGCCTGGGCAACCTGATGAAGCTCTCCTCGCGCGCGTACACCGAGGGCTTCGTCCGCAAGTGGGCCCGGATGGACGCCGAGATCCTCGCCGAGCACTCCGAGGGCCTGATGGCCACCACCGGCTGCCCGTCGGGCGAGGTGCAGACCCGGCTGCGCCTGGGCCAGTACGACGAGGCGGTCGCGGCGGCGGCCAGGTTCCAGGAGCTGTTCGGCAAGGAAAATTACTACCTGGAGGTCATGGACCACGGGCTTGACATCGAGCGCCGGGTCCGCGACGGCCTGACCCGCATCTCCAAAGAGCTGAACATCCCGCCGCTGGTCACCAACGACTCCCACTACACCTACGAGTCGGACGCGACCTCGCACGACGCGCTGCTGTGCATCCAGACCGGCAAGCAGCTGTCCGACCCCGACCGCTTCCGCTTCGACGGCAGCGGCTACTACATCAAGAACGCCGACGAGATGCGCGCCGTCGACTCCTCCGACCTGTGGGCCGAGGGCTGCCGCAACACCCTGCTGGTCGCCGAGAAGGTCGACCCGAGCGGCATGTTCGGCTTCAAGAACCTGATGCCCACCTACCCGCTGCCCGACGGGGAGACCGAGGAGAGCTGGTTCCGCAAGGAGATCTGGTCGGGCATGGAGCGGCGCTTCCCCGAGGGCGTCGACGAGGAGCACCGCGCGCAGATCGAGTTCGAGATGAGCGTCATCCTGCAGATGGGGTTCCCCTCCTACTTCCTCGTGGTCGCCGACTTCATCATGTGGGCCAAGAACAACGGCATCCGCGTCGGCCCCGGGCGAGGCTCGGCCGCGGGCTCGCTGGCCGCGTACGCGCTGGGCATCACCGACCTCGACCCGCTGCCGCACGGGCTGATCTTCGAGCGGTTCCTCAACCCCGACCGCGTCTCCATGCCCGACGTCGACATCGACTTCGACGAGCGCAGGCGCGGTGACGTGATCCGCTACGTGACCGAGAAGTACGGCGCCGACAAGGTCGCCATGATCGCCACCTTCGGCACCATCAAGGCGAAAGCGGCCATCAAGGACGCGGCTCGCGTCCTGGGGCATCCGTACGCGCTGGGCGACAAGGTCTCCAAGGCGTTCCCGCCCGCGGTGATGGGCAAGGACATCCCGCTGTCGGGCATCTTCGACAAGGACCACCCGCGCTACAACGAGGCCGGTGAGCTGCGCAGGCTGTACGAGGAGGACGTCGACGTCAAGTCGGCGATGGACCTGGGCAGGGGCCTGGAGGGCCTGATCCGGCAGACCGGCGTGCACGCGGCCGGGGTCATCATGTCGGCGGAGGTGCTGACCGACTACATCCCGATCATGCGCCGCGACTCCGACGGTGTGATCATCACGCAGTTCGACTACCCGACCTGCGAGACGCTCGGCCTGCTGAAGATGGACTTCCTGGGCCTGCGCAACCTCACGATCATCGACGACTGCCTGAAGATGATCGAGGCCAACACCGGCGAGGCCATCGACCTGCTCAAGCTGCCGCTGGACGACCGCAAGACGTACGAGCTGCTCGGCCGGGGCGACACCCTGGGGGTGTTCCAGCTGGACGGCGGCGGCATGCGGTCGCTGCTGCGGCTGATGAAGCCCGACAACTTCGAGGACATCTCCGCCGTCGGCGCGCTGTACCGGCCCGGCCCGATGGGCGCCAACTCCCACACCAACTACGCGCTGCGCAAGAACGGCCAGCAGGAGATCGTCCCGATCCACCCGGAGTTCGAGGAGTCGCTCCAGGAGATCCTCGGCACGACGTACGGCCTGATCGTCTACCAGGAGCAGGTCATGGCCATCGCGCAGAAGGTCGCCGGGTTCTCGCTCGGCAAGGCCGACCTGCTGCGCCGCGCGATGGGCAAGAAGAAGAAGTCGGAGCTGGACAAGCAGTTCGAGTCGTTCGAGCAGGGCATGAAGGACAACGGCTACTCGGCCGCGGCGGTCAAGACGCTCTGGGACATCCTGCTGCCCTTCTCCGACTACGCCTTCAACAAGGCGCACAGCGCCGCGTACGGCCTGGTCTCCTACTGGACCGCCTACCTCAAGGCCAACTACCCGGCCGAGTACATGGCCGGGCTGCTCACCTCGGTCAAGGACGACAAGGACAAGTCGGCCCTCTACCTCAACGAGTGCCGCCGCATGGGCATCAAGGTGCTGCCGCCGGACGTCAACGACTCCGACTTCGACTTCACCCCGCGCGGCACCGACGTCCGCTTCGGCCTGTCGGCGATCCGCAACGTCGGCGGCAACGTCGTCGATGGGATCATCGCCGCGCGCAGGGAGAAGAGCCGCTTCGCCGACTTCAAGGACTTCCTGCGCAAGGTCCCCATGGTGGTCTGCAACAAGCGGGTCATCGAGTCGCTGGTCAAGGCCGGTGCCTTCGACTCCTTCGGGCACGTGCGCAAGGGCCTGGTGATGGTCCACGAGCAGGCCGTCGACAGCATCATCGGGATCAAGAAGAACGAGGCCCAGGGCCAGGACTCCCTGTTCGGCGCCATCGAGGGCGCCGAGGACCAGACCTTCGACGTGCAGATCCCGCTGGGCGAGTGGGACAAGAACACCCTGCTGCAGTTCGAGCGGGAGATGCTCGGCCTGTACGTCTCCGACCACCCGCTCTTCGGCGTGGAGCACATCCTCGCCTCCGGCGCGGACTGCACCGTCGCCGCGCTGCAGGACGAGCACCGCCCCGACGGCCAGGTCGTCACCGTCGGCGGCATCCTGAGCGGCCTGCAGCGCAAGGTCACCAAGAAGGGCGACACCTGGGTGCTCACCCAGCTGGAGGACCTGGAGGGCGCCATCGAGGTGATGATCTTCCCTTCGGCGTACCAGCTCTGCGCGACGGTGCTCGCCGAGGACGCCATCGTGTTCGTCAAGGGCCGCCTGGACAAGCGCGAGGACGTCGGGAAGATCATCGCGATGGAGGTGACGGCCCCCGACCTGACCCGGGAGGCCGGTGGCCCCCTGGCCGTGAGCCTCGCCCTGGCCCGCTGCACCCCGCCGGTGGTCGGCCGCCTCAAGGAGGTGCTGACCGCGCACCCCGGCACCACCGAGGTGCACCTGCAGGTTCACAACGGTCCGAAGACCACCATCGTGCGCCTCGACGACCGCCTGCGGGTGTCGCCGTCCCCGGCCCTGATGGGTGACCTGAAGCAGCTCCTCGGCCCCGCCTGCCTCGGGGCCTGAGAGGCCGGGCTCTTCTCGGCGCGCCCGTCGGATGTTCTCAGCGGGCCCGCCGGATGTGAGATCACCCGGGACGGGGCGGCCGGACGCGTCACCGCCAGCCGCGTCCTCCTCGTGCTCACCCGGACGCGCTGGGTCAGTGGGGGTCGAGTGGTCTCTCGGGTGCCCGCTGCAGCCAGGTGAGACAGTCGCGGATCAGCTTCGCGTTCTGGGCTCCGTCGATGTGTCCCAGGCCGGGACGCGGGTTGACCCGCACGCGTTCCCCCGCCCGGGGGTGGGCGCGGCTCAGGGCGTCGCGGAAGCGGACGGCCCCGTCCGGCGGCACGTGGGTGTCGTCGGCCCCGCACTCGAAGGTGATGGCCGGGCCGTGGGCGTAGGCGTCGAGGTGGGTGAGCGGGTCGAGCCGGTCGTAGAACCACTGGGCGTAGTGGTCGGCCTTCCCCTGCGGGAGGAGCCGGGTGGGGTCCATCAGGTCGTGCATGCCGGGGCGCGTCCAGTCGGGGGTGGCGACGACGGCCGCGACCCGGCTGACGCGCCGGTCGACGCCCGCCAGGGCCACGGCGCTGTCGCCGCCCATGGACACGCCGCCCGCGACCACCTCGGGCCCGGCCCCCAGGGTGGTCGTCGCCCAGTCGACGACGCGCAGGCAGTCCAGCGTCGTGTGGCCCAGCAGCGGCCACATGTGGCGGCGGAAGTCCCCCATGACGCGCTCGGAGATCTGTTCCGGGGATTCGGTGCCGCGCTCGCCGTGCCGCCAGGGGTCGAAGCCGACGGCGACGAACCCCGCCTCGGCCAGCTGCCGCAGGACAGGCAGGTACTCCTCCTTGGTCGAGGTCAGGTGCGGCAGCCACAGTGCGAGCGGAGCGCGGGGACGCCGTGGCTCGGGCGCGACCCACAGCACGGGGATCTCCTCGACCAGCGTCCTGGTCACCTCACCGGTCCGGAAGGCGGTCATCGGGTGCTCCTTCGCGTCGTGGTGGCCGACTCGACGGTCTCGGCCAGGACGTCGTCGATCGGGGTGGGCTTGAGGCCGAGTTCGCGTTCGGTCCGGGTGGAGTCCAGGACGTGCGGCCGCTGGTAGAGGTAACGCATCTCGGGGATCTCCGCCATGATCGGGTCGGTCCGGCCCAGCTGTCGCAGCTCCTCCTGGGACATGACGCCCAGCGCCGGTGCCGCCGTACCGGCGATCTCGGCGAGCCGCGCGGTCAGCGGCCGGACCGGCAGGCCGGAGGTGGACGGCACGTGCCAGGCGCGGCCGAACGCGCCGTCGTACCGGCTCGCGGCGACCAGCGTGCGCGCCACGTCCCCGATGTGGCTCCAGCTGTGCGGCACGTCGAGATCACCGGGATAGGACACCGGCCGCCCGGCCAGCACCGGGGGAACGACCAGCATGGTGTAGAGCGAGGCGGCACCCGCGCCGAGGTACTCACCGGCGCGCACCTCGGTGACGCGGACCCGGCCCGCCCGGTGGGCGGCCAGCGCGTCGGTCCACATCCGGGCGCGGACCCGGCCCTTCACGGTGTCGGCGGCCATCGGCAGGGTTTCGGTGATGGGGCCGTCGACAGCCCCGTAGCCGTAGGTGTTGCCCAGCATGATGTAGTCCGCGCCGGTTCGTTCCGCGGCCGACAGCAACGCCCCGGCCAGGGGCGGCCACTCGGCGGGCCAGCGGTCGTAGGGCGGCGCCGCGCAGTTGAACAGCGCGGTCGCGCCCTTCGCCGCCTCCACCAGGGTCTCGACGGTCCCGGCGTCGGCCGCCACCCGTTCGATGCGCGGGTGGTCCGGCGCCGCGCCGCGCCGCGACAGCACGCGCACCCGTTCCCCCGATTCGGCCAGCAGGCGCGCCACGGCACTTCCGGTGGGGCCGGCCCCCACCACGACATACGACGACAAAAGAGTCTCCAGGGATTCGCGACGGTCACGGACGGCGGCCGGCCGCCCCGGAAGACAACCGTAGGATCGGCCACCGCGACGAACCATGGCCGATCCTCTGTGATTTATGCCTGAACGTCTGAGGAAGATGTCGTTAGGGTGCTTCTGTGGACATGCTCAGTGACGTGCTCACCGCGATGCGCGGCGGCCGGCCCCACACGGCGCGCACCCGCGCCCGCGCCCCCTGGGGAGTGCGCTTCCCACCGGGGGACGGGGCGGGCTGCCACGTGGTCCTGCGGGGCTCCTGCTGGCTGATCCCGGCCGACGGCACGCCGCGGGCACTGAACGTCGGGGACGTGGTCTTCCTCCCGCGCGTGACCGGCTACGCCCTGGCCGACCATCCCGACAGCCCGGTGGTGGAGTTCCGGCCGCGCCCCGACGACCCGCTCGACCAGGTGCGCATCGACGGCACCGGCCCGACCTCCACGCTGCTGTGCGCCGCCTACTACTTCGACCGCGACCGGACCCATCCCCTGCTCGACGAACTGCCCGAGATCATCCGGTTGCCGGCCGAGGTGGGCCGGCACACCTCCCTTCGGGCCACCGTCGAGCTCCTCGGCCGCGAACTGGCCACCCCGCAGGCCGGGACCAGCGCGATCCTGACCTCGCTCGTCGACATGCTGCTGCTGTTCGTCCTGCGGGCCTGGCTCGACGAGCAGGCGGGCCGCACCCCCACCGGATGGGCCGCGATCTTCAACGACCCCGCCATGATGTCGGCGCTGCGTGCCATCCACACCCACCCCGAACGGCCCTGGACCGTCGGGGAACTCGCCACCCTGGCCGGAATGTCCCGGGCCACCTTCGCCAAGCGGTTCGCCGCCCTCGCGGGCCGCCCGCCCCTGGCCTATCTCACCTGGTGGCGTATGACGATCGCGGCCAGGCTCCTGCGCGAGGGCGACGCGCCCCTGCGCGGCGTCGCCGAACGAACCGGCTATACCTCGGAGTTCGCCTTCGCCAGGGCCTTCAAACGCGAGTACGGCCAGGCTCCGGGCCGGTACCGCAGGCCCAGAGGGTGAGAGGCGCGGCCGGGCAGCGGGGCCTCCGGTAGCCGGGGTGCCCCGTATGACATTTTGCATCGGTGTGCGCCCCCGGGTTTCGTCCTGGCGGACGAGAAGCAGGTCGTCCCGGGAGAGGAGGGAGGGGCGGACCGGAATTGCGATGATCGTCGTGTCGTAACATTCCGGATCTGAGGAGCTGACAGCCGATGACTCTCGCGCGACTTCCCCACCGTGGACGGGCGATAGCCGGCCTCGGGTTGAGCGCGATTCTCGTGACCTGGGCCGTCGCGCCCCCCGCGTCCGCCGAGCCGGTCCCCGGGCCCGCGGCGTCGTCCGGACAGGAGCCCGGGAAGGGGGCCGAGCAGGGAGCCGGGCAGGGGGCGGGGCTCGACCGGGAGGCGCTCCGGCGCGGCCTCGCCGCGATCCACGAGGCCGGCATGTACGGCACCTACTCCGCCGTACGGGACGGCGGGTCGAGATGGCTCGGCGCGGCGGGGGTCGCCGACGTGCGGACCCGGCGGCCCGTCAACTCGGGGATGGTCCACCGGGTGGGCAGCATCACCAAGACCTTCACGGCCGTGGCGATCCTGCAGCAGGTCGAGCGTGGCCGCGTCGAGCTGGACGCGCCCGTCGCCCGCTATCTCCCCGGCCTCCTGCCCGGCGACCTCGGCCAGAGGACCACGGTCAGGATGCTGCTCAACCACACCAGCGGCATCGGCGACTACGTCGCGGGCGCCTTCCCCTCCCTCGTCCAGGCTTCCCCGCAGAGCCTCGACGACAACCGGTTCCGCAGGATCAGCCCGTCGGAGCTGGTGAGGTTCGGGCTGGAGGCGCCGCGCACCGGCGAACCGGGGCAGCTGTTCTCGTACTCCAACACCAACTACGTGATCGCCGGGATGCTCCTGGAGAAGGTGACCGGCACCGGCGCGGAGGCGTACATCACCCGCCACGTGATCGGCCGGGCCGGGCTGCGCGACACGTCCTTCCCGCGCACGCCGGTCATCCCCGGGCAGCACTCCAAGGCGTACGAGGCGCTGTACGGCTACATCGACCCGCCGCGCGACTACAGCGTCTACGACATGTCGTGGGCGGGTACGGCGGGCGCCGTCGTCTCGACCATGGAGGACCTCAACCGGTTCTACCGGCAGCTGCTGGGCGGCGGGCTCCTCGCCCCTGCGCAGCTCGCCCAGATGCGGACGACGGTGCCGGTCACCGACGGCGAGGGCAACGTCGTGATGAACTACGGTCTCGGCATCTACGCCCAGGACCTGCCCTGCGGCCGGTTCTGGGGCCACGACGGCGCCGTGTTCGGCATGGGCACGATCTCCCTGTCCGCCGAGGACGGCCGCCGCCAGCTCTCCCTGGGGTTCAACCTCATGAAGTACCAGCAGCTCGACGCGAACGGCTACCCGCAGCCGCACGCGATCGACTACGCGATGGGAGGCTACTTCATGCAGGCGCTGTGCGGCCCGTCCGCGGCGACGGCGAAGAGCTCCCGGCCTCCGGTGCTCCTCCCGACCCAGCAGGTGCTGGTCAAGCGCTGACCCACCGGTCACCCGGTCACCGGGTGGGTGGTCAGCGGTAGCGGGGGCGGTTCCGCCACTGGGGGGCGCGGTAGCGGCGGTGCGCGCCGTTCTCGCGGTAGCGCCGCTCCTCCCGGTACCCGCGCCCGTCCCGCTGCCGGTACTCCTCGCGGAAGCGGCGTCCGCGGTCCTCCCGGGCGCCGCGACGGCCCTCGGCGTCAGTGCCCTCGGCGCCCTCGGTGTCCTCGATGCCCTCCTCCTCGCGTTCCCTGGCCAGGGCCTCCTCCAGGCCGGGGGTGAACCCGCCGCCGAAACGGCTCATGTCGGGGCGGTGGAAGCGGGTCTCGCGCGTGCCGTCGAGGGCCGCCGACATCGACGCGACCCAGATCGGCCCCGGCAGGGAGGCGCCCTGGACGGAGCCGAAGTACTCGCCGCCGATCTCGACATCGGTCAGCGGATAGCGGTAGGAGCCCCGGATGTCGCCCACGCTGACCGCCGCGGCCAGGTCGGGGGTGTAACCGGCGAACCAGGCCGACGTGTAGCCGTTGTTGGTGCCCGTCTTGCCCGCGGCCGGACGGTCGATGCTCTGGCCGGTCATGGTCCCCTTGGTGAACACCCCGGCCAGGAGGTGGTTGACCGCGTCGGCCACGTCGCGCTCGATCGCCCGCGAGCAGCTGGGCGGGACCTTGAATCGCCTGCCGTCCCGCTCGACGATCTCGACGATGGACATCGGACGGCAGTAGCGGCCCCGCGCCCCGAACGCGGCGAACGCGGACGCCACGGTCACCGGGTCCATCTCGTTCACGCCGAGGGTGAAGGTCGGCACCTCCCGCAGCGGGGCGCCGTCGGCGCGGGCGATGCCCAGGGACCTTGCGGTCGTGACGACCGGGCACAGGCCCACCCGCTGCTCCAGCATCATGTAGAAGATGTTCACCGACTTCCAGGTGCCGGTGGACAGGCTCTGCGGGCCGCCCTTGCCCTCGCCGCTCGCGTTGAAGATCTCCGCGCCGGGGTCGTTGACCTTGCGGCCCTTGCAGTCGACGAAACCGCTGTCGGGGACGAAGCTGCCGGGCGTCATGAAGCCCTGGTCGAACCGCCAGCCCTGGGCCAGCGCGGTCGCCAGGGTGAACGCCTTGAACGTCGAACCGGCCTGGAGGCCCTGGCCGCCGCCGTGCGCGATGTCGGCGGGCAGGTTGTAGGTGGTGTTGGGGCCGTTCTTGGCGTTGGCGGCGCTACCGGTGTTGCTGCCGTACTTCTTGCTCGCCGCCATGGCCCGGATCCGCCCGGTGCCCGGCTGGACCATCGCCTCGGCGGCGACCTCGGTGTCCTTCCTGCCGACCCGCGCGGCGATGGCGCGTTCCGCGGCCCGCTGCGCCTTCGGCGCCAAAGTGGTACGCAGCACGAGACCGCCCCTGGCCAGGCGGCGCTCCCGCTCGGCGCGGGTGTGGCCGAAGGCCGTGTTGGTCAGCAGCTCCCGGTGCACGTAGAGACAGAAGTAGGGGTAGACGCTCCCGTCGCAGCCGCCCGGCTCGGGCTTGAGGCGGATGGCCAGCGGGCGCCTTTTGGCGGCCTCGGCCCGCACCGGGGTGACGTACGACAGCTGGGCCATCCGGTCCAGGACGATGTCCCTGCGCTCGCGCAACCGCTCCCTGCGCCCGGCGTCCAGCGACGGGTCGGTGGCGTACGGCGCGCGGACCGCGCCGGCCAGCGCGGCGGCCTGGGGCAGGGTGAGCCGGGAGGCCGGGACCGAGAAGAAACGCTGGGCGGCGGCCTCCACCCCGAAGGCGCCCGCGCCGAAGTAGGCGATGTTGAGATAGCGCTCCAGGATCTCGGCCTTGGTGTACTTCCTCTCCATCGCCAGCGCGTACCGCAGCTCGGTGATCTTGCGCTGGATGCTGGGCGCGCGGGCCTGGGCGCGCTCGGTGTCGCTCTCGGAGTTCTCGACCAGGATGTTCTTCACGAGCTGCTGGGTGAGCGAGGACCCGCCCTGCCGTACCCCGCCCGCCTTGGTGTTGGTGACCAGGGCGCGCAGGGTGCCCTTGATGTCCAGGCCCGCGTGCTCGTAGAAGCGCGAGTCCTCGATCGCCACGATCGCGGCGCGCATGACGGGGGCGACCTGGGCGAGCGTCACGACCGTCCGGTTCTCCGTGTAGAACTGGGCGAACCGCTTGCCGTTCTTGTCCAGCAGCACGGTGCGCTGGGGGAGCGGGTTCTCCCGGGGGCTCGGGGGCAGGTCGGTGAGGGTCCTCGTGACGTTGTTGACGGTGAGCCCGGCCGTGCCGACCAGCGGCAGCGCGGCCATGGCGGCCAGCAGCCCGCCGAACACCCCGCAGGCCACCAGCCGGCCCAGGCACGCGCCGGGACCACGTCTCACCTCTGGGCGCGATGTCACGCATAGTAACGTGCGACCGGATGATCACCTACAAACACCCGATTGCCAATTCTTATCCGTCCTGCACCTTTTCTCGACTGATCTTCAGCCCGAGCGAGGCGAACTGCTCGAACGGCCGGTGGTAGCCCCGTTCGATGTGGTGCACCCCGCGCAGGGTGGAGGTGCCCTCGGCCGCGGCGGCGGCGAGCACGGCCGAGAACCCGGCCCGGATGTCGGGCAGCGTCACGTCGGCGCCGCTCAGCCTGGACACGCCGCGCACGACCGCCGAGTGCTTGGCGTTGGTGTCGTGGTAGCGGCAGGCGGGGCCGCCGAGGCAGACGTCGAAGACCTCGATCTCGCAGCCCATCTTCTGCAGCGCGGGCACGTAGACCAGGCGGTTCTCGAACACCGTCTCGTGCAGCACCGACATGCCCTGGGCCTGCGTGAACAGCACCATCAGGGGCGTCTGCCAGTCGGTCATGAACCCCGGGTGGGTGTCGGTCTGCACCGCCGCGGCCCGCAGCCCGTGCGGCGCGGACGCCGACAGGTAGTCGTCGGTGATGTCGACCTCGGCGCCCATCCTGGCCAGGGTGGTGATCGCGGTCACCAGCCGGTCCTGCGGGCAGCCGTGCACCCGCACCTGCCCGCCCGTGATCAGGCCGGCCGCTAGGTAGGAGAACGCCTCGATGCGGTCGCCGTTGAGCCAGGTGGAGGCGCCGTGCAGGCGATCCACGCCCTCGATCACGATGCGCCGGTCGGGGCTCAGCTCGATGCGCGCGCCCATGCGCTGCAGGAAGAGGGCGAGCTCCACCACCTCGGGCTCCATCGCCGCGCCCTTCAGCACGGTCTTGCCCTCGGCCAGCACCGCGGACATCAGGATCGTCTCGGTGGCCCCGACGCTGGGGTAGGGCAGCTCGATCCGGGTGCCGCGCAGCCTCTTGGCCTTGGCGTACACGCCCGTGTCGCTCACCTCGACCTCGGCGCCCATCGCGCGCAGCGCCTCGACGTGGAAGTCGACGGGCCTGCGGCCGATCGGGTCGCCGCCGACCAGCGGCACGAACGCCTCGCCCGCCAGGTGCAGGAGCGGGCCCAGCATCAGGATCGGGATCCGGTTGAGGCCGGTGAACGCCGCGGGGACGTGCGGGTTGATCTGCTTGCCAGGGGCGACGGAGATCTCCCCGGCGCTGATCTCCACGTCGATGCCGAGCGCCCTCAGCATCTGCGCGGTGATCCCCACCTCGCCCACGTCCGGGGCGTTCTGGATCGTGCTCTCACCGGTGCCCAGCATCGCGGCGACCATGTGCTTGGAGACGCCGTTCTTGGAGCCGCGGACCTCGACGTCACCGCGGAGCGGCCCGGAGGGTTCGATCAGCCATACCTCTTCGTTCACACCGCCAGAGTAACGGGATTCGGTCGAAGCCTCGGGTGGCGCCGGGCCGCAGGGTATGTAACATCGGGCACATCTGCACAGAGGGTGAGGGAATCATGGTGCGCGGCGTACGTGATTTTGTGATCACCGTGCTGGTGCTCGCGCTGATCGGGGTGATCGCCGGGATCCTGTGGTCGCTGGCCGCGCCGCGTCCCCCGTACGTCGTGACGGGCCGGGGGCCGCTGCTGGCCGATCCCTCCACGCAGGCGCTGATCGCCGCCGACGGCTGGTTCGCCGTGATCACCGGCGCGCTCGGGCTCGCCTGCGGGGCCGTCGGCTACAGCGTGTCGCGCGGGGGCCGCCCGCTGCCGGTGGTGGTGGGCCTGGCCGGGGGCGGCCTGCTCGGCGCGTACCTGGCGCTGCTGGTGGGGGAGGCGGTGAACCTCGGCGCCGTGAGCGTCACCGCGTCGGGGACGTCCGCGTCGCTGACCGCGGGGCCGCTGGCGCTGACCGCCAGGGGGGTGCTGTTCGCGTGGCCGACCCTGGCCGCCGGTCTCTTCTTCGCCCTGGAGGGCATCGCGGGCTACCGCGACTCGCCGCTGCGCCACCCTTTCGGCGGGAACGATCCCTACGGGCCGCTGTCGTCGTACGACATCAGCGACCGGACCGGCGACCGGTAGCGCGGCGCGGTCTTGATCCGCGCGACCCCGGCGGCGTGCGGTGTCGTGAACGCGGGCCGGGGGCCGTCGTTTTCGGTGACGTGCGGTGTCGTGACCGGGGCACGGGCCGGGGTGGGCCGGGGTGGGCGCGGTCAGAGGGGCGGTCTGCGCGAGCCGTGGCCGGTGGCGCGCTCGAACGCGTGGGCCAGCCGCAGCACCGCCAGGTCGGCGAAGGGGCGCCCGACGATCTGCACGCCCACCGGCAGCCCGCCGGGGGTGAACCCGCACGGTACCGACGCCGCCGGGGCGTGCAGCACGCTCACCCAGTACGCCGAGCGCATCCACGCCAGATAGTCGGGCAGCGCCTCCCCATTGATCTCCGAGACGTACGGGTCGTCCACCGGGAACGGCGGCACCTGGCTGACCGGCGCGACCAGGAAGTCGTAGGTGTCGAAGAAGGCGCTCATCCGCCGGTAGAGGCCGCTGCGCAGCCGCTCCGCGCGGGCCAGGTCGGCGCCCGTCACCTCGCGGCCCCGCTCGACGTTCCAGCGCACGTTCGCCCCCAGGCTCTCCTGCGGCAGGTCGCCGAAGGACAGCGCGTAGTACCACGCCCGGTAGATCCGGAAGGCGTCCTCGGCGGCGGACAGGTCCAGATCCACCCGTTCCACCCGCGCGCCCAGCTTCGCGAGCGCGGCGGGGGCGTCCGCGGTGACCACGGCCGTCTCCGCGTCGACCGGCAGCCCGCCCAGGTCGGGGCTCCAGGCGACGCGCACCCCGGTCAGGTCGAGGTCCAGCGGCCCGGCGAAGACGGAGCCGCTCTCGGTGATCGACAGAGGGGAGGCGGCGTCGAACCCCGCCACCGCGCTCATCAGCAGCGCCAGGTCCTCGGCGGTACGGGCCATCGGCCCCGGGACGCCGAGGGTGAACCAGGCCGCGACGGGCGACGGCGAGGGGATCCGCCCCGGGGTGGGCCGCAGCCCGGCCACGTTGCAGAAGGAGGCGGGGTTGCGCAGCGAGCCGCCCATGTCGGAGCCGTCGGCCAGCGCCACCATGCCGGTCGCCAGCGCCGCCGCGGCCCCGCCGCTGCTGCCCCCGGCCGACCTCGACAGGTCGTAGGGGTTGCGGGTGGCGCCGAAGATCTCGTTCACGGTGTGCGAGCCGGTGCCGAACTCCGGGGTGTTGGTCTTGCCGACCGTGATCGCCCCGGCCTCGCGCATCCGCCGCACGATCGGCGCGTCGGCGAAGGGGACGTGGTCGGTGAAGATCGGCGAGCCGTACGTGGTGCGGATCCCCGCGGTGTCGGCCAGGTCCTTGTGCGCGACCGGCAGCCCGTGCAGCGGCCCCCGCCACCGGCCCCGGGCCAGGTCCCGGTCGGCCTCCTCGGCCTCCCGCCTGGCACGCTCGGCCACCAGCGTGACGATCGCGTTGACCTCCGGGTTGACCTCCTCGATCCGCCGCAGGTGCGCGTCGAGCAGCTCCACCGCGCTGACCTGCCTGGTCCGCAGCAGCTCGATCATCTCGGTAGCGGTCAGGTAGTGCATCTTGCCCCCGATGTCCCCTGGTATCCCCTGGTGTCTTTCCTGTCGAGTCTGGCCGAACGCCGCCGCGCGCCGCGTCGGCAATCTTCGACAGGACCACGACACCCGGTAGGGGTCTCAGTCGGCCTTGCCGATGGGGGCGGTGACGGCCTGGGTGAGGCGTACCAGCTCCGACGGGTCGGTCTCGATCTGCAGCCCGCGCCGCCCGGCGGAGAAGTAGACCGTCGCGAAGCCGAGCGCGGAGGCGTCGACCACGGTCGGCAGGCGCTTGCGCTGCCCGAGGGGGCTGATGCCGCCGACCACGTAGCCGGTGACCCGCTCGACCTTGGCCGCGTCGGCCATCGCCGCCCGCTTGCTCCCCAGCGCCGCCGCGAACGCCTTCAGGTCGAGTTTGCCCGCCACCGGCACCACCGCGACGGCCAGCCCGCTCTCCACCTCGGCCACGAGCGTTTTGAAGATCCGCCCGTACGGCACCCCGAGGGCGTCGGCGGCCTCCTCGCCGTAGGCGTTCGCGTTCGCGTCGTGCTCGTAGGGGTGCAGGGTGAAATCGACCTTGGCCTGCGTCAGGGCCACCGTCGCGGGGGTTCCCTGGCCGCCCTTGTTCTTGCTCTTGCTCACGGGGGAAGCGTAGCGGCTGATTAAAATCTACATAGTAAAGGAGCCGTCCGGATAGTGGACGGGACGATATCGGGTGGCGGACCTCCGTAGACTGAACGGGTGATTTCGCGTACCGACCTGCGAGGGTCCCTGCCCGAGGACCTTCGCGACGTGCTGCCCCGCGCCGACCTCGACGTCGAAGCCGCCCTGGAGAAGGTGCGGCCCATCTGCGAGGACGTGCGTCATCGCGGGGTCGCCGCCGTGCGCGAGCTGACCGCCAGGTTCGACGGTGTCGAGCTGGGGTCCACCCGCGTTCCCGCCGAGGCGATCACCGGGGCGCTGGAGCGGCTCGACCCGAAGGTCAGGGCGGCGCTGGAGGAGTCGATCCGCCGCGCCCGCCTCGTCCACCGCGACCAGCGCCGCGCCGACGTCACCACCCAGGTCGTGCCCGGCGGCACCGTCACCGAGCGCTGGGTGCCCGTCGACCGCGTGGGGCTGTACGTCCCCGGTGGCCGGGCCGTCTATCCCTCCAGCGTGGTCATGAACGTCGTTCCCGCCCAGGAGGCGGGGGTGGCCTCCCTGGCGGTCTCCTCGCCCGCGCAGCGCGAGTTCGGCGGGCTGCCGCACCCGGCCATCCTGGCGGCGTGCGCGCTGCTCGGCGTGGACGAGGTCTACGCGGTCGGCGGCGCCCAGGCGGTGGCGATGTTCGCGTACGGCACCGAGGAGTGCCCGCCGGTCGCCATGGTCACCGGCCCCGGCAACATCTGGGTGGCCGCCGCCAAGCGCCTGCTCAAGGGGCGCATCGGCATCGACTCCGAGGCCGGTCCCACCGAGATCGCGATCCTCGCCGACTCCACGGCCGACCCGGTGCACGTCGCCGCCGACCTGATCAGCCAGGCCGAGCACGACACGATCGCCGCCGCCGTGCTCGTCACCGACTCGGTGGAGCTGGCGGAGGCCGTCGAGCGGGAGCTGCCCCGCCAGGTCGCCGCGACCAAGCACGCGGAGCGGATCACCGAGGCCCTGTCGGGGCGCCAGTCGGGCGTCCTGCTGGTCGACGACATGGAGTCCGGGCTGCGGGTCGTCGACGCGTACGCCGCGGAGCACCTGGAGATCCACGCCGCCGGGGCGCACGCGCTGGCCGCCCGGGTGCGCAACGCCGGAGCGATCTTCGTCGGCTCCTACGCGCCGGTCTCGCTCGGCGACTACATGGCCGGTTCCAACCACGTGCTGCCCACCGGCGGCTGTGCCTGCCACTCCTCGGGGCTGTCGGTGCAGACGTTCCTGCGCGGCATCCACGTCGTCGACTACAGCCGAGAGGCCCTCGCCGGTGCCGCCGCCCACGTGTGCGTGCTGGCCGACACCGAGGACCTCCCGGCACACGGCGCGGCGATTCGCGCCCGTTTCGACTGGGAGGTGCCCTCGTGAGGACCTCCCGGCCCGTGCTCACCGGGCGCGCGGCGATCATGAGGGCCTTCCCGCCCGTGCTCACCGGGGATGTCCGTGCTCGATTCGACGGGGGGATCCCGGCGTGAGGCTTGAAGATCTGCCGATCCGTGACGACCTCCGGGGGCGCACGCCGTACGGTGCTCCCCAGATCGACGTCCCGGTCAGGCTCAACACCAACGAGAACCCCTACGGGCCCTCCGCGTCGCTCGTCGCCGACCTGGCCGAGGCCGTACGCGCCCACGCGGCCGAGCTGAACCGCTACCCCGACCGCGACGCGCTCGCCCTGCGCGGGGAGCTGGCCGCGTACCTGGGGCACGGCCTGGCCGTGGAGCAGGTCTGGGCGGCCAACGGCTCCAACGAGGTGCTCCAGCAGATCCTGCAGGCCTTCGGCGGGCACGGCCGGGTCGCGATGGGCTTCGAGCCCTCGTACTCGATGCATCCGATCATCACCACCGGCGTCTCGACCGAGTGGATCTCCGGGGCGCGTGAGGACGACTTCGGGATCGACCCGGGCAAGGCCGTCGCCGCGATCGAGGAGCACCGGCCCGACGTCGTCTTCCTGACGTCGCCCAACAACCCGACCGGCACCGCCCTGGCCCCGGAGGTGATCGCCGCGATCGTCGAGGCGGCGCCGGGCATGGTGGTGGTGGACGAGGCCTACTTCGAGTTCGCCCGCACCGGCACCCCGTCGGCGCTGACCCTGCTGCCGGACAATCCCCGGCTGATCGTCACGCGGACGATGTCCAAGGCGTTCGCCATGGCCGGGACCCGGCTCGGTTACCTCGCCGCGCACCCGGCGGTGGTCGAGGCGTTGCTGCTGGTCCGGCTGCCGTACCACCTGTCCACGCTCACCCAGACGGCGGCGCGGGTCGCGCTCGCCCACGGCGCCGAGCTGCTCGGTGCCGTCGACGCGCTGCGGGCCGAGCGGGACGCCACGGTGGGGTGGCTGCGCGGCCGGGGGCTGACGGTCGCCGACTCGGACGCCAACTTCGTGCTGTTCGGGCTCTTCGAGGACAGGCACGCGGTGTGGCGGGGCCTGCTGGATCGCGGGGTGCTGATCCGCGAGGTGGGCCCGCCCGGGTGGCTGAGAGTTTCGATTGGTACGTCCGAGGAGATGGCGGCGTTCCGCGCCGCCCTGGAGGAGATCCTGTGAGCAGCATCACTGGCGGCACCGGCATCGCGGACGTGCCGCGTCGCGGTCGCGTCGAGCGCGTCACCAAGGAGACCTCGGTGCTGGTCGAGGTCGACCTCGACGGCACCGGGAACGTCGAGGTGGCCACCGGTGTCGGGTTCTTCGACCACATGCTGAACCAGCTCGGCAAGCACGGGCTGTTCGACCTGACCGTGAAGACCGAGGGTGACCTGCACATCGACGCCCACCACACGATCGAGGACACCTCGCTCGCGCTGGGCGCGGCGTTCCGCGAGGCTTTGGGCGACAAGTCGGGCCTGCGGAGGTTCGGTAACGCGTCCTGCCCGCTGGACGAGTCGCTCGCGGAGGTCACGGTCGACCTGTCGGGCCGCCCCTACCTGGTGCACAGCGAGCCCGAGGGCATGGCCCCCATGATCGGGCCCGACTACGACACGACGATGACCAGGCACATCCTGGAGTCGTTCGTCGCCCAGGCCGCGATCTGCCTGCACGTGCGCGTCCCGTACGGCCGCAACGCCCACCACATCGTGGAGGCGCAGTTCAAGGCCCTGGCCAGGGCGCTGCGGGCGGCCTCCGAGCGTGACCCGCGCGCCACCGGGGTGCCCAGCACGAAGGGCGTGCTGTGACCGTCTCCCGCGCGGGGAGGGCGTCCGGTGAGTGACAACTGGTCGGCCGTCGCGATGGCCTTCGTGGCCCTCTTCCTCGTCGGCGGGATCGTCTCGTTCCTCAAACAGGGTCTGAAGATGGGTGCGGTGCTGCTCGCCGCCCTCGCTGCCCTGGCGACCACGGTGGCGGTGATCTGGTGGTGAAGAAGGTGGCCGTTCTCGACTACGGCTCGGGCAACCTGCGTTCCGCGGAGCGCGCGCTGGCCAGGGTCGGCGCGGACGTCACGGTGACGGCCGACTACGAGACGGCGATGGAGGCCGACGGCCTCGTCGTGCCGGGGGTGGGGGCGTTCGCCGCGTGCATGGCGGGGCTGCGCGCCGTGCGCGGTGAGCGGATCATCGGGCGGCGCCTGTCGGCGGGGCGGCCGGTCCTCGGCATCTGCGTCGGCATGCAGATCCTCTTCGAGACGGGCGTCGAGCACGGCGTCACGACCGAGGGCTGCGGGGAGTGGCCGGGCACGGTGGAGCGCCTGGAGGCCCCGGTCCTGCCCCACATGGGCTGGAACACGGTCAAGGCGCCCGCGGAGACCGCGCTGTTCGCCGGGCTCGACGCCGCCACGCGCTTCTACTTCGTGCACTCGTACGGTGTGCGCTCCTGGGAGCTCCAGGCGGGGCCGGGGTTCGCCGATCCGCTGGTGACCTGGGCCGAGCACGGTGTGCCGTTCGTCGCGGCGGTGGAGAACGGCCCGCTGGCGGCCACCCAGTTCCACCCGGAGAAGTCGGGCGACGCCGGTGCGCAGCTGCTCACGAACTGGCTCGGGACCGTCACGTGATCTCGCGACCTTCGGCATTCGCGGGGAGTGCCCGGTGAGTCCTCGATGAGCAAGGAGCGGGCCAGGCGCAGGGCCGAGCGGGAGGCCGAGCAGGCCCGCCAGGCGGCGCTGCGCGCCGAGCGGGAGGCGCGGCTGGCGCGGCGGCGCGAGCGGGTCGGCAGGATGGTCGCGCTGCTGCCCGGCAGGCCCGTGCGCATCGTGTCCCAGGGCGGCATCATGGCCCGCCGCCGCCGGGCGCAGAACGGTGTCGCGGTGGTGCTGTTCCTGATCGTCCAGGTGATCGTCTGGCTGCTGTGGTCCTCGTGGGCGGCGCGGTTCGGGGCGCTTGTCATCTCTCTGCTGTTCGTACCGCTTTTCATCACGCTTGTCTTCGACCGGAGGTCCTGAACAGATGTCGCTTGAGCTGCTCCCCGCCGTGGACGTCGCCGACGGTCAGGCGGTCCGCCTGGTCCAGGGCGCGGCCGGCACCGAGACGTCGTACGGCGATCCCCTGTCCGCGGCGCTCGCCTGGCAGGAGGCCGGTGCCGAGTGGATCCATCTGGTCGACCTCGACGCGGCCTTCGGCCGGGGCAGCAACCGCGAGCTGCTCGCCACCGTGGTCGGCGCGCTCGACGTCAAGGTGGAGATGTCCGGCGGCATCCGCGACGACGCCTCCCTGGAGATCGCGCTGGCCACCGGCTGCCGCCGGGTGAACATCGGCACCGCGGCGCTGGAGAACCCCGCCTGGTGCTCCAAGATCATCGCTGAGTACGGTGACCGGATCGCGATCGGGCTGGACGTGCGGGGGACGACCCTGGCCGCCCGTGGCTGGACCCAGGAGGGCGGCGACCTGTGGGAGGTGCTCGCCCGGCTGGAGGGCGACGGCTGTCCCCGCTACGTCGTCACCGACGTCACCAAGGACGGCACGCTGCGCGGCCCCAACCTCGACCTGCTCCGTGAGGTCTGCTCCCGTACCGACAAGCCGGTGGTCGCCAGCGGCGGCGTGTCGTCCCTGGACGACCTGCGCGCCCTGGCCTCGCTGGTCCCGATCGGCGTCGAGGGGGCCATCGTGGGCAAGGCGCTGTACGCGCAGGCCTTCACCCTCGAAGACGCCCTCGCCGCCGTGAGCTCGTGAGGGGGCCGCAGATGACCGTCGCGGTACGAGTGATTCCCTGCCTGGACGTGGACGCCGGGCGGGTGGTCAAGGGCGTCAACTTCGAGAACCTCCGTGACGCGGGCGACCCGGTCGAGCTGGCCCGCCGCTACGACGCGGAGGGGGCCGACGAGCTGACGTTCCTGGACATCACGGCCTCCAGCTCCGACCGGTCGACGATGTACGACGTGGTCAGCCGGACGGCCGAGCAGGTGTTCATCCCGCTGACCGTGGGCGGGGGAGTGCGCTCGGTCGAGGACGTCGACAGGCTGCTGCGGGCCGGTGCCGACAAGGTGGGCCTGAACACGGCGGCGATCGCCCGGCCCGAGCTGCTGACCGAGGCGTCCCGGCGCTACGGGGCGCAGTGCATCGTGCTGTCGGTGGACGCCCGCCGGGTCGTCGACGGCCCGCCGACGCCGTCCGGTTTCGAGGTGACCACGCACGGCGGTCGCCGGGGTACCGGCATCGACGCGGTGGAGTGGGCCCGGCGGGGCGAGGAGCTCGGGGTCGGTGAGATCCTGCTCAACTCCATGGACGGTGACGGCACCCGCGACGGCTACGACCTGGAGATGATCCGGGCCGTACGGGCCGCGGTGTCGGTTCCGGTCATCGCCAGCGGCGGGGCCGGTTCCGTCGAGGACTTCCCTCCCGCGGTCGAGGCGGGGGCGGACGCGGTGCTGGCGGCGTCGGTGTTCCACTTCGGGCAGCTCAAGATCGGTGATGTCAAGGAGGCGCTGCGGGGGGCGGGGCATCCGGTTCGCTGACCTCGTACGGGCGCGGATGCGGGAGAAAGGCTTGGACGGCTCTCGTATCTGCCACAGTTGTGTTGCCTGAACCTCGCATATGCGTGTGATCGAGACATGGGACGGGAATGCTGCGGTAAAGATCCATGCCCATGACCTGATCACGGGTGCCTGATCGCGGGTGAGGGAGGGCTGATGCGGCCCACGTCGATCGACGTCCCCGATCGTGTCTTCGCCGGTGGGTGGCTGCGACTGTCGGGCGACCTGTCCGTTCCGGGGCTGCTGAGCATGGCCGACCTGCGGGCCCTGCCGCAGCGGACGGTGGAGGTGGGCTTCGCCTGCCGCACGTCGGGGACGCGGCACCACCGGTTCACCGGCCCCCTGCTCCTGGACGTGGCCCGCGCGGCCGGACCGGTCTTCGACGCCTCCGAGCGCAAGGACCGGCTGCGGTTCCTGGTGTCGGTGCTGGGGCGCGACGGCCACCACGCGGTGCTGTCGTGGGGGGAGATCGACCCGGAGTTCGGGGATGTCCCGGTGCTGGTGGGCGTCCGGATGGACGACGACGACCTCGACGCGCGCGGGCCGCACCTGGTGGTGCCCGGGGACCGGTGCGGGGGGCGGCACATCAGCGAGGTCGTCGAGATCCGGATCTGCGCGGACGCGCGCCTGTGGGGTCCCGCGCTCCGGTGAGCCTAGCGGGAGCATCCGCACGGGCAGGGCGGGCCGGGCGGCTCGGCGGGGTCGGCCCAGTGCAGGGCGATGAACGGCTCGGCGCGGCAGGGGTGGTGCACCCGTTCGCGGGTGATGCGGTAGCGGGCGACGGTCTCGGGCTCTTCCGGCGAGCGGCGCGGGACGGGCACGGTGAGGGTGCCGATGTCCTGGTCGATGTGGGTGAGCATGCCGTGGCAGGGACCGCCCAGGCAGATGGCGTTGCGCGGCGGACTCGCGGTCATGGCGGGCCGCCCGTCGCACCGCCGACCGAGCCGCCGACCGTACGGTCGCTCACACCGCCGGTCGCACGGCTGACCACGTCGCCGGTCGCACCGCTGGCCACCCGGCTGACCGTACGGCCAACCACGCTGCCGGTCGCACGACTGACCGTACGGCCGACCACGCCGCCGGTCGGGCAGCGGGACGGGCCCGGGGGGCGCTGTGCGCCTCCCGGGCCCGTCGGCACGACGGATGTCATCGCCGTCTCAGGGGGCCTGGAAGCCGGCCTTGGTCAGCACGTCCTTGCCCTGCTGTGACAGCACGAGGTCGACGAACTGCTTGGCCGCCTCGGGGGCGGGGGCGCCGGACAGGACCGCGATGGGGTAGTCGTTGATGGCCTTCTCCGCCTCGGGGAAGTCGATGCCCTGGACCTTGCCCGCGGAGGCGATGACGTCGGTCTTGTAGACGAGGGCGGCGTCGACCTCGCCGAGTTCGACCTTGGTCAGCGTGGCCTTGACGTCCTGCTCCAGGGTGACGGGGGTGACCTTGAGCCCGGCGGCGTCCAGTGCCTTGACCGCGGCGGCGCCGCAGGGCACCTGCTCGGCGCACAGGGCGACCTTGACCTTCGGGTCGGTCAGATCCTTGAGGTCGTCGACCTTGGCGGGGTTGTCGGCAGGGACGGCGATCTGCAGGGTGTTGCGCACGAACGTGGTCGGGGCCGTGGCCAGGGAGGCGTCGGTGACGGTCTTCATGGTGGCGGGGCTGGCGGCGGCGAAGACGTCGGCCGGGGCGCCCTGGACGATCTGCTGGGCCAGGGTGGCGCTGGAGCCGAAGCTGAACCGTACCGTCGTGCCCGGGTGCGCGGCCTCGAAGGTCTTGCCCAGCTCGGTGAACGTGCCGGTCAGCGACGCGGCGGCGAGCACCGTCAGCGTCGTGGCGGCGTCCGAGGCCGCCGGTGAGGCCGGGGGCGCGGAGGCCGCCGGGGTGGCCGGGGTGCTGGAGCCGCAGCCTGACAGGCCGGCCAGGGTGAGGGCGAGGGGGAGCGCGACGGCCCACCGGGAAATACGCCTGAACAACACGGGGCTCCTTACTGGCTCGCTGCGCGAGCGGGATCGGCGATCTCCACGACGACGCTGGTGGACTTGATCACGGCGATCGCCACCACCCCCACCTCCAGGCCCAGCTCATCGGTTGCCTGGCGGCTCATCAGCGACACCACCCGGTACGGCCCCGCGGCGATCTCCACCTGGGCCATCACCGCGTCCTTGATCACCGCGGTCACGATCCCGCGGAAGCGGTTGCGCGCCGAGGAGTATCCGAAGCCGTGCTCGGCCGCGACCTGGGTGCGCGCGAACGCCGCCAGGTCCGCTCCGGCCACCGTCCGGTGACCGTGCTCGTCGCGCCGGGCCGGGAGCCGTCCGGCGTCCACCCATCGGCGGGCGGTGTCGGGGCTCACCCCCAGCAGCGCGGCGGCCTCGCTGATCCGAAACGTCGTCACGAACCATCACGATACCGTCGCATATTCCGGCATCAAGAGCCGGGTTCCCTGGCAATCACGGCATGATCTACTCGTTACGCATCGCACCTGAGAGACGGGAGAGCGTTCATGTCCACGCGTACGCACCGGCACCGGAGTCTCGTCGCCGCCCTGCTGCTGGCCACGACGGTGCCGCTCACCGCCGGTGCGACCGGCACCGCGGCCGCCGACACCCACACCGGCGCCGCCACGGCACACCGGTCCCCGAGCGCCGCCCCCGCGGTGAAGGTCCGCGGGGACGTCGCCCACCCGCGCTCGTTCACCCCGGCACGGCTGCGCTCCCTGCCCCAGCACACGGTACGGGTGCGCTACCAGAGCTCGCGCGGCACCGAGAGGCACACCTTCACCGGGCCCCTGCTGGGTGACGTGCTCGCCCTGACCGGGCCCCGCCTTGACGCCGGGACCAAGAACGACCAGTTGCGCTTCTTCGTCGCCGCCACCGGATCCGACGGCTACCGCGCGATCGTCTCCTTCGCGGAGCTCGACCCGGCCTTCTCCGGTGAGAAGGTGCTGCTTGCCGTGAGCCAGGACGGCGCCGCCCTGGACTCCCAGGGGCCCCGGCTGGTCGTCCCCGGAGACGTCAAGGGCGGCCGGTACGTCAGCGGCGTCGTCCACCTGCACGTCGGCGACGTCGACGCCCTCGTCGACCGCAGCTGAACACCGGGCCGGACGGCCTTCCAGTCCCCGGGTTTTTCAGTCCGGTACCGCCAGGATCAGGTCGGAGGCCTTGATCACCGCGATCACCTCACTGCCCGGCGACAGGTCCAGCTCCCGCGCGGCCTCGGTGGTGATCGAGGCCACCAGCCGTACCCCACCGGCGTCCAGTTCCACGTTCGCCGTCGCCTCACCGTGGGTCACGGAGGTGACCCTCGCCGGAATCTTGTTACGCGCGCTCAACCGCATGACAACCACTCTCCCGATCGACATCATGTGTCACCTGCCCCCTACCCCGGCACGCCACCCCCTGGAGAACGATTGAGCACCGACCGGCATCTGGTGCCGCGCTGGCACAGCTCGGCGCTGGTCACCATCGACGTGCAGCGCGACTTCCTGTCGGAGAGCCCGCACGGCGTGGCCGGAACCACGGAGATCCTTCCCGCGCTGCGGCGCCTGACCGGGGCCTTCCGCGCCGCCCGGCTGCCGATCGTGCACGTCGTGCGCCTGTACGAGCCGGGCGGCGCCGACGCCGACCTGGTCCGGCGCACCCTGCTCGCCGACGGGGCGCGCATCGTGGCCCCCGGCTCGCCCGGCAGCCTGCTGGCCCCCGGGCTGGCGCCCGAGCAGGCACCGGAGCTGGACAGCGCGCTGTTGCTGGCGGGGAAACCGCAGGAGCTCGGTTCGCTGGAGTACGCCGTCTTCAAGCCGCGCTGGGGAGCGTTCTACCGCACCCCGCTCAAGGAACTGCTCGACCGGCTCGGCGTCGACACGATCGTCTTCGCCGGTTGCAACTTCCCCAACTGCCCGCGAGCCAGCGTCGTCGAGGCCAGCGAACGCGACTACCGGATCGCGCTGGCCACCGACGCCCTGTCACAGGGCAGCGAGCAGGGGCTGCGGGAGGTCTCCCGCATCGGCGTACAGCTGCTGACCACCCAGGAGATCATCGCCGCCACCCACTGACGTCGTCTCCGCGTCTCGCCGGACGCTCCCGTGTCGCCGGGCGGAAGCGGCCCGGGACTGAGCTTTTTGGTGTACAAGATGCCGGTGTGCGGGGGTTTGACGGCATAGGGTGACTCCGGTGAACATGATCGGCGGCTACGCGCTCAGACGTGAGCTGGGCCGGGGTGGCATGGGCGTGGTGCACCTCGCCGCGACCCCGACGGGGGGCCTGGCCGCGGTGAAGGTGATCCATCCGCAGCTGGCCCGCGACCCGGCCTTCCGGCGGCGCTTCGACCGCGAGGTGGCCGCGGCGCGCAGGGTGGCCAGGTTCTGCACCGCCCCCGTCCTGGACGCCGGGGTCGAGAACGGCGTCGCCTACCTCGTCACCGAGTACGTCAGGGGACCCGACCTGGCGCAGGCCGTCCGCGAGCAGGGGCCGCTGACCGGCGCCAACCTGGAGGCGCTCGCGGTCGGGATCGCCACCGCGCTCCACGCGATCCACGGGGCGGGGGTGATCCACCGCGACCTGAAACCGTCGAACGTGCTGCTGTCGCCCCTCGGCCCACGCGTGATCGACTTCGGCATCGCGCAGCTCGTCGACACCCAGAGCCTGGCCAGCCAGGCGATCCTGGGCACGCCCGCGTTCATGGCCCCCGAGCAGGTGCGCGGCGAGCCGCTGACGCCCGCGGCCGACGTCTACGCGTGGGGCGGGGTGATCGCGTTCGCGGGCACGGGGCGGTTGCCGTTCGGCGGCGGCTCGCCGTCCGAGGTTCTCTACCGGATCGTCAACGACGGGCCGAACCTGGAGGGCCTCGACGAGAGCGTGCGCGCCGTCGTCGAGGGCGCCATGGCCAAGGATCCCGCGCGGCGGCCGAGCGCCCAGCGGTTGCTGGACGAGCTGGTCGGCGGCCGTCCGACCCCGGCGACGGCCAGTCAGGTCGTCGAGCGCGCCTGGGCGGGCGGTGACGGAGGGCCGGGAACGTCCGGGGAACGGGGTGCGCCCGGGGAACGGGTCGCGTTCGAAGGACCCGCCGAGGCCGGGAGGCCCGTCGCGGTCGGTGGACCGGTCCCGCTCGGCGGAGCGGCCGTGTCCGGGGAGTCCACGGTGCCCGGGGGAGCGGCCGGGGAACGGGCCGTGTTCGAAGGATCGGCCATGCCCGGGAAACCGGTCGTGTCCGACGGCCCCGCTGCGACCTGGGGGCCCGCCGCGTCCGGTGGAGCGGCCATGTCCGGCGGACCGGCTGTGCCCGGTGGACGGGCCATGTCCGGTGGAGCGGCCATGTCCGGTGGACGGGCTGTGCCCGGTGGACCGGTCATGTCCGGCGGGCCCGCTCTGCTCGGTGGACCGGTCGTGTCCGGGGGACCCGTCGCGTCCGTGGATCCCGCCGTGCTCGGTGGACCGGTCGTGTCCGGGAAGCCCGTCGTGCCCGCGTCCGGTGGGGTGGTCGCGAACAAACGGCGGAGGCCGTGGATCGCGGGCGCCGTCGTGCTCGTCGTGCTCGCGGCGGTCCTGGGGGGCGGGTGGGTCCTCTACAGCGGTCTCGGCGCGCCCGCGTCGTCCTACCGAGCGGGCTTCGCCGAGTCCTGGGCCGTCGGCGCGTCCAACGGCGGCAGGACCGAGCTGGACGGTGAGACCTACCTGCTGACCGCCAATCCCGGATGGCGGCTGTGGAAGTCGGCGCCCTTCTCCGAGGGGTCGGCCGGAGGTGTCGTGGTCAGCGCCAGGATGCGGCTGGAGAAGGGGTCAGGGGAGTTCGGCGTGTGGTGCCGTGGCGACGCGGGCACCGGCGACCGCTACGAGTTCACGGTCACCGCCTCGGGCGAGGCCTCGATCACCAAGCGGCGCGACGGGCGGGGCGTCCTCCTGCGAGAGCCCGTACGGATGATGAAGTCGGCCGACAACCGCGTCGTCGCCCGGTGCGCGCAGCGGGGCGAGCGGGTCGTCCTCGGCATGTGGCTCAACGAGGAACCGGTGGGGGAGGTCACCGACGCCGACAACCCCTACGGCCCGGGGGCCGTCGGCGTCCACGCGGCGCCGGACGCGGCCACGCCCGTCCGGGTCGGGTTCCGCTCGTTCGAGGCCCATCCGGCGGAGGGATGACCGTGCGGTTCGGTGTGCTGGGGACGCTGCGGGTCGTCGACGGCGAGCGTGACCTGACGCCAGGCCCCGCCAAGCATCGCGCGCTCCTGACCGCCCTGCTGCTGAGGCCGGGACGGACGCTGACCGTCGACCGGCTGATCGCCGAGGTGTGGGGCGACGAGCCGCCCGCCTCGGCGGAACCGGTGCTGCGGGTGTACGTGAGCGCGCTGCGCAAGGTGGTCGACGGGATCCGTACCGTGCCCGGCGGCTACCTTCTCGACGTCGATCCCGACCGGGTGGACGCGCACCGGTTCGAGCGCCTGGTGACCGCGGGCCGCCGGGCCAGGGACGCGGGCAGGACCGCAGAGGCGGCCGACGAGCTGCGCGCCGCCCTGGCGCTGTGGCGGGGACCCGCGCTGGACGGTGTCGACTCGGCCGAACTGCGGCGGGCGTACGCCGTGCCGCTGGAGGAGCTGCGGCTGACCGCGCTTGAGGAGCGCGTCGAGCTGGACGTGGCGCTCGGCCGTGGCGCGGAGGTGACGGGGGAGCTGCGCGCGCTCGTGGCCTCGCACCCCCTGCGGGAGCGGGCGTGGGCGCAGCTCGTACTGGCGCTCGGCCAGGCGGGGCGCAGGTCGGAGGCGCTGGACGCCTACCGGGAGGCGCGGCGGCTGCTCGTCGGCGAGCTCGGCCTTGAGCCCGGCCCCGAGCTGCGGGAGGCGCACGAGCGGGTGCTGGCGGGGGGCGCCCCCGCGCGGGCCGTCGGGCCGGACGAGACGGCTCCCGCGCGGGCCGTGCCGAACGAGACGCCGCCCGACGTCGCCGACTTCACCGGGCGCGAGGGCGTACTGGACTGGATCCGCGGCTCCGTGCCCGCCGCCGGGGCCGCGCCCGTCCACCTGGTGCTGCACGGTCCGGCGGGGACGGGCAAGTCCGCGGTGGCGGTCCACGCGGCGGGCGGGCTCGACCTCCCCGGCGGGCGGCTGCACGCCTCGCTCGGTACCAGGACGCCGGGCGCGGTGCTGGAGGACCTGCTGCGCTCGCTCGGCTGCCCGGAGGGGGCGGTGCCCGCCGACCTGGCCGAGCGGACGCGTCTCTACCGCAGCATGGTGAGCGGGCGCCGGCTGCTGGTGGTGCTGGACGACGCGGCCGACGAGGCCCAGGTACGCCCGCTGCTGCCCGCGGGGCCCGGCTGCCTGACGCTGGTGACCAGCCGCTCGCCGCTGTCGGGCCTGGAGGCGGCACGCGCCTTCGAGCTGGGCGTGTTCGACACGGACGAGTCCGTGGAGATGCTGGCGCGGGTGGCGGGGGAGTCGCGGGTGCGGGCCGAGCCGAGGGCCGCCGCGCGGATCGCGGTGCTGTGCGGCGGGCTGCCGCTCGCGCTCAGGATCGCCGGGTCCAGGCTCGCGCGGCGGCCGAGCTGGACGCTGGAGCACCTGGCGGGACGCCTTGAGGACGAGCGCGGCCGCCTCGACGAGCTCAGCGCGGGAGACCTGGCCGTACGCGGCAGCCTGGCGCTCGGCTACCGCGCGCTCTCGGATCGCGAACGCCTGCTGCTGCGCCGTCTCGGCGCGCTGTCCGCGCCCCACGTCGCCCCGTGGGCGGCCACCGCCGTTCTCGGCGAGCCCGCCGACCGGCTGCTGGAGGCGCTGGCCGAGGCGGGCCTGCTGCGGGCGCGCGGGCTCGACGCGAGCGGCCAGGAGAGGTACGACTGGCACGACCTGACCAGGCTCTACGCCGCCGAGCGCCTGGCCGCCGAGGAGGGGCCGCCCGCCCGGGTCCTCGCCGCGGCCACCGGGGAGATCCTCGACCGCGCCCGGCGGGCCAGGGCGCTGCTCCTGCCCGCCGAGCCGGGTTCCGGCCAGACCCTGGCCCGTACGGCGGAGCAGGTCGCGGACCTGGACACCGCGCGGCTCAGGAACTCGGCCCGCTGGCTGGCCGCCGAGCGGGGGTTCCTGGTCGCGACCGTCGCCGACCTCCGGCGGGCCGGTCTGGACGAGGCGACCTGGCTGCTGGCCTTCTACCTGACCCCCTTCTTCGAGCTGGGCGCGCACCGCGAGGACTGGCGCGCGGTCGTGGAGTCCGGCCTGCGGGCCGCGCGGCGCGCGGGCCACCGCCACGGTGAGGCGCTGCTGCTGCGCTCCCTGGCCGACCTGTGCCGTACGGAAGGCCGCCTGGAGGAGGCCGCCGACGCCCTCGGGCGGGCGCTTCCGCTCACCGAGGCGCACGAGGTGGCCCGTACCCGGCACCGGCTCGGGCTGGTGCGCCTCGCCCAGGGACGGCGGCCGGAGGCGGAGGCCTGCTTCGTGGCCTGCCTGGCCGCGTTCTCGGCGGCGGGGGACCGGCGCGGCAGGGCCGACGCGCTGCGTGCCCTCGGCGGGTCGCGGCAGGCCGAGGACCTGCTGCACGGGAGCCTCGCGGCCTACCGCGAGCTGGGCGATCCGCGCGGCGAGGCGGCCGTCTCGCTCGACCTCGCCGGGCTCTACCTGGAACTGCGGCGCCCCTCCGAGGCGCGTGAGCGGGCCGAACGCGGTCTCGGCCTGGTCAGGCGCCTGGGGGACCGGCTCCCCGAGGCCGCGGGACTGGTGCTGCTGGCCAGGGTGGCCCTGGCGGAGGGCCGTCCGGACACCGCCCGCGGGGCCGTCGAGGAGGCGCTGGGGACGTTCCGCGAGTACGCGGACCGCCGGGGTGCCGGGCGGGCGCTGCTGACCCTGGCGGCAGCCCTTTTAGATCTTGATGAGGTGGATGGGGCTGTTGATGCTCTATCGGATGCTGTGGGAGAGTTTGACGTTCTCGGCGACCGGCACGGTCTCGCCGAGGCCGAGGAACTCGCCCATGAGGCGTCGCGGCGCCGTGGCCTGCGCGTATAGCGCGCTATGCGGGTTCTGAAGGTGGCCCGCCTACGGTCGGGCCCAACGCGGTCCACGACGGGCGAAGGATCCACGACGGGTGAAGGATCCATAACGGGTGAAGGGGGAAGCGATGCGAAGAGGGATCACGCCGGGGGCGGTCGCGCTGGTGCTGGCGGCCACGCTGAGCGGCTGCGGGATGCTTCCCGGGCAGCAGGGCGGCGGCGGGGAGGAGCGGGTGACGCTGGAGGCCGCGGATTCCGCGAAGCCCGAGGCCGCCGCGAAGGAGACCGACCCCGTGTCCACCGTGAGGGCGACGGAGGCCGCGGACCCCACGGAGTCCACGGAGAACGTGCCCGCCGAGCGGGAGCGGGTGATCGCCCGCAGGGAGGTCAAGGCGAGTGGCGCCGACCTGACCGTGGAGATCAACGGCCTCAGACGCCAGGACCGGCTGGCCACGCTGACCTGGACGATCACCAACAACAGTGACGAGAATTGGCAGATGAGCAGCGACATGGGCGACACTCCGGGCGGTCTCGGCCTGACCGTGGCCGGGGTCAGCCTGATCGACCCGGTCAACGGCAAGCGGTACGTCGTCGCGCGCACCGGGAAGCATCCCGACGCCGAGTGCCTGTGTTCCAAGTACGACGTGTTCACCAAGCCCGGTGAGGTGCTGTCCCTGCACGCCACGTTCGCCGCCCCGCCGCCGGACGTCACGAAGATCAACGTGGATCTCAGGGTGCTGGGTGTGTTCAGCGATGTCCCGGTCTCCTGAGCGCCTCGCGATCCTGACACTCGGGCTCGCGCTGGTCGCGGGCCCCGCGACGGCCGCGTGGGCCGATCCGGGCGGCGACGTCACGGCCCGGGTGGAGGACGTCATCGCTCCCGTCGAGGACATCGTCGCCGAGGTGGAGTCGCTCGACGGTGCCGAGAGCGAGTCGCGGCAGGGCGAGCAGGTCACCGTGGCGCTCACCAGCGACGTGCTGTTCGCGCTCGACAAGGCCGTGCTGACGCCACGGGCGCGGCAGCGGCTGGCAGGGGTCGCCGCGAAGGTCCGGGCGGACTCCGCGGGCGGGACGGTCAGGATCGAAGGGCACACCGACGACCAGGGCGCCGACGCCTACAACGCCGCGCTGTCGCTCAGACGGGCGCAGGCCGTACGGCAGGCCCTCCAGGGGGCGCTGGCGGGCGTGACCTTCCAGGTCGAGGGCTTCGGCGAGAGGCGGCCCCGGGTGCCCAACGTCGTCGAGGGGCGTCCACTGGAGGAGAACCGGGCGAAGAACCGGCGAGTGGAGATCGTCTTCACCGCCAGGGAGTGACCTCCGGGGCTCGCCTTCACCACCAGGAGTGACCTCCGAGGCCATGCCGGGAGTCGTTTCCACGACCAGGAGGTGGTCCCCGGGGCCATACCGGGACTCATCCTCACTGCCGGAGGATGATCTCCGAGGCCATGCCGGGCTCCACCCGTCCACCCGTCTCCCGCCCGGTCGGCGCGCGTTCGTTGTCGCCGATCTTCCGGGTGGTGGTGTCCCGTCGCGTGGGCAGCCTGCCTCGAAATCACGAAATATCCGATTTATGACTATATGAGTGCTATGCGTAGTAGCGGGGAAGGGAGAGGGGAAGGCTGAATCCAGGGTTCGGGGGACGTCGTGGCGCAGGTCTGGGCGAGGCGGGAGGACGCGCGGCTGCTCACCGGGCACGGCCGGTACGTCGCCGACATCGTGGTACCGGGCTGCCTGGACGCCGCGTTCGTCCGGAGCCCCGTCGCGCACGGCCGCCTGCGCGAGGTGGACTGCGCTCCCGCCCGCCGGGTTCCCGGGGTACGGGGCGCCTGGTCGGCCGCCGACCTGCCGGGCCTGCCGCCGGTTCCCTTCACGGTGCTGGCGGGGCTGTCGGCGCGGGACGCGGTGGCCGGGCACGAGTGGCCGTCCCTGGTCGCCGACCGGGTCCGCTACGCCGGTGAGGCGGTCGCCGTCGTCGTCGGGGACGACCGCTACCGCGCCGAGGACGGTGCCGCCGAGGTCGTCGCCCGGATAGACCCGCTCCCGCCGATGGTGTCGGCCGCCGAGGCGCTGGACGGCCCGGTCTCCCTGTTCGACGGGCTGCGGAACGTGGCGCTGGAGGAGTCGGCGGGGACCCCGATCGACGAGGCCGTCTGGCGCGACGCGACGGTGGTCGTCGAGGCGCGCTACCGCCAGCAACTGCTGCTGCCCTCGCCCATGGAGTGCCGGGCGTTCCTCGCCGTCCCCGAGGGGGACCGGCTGACCGTGTGGTGCTCCCACCAGGCGCCGCACCGGCTTCGCCGCGAACTGGCCGAGGCGCTGGACCGGCCGGTGAGAGCGATCCGGGTGGTGACCCCCGACAGCGGCGGCGCGTTCGGGTCGAAGAGCGCGACCTTCCCGGAGTACGTCACCGTCGCCTTCCTCGCCCTGACGACGGGCCTGCCGATCCGGTGGATCGAGGACCGCGCCGAGTCGCTGCTGGCCGCGACCCGGGGCCGGGGACAGGACCAGCGGGTCCGGCTCGCCGCCGACGCCGAGGGACACCTGCTCGCGTACGAGCTGAGGATCGACGCCGACGTGGGGGCCTACCCGCACATCGGGGCGGGGCTGCCGATGCAGACCGTCCGGATGGCCACCGGCGTCTACACCACGCCCCTGGTGCACGCCACCCTCCGCTCGGTGCTGACCACCACGATGCCGACCTACCCCTACCGTGGCGCCGGGCGGCCGGAGGCGACGTTCGCGCTGGAGAGGTCGATGGACGTGCTGGCCGGGCGGCTGGGCATGGACCCGGCGGAGCTGCGCCGCCGCAACCTCATCCCGCCGGAACGCTTCCCGTACGAGACCCCCACCGGGCGGCGCTACGACAGCGGGAACTACGCGGCGGCGCTCGACCTGGCGCTGAAGACCCTGGAGTACGACGGGTGGCGAGCCGAGCGGGCCCGGCGCCGGGCGGATCCGGCCGCCGCGCCCCTCGGCATCGGGCTGTCCTGCTACGTGGAACGCTCCGGGGGCGAGAAGGGCTCCCTCCACGAGTTCGGCAGCGTCGAGGTGTGCCCGGACGGCACGGTGACCGCCCGCTGCGGCACCGCCTCCACCGGGCAGAGCCACGAGACGACCTTCGCCTCGCTGGTGGCCACCACCCTCGGCCTGGACGAGTCGCGGGTCCGGTTCGCGGAGGGGGACACCGACGAGCTGGCCGACGGCGTGGGCTCGTATGCCAGCCGCTCGGCGCAGGTGGGCGGTCCGGTCCTGCGGCGCGCGGCCGTCACGCTGATCGACCGGGCCAGGGAACGCGCCGCGCGGCTGTGGCGGCTGCCGGTCGGCGAGGTCGTCTGGTCGAAAGGCGTGCTGAGCCTCCGCCGGGACGGGTCCCGCACCCTGGACCTCGGCGGGCTGGTCGCGGCCACCGGGCCGCTCCGCGTGGACGACCGGTTCGAGACGGACATGGCGTTCCCGTTCGGCACCCACGCCGCCGTCGTCGAGGTCGACCCGGACCTGGGCACCGTACGGATACTGCGGCTGGTCGCGGTGGACGACTGCGGGGTGATGCTCAATCCCGCGGTGGTCGCCGGGCAGGCCAGGGGGTCGATCGCGCAGGGGATCGGCCAGGCGCTGTACGAGGGGGTGCCCTACGACGAGGCCGGGGTGCCGGTGCTGCCGTACGGGCTGCTGGACTACCTGCTGCCGACGTTCACGGAGATGCCACCGGTGGAGGTGAGGGAGACCACCACGCCGACGCCGTGGACGGCGCTGGGCGCCAAGGGCGCCGGGGAGTCGGGGTGCATCGGCACCCCTCCGGCCATTGTGAACGCGGTGGCCGACGCGCTGGGGGTCACCGACCCGGACCTGCTGCGGATGCCGCTCACCCCGGACGTGGTGTGGCGGGCCGCCCGCGCCTCGGGCCCGACCTCGGGGGACGTTCCGGAGACGGGGACTTCGGACTCTGGTCCGGGGGGTGTCTCGGAGGCGGGAACCTTGGGCTTTGGTTCGGGGGGTGTCTCGGAGGCGGGGACTTCGGACTCTGGTTCGGGGGGTGCCTTGGAGGCGGGGACTTCGGGCTCTGGTCCGGGGGCCGGTTCGGCGGCGGCGGAGGATCGGTGAAGCCCGCCGCGTTCGACTACCTCGCGCCGGGCACCGTGGACGAGGCGGTGGCCGCCCTCGCCGGTGCCGGGGAGCGGGCGGCGATACTCGCCGGAGGCCAGAGCCTGATCCTGGAGATGCACTATCGGCGCGCCCGCCCCGACCTGGTGGTGGACATCAACGGCGTCCGCGGCCTCGACCGGCTGTGGGTGGACGGCGGCGCCCTGCGAGCCGGGGCGCTGGTCAGGCACGACGCCTTCGAGTCGCCCCGGGCCGCGCCGGGACCGCTCGGCAGGTTGCTCCCGCTCGTCGCCGTCAACATCGCGCACCCGCCGATCCGCGCCCTCGGCACCGTGGCGGGCAGCCTGGCCTGGGCGCACCCCGCCGCCGAGTGGGGCGCCGTCGCCGTCGCCCTGGACGCGGGCATCGAGCTGCGGGGACCCGGCGGTACGCGTGTGGTCGGGGCCGGGGACTACTTCCTCGGTCCCCACCGGACCGCGCGCCTGCCACAGGAGATGATCACCGCCGTACGGTTCCCCCTGCTCGGGGACGGCACCGGGGTCGCCTTCGCCGAGCACCGCCGTACGCACGCCAGCTTCGCGCAGGTCGCGGTGGTAGCGGCCCTGACCGTGCTCGACGGGGTGATCACCGAGGCCCGCGTCGGGCTCGCCAACGCCGCCGACCGGCCGGTGCGGGCCCACGCGGCCGAGCGGTCGCTGACCGGGGCGTCGCCGCTCGACGGCGACCCGTTCGGCCGTGCCGGGCGGCTCGCCGCCGAGGACGACGCCGACCCCGTCGCCCAGCCGTACGCCGACGTCGAGTACCGGCGGCACGTCGTCGCCGTCCTCGTCGGCCGGGCGCTGCGCCGGGCGTACGCCGACCACGAGGAGGCCCGCCGATGAACATCACGCTCACCGTGAACGGCCAGGCGTACAGCCTGGACGTGGAACCCCGGCGCGTCCTCGGCGACGTGCTGCGCGAGGACTGCGGCCTGACCGGTACGCACCTGGGCTGCGAGCAGGGCGTGTGCGGCGCGTGCACGGTCGTGGTGGACGGCAGGGCGGTGCGGTCGTGCCTCATGCTGGCCGTGCAGTGCGACGGTCGCCCGATACGTACGGTGGAGGGACTCACCGGCCCCGGCGGCGAGCCGCATCCGCTCCAGACGGCCTTCTCCGCCGAGCACGCGCTGCAGTGCGGCTTCTGCACCCCGGGCTTCCTCATGCTCGCCGCCGCCGCGCTGGAGTCCGACCCCGCGATCGCCAACGACCCGGAACGGCTGCGGGAGCTGCTCACCTCCAACCTGTGCCGCTGCACCGGCTACGAACCGATCCGCCGCGCGATCACGCGCGCCGCGGCGAGGTGAGAACCGGTCGCGTCGTCCTCTGTCTCGTCTGCTGCCACAAACGACCTTACGATCACGCACCAAGACAGTCGTGATCACCACGACCTGGAGAAGATCCGTTCGATGCGGCGCCGTGTCTCGTTCGCTGGCATTATTGGAGGCGGGCGAAGCGAGGGGGTTTCGAGATGTCAGATGATTCGAGGACGTTCAGTGAGCTCCTCGCGCTGGCGGCGGAGCGTGACGGGTACAAGGTCGAGTGGTACGCCGGGAAGATCGTGATGCAGGCGTCCGCGTCCGCCTTTCACAATCTGATCGTCAGCGAGACGATCCGTCAGATTCCCTCCGACGCCTGGTGGGCCCTGCCGGACATGGGGGTCGGGACCCCGGGTGACCATCGGGGACCGCAGCCTGACATCGTGATCATCCCTGCCGGAAGCCTCAGCGACGACGAGAACCCCGTCCGCAAGGAGATCGTGGCGGCGGTCATCGAGGTCGTGTCGAAGAACACCCGCTCCGAGGACTACGGCGACAAGCCGGAGGCGTACGCCTCGATGGGGATCCCCGTTTACGTGATAGTCGATCGTGAGTGCGGGACCATCAGGGTGTTCAGCGAGCCCGATGTCAACCGCTATACCTGCGAGAACGTGAGCCCCTTCGGCAAGCCGTTCACGCTGCCGGAGCCGGTGCTGCTGACGATCGATACGGAGAGCTACCCGGCCGCCCTGTAGCGGCGATGGTTTCGCCGGGCCCGGGATTCGTTCCTCGGCTCCCGCCCGCGCGGCTCCGGTGGTCGTCGGGTGTCCTGCCCTACCAGCCGCCGCTGCCGAAGGTGCTCTTGTCGCGGTCGCCGTCCGTCGCCCACCACAGGGACAGGGCCGAGCCCCATTCCGGGACGTGGCCGGTGGGGGACCAGGTCGGGAGTAGTTCGTCCCGGCCGTCGCCGTCGTAGTCGGCGGCCGTCCGGGGGTGTGCCAGGCGTTCCTGGGGGCGCGGTTTCCCGCCGTTCGGGTCCGTGGCCGGTCCGGAGCGGCGGATCGCCTGCGACCGCAGCGACGCGGGCCGGGGGGACGGTGACGGTTCGGGGAGCAGAGCCGACGGTGTCACGTACGGAGCCGGAGACGCGTCCCGCCCGTCTCCGAGGCCGCATCCGCCGAGCAGGAGGGTGAGCGCCAGGACTGTCCCGGTTCTGGTCTTTGTCGCGCCTCCCGGACGTGTCGCGGCATGCGGCGATATCAGGACCTAGAAAACCCGGAAGTGGTGGAACAGTTCGTAGGCGGCGTCCTGGGCGGCGAAGGACCGGGCCTCGGAGCGTTTGACGGCCAGGTAGGCGGCGGCGCGGAGAGGCCCGAGGGCGCCCATGAGGACGTCGTCGGCCTCCAGGGCGTCCAGGGCCTCGTCCAGGGAGGCCGGGAGGCGGGGGACGCGCCCGGAGGGGAGGGTCGCGGGGTCGACGTTGACGGGGTCGCCGGGGTCGAGGTCTCGGCGGATGCCGTCCAGGCCCGCGTGGATGACGGCGCCCAGCGACAGGTAGGGGTTGGCCGAGGAGTCGGAGGGCTTGAGCTCCAGGTTGGCGGACGCCGCTGCGTCGCGTCCCGTGGGCGAGCAGATCCGCACCGCCGCCTCGCGGTTGTCCATGCCGTAACAGGCGTACGCGCTCGACCACGACCTCGGTGTCAGGCGCCGGAAGCTGTTCACCGAGCCGCAGGTCAGCGCGGTGAGTGCCGGGAGGTGGGCGACCAGGCCGCCGATGAAGCGATAGGCCGTGGCCGACATGCCGTAGCGATCCGTGGGGTCGCCGAAGGCGTTGGTCCCGAGCTCCGGATCCCAGAGGGAGAGGTGGAGGTGGGCGCCGTTGCCCGGCTGGTCGGCGAGAGGCTTGGGGGCGAGGGAGGCCCACATCGACATGCGGGCGGCGACACCCCTGACCGTCTCGCGGTAGATCACGTGGTTGTCGGCGGCCCGGAGGGCGGGAGCGTGGTGGATCGACAGCTCGTGCTGGCCGTGGCCGAGTTCTGGGTGGTAGTGCTCGGGCCG
Source organism: Streptosporangium sp. H13245 (assembly GCF_055690525.1). Taxonomy (NCBI): domain Bacteria; kingdom Bacillati; phylum Actinomycetota; class Actinomycetes; order Streptosporangiales; family Streptosporangiaceae; genus Streptosporangium; species Streptosporangium sp. H13245. The sequence goes on along the minus strand of NZ_JBSZKT010000003.1, from coordinate 170,408 downwards.
CAGCCCCTGGCTCTCCAGGGCCCGGACCAGGGCCATCGTGTAGTCGTGGAGCTGGTTGAAGCCGACGGTGGAGTAACACAGGCTGTCGTCGGCGGGGACGAGGCGGTCCAGGCCGCCCGCGGGGTCGGGCTCGCGGCGGCCGAGGGTGAACTCGGGCTCGTAGGCGGCGACGAGGGCGTGCCCCTCGGCGGCGAGGGCGGCGACGGCCTCGCGCAGGAAGGTACGCGGGCAGACGGGCCAGGGGGAGCCGTCGACCTGGCGCAGGTCCGCCAGCATGGCCGCGGCGCCGGGAGCGTAGGGCAGGTGGACGAACGTCGCGGGATCGGGGACGAGGCGGACCTCCCCGACCGGGCCGAGGCCCTCGACGTCCTGGAGCTCGTCGAGCATGTTCATCGCCATCATGCCCACGGTGTGCCCGATGCCGGTGTGGAGCCGCTCCGCCAGCCGGGAGCGGGAGGTGGCCTTGCCCCTGATCACGCCGCCGTGGTCGGCGTACAGGACGCGGACCAGCTCGACGCCCTCGGTGTCGGCGCGTTCGACGGCGCGCAGCGCCGCCGCGTCGAGCGTGTACGGGCCGGTCACGGCCTGGCGATCTCCCATGTCTCCTGCGTAACACGTCCTCGGAGGGAGGGGAAGCACCGGGGACGCCCGCCCCGGGGGTCACGGGGTTCCGGCTCGCGGTTACGCGGTGCCCCGAGGAGGTCACGGGGTGGCCTGGGAAGATCGTGGGGTTCTGGCTCGCGGTTACGCGGTGACCTGATGACCTGAGGGGGTCACGGGGTTCCGGCTCGCGGTTACGTGCTGATGCGGGAGGTCGCGAGGTCACGGGGTGGCCCGAGGAGGTTACGCGGTGGCCCGGGAAGGTCAGGCGGTTACGTGGTGATGAGGGAAATCGCGAGGTTACGAGGCGGTCCGGGAAGGTTACGCGGTGACCACTTCGCTCGTGTCACCGTCGGAGCAGGGCGTACTCGAAAGGGCGGGAGGCGGGGGGAGCGGTTCGGCGCACCGGCAGGTGACGGTGATCGTCACCGTGCCGGTGGTGCAACCACCGGAGGGAACACATCCCTCGACCGGGATCGTCCAGGTGCCGGGCACCCGGGAGGTGCCGCCGAGCAGGCCGTCGGCGTCGAGCGTGATCCCGGCGGGCAGGAGCGTGGGGTTGATCACCTTGAAGGCGGGCGTCTCGCCGGTCGGGTTGACCAGCGTGATCTTTCCCTTCAGCGGCCGGTCGACGGCGACGCCGAAGTGACCGAGGAACGGATGGGCCGAGAGCGCGGCAGGCCGCCCGGCGACGGAGGACTGAGCCGGGGGCGGCATCGGGGTCGGGTTCCGAACGGAAGGAGGCGACGCCGGGGGCGGGCTCTGGGGGGAAGGCGGTACCGGGTCCGCGAGGGCGATTCCCGGGGTCGCCAGCACGCCGCACGTGACTGCCCCGGCGACGATCGCCCCGACCCTGGGGAAACTCTGCCTGCCATGCATGAACGATCCCCCGTACGAGAAACGGACTTCCCCTCAGGGTGCCGGAAAGATCATCAAGGGAGTGCCGCGATGTCTTCCGTGGTCATCCAAGATCGGGTCAGGGCGTTCGCCGTACGGGTGGTCTCCGTGTCACGTCACGTGGGTGGGGTTCGTACCACCCTGTTTCCGTACCACTCTGTACGGCGCGGGGCCGCGCGGCCTCGGGCGGCGGGGCGCGGGTGTGACCTCGTGGCTGGCTGGCTCGCGGGTACGGGGGCTTCCGGCGATCGTCGCGATACGTTTCCGGGATCGGCGGGATCGACGGCATGGCGTTCGACGCTGGGGGTGTGCGCTCCCCTGTGGATCAGCCGGGAGCGCGGGTGACGCGGCTCGGGGCGGGGGATCCCGCCGGGCGGTTAGGTGAGCACTCGGGTGAAGAACAGAGCCAACTGGTCTGCCCCCCTTATGATCCCGTCGAAGACTCCGTTGACCGCGCTCGCCGCCTCGGCGGGCTTGGTGAACAGATAGAAGACCACGAACGCTACCGCGAGGTAGGTGAGGACCTTCTTGACCTGCATGGGGGCCTCCTGGCAGTTCCAATCCCAGCCGTATATACCTGAATTTTATCGATCTTTGGCATCTGCGGCCCGGGTGGCTCCCGGATTTTGATGATCATACCCGTCCCACGGTGGCAAGCCATGGTCTGGTCGCGAGTTTGGCATAGGTCACACCCGCCATCGTGCGGTCGCGAAGCGCTCCTGTCCAATCTTCATTGCCAGGTATACCGGTAGGGGTAGCCCTGCGCCGAGAGTATGCCGATCTTGGACATTGTTTTTGCTGGTCACCGCCGATCGGGTGACCGGCCGGGCGTGTCGCCCCGCGCCGGGGTCTCGCGGGCGGGGAACGAGCGGGCGGGAAAAAACTAAGGGAACTTAGTATTTCGGGGCATCCGATCACCCGGCGGTTCCGAATGAAGGGGCGAACCGACCCGAGGGGCCCCTTATGACCCGATTTGCCCGTGCTGTTCTTGTCCTGCATGGCGGGCGTGCTCACGGCCGTGAGCCCACGGCACCGACCCAGCTCGCCGTCCTGCGGATGATCCCCTTCGAGCGGGCTGTACGCCGTGCCGTGCGCGGGCTGGACGTCGTGGTCTCGCGGCCCAGGTTCCGGGTGCGCGGATGGAACGGTGTGGAGGCCTCGCCGGTCGCGGACCTGCACGAGATCGTGGAGGGACTCGGCGTGCCCACCGTGCTCATCGGCCACTCGATGGGCGCGCGGGCCGCGCTGCGGATGGCGGGGCACCCCCTGGTGGTCGCGGTCGCGGCGCTGGCGCCCTGGCTGCCCGCGGGCGAGCCGGACGGGCACCTCGGCGGTACGCGCGTGCTGCTCGCGCACGGCGACCGCGACACCGTCACCGATCCGCACGCCACCTGGGCCTACGCCGAGCGGTCGCGGCGCGGCTCCGCGCGGGCGCACGACACCGGGGGATCCGCCTCACGGGGACCGGGGCCCGACGCCGTGACGTCCGCCTTCCCGGCAGGGGCGGACACTCGGCCGGACGACACCCGGACGGCCCACACCCGGGCGGCCGACGCCGTGGCGCCCGCTTCCTCGATGCCCGTCTCCCCGACGGCGACCGGCGCACGGGTGGCCGCGATCGAGGTGGCGGGGGAGGGGCACGCGATGCTCCGCCGGGCCGCGCTCTGGCACCGGCTCGCGGTGGAGTTCACCCTTTTGTCGCTTGGTCGGCCATCCGAGGCGGGGCCGGTGACGAACGCCTTCACGAGAGCCGCCGCCGGGCTGCCCCACCTGACGGTCTGAACGCCCCGAGGTGTCGGTGTACGCGGATCAGACCCACGTGAGAGGACATTGATGGAAAGGCGCAGGATCGCCGTCATCGGCGGCGGGGTGGCCGGACTGACCTCGGCGTACGTGCTGCGGCGGAGCGGCGACGTCACCGTGTTCGAGGCCGACGACCGGATCGGCGGGCACGCCCACACTCACGACGTACCGTCCGGTGACGGCCGGACGCTGGCGGTGGACAGCGGGTTCATCGTCCACAACGAGCGGACCTACCCCAACCTCGTCCGGCTCTTCGCCGAGCTGGGCGTGCGCACCCAGCCGTCCGAGATGAGCATGTCGGTCTCGTGCGGAGGCTGCGGCCTGGAGTACGCGGGCGGGAGGAAGGCGCCCGGCCTGTTCGCCAGGCCCTCCAGCCTGGCCCGCCCCGCGTACCTGAGGATGCTCACCGAGGTGCCGCGCTTCCACCGGCTGGCCCGCGAGGCGCTGGAGCGCGGTGACGACCGCACGCTGGGGGAGTTCGTCGCGGGCTTCTCCCCGTACTTCGTCGCCCACTTCGCGACACCGCTGGTGTCCGCGGTCTGGTCGTGTCCCCCGTCCGTCGCGGGCCGCTACCCGGCTCGCTACCTGTTCGCGTTCCTGGCCAACCACGGCATGCTCGGCGTCTCGGGCTCTCTCCGCTGGCGTACGGTCACCGGGGGCTCGCGCGAGTACGTCGAGAGGATCGCCAAATCCCTCACCGCCGTGCACACCTCCACCCCGGTGCGGGCGCTGCGCCGCACCGGCGAGGGGGTGGAGATCCACGCCGACGGCGCCGTCCACCGGTTCGACGCGGCGGTGGTCGCCACCCACCCCGACCAGGCGCTGCGTCTGCTGGCCGACCCCACGCCCGACGAGCGCGAGGTCCTCGGCGCGTTCCGCTACTCCCGCAACCCGGCGACCCTGCACACCGACCCCTCGGTGCTGCCCGGGGCGCGGCGCGCGCGGGCCTCGTGGAACTACCGGATGGAATCGTGCGGCGAGGGCGACGGGGACGCGGGGGGCACGGGCGGGGTGCGGGTCACGTACGACATGAACCGGCTGCAGCGGCTCGACGCGCCCGGACCGCACCTGGTGACCCTCGGCGCCGAGATCCCCGGCGAGCACGTGATCGCCCGGATGGTCTACGAGCACCCGGTCTACACCCCCGAGTCGGTCGCCGCCCAGGAGCGGCTCCCCGGCCTCAGCGGGGACGTGGTCGCCTACGCGGGGGCGTACCACGGCTGGGGCTTCCACGAGGACGGATGCCGCTCGGGCGTACGCGCGGCCGAGGCGCTCGGGGCACGCTGGTGAGCACACCGCCCGAGGCACCTAAGACGTCCAAGACGCCCGAGCGCACACCACCCGAGACGCCCGAGACGTCCAGGCGCACACCGCCCGAGACACCCAAGCACACACCGCCGGAGAGCGCGCCCGAGACGCCCGAGAGCGCGTTGTACGAGTGTGTGATCACTCATGTCCGGTCGGCGCCGGTGCGCAACGAGTTCGCCTACGGCTCCTACATGTGGCTGGTCGACCTGGACCGGATGCCGCGCGACCGGTGGCTGGCCGCGTTCCGCGCACGGGACCACGCGGGCGACCCCGCGCTGAGCATCAGGCAGAACGTCGACGCCTTCCTCGCCGGGCACGGGATCACCGCGGGCCGCGTCAGGATGCTCACCCACGCCCGGGTGCTCGGCCACGTGTTCAACCCGCTGACCGTCTACTGGTGCGACACCGCCGACGGTGTGGCCGTGGTCGCCGAGGTGCACAACACCTACGGCGGGCGCCACCGCTACCTGCTGCGCCCCGGTGAGCGCGAGGTGGCCAAGGAGTTCCGCGTCTCGCCGTTCAACGGCGTGGACGGCCGCTACCGGCTCAGCCTCCCCGAGCCCGGTGAGCGGCTCGCGCTCAGCGTCGTCCTGCACCGCGACGGGCAGCCGCCCTTCGTGGCCGGGGTGCGCGGGCGCCGCCGCCCGGCGACCGGGGCCTGGCTCTACCGCCTGGCCGCGAGGCACCCGATGGCCCCCCTGGCGGGCAGCGCCAGGATCCGCCGCCAGGGCGTCTCCCTGTACCTGCGCGGCCTGAAGATCATTCCCCCCGGAGGACCCAGATGACCACGACGACCGGGCGCGCCCCCGCGCTCTGGCCAGACGTCTCCGCCGTTCCCGCCTCGCGCCTGCGCGGCGCCCTCGCCCGGCGGCTCTTCCTGCGCGCCGTACGGCGGCTGCCCCTCACGGTCGAGCTGCCCGGCGGGGAGCGGCTCGGCACCGGCGGCCCGGTGATGCGGGTACGCCGCCCCGGCGACTTCTACCGCAGGATCGGCGCCTCGGGGCTGATCGGCTTCGGTGAGGCGTACATGGCGGGTGACTGGGAGGCCGAGGAGGCCGACGACCTGGTCGCGGTGCTCACCGTGATGGCCGAGCGGCTGACCACGCTCGTCCCGCCCGCGTTGCAGCGGCTGCGGCGGCTGGCCGTGCGCAGGATGCCCGGCGACGAGCTGGGCGCGGAGGAGGACACCCGGCGCAACGTCCACCGCCACTACGACCTGTCCAACGAGCTGTTCGCCGAGTTCCTCGACGAGACCATGACGTACTCCGCGGCCCTGTTCGAGGGGCCCGCCTCGTGGGGGACGCTCGCGGACGCCCAGCGGGCCAAGATCGACCGGCTGCTGGACCGGGCGCGGGTGGGGCCGGGCACCCGGCTGCTGGAGATCGGTACCGGCTGGGGCGAGCTCGCGCTGCGGGCGGCCTCGCGCGGCGCGGCCGTCACCACCGTCACGCTGTCGCAGGAGCAGTGGGAGCTGGCCACCGCGCGGGCCGCGGGCGCGGGGCTGTCGGACCGGGTGGAGATCCTGCTGGCCGACTACCGCGAGGTGGGCGGCAGCTACGACGCGATCGTCAGCGTCGAGATGATCGAGGCGGTCGGCGCGCGCTACTGGCCCGTCTACTTCCGTACCCTGGAGGAGCTTCTCGCCCCCGGAGGCAGGATCGCGATCCAGGCGATCACCATGCCGCACGACCGGATGCTGGCCACCCTCGACACCCACACCTGGGTGCAGAAGTACATCTTCCCCGGCGGGATGCTGCCCTCGGTGCGGGCGGTCGAGGAGAACCTCGGGGCCCTGCGCGTCGTGGACCGGTTCTCGCTGCGGGAGGACTACGCCGAGACGCTCCGGCTGTGGCGGGAACGCTACCTGGAACGCGTCCACGCCATCGGCGCGCTCGGCTTCGACGAGGTCTTCCACCGGATGTGGACGCTCTATCTCGCCTACTCGGAGGCGGGGTTCCGCTCGCGCTACCTGGACGTCTGGCAGTTCACCCTTGGGAGGGAAGCATGACCGTCACCGCACCCACACCCTCGGCCACCGGCGCCGCGGCGGTGCTCGCGCCGCTGCTGCGCGGCCTGTTCGGCGGGGAGCCGCCGGTGCGGCTGCGCACCTGGGACGGCGGCGCGTACGGGCCGCCGGACGCCCCCGCCGTCCTGCTGCGCTCGCCCCGCGCGCTGCGCCGCCTGCTGTGGAGCCCCGGAGAGCTCGGCCTGGCCAGGGCGTACGTGACCGGTGATCTGGACGTGGAGGGCGACCTGGCCGACGGGCTGCGCCGGGTCTGGGCCACGGCCCATACGGCCCGTACGGCTGGGGTGAGGGTTTCCCCGTTGCGCGCGGCACGGGCGCTGGCGGGGGTGCGCGGCGCGCTCGGCCGCCCGCTGCCGCCGCCCGCCACCGAGGCCAGGCTCGGCGGCAGGGCGCACACCCGGAGCAGGGACCGGGCGGCGATCTCGCACCACTACGACCTGTCCAACGACTTCTACTCGCTGATCCTGGACGAGTCGATGGCCTACTCCTCGGCGTACTTCGAGCCGGGCGACACCCTCGCCGCCGCCCAGCGCCGCAAGCTCGACATGGTCTGCCGCAAGCTGCGCCTGCGGCCCGGGATGCGCCTGCTCGACGTGGGCTGCGGCTGGGGCTCGCTGATCCTGCACGCCGCCCGCGAGTACGGGGTGTCGGCCACCGGGATCACGCTGTCGAAGGAGCAGAAGGCGTTCGTCGAGTCGCGGTCCAAGGGGCTGGACGTGACCGTCCTGCTGCGCGACTACCGCGACGTCGAGGACGGCCTCTACGACGCGATCGGCTCGATCGAGATGGGCGAGCACGTCGGCCGGGACAACTACCCGGTCTACGCCGCCGCCCTGCACCGGCTGGTGAGGCCCGGCGGCCGGGTGCTGGTCCAGCAGATGTCGCGCGGCGCGGGCCACCCGGGCGGCGGGCCGTTCATCGAGACGTACATCGCCCCCGACATGCACATGCGCCCGGTCGGGGCGACGATCGGGTCGCTGGAGGCGTCGGGGCTGGTGTTCGAGCACGCCGAGGCGATGGGCGGGCACTACGTCACGACCGTGAACGAGTGGTACCGGACCTTCGAGTCCCGCCACGCCGAGGCCGTCGCGATGGTCGGCGAGGAGATGACCCGGGTCTGGCGGCTGTACCTGGTCGGCGGGGCCCTCGCCTTCGAGCAGGGCAGGATGGACGTCCACCAGATCCTGCTGAGGAGACCCGCCGACCCCGGGGGCGGCCGGGAGCTTCCGGCGCCCTCAGGCCCGGCGTCCGGCGCGTCTCACCCTGTGTCCGGTCCGGCGTCCAGCGTGTCTCACTCCGCGTCCGGTCCGGCGTCCGGTTCCTCGTCTCGCCCCGTGTCCGGTTTGGTATCCGGTTCCGCGTCTCACGTCGTGTCGGGCCTGGCGTCCGGTCCGGTGTCTGGATCCGGGCCTCACCCCGCGTCCGGTTCCGCGCCTCACCCCGTGTCCGGTCCGGCGTCCGGCGTGCCTCACCCCGCGTCCGGTCCCGTGTCCGGTTCGGCCGGGCGGTCGGGGGTGCGGGATGTTTGACCTCTCCGCTCTCGGCTGGTCCCTGCTCGGCTCGGCCGCCGCCCTCGCCGTGCTGCTGGCGCTGACCCTGGCCGTGGCGCTGCGGGTGGGACGCCACTCGGTGATCGACGTGGCCTGGGGGCTCGGGTTCGCGCTCGTCGCCCTGGTGTCCTACCTGCTGTCCGACGGGGATCCCGTCCGCGGGGCGCTGGCCCTGACGCTCACCGCGATCTGGGGGATCCGGCTGGCCGTGCACATCGGGCGGCGCAACGCCGGGGAGGGCGAGGACCCCCGCTACGAGCGGATGCTCGGCCGCGCCACCGGCAACCGGACCCTGTACGCCGTCCGTGTCGTCTACCTCACCCAGGGGGCCGTCCTGCTGTTCGTCTCCCTCCCCGTCCAGGTGGCCGTGCTCGGTACGGAGCCGCCGGGCTGGGTCGCCTGGGCGGGGGCCGCCCTCTGGCTGGTGGGATTCCTGTTCGAGGCGGTCGGCGACCGGCAGCTCGCCCGGTTCAGGGCCGACCCCGGAAACAAGGGGAAGGTGCTGGACACGGGGCTGTGGCGCTACACCCGTCATCCCAACTACTTCGGCGACGCCTGCGTGTGGTGGGGCCTGTTCCTGGTCGCCGCCGACCAGTGGCCGGGGGTGCTGACCGTGCTCTCCCCGCTGCTCATGACGTACTTCCTGGCGGGCAAGACCGGCAAGCCGCTGCTGGAGGCGCAGCTGTCGAGGTCCCGCCCCGGCTACGCCGACTACGTCCGCCGCACCAGCGGTTTCCTGCCGCTCCCGCCCAGGGCCCCGCGCGGGACGGACGGCGCGTAGGGGGCGTCGTGTCGCGAGCGGAGGTCGGGGCGGGCCCGGCCGCTCCCCGGAGGAGCGCTCAGACGCCCAGGGAGGCGTCCATCAGCCTGGCCACGGTCTCCTCGTCGCCGTTCACGTCGACCTTGGCGTGGGACTGGCGGCCGAAGCAGAACAGCAGCAGCTCCCCGGCCGTGCCCGTCACCTCGACCCGCGGGCCCTCCTTGGGACCGCCGAGGGCGACGCCGCCGCCGACGCGGTGCAGGACGACCCGGACGGGGGAGCGGCGCAGGAACAGCCGGGCGCCGCGGTGGACCTGCTTCCAGAACCTCTCCTCCAGGTCGGCGGGCAGCTCCCGGGGCTCCCAGACCCGCTGTGCCCGCCGCACGTCCTCGTGGTGGACGAAGAACTCCGTCGTGTTGGCCGCCTCGTCCAGGCCGGGAAGGCGGTAGACCCCCGAGGGGCCGGAACGTACGAGCCCGACGAGGCCCGCGTACCCCTTCCTGCTCTTCACGGACTCCTGCACCCTGGCGGTGTGCCCGGCCAGGGGCTTGAGGATGATGCCTCCGGCGGCGTCGGGGCGGCGCTCGCGGACGACGAGGTGGGCGGCGAGGTCGAAGGTGGTCCAGCCCTCGCAGAGCGTGGGGGCATCCGGGCCGAGCTGGGCGAACAGGTCGCTGAGCGCGGCGCGTTCGGCGCGGGCGTAGTTCATCTGTGATCCTCACGACGTCGTTGTACGGGCAACCAGAGCGGTAGGCGTGACACTACCGAAGGTGGTTCGGGAATAACCGCTTGATCCACAGTGATAGGGACTTAGGTAACACCGTTCCCTGTCGAAAGGACATCCCCGCGTGGCGAGCAAGATGACCACCGCAGTCATGCGCAGGGGACTGGGGGTTCTCGGGGTGGCCATCCGGGCGGAGAAGCCGATCTTCTCCGCCGCGGTGCTGTCCAGCGCCCTGTACGGCGTGATGACCGTCGCCTCGGCGTGGGCGCTGGGCTGGGCCACCGACCACGTCGTGCTCCCGGCCTTCAGGAACGGGCAGATCACGACGGGCACCCTCACCCTCGGCGCGCTCCTCATCCTCGGGGCGTCCCTGCTCAAGGCGCTGGGCGTGGCCGGGCGGCGGTATTTCGCCGGGGTCATGCAGTATCGGATGCAGGCCAGCTCCCGCCGCGACGTCACCCGCCAGTATCTGAGGCTCCCCCTGGCCTGGCACCACCGGCACCCGACCGGGCAGCTGCTGTCCAACGCCGGATCCGACGTGGAGGCCGCCTGGGCGCCGCTCGCCCCGCTGCCGATGGCGGTCGGCGTGGTCGTGATGCTGGTCACCGCCGCCGTCGCAATGGTGATCACCGATCCGATCCTCGCCCTCGTCGGGTTCCTCGTCTTTCCCGCGATCGCCGTGCTCAACCTGATCTACCAGCGCAGACTGAACCCGCTGTCCACCCGCGCCCAGCAGTTGCGCGCCGAGGTCAGCGAGATCGCCCACGAGAGCTTCGACGGCGCCCTCGTCGTCAAGACCCTGGGCCGCGAGGACGAGGAGACCGCCAGGTTCCTGGCCAAGGCCAACGAGCTGCGCGACGCCAACATCGCCGTGGGCCGGGTCCGCGGCCTGTTCGACCCGATCCTGGAGGCGCTGCCCACCCTGGGCGTGCTCGCCGTGCTGCTGATCGGCGCGATGCGGCTGGAGAGCGGCGCGATCGGCTCCGGCGTGCTCGTCCAGGTCGCCTACCTGTTCACCCTGCTGGCCTTCCCGATCCGCGCGCTGGGCTGGGTGCTCGCCGAGCTGCCCCGGGCCGTCGTCGGCTACGAGCGGATCCGGGCCGTGCTCGACGCCACCGGCTCCATGGAGCACGGCGCCGTCGAGCTGTCCGGCACCGAACCCGCCAGGCTGGAGGTCCGCGGCCTCGGCTACGCGTACGGCGACGGCGAGTTCCCCGTCCTGCGCGACGTGAACCTGGAGGTCGGGTCCGGGCGCACGGTCGCCCTGGTCGGCCCCACCGGCTCGGGCAAGTCGACCCTCGCCCAGACCCTCGTCCGCCTGGTCGACCCGGCGGAGGGCGTCGTGCTCGTGGACGGCACGGACCTGCGCGACATCGCGGGGAACGGCGTCAGCGACGCGGTGGCGCTGGTGCCGCAGCAGACGTTCCTGTTCGACGACACCGTACGCGGCAACGTCACCCTCGGCCTGCCGGTCGGCGACGAGGACGTCTGGGCGGCGCTGCGCCTGGCGCAGGCCGAGGGGTTCGTCAGCGCCCTGCCCTCGGGGCTGGACACCCGGGTCGGCGAGCGCGGCACCAGCCTGTCGGGCGGCCAGCGCCAGCGGATCGCCCTGGCCCGCGCGCTGGTGCGCCGCCCCCGGCTGCTCGTCCTGGACGACGCCACCTCCAGTGTCGACCCGCAGGTCGAGGCCAGGATCCTGTACGGGCTGCGGGACGCGGCCCAGGCCTCCACCGTGGTCGTCATCGCCTACCGGATGGCCACCATCGCCCTGGCCGACGAGGTCGTCTACCTCGACCACGGCCGGGTCGTCGACCGGGGCGGCCACGCGGAGCTGCTCGCCCGATGCGAGGGCTACCGCAACCTGGTCACCGCCTACGAACGCCAGGGCGCCGAGCGCGAGGCGCTCGCCGCGGAACGAGAAAAAGAGGTCAGCGCGTGAGGAAGCACATCCGGCCGGGCGAGCGGGGCCACGGCCCGCTGGGAGGACGGTGCCGGTGAGCGCGTTCCAGGGGATCGAACGCTCGGGACTGGCCACTGTCAGACACGGCCTGTCGCTCACCCCGGAGTTCCGCAAGGGGCTGGCCGGGACACTCGCGCTGGCCGTGCTGGCCACCGTCGGCAAGATCATCGTGCCGATCGCCGTCCAGCAGACCATCGACACGGGGCTCGGGGACGGGGCCCCCGACGTGGCCTACATCCGCACCGCCGTGCTGCTGTGCGCCGCCGCCGTGGTGCTCACCGCGTTGTGCGCGTACCTGATGAACGTCCGCCTCTACCGGGCCACCGAGTCCTCCCTCGCCACTCTCAGGGTGCGCGGCTTCCGGCACGTGCACGACCTGTCGGTGCTCACCCAGAACACCGAGCGGCGCGGCGCCCTCGTCTCGCGGGTCACCGGCGACGTCGACCAGATCAGCGTGTTCATGCAGTGGGGCGGGTTGATGATCATCATCGCCCTGGGGCAGCTCCTGGTCGCCACCGGCCTGATGTTCGTCTACTCCTGGCAGCTCGCCCTGATGGTGTGGCTGTGCTTCCTGCCGCTCATGGTCGTGCTGCCACGCTTCCAGCGCTGGCTGTCGGGCGCCTACACGCGGGTCCGCGAGCGCACCGGCGACATGCTCTCGGCCGTCAGCGAGTCGGTCGTGGGCGCCGCCGTGATCAGGGCCCACGGCTCCGAGGCCCGTACGGCCGAGCGGCTCGACGTCGCGATCGACGCCAACATGGCGGCGCAGACCCGCACCCAGCGGATCGTCGCGACCGTGTTCCCGCTGACCGAGATCGTCGCCGCCGTGGCCCTGGCCGCCGTGGTGCTGGTCGGGGTGCGGCTCGGGCTGGCGGGCGACATCAGCCAGGGGCGGCTGGTCGCCTTCCTGTTCCTCATCACGCTGTTCGTCTCGCCGTTGCAGGTCGCCACCGAGGTGCTCAACGAGGCGCAGAACGCGGTGGCCGGGTGGCGGCGCGTCCTCGGCGTGCTCGACACCCCCGCCGACGTCGCCGACCCGGGCGAGGAGGGCGTCGAGCTGCCGCGCGGCCCCATCTCGGTGTCCTTCGAGGACGTGGGATTCTCCTATCCCGGCGGGGTGCCGGTGCTGCACGAGGTCTCGGTGGACATCCCGCCGCGCTCGCGGATCGCGGTGGTGGGGGAGACGGGGTCGGGCAAGACGACCTTCGCCAAGCTGCTCACCCGCCTGATGGACCCGGTCTCCGGGCGGATCACGGTCGACGGCCACGACCTGCGGGACATCCGGTTCTCCTCGCTGCGCCGCCGCATCGTCATGGTGCCGCAGGACGGGTTCCTGTTCGACGGCACCCTGGCGGAGAACATCGGTTTCGGCCGCCCCTCGGCGACCGAGGCGGAGATCCGGCTGGCCATGACCGAGCTGGGGCTCACCGACTGGCTGGAGGGGCTGCCCGCCGACCTGTCGACCAGGGTCGGCCAGCGCGGCGAGTCGCTGTCGGCGGGCGAGCGCCAGCTCGTCGCGCTCGCCCGCGCCTACCTGGCCGATCCCGACCTGCTGCTGCTGGACGAGGCCACCTCCGCGGTGGACCCGGCGACGGAGGTACGGCTGGCCCGCGCCCTGGAGGGCGCCACGCGGGGCCGCACCGCCGTCTCCATCGCGCACCGGCTCTCCACCGCCGAGGCGGCGGACGAGGTGCTCGTCTTCGACCGGGGCCGGATCGTGCAGCGCGGCCCGCACGCCGAGCTGGTACGCGAGCCCGGCGTTTACGCGGACCTGCACGCCTCCTGGGTCTCGGCCGCCCGCTCCTAGCGGGATCATCCGATGGTCTTCTCGAAGGGGTGGGGGCCGACCGTCTCGGGGTCGGCCCCCAGGTCGTAGAGCGGGGTGTACCCGGTCGAGAGATACAGCCCGGCGGCCTCCGGCTGCCGGGGGCCCGTGGTCAGATAGACCCTGCGGTAGCCCTGCCGCGCGGCCTCCCGCTCCAGCTCCTGGACGACGGCGACCCCCAGGCCCCGCCTCCGGTGGTCCGGATGGGTCCAGATCCGCTTGAACTCGGCGGTCTCCTCGTCGTGACGGAAGAACGCGCCCCCGGCGACGGTCCGCCCGCGCTCGACGAGAATGAGGAACGCGCCCCCGTGCTCCGGGGTGAACCGCTCGTCGGGATAGCGGCTGATCTCGTCGTTGGGACCGTACCGGCCGGTGTACTCGGCGTGCAGGTCCTCCAGGAGCGGTGCGACCCCGGGGTTGCGGACGGCCACGTACCGCACCTCGAAGGACCCGCCCGGTGCCGGTGGAGCGTGGTTCGGGTATGTGGACGACGCCGGGCGAAGGGGACGTTCGGTGCCCGGGGCGGCGGGCCGCGCGGAGTCGATCGTCACTTCGGCTGCCTCGGCAGGCCGGGCGGGTTGATCTTCGAGGTGGGCAGCGCCTCGTTGTCCAGGCCCCAGCGCCTGAGCACCTCGGCGTACTTGCCGTTCTCGATGAGGGTGTTGATCGCCTCGTTGACCGGCTGGACCAGGCCGTTGCCCTTCAGGGTCATCACCGCGATCAGGCCCTCGGCCGACCCGCCGCCCGAGAGCGTCCCGACGATTTTGCTGTCGCCGCCCACCGCGACCTGGTAGGCGATGGGCGGGTTCGGGCCCAGGTAGGCCTGGACGCGGCCGGACTTCAGCGCGAGCAGGACGTCGCCGTACTTCTGGTAGTACTGGATGTTCGCGGCCTTGAGCCCGGCCTTCTGGTTCTGCGCGTCCCACTCCAGCAGGATCTTCTCCTGGTTGGTGCCGGATCCGACGGAGACGTTCAGCCCGGCGATGTCGGCGGGCTTCTCGATCTTGGCGATCGCGCTGTCCTTACCCACCTGCCAGGCGAGCTGGTCCACCCGGTAGGTGGCGAAGTCGTAGATGTCCTTGCGCTCCTCCGTCACCGTGACGTTGTTGAGCACTAGGTCGTACTTGCCGGACTTGACCGCGAGGAACAGGTTCTCCCAGGAGGTGTTCTCCTCCTTCAGGGGCAGGCCCAGCACGTCGGCGATCAGGTGGGCGAGGTCGGTCTCCACGCCGACCAGGGTGGTGTCGTCGTCGGCCAGGAACACCAGGGGCGGTGCGCCCTCGCCGTTGAATCCGGCGGTCAGCGCGCCCTTGGACCGGATCCCCTCGGGGACCTTGGCGGCGATCGCCTCCACCTTGTCGGCGCGGACGCGGTTCTGCTCGGGCGAGGTGTTGATCTTTATTCCGCCGGTTCCCGACGGGGCCGCGGCCGGGGCGGCGGCCGCCTTGTCCGTCGTACCGGCTGAGGTTCCGGTGCCGCAGGCGGCGGCGAGGAGGAGAGGCAGGGCGGCGACGGCGGGGGCGAGCCTCGATATGAACGACATGTCGGTCCTTGCTGGGATCGGGTGGTGGGACTGGGCTGTGCGGGAGGTCAGAGGACCTTGCTGAGGAAGAGGCGGGTGCGCTCGTGCCGGGGGGCGTCCAGCACCTCGGCGGGGGTGCCCCGCTCGACGATCCGGCCCTCGTCCATGAAGACCACGGTGTCGGCGGCCTCGCGGGCGAAGCCGACCTCGTGGGTGACGACGATCATGGTGGTGCCGCTCCCGGCGAGGCCCTTCACCACGTCGAGCACCTCGCCGACGAGCTCCGGGTCCAGCGCGGACGTCGGCTCGTCGAAGAGGATGACCTTGGGCTCCAGGGCCAGGGCGCGGGCGATGGCCACCCGCTGCTGCTGGCCGCCGGAGAGCTTGCGGGGGTAGGAGTGCGCCTTGTCGGAGAGCCCGACCCGCTCCAGCAGCCGGGCCGCCAGCGCGTCCACCTCCGCCCTCGGCCTGCGCTGGGCCGACAGGGGCGCCTCGGTGACGTTCTGGTGCACGGTCAGGTGCGGGAAGAGGTTGAAGTTCTGGAAGACGAAACCGATCTTGGTCCGCTGGCGGAGGATCTCGCGTTCGGGCAGCTCGTACAGCCTGTCGCCGGACCTGCGGTAGCCGACCAGCTCGCCGTCGACGCTGACCGACCCGCTGTCCACCTTCTCCAGGTGGTTCACGGTACGGAGAAGCGTGGACTTCCCCGACCCCGAGGGGCCCAGGATCACCGTGACCTCGCCCGGGGCGATCCGCAGGTCCACCCCGCGCAGCACCTCCAGCGACCCGAAGCTCTTGTGCACGCCCCGCAGCTCGACCATCGCGGCGCTCATGCCCGGCCCTTCCCGTAGTGCCGCTCGATGTAGTGCTGCGCGACGGACATCACGGAGGTCATGACGAGATACCAGATGGTCGCCACCAAGAGGAGGGCGATGACCCTGCCGTTGCGGTTGAAGATCACCTGGACCTGGTAGAAGAGCTCGGGCAGGGCCATGATGTAGACGACCGAGGTGCCCTTGACCAGGCCGATGATCTCGTTTCCGGCGGTCGGCACGATCGACCGCATGGCCTGCGGCAGGACGATCCGGAACAGCTGCCTGGTCCGGGGGATGCCCAGCGCGGCGGCGGCCTCCCGCTGGCCGTGGTCCACCGAGAGCAGCCCGGCCCGGACGATCTCCGCGGCGTAGGCGGCCTGGTGCAGGGCCAGGCCGAGCGCGGCGGCGGTGACCGGGCCGATCAGGTCCATCGTCCCGATGTCGAAGAACGCCGGGCCGAACGGCACGCCGAAGGAGATCCTCGGATACAGCAGGGCCAGGTTGTACCAGAACAGCAGCTGCAGGATCAGCGGTATGGAGCGGAACAGGGCGATGTAGCCCCAGGCGACCGAGTTGAGCAGCGGATTCCCCGACAGCCGCATGAGCGCCAGGACCGTGCCGAGCAGGAAGCCGAAGACGATTCCCAGCGCGGTCAGCTCCAGGGTGAACACGACCGAGCGCAGCACGGAGGGCGCGAACAGATACTCCCCGACCACCTCCCACTCCCAGGCCGGGTTGGTGACCAGCGCGCTGACCGCCATGGCCAGCAGTACCGCGACCCCCAGGGCCGCCACCCACCGCCCGGGGTGGCGGGTGGTGACCACCCTCGGCGGGGGATCACCGGCCTCCGCGCCGTCCGGGCCGCCGGGGGTCCCGTCCGAGGGGGGAGTGGCGGCCAGGATCACGCGGGGCCCGCCGGGGGGCGACGCGGAGACGAGCCGGGCCCGGCTCCACGTGTGTCCCCGGTGCGCGCGTTCCCGGCCGCCTGTCACCGGGGGCGGTGCCTTCGCGAGGGCGGCGAGGGGATCGTGGGTGTCACCGCCGTCGGCGCCTGAGAGTTCGACGGGCATGGTTGAGGCCTTTCTGGCTGGTCTGTACCGGGGCAGGGGGGCGGCGCGGGGCGTGCTTCGCGGACGGATCGTCGGAGGGTCAGCGGCGACACGGGAAGGGGCGGGCGAGGGGTCCGCTCGCCACCGGGTGGAGCTCTGGGCGCACGGCATCACTTCAACACACGTTCACAATCCCGTCAAGACCTACTGGTTTAGTAGGTTTTTGGTCGAGCCCGGAAAACAGGGACGTTCGGGAAGGGTTAGCCTGTTCGGGGCGAGGTAGAGGCAGGGCGGAGGCGGGCCCCACGCCCGCCCTAGGGAAGGAACCGATGGCAGAGTTGGTTGGCGGGGAGCCTTCGGGCAGCCAGTTCCCCGTGGTGGACGTCCACGCGGCCATAGACCGCAGCGACCTGCTCGACGAGCTGTCCGACCTGAGGGTCAACGACGATGACGACGACGACCCCGTCCTGATCCGCCAGGACGGCAGTCCGGTCGACACCTGGCGGGAGAAGTATCCCTACGACAAGCGGATGGAGCGGGCGGAGTACGACCGCCTCAAGCGGCTGCTCCAGATCGAGCTGCTCAAGCTCCAGTACTGGATCAAGGACACCGGGGGGCGCCTGGTCATCCTCTTCGAGGGACGCGACGCCGCGGGCAAGGGCGGCACGATCAAGCGGTTCATGGAGCACCTCAACCCCAGGGGCGCGAACGTGGTGGCGCTGGAGAAGCCGAGCGAGCGCGAGAGCACCCAGTGGTACTTCCAGCGCTATATCTCCCACCTGCCCGCCGCCGGGGAGATGGTCTTCTTCGACCGCTCCTGGTACAACCGCGCCGGGGTCGAGCGGGTGATGCGCTTCTGCACCCCCGAGGAGTATCTGGAGTTCCTGGAGCAGGCCCCGGAGTTCGAGCGCATGCTCGTCCGTGACGGCATCCACCTGGTGAAGTTCTGGTTCTCGGTCTCCAGCTCCGAGCAGCGCACCCGGTTCGTGATCCGCCAGGTCGACCCGGTACGGCAGTGGAAGCTGTCGCCGATGGACCTGGAGTCGCTCGACAAGTGGGAGGACTACACCGCCGCCAAGGAGGACATGTTCGTCAACACCGACACGGAGGAGGCCCCGTGGACGGTGATCAAGAGCAATGACAAGAAGCGCGCCAGGATCGAGGCCATGCGCCACGTCCTGAGCCTGTTCGAGTACGAGAACAAGGACCACGAGATCGTCGGCTCCCCCGACCCCAAGATCGTCGTCCACGCCGTCGACGTGCTCGACGACGACCGCACCCGCTGAGACGACGGAACACCGGCCGCAACGGCCCCACGTCAGGCCACCGCCGGGGGCCCGGATCGATCCCCAAGGGACCCCCGGCCCGCCCACCTCAAAGCATCCTTCACCGGACCCCCGGCCTGCCCGCCTCGGAGGACCCCGGGCCCGCTCGCTTCGCAGGATCTCTGACCTGCCCGTCTCACGGAATCCCCGGCCCGCCCACGAGGCCATGCCGGACGCCACCCCTCCCCCCGGTTGCGGCACAATTGCCACATGTCCCTTGACCCCGCCATCGCGGCCCGGCTGAAGCGCACCGCCGACGGGCTGGTCCCCGCCGTCGTCCAGCAGTACGACACCGGCGAGGTGCTCATGCTCGCCTGGATGGACGACGAGGCGCTGCACCGCACGCTCACCACCGGCAGGGCCACCTACTGGTCGCGCAGCCGCGGGGCCTACTGGGTGAAGGGCGACACCTCCGGTCACGTCCAGCACGTCAAGTCCGCCGCGCTCGACTGTGACGGCGACACCGTCCTGCTCAGGGTCGACCAGGTGGGCGCCGCCTGCCACACCGGCGACCGGACGTGCTTCGACGCCGACGAGCTGACGGTGACCCGGGCGTGACGGCCGACGGCGACCCGGGCGTGACGACCGACGGCGACCCGAGTGTGAGAGCCAGGCGGGAGCTGTGGACCTGGCTGGCGGTGTGCGTCGCGGGCGCCGCGCTCGTGCTCCTCGCCTCGGGGCGCGACTGGTTCACCGTGACGTACGGCACCCGCGAGGTGGCGGTCTCCGCCGCGGAACTGGTCCCCGCGCTCGGTCCCGCCGCCTGGGCGACGCTCGCCGCGGTGGTCGCCGTCCTCGCGACGGGAGGCGTGTGGCGCGGGCTCGTCGGAGCGGTGATGGCGCTCGGCGGGGCCGGGATGATCGTCGGATCCTGGTGGGGGAGCGGCGCGAACGCCGCGCTGCGGATCTCCGCCGAGCGGGCGCCGATGTCCGCGGGCGCCACGCCTCAGGTCGTGGCGGCCGTCGCCTGGCCGGTCGTCGCCTCCGCCGGGGGGCTTCTGCTGCTGGCCGGGGGAGTGGCGGTGATCCTGCGCGGCGGGCGCTGGCCGGGCATGTCCGGCCGGTACGACCGGCAGGGCACCGCTCCCGGTGACGCGGGCCGTCCCGCTCCCGCCGAGAGCGCCCCCAGCGAGCGGGCCCTGTGGGACGCCATCGACGAGGGCACCGACCCGACGGTCGGCCCGGACCCCCGCGAGCGCTGACCCTCGTCACCCAAGGCCCGGCAGCGGGGCCTACCCCGGACCCCGCGAGCGCCGACCCTCGACGCCCGGCCCGCGCTCCCGCGGGCACCGGCTCCTGGCTACCCGGCCCCTCGCGAGGGCCGCCTCCGGGCACCCGGTGCGGATCCTCACGCTTCCACGGTCCCCGTGGTTCGCGTCTCGCGATCTCGCCGTCCGGGCGGTGAGGTCGTGTGCCCCCGGCTACGAGTTGCTCACAACGCGCTTACAAGCGTGAACGGATCCCCTCCTTTCTGGAGCGTTTTCGCTAGGATTTCGCCCGCAACTCGGATAATTGGGGGTCATTCATGAGCTATGGCGATCAGTCGGGTGGCTATGGCCAGCCCCCAGGGGGCGGCGGCTACGGCTCCCCGGGTGGCTACGGTTCGTCCGGCGGCTACGGCTCCGGAGGGTACAGCTCCGGAGGGTACGGCCCGCCCGGTGGCGGCTACGACCCCTACGGTGGCTACGGCCCGCCACAGCGGGGCAACAACGGCATGGCCATCGCCGCGCTGATCATGGGCATCGCCGGGCTGTTCCTCTGCGGTC
This sequence comes from Streptosporangium sp. H13245, assembly GCF_055690525.1. Classification (NCBI taxonomy): domain Bacteria; kingdom Bacillati; phylum Actinomycetota; class Actinomycetes; order Streptosporangiales; family Streptosporangiaceae; genus Streptosporangium; species Streptosporangium sp. H13245. The sequence goes on along the minus strand of NZ_JBSZKT010000003.1, from coordinate 150,478 downwards.
TCACCTCGATCGTGGGCGCGGTGCTCGGCCACATCTCGCTGGGACAGATCAAGCGGACGGGCGAGGAGGGGCGGGGCATGGCCATCGCGGGCCTGGTCCTGTCCTACTTCGGCATCCTGTGCTGGCTGGCGCTGCTGGTCTGGCTGGTCGCGATCGGCGCCATCGTCGGCAGCGCCTCCCTGGGCGCCTGACGCGGGGACGGGCGCCCGGTCCGCGACCGGCCCCGATCTCGCCACGATGGCGTGCCCGGTACAGTCCCCTGTCCGCCGGTCCCGGCAAAGTCCCGTACCCGCCACGGCCCCTTACCCGCAGGGCACGCGCCCGGCCCGGGGCGGGCGGAGGTTCGCGCCGGTGGCGCGGGGTGGCGTGAGTAGGGTGGCCGGTGAGGGCTGGCCACCGGTGAAGGGTGCTGACGGGCCGTGGTGACGGGGAAGATCGCGGGTTCGCGCGCGGTGGCCGTGCTGGCGCCGCTCGGGGCCGCGCTGGCGGCGGGCGCGGCGGTCGCGTTCGTGGGGGCGGTGGACCCCAACGAGCCCGGCCACTATCCGACCTGCCCGTTCCTCCTGCTCACCGGCCTCTACTGTCCCGGCTGCGGCGGCCTGCGGACGGTGTACGCGCTCGTCCACGGGGATCCCGTGACGGCCCTGGGGCTCAATCCGCTCGTCGTGCTCATGATCCCGGTGCTGGTCCTGCTCTGGGGCCGGTGGACGCTGCGTGCCTGGTCGGGGGGCGGATTTATTGGGAAATCCGTCCGCCCGGCCTACGTGTGGTTGTCGCTCGCCGTGATGGTCGCGTTTTGGATAGTGCGAAATCTTCCTTTTGGGGATTTCCTAGCCCCATAGTCACCGATAGGTCTCACCCCGTGGCAGGGCGACCCCGGCCGGGCCGATAGCATCGGCGGAACAAGGGCAGTCGACCGGGAGGGGCCTTACTCGTGAGCGAGCGGAGCGAGCGAACCACGAATGCGGCGGTGTTCGCGAACCCGGCCCCTGAGCTTCGCGAGGAGGGCAAGTGAGCGTGCTTGAGGAAATCCTCGAAGGAGTCCGCGCCGATCTGGCCGAGCGGCAGGAGCGGGTGACGCTGGCCGAGCTCAAGGAGCGGGCCGGGCGGGCACCTTCCCCCCGTGACGCGTACGCGGCGCTGGGCGGCGACCAGGTGGCGGTCATCGCCGAGGTCAAGCGCTCCAGCCCGTCCAAGGGGGCCCTGGCCGCGATCGCCGACCCCGCCGCGCTGGCCGGGGACTACGAGTCGGGCGGCGCGCACGTCATCAGCGTGCTCACCGAGCGGCGCCGCTTCGGCGGCAGCCTCGACGACCTGGCCGCCGTGCGCGCCGTCGTCGACATCCCGGTGCTGCGCAAGGACTTCATCGTCACCTCGTACCAGCTCTGGGAGGCCCGCGCCTACGGTGCCGACCTGGCGCTGCTGATCGTCGCGGCGCTCGACCAGAACGCGCTGGTCTCGCTCATCGAGCGGGCCGAGTCGATCGGGCTGACCCCGCTGGTCGAGGTGCACACCGAGGAGGAGCTCGACCGGGCGCTCGCCGCCGGAGCCAAGATCATCGGTATCAACGCGCGGGACCTCAAGACCCTTGAGGTCGACCGCGAGGTGTTCGCCAAGCTGGCTCCCAAGATCCCCGAGGGCATCATCAAGATCGCCGAGTCGGGCGTGCGCGGCCCCCACGACCTGCTCGCCTACGCCAGGGCGGGCGCCGACGCCGTCCTGGTCGGCGAGAGCCTGGTGACCGGCAAGGACCCGCGGGCCGCCGTGGTCGACCTGGTCACCGCCGGTGCCCATCCCGCATCCCGACCCGAGGGGCAGTAAGCAGTGACAACGCACGAGGGAACCGTCATCACCACCGCCGACCTCGCGGGCAACGCCGCCCACGGCAACGACCCGGACGTCCACGGCAAGTTCGGCGTCTTCGGCGGACGCTACGTGCCCGAGGCGCTCATCCCGGCGCTGGACGAGGTCGCGGCGGAGTACGACAAGGCGAAGAACGACGTGGCGTTCCTGCGGGAGTTCGACCACCTGCTGCGCACCTACGCCGGGCGGCCCACCACGCTGACCGAGATCCCGCGTTTCGCGGAGCAGGCGGGCGGTGCCCGGATCATCCTCAAGCGCGAGGATCTGACCCACACCGGCGCCCACAAGATCAACAACGTGCTCGGCCAGGCCCTGCTGACCAAGCGCCTGGGCAAGACGCGGGTGATCGCCGAGACCGGTGCCGGACAGCACGGCGTCGCCACCGCGACCGCCGCCGCCCTGATGGGCCTGGAGTGCGTCATCTACATGGGGGCCGTCGACTGCGAGCGCCAGGCGCTCAACGTCGCCCGCATGAAGCTGCTCGGCGCCACCGTCGTCCCGGTCACCAACGGCAGCCAGACCCTCAAGGACGCCATCAACGAGGCGTTCCGCGACTGGGTCGCCAACGTCGACCGTACGCACTACCTCTTCGGCACCATCGCAGGACCGCACCCGTTCCCGGAGATCGTCCGCGACTTCGCGCGCATCATCGGCGTCGAGGCCCGCCGCCAGATGCTGGAGCTCACCGGCAGGCTGCCCGACGCGGTCGCCGCCGCTGTCGGCGGGGGATCGAACGCCATCGGCGTCTTCCACGCCTTCCTCGACGACCGGGACGTCCAGCTGCACGGCTACGAGGCGGGCGGCCGGGGCCTGGAGAGCGGCGAGCACGCCCTCACCCTCACCGCGGGCTCCATCGGCGTGCTGCACGGCTCACGCACCTACGTGCTGCAGGACGACGAGGGCCAGACGATCGAGTCGCACTCGATCTCGGCCGGGCTCGACTACCCCGGCGTCGGCCCCGAGCACGCCTGGCTCAAGGACAGCGGACGCGCCACCTACCACGGCATCACCGACGCCGAGGCGATGGACGCCTTCTCGCTGCTCGCCCGCACCGAGGGCATCATCCCCGCGATCGAGTCCTCGCACGCGCTCGCCGGAGCCCTCAAGCTCGGCCGCGAGATGGGTCCCGAGGCGACGATCCTGGTCAACCTCTCCGGCCGGGGCGACAAGGACATGGGCACCGCGATGAAGTACTTCAACCTCTGACATCCCTCTGACGGCCGACTTGCCTCCCCTTCGGCGGGCCGAAGGGGACGAACCGCAACGGAAGTAACGATGACGACTCTTCAGACGGTGTTCGCCAAGGCTAAGGCGGACGACCGCGCCGCCCTCATCGGATACCTGCCCGCTGGGTTCCCCAGCAAGGACGGCGCGATCGCCGTCGCCACCGCCATGGTGGAGGCGGGCTGTGACGTGATCGAGATCGGCCTTCCCTACTCGGACCCCCTCATGGACGGCCCGACGATCCAGGACGCCGTCCACCTGGCGCTGACCAACGGCACCCGCATCGCCGACGTGCTCCGCACGGTCGAGGGCGTGGCCGCCACCGGTGCCGCCACCCTCGTCATGACGTACTGGAACCCGATCGACCGCTACGGCGCCGACCGCTTCGCCAGGGACCTGGCGAACGCGGGCGGGGTGGGCACCATCACGCCCGACCTGACTCCCGAGGAGGCCGGTCCCTGGCGCGAGGCCAGCGCCGAGACCGGGATCGACACGGTCTTCCTGGTCGCCCCCAGCTCCACCGAGGCCCGCATCAAGGCCGTCGTCGACAGCTGCACCGGCTTCGTCTACGCGGCGTCGCTGATGGGCGTCACCGGCGCCCGCGACTCGGTCGGCGAGGCCGCGCAGGGCCTGGTCGAGCGCACCCGCCTCCACACCTCCCTGCCGGTCTGCGTCGGCCTGGGCGTCGGCACCGGGCGGCAGGCCGCCGAGGTCGCGGGGTACGCCGACGGCGTCATCGTGGGCTCGGCCTTCATCCGCCGCGTCTTGGACGCCCCGGACGAGGCCTCCGGCCTGGCGTCCGTCCGCGAGCTGGGCGCCGAGCTGGCGGCGGGCGTCCGAGGCTGAGGACTCGCCGGGGACGGCCCTCCCGCGGGGCCGCACCCTGGCCTTATGCCTGTCAGGCAGGCTTATTCAACGCTTATCCAGCCCGTGATGAGGTTTCCTTCGGATACCTTGCGATCGCCGGAGACGTCCGTGCCCGGGGCTGGAATAGGAGAATGGTGCTCGTGACCTCTGATAACCCCGCGCCCAATAGGTCGCGTATCGTGATTTCGACGCTACCCTGGGTAACGACCGTCTCGCGGCTGGTGCTGGCGGGCGTGCTGATCGTCGCGGGTTGGGGCAAGATCGGCACCCCGGTGCTCTCGGTTCAGGCGGTCGAGGCATACGAACTGCTCCCTGAATCGCTCGCCACGGTGGTCGGCTACGGCCTGCCGATCCTGGAGATCGTCGTAGGGGTGTTGCTGGTCGTCGGGCTGCTCACCCGGGCGGCGGGTGTCATCTCGGCACTGCTCATGCTGGCGTTTGTCATCGGGATCGCCTCGGCGTGGGCGCGCGGGCTGCGCATCGACTGCGGCTGCTTCGGTGGCGGCGGTCAGCTGGCCGCCGGGGTGGAGCCCGACTACCTCATCGACATCCTGCGTGACTTCGGTCTCTTCGGACTCGGTGTGCTCGTCGCCTGGTTCCCTCCGGGTCGCTTCGCGCTGGACTCCGCCCTGGGGCTCACCCCGGGACGGGAGCCGTACGACGACCTTGAGGGCGACGACGAGGAGGAGCACCAGGAAAAGGAGACTGACTGATGGGCAAGGCCGCGCGGGAACAGTCGGCGCGTGATCGGATCAAGGCACAGCGCGAAGAGCAGCTGGTGAAGGAGAGGCGCAAGCGTATGGCGACGATCGGAACGGCCGCCGTCCTCGCGATCGCCGCCGTCGGGGCGGGCTGGTGGTTCGCCGCCCAGAGCAGCAGGTCCGAGCAGATCGGCGCCGAGCTCGCGCCGATCACCGTCGCCTCGGACGGCTCGGTGGTCATGGCCAAGGCGGGCGTGGAGAAGCCGGTCCTGGACGTCTTCGAGGACTTCCAGTGCCCCGCGTGCCGGGCGCTTGAGGAGACCAGCGGTGCCACGATCAAGAACCTGGCGGCCGAGGGCAAGGCCAAGGTGGTCTACCACCCGATCACGATCTTCCAGGACCAGACCAACAGGGGCATCACCAAGGGCAACTCCCTGCGCGCCGCCGCGGCTTCCCGCTGCATCCCCGGAGGCGCCGCCTGGAGCAAGTTCCACGACAGGCTCTTCGACGAACAGCCCTCAGAGACCGAGGAGGGTTTCAAGATCCCGGACCTGATCGCCTGGGGCAAGGAGGCCGGGGTGACGGATCCCGGTTTCGACGCGTGCGTGACCAGCCAGGAGAAAGCGGCCGGGCACCTCGCCTACAGCACCAAGGTCCTGGAGACCCAGAAGCTCACGGGCACCCCGACGCTGAAGCTCAACGGCGCCGAGCTGGACACCGCCGTGGCCTTCAAACCGGCCGAGCTACGCGAGGCCGTTCTTGATGCCGCCAAATAACGCGCGACACGGTAACGTCAGCTGACATGCCCCTCGCCTCGATTCCCAGCCCCTCCCAGGGGGTCTGGCATCTCTTCGGCGTGGTCCCCATTCGGGCCTACGCACTGTGCATCGTGCTCGGCGTCGTCGTCGCGGTCGCCATCAGCGAGCGCCGCTGGCGTGCCCGCGGCGGTGTCCCCGGCACGATGGTGGATCTCGCCGTCTGGGCCGTGCCGTTCGGCCTGGTCGGTGGACGCCTCTACCACGTCATCACCGACTGGCAGCTCTACTTCGGGCCGGACGCGCCCAACGAGCCGATCGAGGCGCTGTTCATCTGGAACGGCGGCCTGGGCATCTGGGGTGCCGTCGCGCTCGGCGGCGTGGGCGTCTGGCTGGGCTGCCGCAGCCGGGGCATCTCCCTGACCGCGGTGGCCGACACCGTCGCCCCCGCCATCGCGGTGGCCCAGGCCATCGGCCGCTGGGGCAACTACTTCAACCAGGAGTTGTTCGGCAGCCCCACCGACCTGCCGTGGGGGCTGGAGATCGACCCCGACCGGCCGGGCACGGTGCCGGGCGAGGACACCTACCACCCCGCGTTCCTGTACGAGTCGATCTGGGACCTGGGCCTGGCACTGGTCCTCGTCTGGATCGGCCGCAAGTACCTGCTCCACCACGGCCGCCTGTTCGCCCTCTACGTCGCCGGCTACACCGTGGGCCGCTTCTGGATCGAGGGCCTGCGGGTCGACACCGCCCACCACATCCTCGGCCTGCGGCTGAACCAGTGGACCTCGATCATCCTGTTCGTCGGGGCGATGGCCTACTTCTGGCTCACCAGGAACAAGACCGGCGAGGAGCGGGTCATGCCACCGGCCGACCCCGCCGACCTCACGGACGGGGCCACCGCTTCGGGTGAGGACGAGGACGAGGATCCGGCGAAGGACGGGGCCACCGCCCTGGCCGCGCCGGGCGCGGGGGATCCCGTCGATCCGGCCCACCCGTCCGACCAGGCCGACGAGGCCGAGAACGACGGCGCGGCCGGGCGGGACGACGAGGCGCGGCCCGCCTCGGCGACGCTCGCGGCCGAGGCCGCGGGCTCGGTCGATCCGGCCCATCCGTCGGACCAGGCCGAGCCGGTGGAGAACGACCGAGCTGAGGGCGAGCCGGTTCCGGCCGCCACCGCCCCGGACAAGGCCGCCGCCGACAAGGCCACCTCCGACACGGTCGCCCCGGACAAGGCCGCCGTGGACAAGGCCGCCTCGGAGAGCACGGCTTCCAAGAGCACGATCTCTGAAAGCACGGCCGGTGCGGCCTCCGACGGGACCGCCTCGGATGCGGAGAGAGGCGATCTCCGCGAGGAGACCGCGACGAAGGTCGTTCCCGAGGGCGAGAAAGAACGACGTTGACGTTCTTCCCACGGTCGAGGCCCCGGGGCCCCGGACACGCCGCCGGATCGTCCGGCACACCGGCGTGTCTCCCCTCCGGGGCCGAGACCGGTGGTTCGCCTGAGCCCCGGGGCCTGCCGTCCCAAGGACCAGGGTGAGTTCGGACGCCTCCGGGGGGCGTGCCGAGATGCACCACCGGCACCGCGACGTCAACGGCGGCTGGCTGCGGCCGTCCGTCTTCGGCGCGATGGACGGCCTCGTCTCCAACTTCGCCCTGATCGCCGGTGTCGCCGGTGGCGCCGCGAGCACCAGGGTCATCCTGCTGGCCGGCGTCGCGGGGCTGGCCGCGGGCGCGTTCTCCATGGCCGGTGGCGAGTACGTCTCGGTGGCCAGCCAGCGGGAGCTCGCCCTGGCCGAGATCGACGTCGAGCGGCGCGAGCTCGAACGCCACCCCGAGGCCGAGCTTGAGGAGCTCGCCAAGCTCTACGAGGAGCGGGGCGTCGATCCCGCCGTGGCGGCGGAGGTGGCCCGGCAGATCTCGATGGACCCCGACAGGGCCCTTGAGGTGCACACCGAGGCCGAGCTGGGGGTCACCTTCCGTGACTTGCCCTCGCCCAGGATCGCCGCGGTCTCCTCGTTCCTGTCGTTCGGCGCGGGTGCGCTCCTGCCCCTCCTGCCGTACCTGCTCGGTGTCACCAGCCTGGTGGCCTCGGCGGTGATCTCCTGCCTGGCGCTGTTCGGCGCGGGCGCGCTGGTCTCCCGGGTCACCGCGCGCAGCTGGTGGTACAGCGGGCTGCGCCAGCTCGTCGTCGGCGCGGTCGCCGCCGGCCTGACCTTCGCCCTGGGCACCTTCCTGGGAGGAACCGGACTGTGACCACCCCAACCTCGACCCCGCCCCCCGCCCCCGGGCGCAAGCGTCGCCGTACGCCCAGCAAGGCGCAGACCTGGAGCGTCCCCCAGCTGGAGGAGTGGGGGCTGACCCCGACCCAGCAGCGGCTGGTGGTGGTGTTCGGATCGCTGGCGGGCGTGCTGGTCGCCGCGATCGGCCTCACCCTCGCGATCTCCGCGATCGGCAACGACTTCGAGCCCGAGCGGGCCACCGCCTCGGTCATCGGCACCGAACCCCGCCCCGACGTCTACAAGGGGTGGCCCTCCTCCAAGGTGTTCGCGCCGATCGCGGAGAGCAGGGCCGACCCCAAGCCGCTGACGGCCAAGGACCTCTTCGCCAAGACCCTCAAGGAGGGCAGGACCACGCTGAGGCTGGCGGGCAACCCCCGGCTGGAGACCGACTGCGCGGCGGCGGTCTGGGGTCAGGGGCTCGTCGACCTGCTCACCCAGGGAGGGTGCACCCAGGTGGCCAGGGGCCTGTACGCCAGCGCCGACGGCCGCTACGTCGCCCAGTACACCCTGTTCAACCTCCGCGACACCGCCTCCGCCGACACGCTGGTGAACACGCTGACCACCCTGCACCGGGGCGGCTGGGTCCAGCCGCTCCAGGCGCCCAGGGCCGCCTTCCCCGCCGGTGGCCACACCGAGGCCAGCGGTCACGCCATGGGCCACTACGCGGGCCTGGTCTGGATCGGCAGGGCCGACGGGGTGGAGCCGGGCCCGAGGGACGACTTCGTCTCGCTGTCCCTGACGGTCCGCGCCACGGAAAAGGCGATCTTCCGCCGCATCGTCGCCGCCTCCCCGGCGCCCGCCCCGGCCCAGTAGCCCCGGGTGCCCCGCCGGTCACAGTAAGCTTTTTTCATGCGCAAGTGGATCATCGTTGTCGTGCTGGCCGCACTCGCCGGGGCGGGGGCCTTCCTGTGGTTCGGGGACGAGCCCGCCCCGCGCGCCGCGGTTCTGCGCGCGGAGCCCGGTACGGCCCACTACGCGCCCATCGCGACCCGCGCCCTCGACCCCCAGCCGCTGACCGTGGCCGAGATGTTCCCCGGCCCCCCGGTGTCGGCGGGCACGACCAGTCTCGCGCTCAAGAACACCGAGACCCTCACCGACTGCGCCGAGGCCGTCTGGGGGAGCGTGGCCGACGCGCTCGGCGGGTGTACGCAGGTGCTGCGGGCCCGCTACGAGACCGGGGACGGCGCGGTCTCCGGCCAGTTCCTGATCTTCAATCTCGCCGACTCCGCCGCCGCCGACAGGCTCGTGGCGGCGCTCAGGGGCGGCGGCTTCGTCAGGCCCGCTCCCGGCACGCCCGAGGGCTTCGACGGCTCGCACAGCTGGGCCCAGGTCCGCGGCCTCGGGCACTACGTCACGGTGAGCTGGGTCGCCCCCGCGGTCAGGGGAAGCCGGGTGGATCTCACCTACCCGCAGGTCGCGGTGGACGGCGTCGGCCTGGTCATCCAGCGTCGGCTGACGCGCTGAGGGAGTTCTCCACTGCGGCCCGGAGCTCCAGCAGCCGGTGGGCGGGCAGTTCGAGGACGGTGACGTCGCCCGCCCACGGGGCCACGGCGGCGACGACCGCCCTGGCCTGCTTCTTCGTCAGGTCGCCCCGCACCCTGATCAGGGCCTCGCGCCAGGTGTTGGCGAGCTTGCCGTGCGCGTTGTCCAGGACGCGGCGCAGGATCCGGGCGGCGTCCGTCTCGTCCGCGTTCCCGGCGGGTGACGCGACCCGTACGGCGCGTACGGACGTGCCCTCGGCGGTGAGATCGTAGACGGGGGCGAGCAGGTCGGCGGGGAGGTCCTTCGGGGCCGCCGCCAGCGTGACACGGACCTCCCCGGCGCGGGTGGCCAGCAGCAGCCGGGGCAGCGCGGCCTCCAGACCGGCGGGAACGGAGATCGCCACCCGGGCCGGGTCGCTGGCGTAGGGCTTGGCCAGCCAGGTCGTCAGGCGCGCTCTGGGGGCTTTGGGCAGCACGTCGCGGGGCCATTCGCCCACCAGCACCTCAGGGACGAACCCGTCGCCGGAGTCCGGGGCCTGGGCGGCGGGGGAGCCCGCGGACTCCACGGACTGGGGGCCCTGCGTGTAGATGGCGGTGCCGGACGCCTCGGTGCGGGCGGTCGCGGCGGGCCAGGTCCTCGTCGTGGGACGCAGGACGTACAGGTCGGCGGCCGAGCCGATGGCCTCGGCGCCGAGGTAGCGGTTGAAGTCGGGGTAGATCGCCTCGTTGACGAGGTTGAGCTGTGACAGGGCCTGCTGGACCTTGAGGGCGAGCGCGGGGGTGCGCTCGCTGGCGCCGTACGCGAGCATGATCCGGCCCTGCTCGCGGTCGCGCAGCCCCTCCGCGCAGCGGGCGACGAACAGCCCGACGCCCTCGGGGGTGTAGGGAGGGTCGGTGATCGCCAGGTCGGCCCAGGAGTGGGCGGAGGCGGGCAGGCCCAGGCGCAGGTCGGCCCAGCGGGTCCGTACGGCGAGGCCGAGCCGGTCGGCCTCACCGGCGATGTAGGCGAGGATGCGCTCGTCGACGTCGACGACGGTCACCTCGACGCCGGGGTGCAGCATCGCGGTGGCGAGCGAGGTCAGGTCGTGGTCGCCCACGCACAGCAGCCGGGCGCCGTCCAGCCAGAACCGGGCGTCCAGCAGCAGCGCCCGCCTGACCACGGTCTCGCCGGTCGCGGCGACGTGGTCCAGCGTGTGGCGGCCCCGGGGGGCCTTGGCGATCAGCTCGTCCATGCGGGCGACCAGGTCCGCGCGGCCGGGGAGCAGATGGGCCACGGGGTCCGCGGGCGCGATGACCCTCGGTGTGAGGCTGTTCACTCCTGGTCCGGCCGGTGCGGAGGGGGATGCCGGTGTGGGGTCGCTCACCCTCGGCCCTGTCGGTGTGGGGCTGTTCACTCCTGTCACTTCCGAGCCGGTCGCTCCGGGGTCGTTCACCCCCGATCCGGCCGGTACGGAGGCGTTCTCCCGCTGTTTGGCAGGGTCCTGCCTGGCAGGACCCTGCCAGATCGGCTCCAGCCAGGCCGGAGGGGCCGGGAGCCTGAATCGGTCGCCGGATCGCTCCAGTTCGGCGTCCACCTCGCGCAGCAGAGCCTCGATGGTCCGCCTCGACGTCGCGGTCTCCCTGACCAGGTCGGCGAGTGTCCACCAGCGGCCCGCACCCAGTGCCACCAGCGCGTTTCTCAGCCGTCTGCCGTCGACGCCCGCCCGCGCGACGAGCGCCCGGGCCCCGGTCTCCCCGGCGATTTCCGGGGCGACGGGCCGCCTCGACACGCCCGGGGCGTCCGGAGTGCCGCCGTCTGTCAGGCCGGTGGGCTCGCCCTGGTCGCTCGGTTCCATTGGGCCACCCTAGGGCCAGGACCTGGAATGTTGTGCCATCGCGACGTGTTAAACGAACCGGGCGAACCTGCACTAATTCGGCGGGATCTCACCGGGTAGGCAGGTATCCGGCAGGGTACGGTAATCTCTACCCACCACGCAGCAGGGCCAACGTCGTCCCTTGCTTGTTCGCAAGAAGCAAGACGACGGGAGGGATTCAATGCCTGCTGCCCACCTCGGCTTTCCCGAGCCCCAGGGCCTGTACCACCCCTCACACGAGCACGACGCCTGCGGTGTCGCCATGGTCGCGGACGTGGCCGGTCGCCGTAGTCACGATATTGTCGCGAAGGCTCTGACCGCCCTGTGCAATCTTGACCACCGGGGGGCTCAGGGTAGCGAACCGGACACCGGTGACGGGGCCGGGATCCTGACGCAGATCCCCGACGCCTTCTTCCGCGTGGTGACGGACCTCCCCCTGCCCGCGGCCGGTTCCTACGCCGCCGGGACGGCCTTCCTGCCCGCCGAGGCGCAGGCCCGCGAGACCGCCGTACGGCTGATCGAGGAGATCGCCGCGGAGGAGGGCCTGACGGTCCTCGGCTGGCGTGAGGTCCCGACCACCCCCGACCTTCCCGGCCCGAGCGCCCGCGCGGTGATGCCGTTCTTCGGCCAGCTGTTCGTGGCGTCCCCGGACGGCGAGAGCGGCCTGGAGCTGGACCGGCTGGCCTTCTGCCTGCGCAAGCGGGCCGAGCACGAGGCGAACGTCTACTTCCCCTCGCTCAGCTCCCGGACGATCGTCTACAAGGGCATGCTCACCCCGCTGCAGGTCGAGCAGTTCTTCCCCGACCTGAGCGACGAGCGCTACGAGACCGCGATCGCGCTGGTCCACTCGCGTTTCTCCACCAACACCTTCCCCTCGTGGCCGCTGGCGCACCCGTACCGCTACGTCGCCCACAACGGTGAGATCAACACGGTCAAGGGCAACCGCAACTGGATGCGCGCCCGCGAGGCCATGCTGGGGACGGCGAACCTGCCGGGCAACCTGTCGCGGCTCTTCCCGATCTGCGACCCGGCCGGTTCCGACACCGCCTCCTTCGACGAGACGCTGGAGCTCATCCACCTCGCGGGACGCAGCCTGCCGCACGCGGTGCTGATGATGATCCCCGAGGCGTGGGAGAGCCACACCGAGATGGACCCCGCGCGGCGGGCGTTCTACGAGTTCCACTCCACGATGATGGAGGCCTGGGACGGCCCGGCCTCGATCACCTTCTCCGACGGCACCCTGGTCGGCGCGGTGCTCGACCGCAACGGCCTGCGCCCGGGACGGTTCTGGGTCACCGCGGACGGCCTGGTCGTGCTCGCCTCCGAGGCGGGCGTGCTGGACATCGCCCCCGAGGACGTGGTCCGCAAGGGCCGCCTGCAGCCCGGCAAGATGTTCCTGATCGACACCGAGCTCGGCAAGATCATCGAGGATGACGAGATCAAGGCCGAGCTGGCGGCCGAGCTGCCGTACGCGGACTGGCTGCACGCCGGGCTGGTCCGCTTCGAGGAGCTGCCCGCCCGCTCGCGCGAGGTCCTCTCGCACGAGGCGCTGATCAAGCGGCAGCAGACCTTCGGCTACACCGAGGAGGAGCTGCGGATCATCCTGGGCCCGATGGCCAGGGCGGGCATCGAGCCGATCGGCTCGATGGGCACCGACACCCCGGTCGCGGTGCTCAGCGAGAAGCCCCGGCTGCTGTTCGACTACTTCAGCCAGCTGTTCGCGCAGGTCACCAACCCGCCGCTGGACGCGATCCGCGAGGAGCTCGTCACCTCCCTGGCCAGCACCATCGGCCCCGAGGGCAACCTGCTCGACCCGGGCCCGGCCTCCTGCCGCCAGCTCGTGCTGCCCTACCCGGTGCTCGACAACGACGAGCTCGCGAAGATCATCCACATCAACGACGAGGGCGCGCTGCCGGGCTTCCACCCGCACGTGGTCTCCGGCCTGTACGAGGTCGCAGGCGGCGGCGAGGCGCTGCTGCGCCGCATCCAGGAGATCCGCGCCGAGGTCTCCTCGGTGATCGAGGGCGGGGCGCGGATCATCGTGCTGTCCGACCGGGGCTCCTCCGCGACCCTGGCGCCGATCCCCTCGCTGCTGCTCACCGGTGCCGTCCACCACCACCTGATCGCCGAGAAGACCCGCACCAAGATCGGTCTGGTCGTCGAGACCGGCGAGGCGCGCGAGGCGCACCACATGGCGCTGCTCGTCGGCTACGGGGCGGGCGCGGTCAACCCGTACCTCGCCATCGAGACCGTCGAGGACATGGTCGACTCCGGCGCCCTGAAGGTCGACCGGCACAAGGCCGTGCGCAACCTCATCAAGGCGTACGGCAAGGGCGTGCTGAAGGTCATGTCCAAGATGGGGGTGTCCACGGTCGCCTCCTACACCGGGGCGCAGATCTTCGAGGCGCTCGGCCTGAGCCAGGAGGTCGTGGACGCCTGCTTCACCGGGACCACGTCCCGCCTGGGCGGCGTCGGCTTCGACGTCCTGGCCGAGGAGGCGGCGCAGCGGCACCTGCGCGCCTACCCCCGGGCCGAGAACGCCCACCGCCGCCTGGAGGTCGGCGGCGAGTACCAGTGGCGCCGCGAGGGCGAGCCGCACCTGTTCAACCCCGAGACCGTCTTCAAGCTGCAGCACGCCACCCGCTCGCGCCGCTACGAGATCTTCAAGGAGTACACCGGCCTGGTGGACTCCCAGGCGGAGAAGCTGATGACGCTGCGCGGCATGTTCAAGCTGCGCGAGGGCGTGCGCGAGCCGGTGCCGATCGACGAGGTCGAGCCGGTCAGCGAGATCGTCAAGCGCTTCTCCACCGGCGCGATGTCGTACGGCTCCATCTCGATGGAGGCGCACGAGACGCTCGCCATCGCGATGAACCGGCTGGGCGGCAAGTCCAACACCGGCGAGGGCGGCGAGGACCCCGAGCGGCTGCACGACCCGGCCCGGCGTTCGGCGATCAAGCAGGTGGCCTCCGGCCGGTTCGGCGTGACGTCGGAGTATCTGGTCAACGCCGACGACGTGCAGATCAAGATGGCCCAGGGCGCCAAGCCCGGCGAGGGCGGCCAGCTGCCCGGCCACAAGGTCTACCCGTGGATCGCCAAGACCCGGCACTCCACCCCGGGCGTCGGCCTCATCTCGCCGCCGCCGCACCACGACATCTACTCGATCGAGGACCTCGCCCAGCTCATCCACGACCTGAAGAACGCGAACCCGGCCGCCCGCGTGCACGTCAAGCTCGTGGCCGAGGTCGGGGTCGGCACGGTCGCGGCGGGCGTGTCCAAGGCCCACGCGGACGTCGTGCTCATCTCCGGCCACGACGGCGGCACCGGCGCCTCCCCGCTGACCTCGCTCAAGCACGCGGGCGCCCCCTGGGAGCTCGGCCTGGCCGAGACCCAGCAGACGCTGCTGCTCAACGGCCTGCGCGACCGGATCGTCGTGCAGGTGGACGGCCAGCTCAAGACCGGCCGCGACGTGGTCATCGCCGCGCTGCTCGGCGCCGAGGAGTACGGCTTCGCCACGGCCCCGCTGGTCGTCTCCGGCTGCGTGATGATGCGCGTCTGCCACCTGGACACCTGCCCGGTCGGCGTCGCCACCCAGAACCCCGAGCTGCGCAAGCGGTTCACCGGCAAGCCCGAGTTCGTGGTCAACTTCTTCGAGTTCGTCGCCGAGGAGATCCGCGAGTATCTCGCCGCGCTGGGCTTCCGCAGCGTCGAGGAGGCCGTCGGCCACGCCGAGCTGCTGGACACCACCCCTGCGGAGAGCCACTGGAAGGCCTCGGGACTGGACCTGGCGCCGATCCTGCACCAGCCCGAGCTGCCCGAGGGCGCCTCGCTGCGCCGTACGGTGGACCAGGACCACGGTCTGGCCAAGGCGCTGGACAACACGCTGATCCAGCTCGCCGAGGGCGCGCTCAAGGGCGGTGCCAGGGTCACGCTCGACCTGCCCATTCGCAACGTCAACCGCACGGTCGGCACCATGCTCGGCCACGAGGTGACCAAGCGGTACGGCGGCGCGGGACTGCCCGACAACACCATCGACGTGCGCTTCACCGGCTCCGCGGGCAACTCCTTCGGCGCCTTCCTGCCCAGGGGCATCACCCTGCGGCTGACCGGCGACGCCAACGACTACGTGGGCAAGGGCCTGTCCGGCGGCCGGATCTCGGTCCAGCCGCACGACGCGGCCCCGCTGGAGGGGCACATCATCGCCGGGAACGTCGGCCTGTACGGCGCGACCTCCGGTGAGGCCTTCATCCGCGGCGTCGTGGGGGAGCGGTTCTGCGTCCGCAACTCCGGTGCCACCGCGGTGGTCGAGGGCGTCGGCGACCACGGCTGCGAGTACATGACCGGCGGCAAGGTGGTCGTCCTCGGCCCGACCGGCCGCAACTTCGCGGCGGGCATGTCGGGCGGCGTCGCCTACCTGCTCGACCTCGACGCCGAGCGGGTCAACCGGGAGATGGTCGAGATCGAGGAGGTCGGGGAGGCCGACTCCGAGGCGCTGCGCGAGATCGTCGAGGCCCACCTGACCGAGACCGGCTCCACGGTGGCCAAGGCGCTCCTCGCCGACTGGGACCCGTCCCGCTTCGGCAAGATCATGCCGACGGACTACAAGCGGGTCCTGCGGGCCGCCGAGTCCGCCCGGCTGGAGGGCCGCGACATCGACGAGGCCGTCATGACGGCTGCGGTCCAGGGGTGAGGCCGATGTCCGTTTGTTTCGTTCAGATTTCTCGGGTTTCTCAGGGATAAGGGAGGTACGACCGATGGCTGACCCCAAGGGTTTCCTCGCTCACGGACGCGAGCTGCCGGCGCGCCGACCGGTGGACGTGCGCATCCGCGACTGGCGCGAGGTCTACGAGGACTTCTCCAAGCCCGCGCTGACCAAGCAGGCCGCGCGCTGCATGGACTGCGGCATCCCGTTCTGCCACAACGGCTGCCCGCTGGGCAACCTGATCCCCGAGTGGAACGACCTGGTCTACCGGGACGACTGGCACGAGGCCATCGAGCGCCTGCACGCCACCAACAACTTCCCGGAGTTCACCGGCCGCCTGTGCCCGGCTCCGTGTGAGGCGGCGTGCGTGCTCGGCATCAACTCCGACCCGGTCGCGATCAAGCGGGTCGAGGTCGAGATCATCGACCGCGCCTTCGACGAGGGCTGGGTCACCCCCCAGATCCCCACCTCGAAGACCGGTAAGAGGGTCGCGGTCGTCGGCTCTGGCCCCGCGGGCCTGGCCGCCGCGCAGCAGCTCACCAGGGCCGGGCACGACGTGGTCGTGTTCGAGCGGGCCGACCGGATCGGCGGCCTGCTCCGCTACGGCATCCCCGAGTTCAAGATGGAGAAGCGGCACATCGACCGCCGTCTCGACCAGATGCGGGCCGAGGGCACCGAGTTCCGTACCGGCGTCAACGTCGGCGTGGACATCACGGCGGCGCGGCTGCGCGAGGAGTTCGACGCGGTCGTCCTGGCCGGTGGCGCGACCCAGTGGCGGGACCTGCCCGTCGCCGGGCGCGACCTGAAGGGCGTCTACCAGGCGATGGAGTACCTGCCGCCCTCCAACCGGGTCCAGGAGGGCGACTTCCCGGTCTCGCCGATCAGCGCCGAGGGCAAGCACGTCGTCGTGATCGGCGGCGGCGACACCGGCGCCGACTGCATCGGCACCGCGATCCGGCAGGGGGCCGCCTCGGTCACCCAGCTGGAGATCATGCCCCAGCCCCCGGCGAGCCGTCCCGGCAGCCAGCCGTGGCCCACGTTCCCCATCCTGTTCAAGATGGAGAGCGCCCACGAGGAGCTGGCCGACGGCGAGGGCGCCCGGGTCTACGCGGTCTCCACCACCGAGTTCGTCGGCGACGCCGACGGCAACGTCCGGGCGCTGCGCCTGGTCGAGGTGGGCGGCCCGGCGACCGGGTTCAAGCCGGTGCCCGGCTCCGAGCGGGAGATCCCGGCCGAGCTGGTCACGCTGTCGATGGGCTTCGTGGGCCCGGAGAAGAAGGGTCTGCTGGAGGAGCTCGCCGAGGTCGCCGGGGGCGAGTTCTTCGACGCCAGGGGCAACGTCGCCAGGGACAAGGGCTACATGTCCTCGGTCGACGGCGTCTTCGTCGCCGGGGACGTGGGCCGGGGCCAGTCGCTGATCGTGTGGGCGATCGCCGAGGGCCGCTCGGCCGCCTCGGCCGCCGACCGCTACCTCACGGGCCGGACGGCCCTGCCGGTGGCGATCCCGCCGACGGCGCGACCTCTGGTCTGACACGTTATGGCCGGTCCGGGTATGTCATGGTTGACTCATGCGTATCCGGACCGGCTCACGTATTTCGGGGCCGGTTCGTGTGTGCCCCGGCCGATCCGGCCCGGCCGAGGTCGCTCCGGGGGGACGCGGCGGGTCCGGGCAGGTTACGGCCCATCCGGTGAGTGGGGAGTTTTACCAGCGGTATCAGGTAGAAATGCGCAGAGCCGTAGTTCGGATTGCTTCGGCGGATATATGCCTGAAAAATAAACTTTCTTAATCAGGCCAGGTGCGGAGGATCGATGAATCGCGGGATCAGAAGCCTGACGGGCGCGGCGACGGTGCTCGCCCTGGCGGCGACCCTCACGGCGGGCGCCCTGGGCGGCGGGACCACGGCGGGCACGGGCCAGACCCGCGAGTACCTGGTCTTCTACGCGGACGGCGCCCGCGACCGGGCGATCGACGCGATCGGCGCGAGCGGCGGCACGGCCCTGTCGTCCGACACCAGGATCGGCTACGTCCTCGCCAGCGGTCCCGGCCCCCGCTTCGTGGAGAGCCTGGCCGCCAGCGACGCCGTCGAGGGAGTCTCCTCCGACCGCAGGATCGGCTCCGCCACCGCGATCCCCGCCGCGCCGGCCGCGTTCGAGAACGGGACCCCGCGCGTCTTCCCCTCCGCCGACGCCCTGGGACTGGCGGGCACCCCCGGCTCCCCGGCACCGGCCGCCGGTACGCCGGAGCCGCTGGCCGGGCGGCAGTGGGACATGAAGATGATCGGCGCCACCGCGGAGGGCTCCTACGCCACCGAGCCCGGTGACAAGCGGGTGCTGGTCGGCGTCATCGACACCGGCATCGACGGCAAACACCCCGACATCGCCCCCAACTTCAACCGCGCCCTGAGCCGCAACTTCGTGACCGACCGGCCCAAGGACCCCAACGGCAAGGCCCTGGACGGGCCCTGCGAGTTCGCGAGCTGCAAGGACCCGGCCGACTGGGACGACGACGGCCACGGCACCCACGTGGCCAGCACCATCGCCTCACCGCTCAACGGTGTGGGCATCGCCGGGGTGGCCCCCCAGGTGTCCCTGGTGAACCTGCGCGCAGGACAGGACTCCGGCCTGTTCTTCCTCAAGCCCAGCATGGACGCGCTCACCTACGCCGCCGACGCCGGGATCGACGTGGTCAACATGAGCTTCTACGTCGACCCGTGGCTGTTCAACTGCAAGGCCAACCCCGGCGACTCCAAGGCCGAGCAGCTGGAGCAGCGCGGCATCATCACCGGCATGCAGCGTGCCCTCGACTACGCCCGCAAGCGCGGCGTCACCCTCATCAGCGCCATCGGCAACGGCTCCACCGACCTCGGCAGGCCCAGCAAGGACGCGACCAGCCCCGACTACCCCAAGGACGCCGAGCGCACCCGCAAGGTCGACAACTCCTGCCTCAACGTCCCGGCCGAGTCCAAGGGCGTCATCTCGGTCACCTCGGTGGGCCAGAGCGGGCGCAAGGCCTACTACTCCGACTACGGCGTCGAGCAGGCCGACCTGGCGGCCCCCGGCGGGGACGAGTTCGACGGCAGCGGCACCTACGACACCACCAGGGGCATCCTGGCCGCCGCGCCGGAGAACGCGCTCAAGGCCAAGGGGCAGATCGCCGCCGACGGCACGCCGAAGTCCGAGTCGATCATCCGGGACTGCGAGGGCGGCACCTGCGCCTACTACCAGTATCTCGTCGGCACCTCCATGGCAGCCCCGCACGCCACCGGCGTCGCCGCCATCCTGATCAGCCGCTTCGGCAAGCCCGGCAAGGGCGGTCTCACGATGCCCCCCGCCGACGTCCAGAGCCAGCTGTACTCCACCGCCACCGAGAAGGGCTGCCCCTCCCCGCGCGAGTACGCCTACAAGATCGACCTCGTGATGGACGCGGTCCACAAGTGTGAGGGTCCCAAGTCGCGCAACGGCTTCTACGGCCACGGCGTCATCAGCGCCGAGAAGGCCGCCAAGGCCGCCCCCCTCACGCCCTGACCCTCTCGTCGGGACCTCGCGCCGGGAACTTCTCATCGGGATTTTCTCGTCGGAAACGCGGGGAACGTCCGTGGCGCGCGACCGGTCGTCCGGGGCGCGCGCCCGCGGGTGTTCCTGTGGCGTCAGGGCTCGCGAGTGGGCGCGAGAGACGATTCGCAACCTCCCGTTCACCCAGGGTAGCTTTGTGTCACCGAATTTTTCATCGGCGCTATGACCAACGTCACGACCAAGTGGTCTGTACCAATTAGGGTGGGATCCGTGACTCGTCGCGCGAAAATCGTCTGCACTCTCGGCCCCGCCACCTCCTCTCCCGAACGCCTCCGCGAACTCATCGCGGCCGGGATGGACGTGGCCCGTTTCAACCTCAGCCACGGCAGCCACGAGCTGCACAAGGAGGTTTACGACAGGGTGAGGGAGGCCGCCGCCGAGCTCGGGCGTGGCGTGGGTCTGCTGGCCGACCTCCAGGGCCCCAAGATCCGGGTCGGCAAGTTCGGTGAGGGCCCCGTCCGCCTTGGCTTCGGTGACGTCTTCACGATCACCACTGAGGAGGTCCCCGGCGACCGTGAGCAGGTCTCCACGTCCTACCTGGGGCTTCCCAAGGACGTCAATCCCGGGGACAGCATCCTGGTCGACGACGGCCGCGTCCGGCTGGAGGTGACCCGGATCGACGGCCAGCGCGTCACCACCCGCGTGATCATCGGCGGCATGATCTCCGACAACAAGGGCCTCAACCTGCCCGGCGTCAACGTCAGCGCCCCCGTCCTGACCGACAAGGACGAGACCGACCTGCGCTGGGCGCTGCGCACCGGCTTCGACCTGGTCGCCCTCTCCTTCGTCAGGCGTCCCTCCGACGCCGACGTGGTGCGCAACATCATGGAGCAGGAGGGCATCCGCCTCCCGCTGCTCGCCAAGATCGAGAAGCCGCAGGCCGTGGAGCGGCTCCCGGAGATCATCGAGGCCTTCGACGGCATCATGGTCGCCCGCGGTGACCTCGGTGTCGAGCTGCCGCTGGAGGAGGTGCCCATCGTGCAGAAGCGCGCCATCGAGCTCTGCCGCGAGAAGGCCCGCCCGGTCATCGTCGCCACCCAGATGCTGGAGTCGATGATCACCTCCCCGCGTCCCACCCGCGCCGAGGCCTCCGACGTCGCCTACGCCGTCATGGACGGCGCCGACGCGGTCATGCTCTCGGGGGAGACCTCGGTCGGCAACTACCCCATCGAGGTCGTCGAGACGATGAGCCGCATCGCCACGACCGCCGAGAAGAGCTCCCTGCAGGCCACGCACAGCCTCGACCGGCTGCCGGAGACCACCGGCGGCGCCATCGCCCGCGCCGCGGCCGAGGTCGGCGCCATCGTCGGCGCGAAGGCGCTGGTGGCGTTCACCATGTCCGGTGAGACGGCCCGCCGCCTGGCCCGCTACCGCTCGCCGATCCCGCTGCTGGCCTTCACCTCCGCCCGCCACGTCCGCAACCAGCTCGCGCTGACCTGGGGCGTGGAGACCTTCGAGGTGCCGTTCGTCCACCACACCGACGACATGGTCCGCCAGGTGGAGGCGTCGCTGCTCGCCAACTCCCGTCTGGAGAAGGGCGACAAGGTCGTCATCGTCGCCGGTTCGCCTCCCGGCACCGCGGGCTCCACCAACGCCCTGCGCGTGCACACCATCGGGGCGGCGGTCTCCAACCCCGCCTGACCCGCTCGATCGCGTACGGCCACCGCTCCGGCGGTGGCCGTACGCGTTTCCGGGGTCACCGCGCGACCGCGTATTCAAAAAGCCGAAAAATACGCTCTTGTCGTGTCCAAATAGGTGTCAGAGGATCGGTGCATGGCATGCCCGGACAGGGCTCGCCTCGTTAATCGGACAAACATCACGAAAGGCGCCGGATGATCCAGGGCAGTCGGCCGGTGGGAGCAGAGCGGCAACCTCCAGGCCAACCGGGCCGGTTAGACCAGCCAGGCCAACCGGGCCGGCCGGGGCAGCGCGTGTCGGCCGCCGACACGGTCGCGGAGATGATCGAGGCCCGCCTGGGCCGGACGGTCGACCCCGACGAGAACTTCTTCGAGGCCGGGCTCAACTCGATGGCGCTGGTCGAGCTGCACGCGGACATCACGGGGGTGCTCGGTATCGACATTCCGGTCACCTCGATGTTCACCCGGCCGAACGTGCGGGCCCTCAGCCGCCTCGTCGAGGGCGCGCGGGAACCCGTCAGGAGCGAACCCGCGCGCCCGCGCCCCGTCGGGGGCAGCCGCAGGGACATACGCGCCCGTATCCGCCGGGACGGCGGGTCACCTCGGTGACGAGTACCGCGCCGATCGCGGTGATCGGCATGGGCCCGCGCGCCCAGCTCTCCTCCGGTGCCGTCCCGGGCGAGGCCGCCGAGGCCGCGCTGGAGAACGCCGGACACGACCCCGCGCGCCCGCCGGGCGTGCTCGCCGTCCACGACACGGCCGAGGCCGCCTGCCTGGCCCTCGCCCTGGGTCTCTGCGACCTCGCGGTCACCGTCTCGGGACCGGGCCTGGGCGCCGTCGCGGAACGGGGCACCGCGATCGCGCTCAGGCGCCTGAACGACGCCCTCCTCGACGGCGACCTCGTACGCGCGGTGATCGAGGCAGTGATCGACCACCCGCCCGGGACCGTTCCCTCCGGCACCGATCCCGCCCGCAGCGGGTCCGGTGGCGGCTCGGCCGCGCGTCTGCACGACCCGCTGACGGTGAGGGACGGCTTCCCGCCGGTCCACCTCCCGGCGGACTCCCGGCCCCGCGTCGTCGCCTGGTCGGGACGTACGGCGGAGGAGGCCGACACCGTAGGGAAAGGCCTGGCGGGGTTCTTCGCCACCCTCGCCGCCGACCGGTTCGCCGACGCCGTGGCCGTCCTCCAGCGGGGGCGCACCCCGCATCCCGTACGGGGCGCGGCCGTGGCCGCCACCCCGGCGGAGGCGTCCGCCGCCCTCGCCGTGACCCCGGCGGCCCCACCCGGCGCTGTGGCCGGGACGGGCGTGAGGTTCGTCTTCCCCGCCGGTGGCGCCGGACGGCTGGGGGCCTCGCTGTACGGGGCCGAGCGGCTGTTCAGCGAGGCGATGGACGTCTGCCTGGAAGGTTTCGAGCGGCACGGCGTCGACCTCTGCGACGCCTGGCTCGCCGGGGAACGTGACGACGACCCGGTGACGTTCGCGGTGACCTACTCCCTGGCGGCGACCCTGACCGGCTGGGGTGTCACCCCCCTGGGCTGTACGGGAGAGGGCGTCGGCGCGCTCACCGCCGCCGCCTTCTCGGGAACGCTGGGACTGGACGAGGCGATCGCCCGGGTGGCCGCCTCCGTCACGCCGCCGGAGCGGGTGTCCGAGCCGGTGCCCAAGCAGGTGCCGGACGACGCGATGGCGGTGTCCGAGCCGGTACCGGACGGCCTGGTGCCGCCCGAATCGGTGCCGGACGACCTGGCGGTGCCCGAGCCGGAGACCCGTCGTGAGACGGTCCCGGGGCGGGAGTTCGCCGGTGCGGAGAGCACGCTGACCCTCCTGGTCGGGACGGCCGGGGGACCGGCGGACGAGAGGACGATCGGCTGCGGCGACGACCGCCGGGGCCTGCTCACGGCGCTCGCCCGGCTGTGGACACTCGGCTGCCCGGTGGACTGGGTCGCCCTCGACCCCGACCACCCCCTCCAGCGCCTCCCCGTCCCGGGAGGACGTCGCGACATCCCGGCGACACCCGTTCCCGTACCGGCTGCCGCGTCGCGGGAGCGTGAGGGCGCGTCGCCGGTCCCGGAGGGCCTGCCGGAGCCCGCCGAGCCGCTTCGCGGCCCCGGCGCGGTCCCGTACTCGTTCTGGATGCTGGAGCAGCTCGCCGGGTCGAGCGGGGTGTCCAATCTGGCGGTGGCGTTCAGGACCCGCGAGCCGCTGCGCAAACTCCCGCTGCAGATCGCGGTGAACCGCCTGCTCAAGCGGCACCCCGCGCTGCGCCTGCGGTTCCCCGAGGTGGACGGCGCGCCCGTACGGCACCTCACCGCCCCGAAGGACGCGCAGATCAGGCTGGTGAGCGGGGAGACCACGGAGGAGACGCTGGTCGCCGACCTCCAGAGGTTCCTGGACGAGCCCTTCGACCTGGGGCGCGACCTGCTCTTCCGGGCCGGGCACTTCACGCTGCCCGACGGCGGCGGGAGCGTGGTCTGCCTGGTGACCCACCACATCGTCATCGACGGCGCCTCGATACAGTCCCTCGTCGAGGAGCTGGGCGGCTTCTACGACGCGCAGACGAGCCGGGAGCCGCTCCCCGCCGCGCTCTCCGGGACCGCGCCCATGCTGGAGCCGGGGGAGGCGTCGCGGGAGTCGCTGGACTACTGGCTCGACCGGCTCAGGGACGTCGATCCGGCCGCGATGGTGCTCCCCGGCAGCAGGCCGTCGCCCGCCCGGCCCACCTTCGCCGGGCACACCTGCTCCTGGGAGGTGGACGCGGACACGCGGCGGGCGCTCGACACGCTGCGGACCGGCCTGCGCACCACCGACAACATCGTGCTGGCCGCCGCGTTCATGCTCACCCTGCGCGCCCACGGCGCCGGTCCCGAGCTGGTGGCCGCGATGCCGGTCACCACCAGGACGGCCGCGATGCGCGGCCACATCGGCTACGGCGTCAGCACCCTGCCGATACGGGTGCGCGCCGACCCGGACGAGGGGTTCGCCGCCCTGGTCAGGCGGGTCGAGGACGTCTTCTTCGAGGGGGTCGAGCACGCGGACGCCTCGGTGGAGGCGGTACTGGTCGAACGCGGGCACGGCACCGGAGACTGGAGGGTGCCGCTGTTCCGGCACATGTTCAACTACCGGCCGTGGACCGACGACCAGATCAGCATCCTGGGCTCCGTCCCCGAGTACGTCGAGGACCTGTTCGACCGCAGCCGCCTGGACCTGCAGTGCATCGCGGTGCAGGAGCCCGGCAGGCTCACGCTCAGGGTCTGGCACAGCACGGAGGTCCACGACGAGGCGGAGATCGCCGCGTTCGTCGCGCGGATGACCGCGCTGCTGCGGCGGGCCGCCGAGGACGCGCACCGGCCGCAGCGGGAGCTGGACTCCCTGTCCACGGCCGACCGGCACCTGCTCGACCGGCTCAACGACACCGCCAGGACCTGGGACGGCCCGGCCACGCTGCTGGAACGGATCGTCACCCGCACCGGGAACCTTGAATCCGGCGACCGGGAAGCCGTCCGTGAGAGCCTGGGTGTCCGTGACGGCGACCGGGAAACCAGCCGCGAGAACCCGGATGTCCACGACGGTGGCCGGGAAACCGTTCGTGAGAGCCTGGATGTCCGTGACGGCGACCGGGAAACCAGCCGCGAGAACCCGGATGTCCACGACGGTGGCCGGGAAACCGTCCGTAAGAACCCGGCCGTCCACGACGGTGACCGGAAGACTCGTACCGGGGTGGCGATTCTTGACGGTGATCGGGAGGTCACCTACGACGAGCTGCTCGCCTGGGCGGCCACCGTCAGGGACACCCTCGTCTCGCGCGGTGCGGGTCCCGGCGACATCGTGGCGCTCGGCCTGAGCCGTTCGGCGGAGATGGTCGCCGCCGTGCTCGGCGTCTGGGCGGCCGGAGCCGCCTACCTGCCGCTGGACCCGCGCCAGCCCGAGCTGCGCCTGGCCTACCAGGTGGAGGACTGCGGGGCCCGCCTGGTCGTCGCCGAATCCGGGGCTCCCTGGGCGGGCGAGGTTCCCGTACTCCCCATGCCGCAGGCCCCCGCGTCCGATGCCGGGACCGGAGCGACTGGTGCGGCGTACCGGCTGGATCCGGACGAGGTCGCCGCGACGGTCACCGGGGAGTCGATCGCCTACGTGATCTACACCTCGGGGTCCACCGGGAGGCCCAAGGGGGTGGCCGTCACCCACGGCAACCTGGCGAACCTCGTCCTCGACTTCGCCGACCGGCTCGGGGCGGGCGCGGCCGACGCGGTGCTGTGGTCCACCACCACCTCCTTCGACATCTCCGCCCTGGAGCTGATGCTCCCGCTCACCGTCGGCGGCACCCTGGTCGTCGCCTCCGACGACGACCAGCTCCAGCCACGCAGGTTCCTGGAACTCATCGCGGCGCGGGACGTACGCGTCGTGCAGGCCACCCCGACGGCGTGGCGGCTCATCGCCCCCGAGGTACGCGACGAGCTGGCCGGGCGCGTCGTGCTCTGCGGCGGGGAGCCCATGCCCGCCGCGCTCGCCACGGACCTGCTGGGCCTGGGCTGCCGGTTGTTCAACGTCTACGGGCCGACCGAGACGACCATCTGGTCCACCGCCGCCGAGATCCTCGGCCCTCCGGCCGACCCGGTGCCGATCGGGGTGCCGCTCGCCAACACCCGGATCTTCGTCAGGGACGCCGACGGGCGCGAGGCCCCGCCGGGCGTACCGGGCGAGCTGTGCGTGGCGGGCGACGGGGTGAGCGCCGGGTACGTCAACCGGCCGGAGCTGACCGCCGAGCGGTTCGGCGAGCATCCCCGCCACGGGCGCTTCTACCGGACCGGGGACATGGCCAGGCTCAGGCACGACGCGACCCTGGAACTGCTGGGCCGCGACGACCGTCAGATCAAGCTGCGCGGGCACCGCATCGAACTGGGCGAGATCGAGGCGGTGCTGCACCACCACGACGCCGTCAAGGTCGCGGCCGTCATCGTCCACGACGACAGGCTGGTGGCGTTCGTGCAGCCCACGAACCTGCCCGACGGGGAGGCGGGGGCCGCGCTGCGCGAGGAGCTGTGGCGGTACGCGGGGACGCGGCTGCCGGACTACGCGGTCCCTTCGGGGATCGTCCTGGCCGACTGGTTCCCGACGACCGCCAACGGCAAGATCGACTATCGGGGGCTGACCGTCCCCGAGGACGAGCCGGTGTCCGCCTCCCGTACTCCGGCGAGCTCGGAACTCGCCGAGGGGGTGCTGCGGCTCTGGCGGGAGGCGCTGCGCCGCCCGGGACTCGGCGAGCACGACAACTTCTTCCTCAACGGGGGACACTCGGTGCTCGCCGTACGGCTGATCGCCCCGCTGGAGGAGCTCGCGGGCCGGGCGATCAACGTCCGCGCGGTCTTCGACCATCCCACCCCGGCCGAGCTGGCCGCGTTCATCCAGGAAGGGGCGGGCTCGTGACTCTCTCCCCGAAGCCGGGGCCGAAGGCCGTCGCACGGCCCCCGGCCTCCTCCCCGGGGCCGGGCTCCCCGGAACCCGCGCCCGACGTCCCCGCGCTGGAAGGACCCAGATGACCGCGCCGTGGTTCGTGCCGGTGGGGGAGCGGCCGGGGGGCCGGATCCGCCTGTACACCTTTCCCAACGCGGGCAGCGGCCCCGCCTCGCTCACCGGCCTGGCCGAGCACTTCCCCGGCGAGGTCGACGTGTGGGCGGTGAACCTCCCCGGCCGCCAGGCCAGGCTGGCCGAGCCGCCGGTCGAGGACCTCGACGCGCTCGTCGACACCCTGGCCCGCGACCTGCTGGCGACCGCCCGCGAGCCGTACGCGCTGTTCGGCTACTGCAGCGGCGCGCTCCTGGCCTACCTGGTCTGCCGCCGCCTGACCGAACTCGCCCCGGCCTCCGGACCGGCCGGGACCGGACTCCCGGCGTCCTCAGGACCGGGGCCCTCGCCGGAACCCGCCGGACCGGAGTCCTCCGAGCCCGGCCGGTGGCCCGAACGGCTCCTGGTGGGGTCCTTCGCCGCGCCGGACGTCACGCTCCTGCTGCGCAGGCTGCCGTCCCTGCCGTCGTGGCTGTTCTGGGACCAGCTGATCGAACTGGGCGGCGTACCGGCGGAGGTGGCCGAGCGCGAGGTGCTCAGGCCGATCCTCGAACCCGCCCTGCGCGCCGACTTCGGGATGCTCGCCCGATACCGGCACCGGAAGGGGCCGCCGCTGCCCGTACCCGTCACCGTCCTGTACGGCAGCCGCGACGGCTCCATGTCGCGCGGCGGGCTGCTCGGCTGGCGCAGGCAGAGCGTCTCGCGGCCGTCGATGCGCGAGCTCGACGCCTCACACTGGCTGGCCGAGGAGACCCCGGGCCCGCTCGCCGCCGTCATCGCAGAGGAGATCGGATGCGTCTCGGTTACAGCATGAGCTACTGGGGCGGCGCCGGGCTCGGTCCCGCCGACCACCTCACCCTGGTCCGCGAGGCCGAACGGCTGGGCTACGAGTCGGTGTGGGCCGCCGAGACGTACGGCACCGACCCGGCGAGCCTGATGGCGTGGATCGCGGGCCAGACCGAGCGGATCGCGCTCGGTACCGGCGTGCTGCAGATGTCGGGCCGCAAGCCCGTGGTGGCGGCGATGACGGCCGCCACCATCGACCAGATCTCCGGCGGCCGGGCCCGGCTGGGCGTGGGCGTGTCGGGGCCGCAGGTCGTGGAGGGCTGGCACGGGGAGCGCTTCGACCGGCCGGTGGCCCGCGCCCGCGACTACCTGTCGGTGCTGCGGCTGGCCCTGGCCGGGCGCCCGGTGAGCTACTCGGGCCAGACCATGACGCTGCCGCTCCCCGGCGGGCAGGGCAAGGAGCTGTCCCTGGGCGTCTCCCCGGCCCAGAAGCACCTGCCCGTCTATCTCGGCGCGATGGGCCCGGAGACGACCGCGCTCGCCGGGGAACTGGCCGACGGCTGGCTCGCGATCCACTTCCCGCCCGAGCACCTGGCCGAGCGCGCGGCCCAGCTGCGCGCGGGCGCGGCGCGGGCCGGTCGCAGCCTGGACGGCTTCGACGTCGCGCCGATGATCCTCACCCTCGTCGACGACGACGAGGAACTGGCCTACGACATGATGCGGCCCATGCTCGCCCTCTATCTGGGCGGCATGGGCTCGCGCCGGACCAACTTCTACAACCGCCTGGCCCGCTCCCTGGGCTTCGAGAAGGAGGCCGAGGCGATCCAGGAGGCGTTCCTGGGCGGTCGCCAGGGCGAGGCGATGTCGCTGCTCCCGGACGGCCTGGTCGACGCGATGACGATGTGCGGGCCGCCAGGCAAGCTCCGCGAACGGGTCGCCGCCTACCGCGAGGCGGGCGCCACCTCCATCGTCGTCGGCCTGGTCACCCCGACGCTCCGCCTGCGCCTGGAACAACTGGAACTGGTCGCCGACCTGGTCACCTGAGCCGCGGGTTCCCCGCCGCCCACGCCCGCGTCAACAGGGCGTGGGCGGCGTTCGACCGCGGGGCCGGATTCCCACAGCGGCGAGGGCTCGTGTGCTACGACGCGAACACGAGTTCGTCGTCACCGGCACACGTTCGCCTACCTGGTCGGCTGTGTGAACCGGATATCACGATTGAGCGGCTGTGACTGATTTTCCCATCCGATGGGCGAGCGCGGCCACCACTGTTCCGGCTATCACGACGACGGACAACGACACCCGGAAGTTCGTCAGGTCCACCAGGACTCCCACCAGGAGAGGGGCGACCAGGAAACCAATTCGTGAGACCAGGGAAACCATCGCGATCCCCGCACCGGCGGCGACTTTCGGCAGTCGGCCGACCAGGCTGAAAGCCACCGGAAAAATCGGGCTGGCCCCGAAACCGGCCACGGCGAAACCCGCGATCGCCGCGATCGGCGTGGCCACGGAGAGACTGACCGCGAAGGCCACGGCCACCAGCACTCCGCCGCTCACCACCACCTGTGTCGGCCCGAACCGGTCGACCAGGCGATCGCCGACGACACGTCCCGCGGCCATGAACACCGAGAACGCCACGAACGCGAGCCCGGCCACCCCCGGCCCCGCGCCGAGATCGACCGAGAGGTACACCGCGCTCCAGGACTGGGGAACGTCCTCGATGAAAGCGGCGAACAGCACCATCAGCCCGAGGAACAACAGCACCGGTGTGGGCCGGGCGACCCCGTGGCCTTTCCCGCCGGGGGACGGCTCCGGGAGCGTCACCCCTGGCTGTGCGAGCAGGCCCCTTCCGGCCATCAAGGCCACCGTCCCGAGGACGGCGCCGACCACCAGAAGGTGCACCGCGACGGGCGTGCCCGAAGCCGCGGCTCCCGTTCCTACCAGACCTCCCGCCACCGCCCCAATACTCCATGACGCGTGAAACCCGCTCAGCAGCGACCGTCCATGTCGTTGCTCGACCAGAACGCCGTGCGCGTTCATGGCGACGTCCATGAGCGCGTCGGCGCTTCCGAGGAGCACCAGTGCCAGCAACAGTGCCCACCAGGACGGCGCCAGAGCGGGCAGCGTCAGGCACGCACACAGGGTGGCGATCGCCACCAGGAGCACGCGGCGACTCCCGAAATGATCCACAAGCATGCCCGCGAAAAACGTGAATATCATTCCGCCCAGGCCAATACCTGTCAGCGCTATCCCCAGTGTCGTCGCGTTGATGGCCAGGTCTTCCTGGACCGAGGGAATACGTGGAGCCCAGGTGGCGAACGCCGCACCATTGGCGAAGAAGGCCGCCATGACAGCCCATCGTGCTCGGCGAAGAGCCTTCGGATCAATGCCGGGTTCGGTCAACAACGTGTCTCCTCGTATCCGCGCGAAATCAGGAGGGCGGCCAATTTCCTGTCGGCTGACCGCGACCGCGGATCTGGCGGGCTGGCTGAGATAATCAGTGGACGATGCCTTGTACTTGCGCATGAAGACGCCTCGACGTGGCGGCCACGACACTGGCGGTCTCTGACGTGAAACCCGCTCCCGCGAAGTCGGTCACCACTCCGCCGGATTCCTGAACGATGAGCGCACCCGCCGCGTAATCCCACGCTTCACCGTCCACCTCGGCGAAGATGTCCGCGCTTCCCTCTGCCACCTGACACAGCGCCTCACCGCCGCAGCCCGTGATCCTCAGGTCATGAACCGAATCCCAGAGCCCCTGAAGGATCACCTGTGCTTCCTCTCTCCAAGGAGGGTGCGAGGCCGAGCAGATCGCCAGGGATTGCGCGATGTCCTCCACAGGATTGGGGCGGAGACGCACAGCGTTTTTGTAAGCGCCACTCCCGCGTTTGGCTGTGTACATGGCCTCCGTTGCCGGAGCATAGAACATTCCTACCATGACTTCGCGCTGATAAGCATACGCGATGCTCACACCCCAAGCGGGAATTCCTCGCAGGAAGTTGTGCGTCCCGTCCAGGGGGTCCACAATCCAGGAGTGGTCGGACCCCTGCCCATGCGTCCCGGACTCCTCCGCTACGATCCGATGGTCAGGGAATTCGTGAAGGATCCTCCCGACAATGCGATCCTCGGCCGACACGTCGGCCGCACTGCTCAGCTGGTGTGGGCTCTTGGGGATCGCCTTGGCGGCTTTTTTCACGAAGTCGCCCTTCAGGATGGTTCCTACTTCTCTCCCGATCTCGACAGACAGGGCGAGAACCCGATCCAGGTCGGCACATCGAGACGGCGAGTTGGCGGCACCGGGACGCCCGGGCTCATCCGTCACAACCTCCCTCCTTCGAGAGCGTCGAAGAAGTGGGCCAGGACGTCGTTGTCCTCGTAGCCAAGCTTCATCCCGATGATTTCGCTTCGGGTGAATAGTTTTAGGGCTTGGCCCTCGACCAGACGGATGGCGTTCACATCGATCCGCGTACGCGTCCAGAAAGTATGTTCAAATCCGTAGGACCGTTGCTTCGACCATAGGTGCTTCACGTCTTCCGGCTGCACAACCAGCTGCATCTCTTCGTACAGTTCGCGGATAATGCAGTCTTGCGCATTCTCATTGTGGTCAACATGGCCGCCCGGGATGCACCAGGTGTTTGGGTACGCGATGGAAGGCTTGTCGTCACGAAGTTGAAGCAGGACCTCGTCCGCGTCGGTAAGGATGATCACCTGTGCGCCGACAGTGCCGTGAGTGTGTTCCTCGGGATTCGGCATACGACTAGACCCGCACCTTTCTCAGGGCGGAGACCACGTCTTCCACATCCCTGTCCGACATGAGAGGGAAGAGCGGGAGGGAAATGATTCTGTCGGACATCGACGTGGCCACCGGCAGGTCACGTTCGGCATCCGAGAACACCTCCCTGTAGAAAGGCTGAAGATGCATCCCGCGGAAGTGGACCCCCGCTCCGATGCCCTCGGCGCGAAGGTGGGCGATCACGCTGTCTCTCTGTGCCTCCGACATGCCCTCCTGGAGAGCGACGATGTACAGGTGGCGAGCGTGCCGGTCGAGGGGCCTGATGGTGTTCAGCGGCGCCAGCCAGGGAAGGTCGGCAAGTTGCTCGTCGTACTTCTGTGAGATGCGCTCACGGGCGTCGATGTACCGATCGAGCTTGGGCAGTTGATGTATGCCGACGGCTGCCTGAACATCCGTCATATTGTATTTATAACCTGGCATGTGCAACTGCCAGTGGATCGATCCGGAGGCGGTGTTCCTCTTCCATGCGTCACTGGATATTCCATGCAAGGTAAGCATTCGCGCGACATTTTCCAGCTCCTCGTCGTCCAACGCGAGAATGCCCCCTTCGATGGTCGTCATGTTCTTCGTCGGATAGAAACTAAAGGCGGTCATGTTTCCTCGTGACCCGACCGGTGCGCCCCCGTAGGTGGCGCCGATCGCATGTGCGGCGTCCTCGATGACCACCAGGCCGTGTCGGTTGGCGATGCTCTCGATAGCGTCCATGTCGCACACCTGCCCGGCCATGTGCACCGGCAGGATGGCCTTCGTTCTTGGCGTGATCTCCTTCTCGATCAGCCTCGCGTCGATGTTCAAGGATGTCGCTTCGACGTCGACGAAAACAGGGCGCGCACCGAGGTGCCAGATGACGTTCGCGGTGGAGGGCCAGGAGATCGGCGTCGTGATGACCTCGTGCCCGGAGGAGACACCGGCCGCCGCGAGAGCCACATGCAGCGCCCCGGTGCAGCTGTTCATCGCGATGGCGTGCCGGCTTCCCACGTACTCGCGCACCATCGACTCGAACTTTCTGGTTTTTGGGCCCGTGGTGAGCCACCCGGAGCGCAGAGTGTCGATGACCTCCGCCTCCTCCTCGGGACCGATGTCGGCGACCGCCAGCTGCAAATACCGCTGACGGACCGGCTCCCCGCCAAGAAGTGCCGGCTTCCTCGCCTGTCTCAGCAACGTGTTGACAGTGCTGGCCTCCTCGACCTGGACAGGGGTGAGGCCCTCTTTGACAGCCAACGCCTGTATCTCACGAATGCCGTCAATGGGGAGGTGAGGAGAGACGATGCCCGTGTCACGGTTGAGCGCCGACGCGTCCGCGGCGTAATCTCGCGCGTCAAGTCCCTTGTTCGTCGTAGCCAGGTAGGCGCCGGGCACCGCGGTCACCACCTCTTCGGCGACATCGCGAACCGATGCGTTGGCGCTTACCACGTTGTAGACGGCCGAAGTCGTCGGCAGGGATTCCGCGCCGTTCACAAGGGTGACATACGCGTCGGCCGCGTCCGCGACATGCAGAAGTGGTCGGCGTTGCCTGCCGTCTCCGTCCACCTTCACCGTCTTGTGGAGCACCGCGGAGGCGGTCATCGTGTTGATCATCAAGTCGTAGCGCATACGAGGAGAAGGGCCGAAGAGCGTTCCCATGCGCAAGGAGACCGCGGTGAACCCCGCCTCCGCCTCGGCCGCGATCGCCTCCTCCGCCGCGACCTTCGAGCGGGCGTACGCCGTCAGCGGGGACACGTCGGCACTTTCGTCAAGCGATTCGGCGTCGCTCACCCCGTACACGCTGCACGATGACGCGAATATGAAGGCCCTGGCGCCCTGCGCCTTCGCCAACCGGGCGAAATGAATGGCGGCTTCCACATTGACCGACTCGGTCCAGGACTCGTTGATGTCGCCCGCCGGGTCGTTGCTCAGCGCGGCCAAACAGATTCCCACGTCGATGCCCTCGATCAGGTCGCCCGACAGCTCCCTGGCATCCGCTTCGACGATGCGAAGGCGGGGATCGGCCTCTACCTCTGCGAGCACCTCTCTTCCGAAATAGAACGTGTCTATCGCGACGACGTCATGACCGGCGGACAGCAGTTTGGGGACGAGCACAGATCCGAGATAGCCGCCGGCTCCGGTGACGACGACCCGCCGAGATCCAGTGGTGCCGGACTGGAAAGTGACGTCCTGCTGCACGATGTTTGTGGTGATCATAACGTTCTCCTCAGGGTCCAGGGGTACCAGTGGAACGCCGAAGAATGGCTCTGAGCAGCCACCTGTTTCGGGTGCGGTGAGGGGTCGTGAGGCTGGTTCGGTAGCGACGTCACCGATCGGGCGACCGAAACTGGAAACGGTCACCAGTCGACGTGTTTCCTGCACCTCAAACGTCGCTGTCGGCCTGGCAGGTCCTCGCGTGGATCGACCCGGTTGTTCAGACGGGACTCACGCCTGGCCGACGGTCGTGCCCATCTGTCGCTCAAGATCAGGTGTTGGCCTGACGGTGCGCTGTCTACCTCCGTCAGCTGCGGAGTCCGCGATGAGATGGCACAGCTCAAGGTCGAGAATCGCGTCATCGGGAGGGTTGAGCACCTTACCCGTGCCGCGTACAGCCGCGACGAACGCCTTGGCCTGTTCGCGGAAGGCATTGTTCTGAGGGAAGTCGTACGTTCTGGGGGCTCCGTGCTGGGGGTAGTGAAGCAGCTTCCCGGGTTCCATGTCTCCGGGGGTGATCTCCAAACTCCCGGCCGATCCGAGTATTCGGACGCTCCACGCTTCCAGCCCCGAGGGTTTGACGTAACCGGCGGTCATGGTGCACAGGACGTCATCGGCGAAGGAAAAGGTGGCGACACAGGTCTCGTGCCGGACGGTGCCCGGCCCCGTGTGCACCTTGCGGTTACTGATGGCGGCCACCGTCAGGGGCATTCCGAACAGCCACCGGAGCGGATTGATGAATGTGTAGCTCATGTGGGTGACGATCATGCCCCCACTACTGGCCTCGTCGTAGTACCAGGAGTTCGGGTCCTGGTCGATCAACGCGGTGGTCTGTACACAGAGCACCTGGCCAATCGCGCCTGACCTGAGCAGCTCCGCGGCCGTGTGCCAGACCTGCTTGTAGCGGCATTCATAGCCGGCCTCAACGACCAGCCGCCGCTCCGCAGCCGTCTGCCGCACCTCACGCGCGGTCGACAGGTTGGACGCGAGGCATCCACCAACAAGGACATGCAGGCCCGACTTGAGCCCCCACCGCACCACTTCGTCCTGAACCTGGTGCGGCACCTCGACAAGGAGGGCGTCAGGCTTCGTTTCGACCAACTCCTGGTACCGCTCGGTACTTACCGCGCCGCCGATCCGCTCGGCGAACCTCTGTGCGCGTTCTTGTCGGCGGGCCGCGACGCCGCAGATCTGGACACCGTCGATTTCAGCCAGTGCCGCGGTCCTGACCTCGGCCATTCTTCCCGCTCCGACGACAGCGATACGCATAGTTTTTCCCCCATCTGAGATGGCGTATCCTGATGTGCTGTTTCCGCAAGCCAGCCTTGATCGCAACCGTGCGGGAAACGATCGGCAAGACGATTCCGGTGCGATGGTTCGCCTGGGTCGAATCAAGCAAGAGACATGCCACAGGGCCCCGGGGAATAACTCCCGGACGGCCTTACCGCACCGCGGTGCCAAAGAGGTTCCACGTTGGAGGGGTATACGACGAGGGCCTCGTCGTGAAGCCGTACCAGAAAAGGTGCCAGACGAAGCCTGATTCACCTCAAAGGCTCATCGCCGCACTGATGGACAGAGTCAAGGTGCGGCCAGTGTTCCGCGGGGCTGTTCCCTGCCCGGCTCCGTTAGTCGTTTTCTTCTTTCGGGGTTCGTCTATCGCCCAGCAACTGACTGTACGCATCCCGGGTTCGCGCGTAAGTGGAGCTTTGGTCGAAGTCACGAACGACCGCCGCTCGTGCGTCGATCGCGATCTTTGCCGCCAGGTCAGGATTTCGTAGAAGCATCGCGATGCGGTCGGCGGTGCCCTCGACATCTCCCGGAGCGGCCAGCAGGCCCGTCTGCCCGTCCTGCACGATCTCGCTCAGCCCACCGGTGTCCGAAGCGACGAGAGGCGCGCCCGATGCCATGGCTTCCAGCGCGACCAGACCAAACGGCTCCAGCCGCGACGGCATAACCACAACCGAGGACCGCCGGTACATCTCTCGAACGATGTCAAGAGTGGAGAAGGGGTGCCAGGTAACGTGATCCTGCAGACCGAGAATCCGAATCCTTTTTCGGGCGTCCGTCTCCAGCTCGCCAATCCCCATGATTTCGAAACGGGTTCCCGGGTGGCGGGCACGAACGGCCGAAAAGATGTCCGGGAGGAGGTCGAAGCCTTTTTGCTCGTAGAACCGGCCGACATACGAGACGGTGTCCGGCTCGCGTGTTGCCGCATCTTCGGGTGGCTGGAAGAAGTTGGTGTCCGTGCCGTTGTGAACAACGCAGGTCTTCCCCTTCGTGAACGGGAACCGTGCGTTCAGGTCACACTTCACGGACTCGCTCACGGCGATGACAAGGTCCGCGTGCGCGAGAGCGGAGAATTCCATTTCCAGGTTGAACGGGCCGGGCACGTCGTCGTACGAGCCGATGTCCCATGCCAAAGGCAGGTGGCAGGTGTACACCAGCGGTACACCGCTCTTCCACAGGCTCTGAGAAGCGATCACTCCCGGCCAGTCCTGGCATACCACAAGGTCGTAGCCGCGGCCTCCGGACCGGACTTCGAGGTCATACGCGGTGTACGTGCAAATCTCACCATCGTGGAAAGCGGGTATGTGGATCGACTTCGCATGTAGCGGCCGGTCGCCGAGATAGAACAGGTCGACGTCATCGCCCTGGTCGCGCTGGTGGTTGAGCAGGGCCTCCATGTAAGTTCCAAGGCCGCCCGTGCTGTGAGGCGGATATTCGTATGAAAAATGGGCGACACGCATGCAGAGATGACCTTCCTGGAGGATGAATACGGGAAGTCATACGTCTTTGCGGATGCGGGCTATGGATGCGGGAATCAGTCCCAGGTGTGGTCGATGACGTTTTCGTGGACGTCGGTCGACTGGTCCAGGTCCCACCGCCACACCCCGGTGCAGGTCGGCCCGAATAAGAGGCCGGAAGGCGTCACAGGGCGAATAAGAGGAGATCGCTATGAATGATGATTGAGATCGCTGGAATGGTCAACGATCGGGAAGGTGCCTTAGCGGTTGCTCGGTGCGACGATCCGTCGTGAAGCCACACCTTTAAAGTCCTGTCGATCCAGGTCAAGGCCACAGTCATAAGCGTGTGCCGTTCGCTCGAAAACCAGCTGGCCGACCAGTGTGACTTGCGTCACAGCGAAGGGAGGGGTCGCCGTTTGGCGGCTCCGACCTGGACCTACAGGTTTTGGGCAAAAAAAATTCGCCGAGGCGGCGAGAAAATCGAGGCATACGCACGATTTGGCGTCGGTCACCCAACGTCGAACGTCGTGTGATGTAGTGCGGCGGATGAACACGCCAATGCCATTAGGAAACCCCTGTTCCAGCCGCCCCTTATCCGTTCCTCGGTGGCGTCCACCGGCGGGCACGCGAACAACAGTTTCGATATGACAATTCCCTGAGACCGTCATGGCCCCGGGTCGCGAGTGTTTACGATCCCGTTCAGGAAGGTCGCACCGGGCGGATCACGTGTGGTTGGACAGTGGAATCGGGGCGCGGCACGACAGCGACGAGGCTTCCTGCCGGGGCATCGTACCCTGGCCGGCCGCTGTTTTGCCAGGAGCCTCCTCTTGTCCGCGAAGCCTCGCTGGACAGGGTCGTCAGGGCGGAAACGGCCCGGTGTGCGACTGCTGAGAATCGACGGTTGCACACGCCTTCCCAGTGACAACCTATTTCCGAAACAACCAATCTTTACTTTTATGCCGACCTTATGTGAGGATCGCCGCGTTTGATCGAACCGATCATGGAAGGCCGGAGTGAACACACGCCGACTGAGACTTGGTGCGTTGTCCCGTAGCCGCCGCCGTACATCCCTGATAGCCGTTTTCGGGCTGTCCGCGTCCGTGTTGGCGGCCGTACCCGCCGCCGCCGATCCCGCTCCCGTCCCCGTCTCCTCGCCCCTGGCGCGGTCCGCCGCCTCCGACCCGGTGCGGGCCGCCGGGCAGAAGGCGGCGCGGGACAAGAAACCCATCGAAATCGAGAGCCTCCACACCGAGAACTCCACCACGGTCGCCAACCCCGACGGCAAGACCCTCGGCACCTACGTCTACAGCCAGCCCGTCCGTGTCAAACGGGACGGGGGCTGGCGGGCGGTCGACACGACCCTGGTCGTGGAGAACAACGTGGTCAGGCCACGCGCGGTCAAGCTGGACATCAGCCTGTCCAACGGCGGGAACACCACGCTGCTGACCGCCAAGGGCGAGACACTGGGGACGAAGGAGGGCAAGGCCGGTGAGGTGGAGATCACCGCGCCGGCCGAGCTGCCCACTCCGAGACTGTCGGGCAACAAAGCGGTTTACGAGTCCGCCTACGGTCGTGGCATCGACCTGGTGGTCACCGTGACCTCCACCGGGTTCCACCGGGAGATCGTGATCCGGGAACGGCCCGCGGGCAAGCTGACGCTGCCGATCTCCGCGGAGCTGCCCGCCGGGATGAGCTACGGAAAGACCTCCTCCGGGACGGTGGCCGTGCTGGACGGCGAAAAGCCGGTCACCGAGCTGGCCACGGTGCGGATGCTGGACGCGACGGCGGCCGACGCCCCCGGCACCGGCCGCGTCGGCGCGGCGCGGACCGCCGTGGAGCCGAAGAAGGACGGCCCGGCGCTGGTGCTGTCGCCGGACGCCGCGTTCCTGGCCGACCCGCAGGTCGTCTACCCGGTCACCCTGGCCGCGGACGAGTCGGACTGGTACGGTCCGGGCTACCCCGACGACACGTTCATCAACAACAAGACCTGGAACACCGGCGGCCCCAACCAGAGCATGTTCAAGCTGCTGGCGGGCAACGGCGGCAACGCCATCTCCAACGGCCCCACCAACGACCCGAGCACCATCTGGCGCAGCTACCTGCGCTTCAACCTGACCGGCACCCCCTTCATGGGCCGTCCGATCATCAACGCCGACCTGCGGCCGTGGAACTACCGCTCCCACGCCTGCGGCGACGCCAAGGGCGACATCGTCGTGCGCCGCATCACCAGCACCTGGTCGGTCAACTCGCTGAGCTGGAACGCCCAGCCCACGGTGACCACCAGCGGCCAGGGCGTCAAGGGCAGCGCCGTCGGCGACCACTGCTCGGGCAACCTGACCTCGCGAGACGTGTACTACACCATCGAGGGCATCGTCCGTGACTGGGCCGCGGGCCAGCCCAACCACGGCCTGCGGATCAGCGCCCTGCAGGAGGGCAACGTCGTCAACTGGCGCGAGTTCCGCTCCGCCGACTACACCGACGGCGACGGCCACCCCCCGCACCTCTTCGTCAAGTACGAGGCACCGCCCCGGGACCTGATGGTGGTTCGCGAATACCCCGCCGAGCACGACGCTCCGACGGCTTCGTACGAGGAGGACAAGGCATGGGTGGACGCGGGTAACGTCTACGACGATCTCCCCCCGCCCCGGGACCTGACCCCGGAGCAGGCCATCGAGGAGTCCCTCGCGGAGGGCATCTCGATGGACGCCAAACTCGTCGACGGCGCCTACATTCCCGAGGGGATCTCCGACGAGGATCTCCTGGAGACGGTCGACAACCCCGGGGAGGGGGCGGACTTCCCCGGCGAGGCGCCCCCGGGGAACTCCGTACCGGTGCCGAGGCCACCCGACCGCCTGCTGAACGCCAACCCCTTCTTCGAGACCGAGTCCGCCCCGTGGACGGTCGCCGACGGCACCCTGCAGCGTTCGACGGACCGGGCGCACGAGGGCACGGCATCGGCGAAGATCGTCGCGGGCGCGCAGGGCGTCGTCCGCTCCGAGGCCGGTCTCCCGGTCGTCGCGGACCGCCTGCACGCGGCCACCGGCTGGTTCTTCCCCGTCGGTGCCGACGCGGAGGTGCAGTACGGGCTCGACTGGTTCAAGGCGGACGGCTCCTCGGCCGGTTCGTCACCGGTGTCGAAGACGCTGCCGCGCGACACCTGGACCGAGGTGTCGGTCGAGGAGTTCCCGCCGGACGGAGCGGTGACGGCCCAGCTCAAGCTGACCGTCCCGGGCGCCGTCACGCTGTACGCGGACGAGCTCAAGGCTCTCGGCGCCACCGCTCAGGCCCCGCCGGTCCCCACTCTGGTGGCGGCCTACGGGTTCGACGAGGGTACGGGTTCGACGGTGGGTGACGCGTCGGGCAAGGGCAACGTCGGTACCAGCCGTAACGCCTCGTGGACAGCCGGAAAGTTCGGCCAGGCGATGGACTTCAACGGCCTGACCAGCTGGGTGACGGTGCAGGATTCGGCGTCGTTGCGGCTGGGCTCGGCGATGACACTGTCGGCGTGGGTGCGGCCGGAGACGGTCGCCTCCTGGAGCACGGCGATGATGAAGGAGCTGGCTCCCGGGACGCAGGGCGCCTCGTACGGGCTGTACGCCTCCAACGGCAGCAGCCCGTCAGGGTGGCTGCAGCTGAACGGCACGGTGAGTCAGGTCCGTGGAACGTCGGTGTTGCCGATCCGGACCTGGAGCCACGTCGCGGTGACGTACGACGGTGCGCACGCGCGGTTGTACGTCAACGGCGCTCTGTCGGGTGAGACACCCGCGAGCGGCGCGCTGGACGACGCGGGCGGCCCCCTGCGCATCGGTGGCAACAACGCGTGGAGTGGCGAGTTCTTCGACGGTCTCATCGACGAGGTCCGGGTCTACAAAGAGGCGCGGACCGCGGCGCAGATCCAGGCCGACATGAACACCCCGATCAACGGTTCCACACCCCCCGACCCGGACCCGGACCCCGATCCCGACCCCGATCCCGACCCGGACCCCGACCCGCCCGTTCCGGGGCTGGTCGCGGCGTACGGCATGGAAGAGACCGTCGGCAGCACCGTCGCCGACTCCTCCGGCCACGGCAACACCGGCAGCGCCCTTGACACCACCCGGACGACCGCCGGGAAGTACGGCAGGGCGATGACGTTCGACGGCGAATCCAGCTGGATCACCGTCAACGGCGCCCCCTCCCTGCGGCTGGCGGAGAACATGACCGTGTCGGCCTGGGTGAAGCCCGACACGGTCGGCAACTGGCGCACCGTCGTCATGCAGGACTGGGGCAACGGCGAACACGAGTCCTACGGCCTGTACGCCTCCGACGAGGGCGGCGTCCCGACCGGATACCTGGCCACCGAGTCGGACGAAGGGGGACTGTCCGGGACCGGTTCCCTGCCGACCGGCACCTGGAGCCACCTGGCCCTCACCTACGACGGCACCCGCGCCCGTCTCTGGGTGAACGGCGTCGCGGTGGCGTCGGCACCACTCACCGACGCTCTCATCAGTGACGGAAGCCCGCTCTACATCGGCGGCCACTCCGTCTGGGGCGACCACTTCGACGGCCTCATCGACGAGGTCCGCGTCTACAACGTGGCGCAGACCGCGGCGCAGATCCAGACCGACATGAGCACCCCGGTCCCGACGGCGACCGGCGCGGCGGCCTCCGCGCGGACGCTCAAGGCGGCACCGGTGGCGAAGCCGGAGATCGGCAAGCTCGTGTCGGAGGGCACCGGCGTGTCCCGGGGCAGCGCGCTGACCGCCACGCGGAATCCGGAACTGGCGGCCTGGGTGACCGGGAAGGCGGGATCCTCCTCGGCGGAGTTCGAGGTCGCCGCCCCGCCCGCCAGGCTGTCGAAGGCGGGCAGGACGATCTGGTCGGGCACGAGCGCGGCGTCGGCCGAGCCGAGGAAGACCGTGCGGATCCCGGCCGGCAAACTGGACGACGGCATGCGCGTCCGCTGGCGGGCACGTACGATCATCGCCGGTACGCCCGGCCCGTGGTCGGCCTGGCAGTCGCTGACCGTCGACGTGTCCGCCAAGCCCGTGACGGCCGGGTCGGAGAAGCGCGCGACCGCGACGTCGGCTCAGGCTCAGGTTCAGGCGCAGGCCAGCGACCCGGTCGAGATTCGCCAGATCTTTCCGGAGCAGAGGGCGAACGCCTCCCGGATGACGCTGGCCGACTGCAAGCAGGAGACGGCGCACACCAACCCCAACAAGATCACCGAGTACAAGCGGAACAGGTTCGACTACTGCCGGCGCATTCCGTTCCGCGCCACGCAATGGCTGGGCGGGCAGAAAGCCGGGGAATTGCTCGCTCACTCCTACTGGCGGATCACCACGAACCAGAACAACCGCGAGTTCAAGACCCAGGAACACGTGGTCATCAAGTCGGCCACGGGAACACTCGCGAACGCCCCCATTCTGCTCTTCCGCTACATCTTCCCCGCAGGGGAGCGTAACAGGGGAACCTGCCTCGCCAGCCAGTCCGAAGAGGGTATGAACAATTGGTACCGGGTCAACGAGTGGCGGGCGGCGTCTCCCAACGAGTGGCACATCACCGGAGGTTTCAGGTCGACCGAGATGGTGGGGGTGGACAAGGAGGGATCGTGCACGGAGACCAACATGTTCGGCGTCAAATTCCCCATGCCCGATGGAACCGAGAACATGCTGTTCTCGCTGGGTAAGGTGCGCAACATACGTTGCGACACCTCGCCGCTCTTCAAGAAGTCGTACCCCAACGGAGGGTGTGTGATCCTGCGCGGCGCGCTCACGCTGGCCATGGCTGAGGGCGACCAGACATACAACGCGAAAGAGAATCGCTACACCTCGATCGCGGAAATATTCCGTCACGTCAAAAGTGCTTTGCAGTTCCCGGGGCTCAGCAAGCCGGGCAGAAAGACCTACTACGACCTGGACCCCAGCAAGAAGAAGTTCGCGGGCGCCTGGGGCGACAAGGACCATCCGCTGACAAGGGCCAAGTACAACACCACCCCCGGAGGCAGCCACGGCATTGTCCACACGGCGTGCCAGAACGAGTACACCAAGGCCGAGCGGGTGGGCAAGGCGTGCGACGAGTACCCGTTCGCCAGCACCGAGCAGAGCGCCAAAAACGCCGAGCCGGATAACAACTACTCCATCCGGCTGGTGAATGCGGATGTGAACACCTTCCATGGACGCGCTCTCGGCTTCTGGTACGCGAACAACCGGGTGATCCGAAGCGATAAGTTCTGGGTCAACCTCCTCAACTAGCCGAATCGACCAGCGGAAGGGCCCCGGCGCGTGTCAGCGCGGAACGCGCCGGGGCCCTTCTCCCATCACCGGAAGGCGGGGCTCCCATGGCAGTCCTTCGCGCGAGCGCCCTCGACAGCCTGCGTATCTGGTCGGGCTCCGGCTTTCTCATCACCGAGATGAAGGACGGCGTTCCCATGGGCAGCCCCTCGCCGGGCGACGGCATGAGGCATACGCTCCCCAGGATCGGGGCGGGGCCCAACGGCGTCAGCATCACCAGCGCGGTCCACCCCGGGGACGAACTTTTACGGGGTGGGCCGATCCACGTCCGCTACGAGGTCTGGGACGCCGAGCCCGACCCGCTCCCCTCCTGGGAACGCATGTGGGAAGGCCGCCTCCACCTGCGCACCGGCCTGATCGGCATCGCCGAGGACTACGGGGACCCGTACGCGTCAGACGACGAGTACCTGGAGTTCGACACGGGTGAGCAGGACAGCACCTGGTCGGCCCGGGTGTCGACCAGGCTCCTGGTCAACACCGAGGAGCCCGACTTTCCGGCCGATGTCATCAAGGTCGACCTCTACCGGATGCAGCTCTGGCCGCCCCGGACGATGTGACGCCACGCTCAGGCAGGCCTGTGTCTTCGGGCTTCGCGGACCCCTCCTCGTCCGGCGCGGGGAGGGGTGACGCCGTCACCCCTCCGGCTCCGGCCCTGACCG
Source organism: Streptosporangium sp. H13245 (assembly GCF_055690525.1). Taxonomy (NCBI): domain Bacteria; kingdom Bacillati; phylum Actinomycetota; class Actinomycetes; order Streptosporangiales; family Streptosporangiaceae; genus Streptosporangium; species Streptosporangium sp. H13245. The sequence continues at coordinate 107,553 of NZ_JBSZKT010000003.1, read as the reverse complement.
AGGAGGCGACGCGGGGCCGCCGGGGTTCTTGGAATCGCGGAAGGCCACAACGTCGCCCAGGTTCGCGACTTCTACCAGGTCCTCAGGGGGACACTCCTTCCGGGTTTCGTGCCGGTCGACGTCCGGGTGTACGTCGAAGGCGCCCGCGCGTGGCCGGGGGAGATCGGCGGTGATGGGGATGTAACAGCCGGGCGTGGGCGTCTGTGACGTCTGTGTAACGCCTGTTTCTTATGTTTCCGTCGTTGGATCCGCCCGGTGCGGCTTCGGTGTCCCCGGTCCGCCACAGGCCCCGCTCACGGAGAAGGGACCCATGACGGCCTCAGAGACGGTGAAGACGGTCTGCTCGTACTGCGGTGTCGGCTGCGGGATCGTGCTGGAGGTGGACGGGCGGCGCCGGGTCGTCAGGGCCTCCGGTGACAGGAGTCACCCGGCCAACGCCGGTCGGCTGTGTACCAAGGGGGCCACCACCGCGGACATGCTCGCGGCCCCCGGCCGCCTCGAAAGCGGGCTGGTCAGGCCGGACCGGGGCGCCGAGCCCGCGCCGGTGAGCGTGGACGCGGCGATCGGCGAGACCGCCCGGCGGCTGCGGCGGATCCTGGACGAGCACGGGCCGGACGCGCTGTCGTTCTACGTGTCGGGCCAGATGACGCTGGAGGCGCAGTACCTGGCCAACAAGCTCGCCAAGGGCTTCGTCGGCACCAACCAGATCGAGTCCAACTCCCGGCTGTGCATGGCCAGCGCGGGCAGCGGCTACAAGCTGTCGCTGGGGTCGGACGGCCCGCCAGGCTCCTACGAGGACTTCGACCGCGCCGACCTGTTCCTCGTGATCGGCGCGAACATGGCCGACTGCCATCCGATCCTGTTCCTGCGGATGCTGGACCGGGTCAAGGCCGGTGCCAGGCTCATCGTGGTCGATCCCCGCCGTACCGCCACCGCCGACAAGGCGGACCTGTTCCTGCGGGTCAGGCCGGGCACCGACCTCGCCCTGCTCAACGGGCTGCTGCACCTGCTGGTCGAGGGCGGCCACGTCGACCACGAGTTCGTCGAGCAACACACCGACGGCTGGGAGGCGATGCCGGAGTTCCTGCGGGACTATCCTCCCGAGACGGTCGCCGCCCTCACCGGCATCCCCGAGGACGACCTGCGCCGGGCGGCCGAGTGGATCGGCGCGGCGGGGGAGTGGATGAGCTGCTGGACGATGGGGCTCAACCAGAGCACGCACGGCACCTGGAACACCAACGCGCTGTGCAACCTGCACCTGGCCACCGGCGCGATCTGCCGCCCCGGCAGCGGCCCGTTCTCCCTGACCGGCCAGCCCAACGCCATGGGCGGGCGCGAGATGGGCTACATGGGGCCCGGCCTGCCCGGCCAGCGTTCGGTGCTGGTGGAGAAGGATCGCCTCTTCACCGAGGAACTGTGGAACCTGCCGCCCGGCACCCTGCGTACCGACGTCGGCCAGGGGACCGTCGAGATGTTCTCGCGCATGGCCGAGGGCGAGATCAAGGCGTGCTGGATCATCTGTACCAACCCGGTCGCCAGCGTCGCCAACCGCAGGACCGTCATCGCGGGCCTGGAGGCCGCCGAGTTCGTCGTCACCCAGGACGTCTTCGCCGCCACCGAGACCAACGCCTACGCCGACGTGGTCCTGCCCGCGGCCATGTGGGCCGAGACCGAAGGCGTGATGGTCAACTCCGAGCGGAACCTCACCCTGCTCCGGCAGGCCGTGGAACCGCCGGGACAGGCGCTGCCCGACTGGCGGATCATCGCCCGCGTCGCGTGCGAGATGGGCTTCGAAGACGCCTTCTCGTACGAGAGCGCGGAGGAGGTGTTCGAGGAGATCAAGCGGGCGTGGAATCCCGGGACCGGCTACGACCTGCGGGGTGTCACCTACGAGCGGCTGCGCGAGACCCCCGTCCAGTGGCCGAGCCCGCCGGGCGGCGGTGCCCGCAACCCCGTGCGCTACCTCAACGACGGCGTCAGCCAGACCCCGCTCACCCGGCCGGACGGCAGCCGCCCGCGCCTCGCCTTCGCCACCGCGAGCGGCCGGGCCGCCTTCTTCCCCCGCCCGTACCTGCCCGCCGCCGAGCTGCCCGACGACGCCTACCCGTTCGTCCTCAACACCGGCAGGCTGCAGCACCAGTGGCACACCCTGACCAAGACGGGAAGGGTCGCCAAGCTCAACAAACTCAACCCCGGGCCCTTCGTCGAGATCCACCCGGACGACGCGGCCGAGCGCGAGATCGGCGAGGGCGACCTGGTGGAGATCGCCTCCCGGCGCGGCAGGGCCGTGCTGCCCGCCCGCCTGACCGACCGGGTCATGCCGGGCAACTGCTTCGCGCCGTTCCACTGGAACGACCTGTTCGGCGAGTACCTCAGCGTCAACGCGGTCACCAGCGACGCCGTCGACCCCATTTCCTTCCAGCCCGAGTTCAAGGTGTGCGCGGTCTCCCTCACCAGGGTCGCCTCCGAGGCGCCGTCGGTGTCTTCGGTGTCTTCGGGGGCTTTGGGGGACGCGGTTCCGGAGTACGCCGGGTCCGCCCGGATCGCCGCGCTGGCCGGGCTGCTCGGGGTGGCCGATCTGACGCCGCCGGTGCTCGCCGACCACGAACGCCACTACCTGGCCGGTTTCCTGTCCGCCCTCGACAGCGCGGCACCCGACCTCGACGCTACGGCGTCCCCCGGTACGGCCGTGCCGGTCCTGCCGGAGCACGCCCCGGTCGATCCCGCCCACGCCCTGTGGATCAACGGGGTGCTGGCCGGGATGTTCTCCCGTACCCTCGCGCCGTCACCTCGGGGAGCGACCGGTGATCCGGTGTCGCCGGTACGGGACATCGTCGTCCTGTGGGCCTCCCAGACCGGGAACGCCGAGGAGTTCGCCGCCGCCAGCGCCGACCGGCTGACCGGCGCGGGGCGGGCCCCCCGGCTGGTCAGCATGGCCGACTGCGCCCCGGACAGCATTCCCCGTGGCGCGGACCTGCTCGTCATCTCCAGTACCTTCGGTGACGGCGAGGCCCCCGACAACGGCGTCGGATTCTGGGAGGCCCTCATCGGGTCCGGCGCACCCCGGCTCGACGGCGTGCGCTATGCCGTACTCGCCTTCGGGGACTCCAGTTATGACGACTTCTGCGGTCACGGGCGACGGCTCGACCGGCGCCTCGAAGAGCTGGGCGCCCTGCGTCTGGCACCCCGCGTGGACTGTGAGCCCGACGACCACTCGCGGGCACTCGGCTGGCTTGAGCGGTTGCTCACCACCCTCACCGAGTCTTCCGTGCTTGCCGAGCCCTCTGTCCTTGCCGAGTCCTCTGTGCTCGCCGAGCCTCCCGTTCTCAACGAGCCTTCTGTTCTCGCCGAGCCTCCAGTTCCGTTCGCGATGAGTTCGGGGGCCGAGTCGTCGGCCGGGTCCGGCAGGGGATCGCCGTTCGGCGCCCTCCTGACCGGTAACCGGCTGCTCAGCCTGCCCGGGTCGGCGAAGGAGGTGCGGCAGTTCACCTTCGACACCGGCGGCGAGCTGACCTACCGGGCCGGTGACGCGCTCGGGGTGCTGCCGGTCAACGGCTCCGGCCTGGTCGCCGAATGGCTGGCGGTGACCGGTCTCGACCCCGCCGACACCGTCGAGATCCCCGATGTCGGCTCCCTCCCGTTCGGCGAGGCGCTGCGGGGCCACCTGGAGATCACCAGGATCACTCCCGGCCTGCTCAGGTTCGTCGCCGACCGGACCCGCGACCGCGATCTCACCAGGTTCCTGCGCTCGGGCAACGGGGGTGAGCTGGCCAAGTGGACCTGGGGGCGCCAGGCCGTCGACGTGGTCGGCGAACTCCCGGTCCGGGCCACGGCCCAGGAGTGGGCGGACGTCCTCAAGCGCCTGAAGCCGCGCCTGTACTCCATCTCCTCCAGCCCGCTGGTCGATCCCCACCGGGTGCGCCTGACGGTCTCGGTCGTCCGCTTCGACAACCCGCGCGGCACGGCGCGCAGGGGAGTGTGCTCGTCCTTCCTGGCGGACAGCCCCGAGCGCACCCCCGTACCCGTCTTCGTCCAGCGCACCAGGCACTTCCGCCCACCGTCGGATCCGGCCACGCCGATGATAATGATCGGCCCGGGTACGGGCGTCGCGCCCTTTCTCGGTTTCCTGGACGAGCGCCGGGCGCTGGGGCACCCCGGCCGCAACTGGCTCTTCTTCGGCGAGCAGCGCCGCTCCACCGACTTCTACTACCGCGACGAGCTCGACGCGTCACGCCGCGACGGGCTGCTGACCCGGCTGGACCTCGCCTTCTCCCGCGACCAGCGCGCCAAGGTCTACGTCCAGGACCGCATGCGCGAGCACGGCGTCAAGCTCTGGTCCTGGCTCCAGGACGGCGCCCACCTGTACGTCTGCGGTGACGCCAGCCGGATGGCCAAGGACGTCGACCTGGCCCTGCGCGAGATCGCCACCGTCCACGGCGGCCTCGGCGACGACGAGGCCGCCCTCTACGTCAAACATCTGTCCACGAGCAGGCGCTACGTACGCGACGTGTACTGAGGCTCCTGCCACCCTCGCCCGGTGTCCCGGCCGCGATGGGCCGGGATCCATCGTCCGGGCGGAAGGGCAGCGGAGGGCCGGGTGGTCGTCAGATGCCGGGGAACACCTGGCGGAGGTCGTCCAGGGTGACGCCGTCGCCGGTGACGGTCACCGACGGAGGGGTGTGCTCGGGGGCCAGCCTGCCGCCGAGCAGGCGTGCCCAGGCCTCGCTGGGAAGCGTCAGGGTGACGTCGGCGGGCTCCGGCGCCTCGCTGAAGCCGACGGTCTCCCCGAGGGTGAGTCCCAGGACGTGCTCGGGGTCGGTCGTCTCGACCCGGAGGGTCGTGGCCAGGCGCGGGTCCAGGCCGTCCGACCTGCCGATGAAACCGATCATGAAATCGAGCGGCCCGGCGTACAGGTCGGTCAGCACCCCGGCGGCGTCCCGCGCGACGGTGGCCTTGGGGTCGAAGGCGACCCTGACGTCCCAGGCGTGCAGGGCGGCCTCGTTCAGGCGCATCCCGGCCACCAGTGCGACGCTGCCGGGCATGGGGAGGAATCCCAGCTTGATCTGCAGCCGCTCGCGGGCGTCGGCGTCGAGGCTCTCGTACGCCGCGACGATGTCGGCGTCGGCGGTGAGGAAGTCCTCGGCCTGCTCCCCGGGGGCTTTCGCGTTCCAGCGGTCCCACACGGGGTGGTTGAAGTCCTGGCCCGGGGCGTCCTGGCCGTTCTGCGCCGCGCGCAGCGTCGCCAGGCCGATCTCGGCGCCGCTGCCGAGGTGGCTGAGCACCTGGGCGACGGTCCACTCCGAACAGCCCGAGGGGCGGGTGAGGTCGGCGGCGTCCAGACCTCGGACGAAGGCCGCCAGCTCGTCATGGTTGGTACGCAGAGCCGTGATGGTCCTGTCGGCGAGCGTGGTCATGGTTCTCCTGCCGGGATGGGAACGGGGTGGAGACGGGATGGAGACGGCGTGAGCCGTCACGATCGAGCCGGGCGGCCACCCGGGGTCTCCTCCCGATCGTGCCCGCTGCCGCCTGGCTTACCATCATCCTCTCCCGTACCGGCACCCGTCCCCGATAGCCCGGGGACGGGTGCCGGTCGCGCGCCCGCCACCGACAGGGCCCGGGTGCCGGTCGCGTCCGGGGACGGGTGCCCGTCGCGCCCGCTCAGGTGCCGGGGATCTCCTTCACCTTCGGGATCGGGGAGAAGACCAGCAGCAGGATCGGCAGGATGGCTCCGGCGACCACCGCGAACAGGATGGCCGGGCGCAGACCGAGGGTCTCACCGAGCAGGCCCGCGCCCAGGGCTCCGAGCGGGGCCGGGATCAGTCCCAGCGAGTAGATCGTGCCGATCACCCTGGCCTGGAGGTGCGGCGGGGTGATCGACTGCACCAGGGTCATGTTGCTGACGAAGAAGACCTGGTTGCTCGCCCAGACGATGAACTGGGAGAGACCGAGCATCCCGGCGGCCAGCCAGACCGGTCCCGACGCGAACGGCACCAGCAGCAGCGCGCAGTTGCCGACGATCGTGCTCCACAGCAGTGTCGGGCCGATCCCCATGCGGCGCATGGTCCGTACCGACAGGGTCGCGCCGAGGATGGCGCCGACGCCGCCGGTCGCCATGACGATGCCCACCCACTCCACCGGCAGGTCGGGCCCGCCCCGCAGCAGGAACAGCACGTAGATCGACTGCATGGCGCCCATGACGAAGAACGAGTACAGCCCGCTCGCGATGGCCAGCGGCCGGATCATCGGCTGGTCCATCACCCACCGGAAGCCCGCCCAGATCGCCCGGTGCACGCTCCCGGCCGTCTCGTCGTCCGGGGTGGGCACCTCCTCGCGCTTGCGGATGAGGAGGATGGCGATCGCGGAGAACAGGTAGGAGAGCACGTCGATCATGATCAGTAGCGGCGCGGCGACCACCTTGATCAGCGCCGCCGCCGCGCCGGGACCGGCCGTCTGCGCCAGCGACTCGCTCAGCTGCAGCTTGCCGTTGCCGTCACCCAGGTGCCGCAGCGGGACCAGCGACGGGAAGTAGGAGCGGTACGCGACCTGGAACAGCACCGACAGCAGGCTCAGGACGAACACGACCGCGTACAGCACCCCGAGCGTGAGGCTGTCCATCACGTACAGCAGCGGTACCAGGGCCAGCACCGCCGCCCGGCCCAGGTCCGACCAGATCAGCACCGGCCGCTTGCGCATCCGGTCGATGTAGACGCCGAACAGCAGGAAGCCCAGCATCGGCAGCCGGACCAGCGCGCCCAGGATCCCCATCTCGGTCGCGCTCGCGCCCAGGGTGACGACGGCGATCAGCGGGATCGCCACGTACGAGATCTGCGAGCCGAACTGGGAGAGGGTCTGGCCGGTCCACAGCCGCAGGAAGTCCTGGTTGCGCCAGAGACTGCCGTCGTCGTCGGCTCCCTCGGGCCGCTTCTCGCCCCCGGGGGCGCCGGGGTCTGCCGGGCCTTCGGAGGTCTCGGGGGTACCGGGGGTGCCGGGGATTTCGGGGGCTTCCGGGGTGTTCCGGGGGAGGTCGAGGACCTCGGGGCCCGAGGCGGGCTCGCCGTTCCCGGTGCTCCGGGCACCCTCGGCCGTTCCGGGTGTCCCGGCCGTCGCGGTGCTTCCGGTGCTTCCGGTGCTCTGTGGCGGCCCCGTGCTCCCCGCGCTCCGGGTGCTCTCAGTGTCCGGTGACGCCATGGTCGATCCAACTCCTCAGCTTGGCGGCCGCCTCGGCGACCAGGGGTTCGAACAGGATGACCACGCGCTCGCCGGGAATCGCCTCGATCGCGAGGTTTCCCTTGACCACGCCGTTCCAGCCCAGATCGGGCCGGTCACCGGCGGGGGCGAACAGCGCCACGTCACCGTCGTACGGTTCGTGCCGGTAGCGGCCGACCGCGTGGGCGTTGGCCCGGAACACCCGAAGGAAGCGCCGGGCCTGCTCGACGTCGGCGGTGTCGGGCGCCAGGCGTTGTTCCCGCCCGGCGGCCGCGATGACCGCCAGCAGCATCTCCTCGGGGCCGAGCCCGGCGAACTCCGCGCCGCCCGTCTCCAGCGGCCCTCCGGCCAGCGCGTGGGTCATGAGCGAGGCGTCGTCCTCCAGCGAGCTGGTGATCACGGGCTCGTCCGCGTCGGAGTAGAACAGCACCAGCAGCGGGACGTCCTCGCCGAGGGCGCGCAGCCGCCTGGCCATCTCCATCGCGATGTTCCCGCCGATGCAGAACCCGCCCAGCACGTACGGCCCGCTGGGACGGACCGCGCGCAGCCGGTCGACGTAGTCCTCGACCATGTCGGCCATGGTGGTGTGCGGGTCCTCGCCGGGCGCCAGCCCGCTGGCCGCGATCGCGTAGACGGGCTGGTCGGGGCCGAGCCTGCGGGCCATCGGGTGGTAGCGGAAGACCTGCCCGCCCAGGGCGTGCACCAGGACGATCGGGGTGCGGTCGCCGTCCGCGTTGAGCGTCACCACCCGCTGCTCGCCCAGGTCCTCCGGGCGGCGCAGCACGTCCGCCAGGCCCGCCACGGTCGGCGAGGCCAGCACGGTCGCCACGGGCAGCTCCCTGCCGAACTCCTGCCTGATTCGCACGGCCAGCCGGAGCGCCAGCAGCGAGTGCCCGCCCAGGTCGAAGAAGTCGTCGAACACCCCGACCATCGGGACGTCGAACAACTCCTCCCAGATCGCCGCGACCCGCCCCTCGACCGGGTCCCTCGGCGGCACCCGGAATCCGTCCGCGCCCACCGGGTCCGGCGCGGGCAGTGCCCTCCTGTCCAGCTTGCCGTTGGAGGTGAGGGGGAGCTCCTCCAGCGTCACCCAGGCCGACGGGATCATGTGGTCGGGCAGCGTGGCCCGCAACCTCGCCCGCCAGTCGACCACCGGCCCCGTCCGGGGCCGCGTGCCCTGTTCGGGGTCCGCGTTCGTGCCGGGCTGTAGGTCCTTTTCGAGGTTCGCGTTCGTTTCGGGTCGCGCGCCCTGTCCGGGGTTCGTGCCCGTTTCGGGTCGCGCGCCGGGTTCCGCGTTCGCGTGAGGTTTCCCGTCCGTACGCGCCTCCGCGCCGGTCGTCTCGTCGTCGCCCGCCTCGACGGTCACCACGTAGCCGATCAGGCGGTCGCCGTCGGCGACGACCGCCGCCGCGCGGACCTCGGGCTCGGCGAGCAGCGCGGCCTCGATCTCGCCGGGTTCGACGCGCATGCCGCGGATCTTGGTTTGGGTGTCGAGGCGGCCGAGGTATTCGAGTTCGCCGTCGGGTCGCCATCGGGCGCGGTCTCCGGTGGCGTACAGGCGGGAGCCGGGTGGGCCGTAGGGGTCGGGGACGAAGCGTTCGGCGGTGAGGGCCGGGCGGCCCAGGTAGCCGCGGGCCAGCTGGACCCCGCCGATGAACAGCTGCCCCGGGGTGCCCACGGGCGCCCGCCCGAACCGCTCGTCGAGCACCTCAAGGCGGGTGTTGTCGACAGGGCGGCCGATCGGGACCGTCTGCTCGGCGGGGTCACACCGGTGCCAGGAGACGTCGACCGCGGCCTCGGTCGGCCCGTAGAGGTTGTGCAGCTCCACGCCGGGAAGCCGCTCGGCGAAGCGTCGTACCAGGTCGGCGGGGAGGGCCTCCCCCGAGCACACCACCCTGCGCAGGTTGCCGGTGCCCGGGTTCACAGCGGGGTTGTCCGCGTCCGGCCTGCTCGGGACCGGCTCGTCCCCATTTGGCCCGTCCACGACCAAGCGGCCCGCCCCCGGGTTGTTCGCAGCCTGCCCGTCCGTGCCCGGTTCGTTGGCAGCCGGTCCGTCCGGGACGCCGAGGGCCTCCAGGCCGGGGGTGTCGAGGAACGGGTCCAGCATGGACGGCACGAAGTGCGCCGTGGTGACCCCCTCGCCGCCGATCAGCTCGGTGAGGTAGCCGGGTTCGTAGTGCCCGCCCGGCCTGGCCACCACCAGTCCCGCGCCGGTGACCAGCGGCCAGAACAGCTCCCACACCGACACGTCGAACGAGACCGGCGTCTTGTGTAGAACCCGGTCCGCCGGGGTGAGCCCGTACGTCTCCTGCATCCAGCGCAGCCGGTTGACGATCGCCCGGTGCGACACCCCGACGCCCTTGGGCCTTCCCGTCGACCCCGAGGTGAAGATCACGTACGCGAGCGAGTCCGGCGGGTCCTCCCGTAAAGAGATCTCAGAGGAAACCTCCGAGGCGGCGGGCAGCAGGACGACCCGCGTACCCCCGGGAGCCTCGTCCGCCAGGTCGGCGGAGGTCAGCAGCACCGAGGCGCCCGCGTCGTCGAGCATGCCCCGTACCCGCCCGGCCGGGTGGCCGGGTTCCAGCGGCAGGTAGGCGCCCCCGGCGGCGAGGACGCCCAGCAGCGCGGCGGGCAGGTCCGCGCTCCGTTCGAGCAGCACCCCCACCGGCCGGTCGCGTGACACCCCGGCGCGGCGCAGCTCCCCGGCGATCGCGAGGGTCCGCCCGGCCAGCTCGCGGTAGGTGGTCCACGAGCCCTCGAAACCCACGGCCGGGGCGTCGGGCGTCAGCCTCGCCCGTTCGAAAAACAGGCCGTGCAACGTGCCGCCCGGGTGCTCGCGCCCGGTGGCGTTCCAGCGGTCGATCGCCTCGTTCTCCGCCTTGCCCACGCCGGGCTCGCCGGTCAGGGCGTCGATCACCCGCCCGGCCAGGGACTCCATCTGTTCCGGCGGGAACTGGGAGGTGTCGTAGGAGACCGTGAGGGTGAGGCCGCCGCCGGGTACCCGGACGAAGGCCACCGTGCACGGCATGTCGGTCTGCTCGAAGAACTCCTGCCCGGTGATCGTCACGCCGTCACCGGTCAGCCCGCCGTACACGTGGAAGTCCCGGAAGTCGAACAGGGTGTCCAGCAGCGGCGAGCGGCCCGCGGTTCGCTGGATCTCGAACAGCGGGTAGCGCCGGTACGGCACCGCGGCCACCTCGGCGTCGAAGACCCGCCTGACCAGTTCGGCCCGGTCGCCCGCGTCGAGGTGGACCCGCAGGGGCAGCGTGTTGAGGAACAGCCCCAGCACCTCGCCGCCGCCCTCGGTCTCCGGCCTGCCGTGGCTGAGGACGCCGGTCATGACCTCCCGCTCGCCGGTGACCAGGCCCAGCGCCGTCACGTACGCGGCCAGCAGGGTCGTGCGCAGCGGGACCCGCAGCTCGCGGCTCTGCCGCTCCAGCGCGGTCACCGTCTCGTGGGGTACCGGCACGGCGATCACCTCGGCGGCGCGCGGCCCGCCGGACGGGAACCCGGGCAGCCGGGGCAGGCGGCTCTCCGGCGCGTCCTCGGCCCGCTCCCGCCAGAACTCCCGCGCCGCCTCCGAGCCCGTCGCGGCCCGCTCGGCCGCCACCAGATCCCTGAACAGGGCCCGAGGCGCGGCGGGTTCGTACGAGCCGTGTGAGCGGTTCGCGGCGTAGCGGCTCAGCAGCTCGGTGACCAGCGCCGCGACGCTCCACCCGTCGAGGACGGCGTGGTGGAAGCTGAGACTCAGCGCGAACTCGTCGTCGTCCAGCACGTGCGCGTACGCCCGCAGCAGCGGGGGTGACGACCAGTCGAACCCGGTGTGCTTCTCGGCCTCGCGCCACGCCGCCAGCTTCTCCCGAGAGCCGCTCCCGCGTAGGTCGGCGACCTCCAGGGGGATGGTCGCGGTGTCGTGGACGAGCTGCAACGGCTCGCTGAACCCGGTCAGGTCGAACGAGGTGCGCAGCACCGGGTGCCTGGCCACGACCCCGGCCAGCGCCCCGGTCAGCGCCGGGACGTCCGGGGTGCCGCGCAGGGTGATGGTCATCAGGTCGTGGTAGGTGGGACCGTCAGGTTCGAGCTCGCTGTGGTAGATCATCCCCGCCTGCAGCGCGGCCAGCGGATACGCGTCCTCGATCATCGCTCGCCCTCCCTGAGCCTGGCCAGATCCGCGATCATCGCTCGCCCTTTCTGAGCTTGGCCAGATCCGCGGCGCCGAGCATGCCGAACGCCCCGGTCGCGGCCTCCGGCTCCGGTTCCGCCGTCGCGGAGGGGCCGGTATCCGGTGTGTCCAGTACGGAGGCCAGCTCGGCCACGGTCTGGTGGGTGAACAGTCTCTGCAGGTCGAGCCCGTAGCCCAGGTCGCGCAGCCGGGCCACCACCGAGAGACTGCGGATCGAGTCACCTCCGACGCCGAAGAACCCGTCGTGACGGCCGACCTTGTCCAGGCCGAGCACGTCCTGCCACACCTGGGCGACGGCGCGTTCCGCGTCGGTGCGCGGCGGCTCCCAGGGAAGGTCGCCCCGGCCGGGCGGTGGCGGCAGGGCGGCCCGGTCGAGCTTTCCGTTGGGGGTGAGCGGGAGCGCGTCCAGCGTCACCCAGGCGGTGGGGATCATGTGCTCGGGCAGCTCGCCCCTGAGCCACTCGCGGGGATCGGCGTCCACGGTGTTCACAGGGCCCCGCGCCCCCTCGCGCCGCACCCCGTACCCGACCAGCCGGGCTCCGGCGCCGTCGTGCCACACGCCGACCGCCGCCGCGCTCAGGTCCGGGTGCCCGCCGAGTACGGCCTCGATCTCGCCGGGTTCGACGCGCATGCCGCGGATTTTGGTCTGGGTGTCGAGGCGGCCGAGGTATTCGAGTTCGCCGTCGGGTCGCCATCGGGCGCGGTCTCCGGTGGCGTACAGGCGTGAGCCGGGTGGGCCGTAGGGGTCGGGGACGAAGCGTTCGGCGGTGAGGGCCGGGCGGCCCAGGTAGCCGCGGGCCAGCTGGACCCCGCCGATGAACAACTCTCCCGGAGTCCCGACCGGGACCGGGCGCGACGCTTCGTCCAGTACGTACAGGCGGGTGTTGGCCACCGGGCGGCCGATCGGCACGACCTTCTCGCCCGGCGTGTAGCGGTGCCAGGAGACGTCGACCGCGGCCTCGGTCGGCCCGTAGAGGTTGTGCAGCTCCACCCCGGGCAGCCGCCCGGCCAGCCGCTCCGCGGCCACCGCCGTCAGCTCCTCGCCACTGCAGATCACCCGGCGCAGCGAGCGGCACTCCTCGATCCGCTCCTCCGAGGTGAAGGCGGCGAGCATCGAGGGGACGAAGTGGACCGTGGTGATTTCCCGCTCGGTGACGAGGTCGCGCAGGTAGGCGGTGTCCCGATGGCCGTCGGGCCGGGCGAGCACCAGGCGCGCCCCGGTGATCAGCGGCCAGAAGAACTCCCACACCGACACGTCGAACCCGGCGGGGGTCTTCTGGAGCACGGCGTCACTCGCGTCCAGGCCGTACGTCTCCTGCATCCAGCGCAGCCGGTTGACGATCGCCCGGTGCGACACCCCGACGCCCTTGGGCCTTCCCGTGGACCCCGAGGTGAAGATCACGTACGCGAGCGAGTCCGGCGGGTCCTCCCGCGAGAACTCCGAGGCCATCGGCGGCGTACTCCCGGGAGCCTCGCCCGCCGGGGCGGAGGGTCCGGCCACGGTGAGTTCCACGGCCCCGGCGTCGGCGAGCATGGCCTCGACCCGGCGCTCGGGCAGCCCCGGATCGAGGGGCAGGTAGGCGGCCCCGGCCTTGAGCACGGCGAGCAGCCGCACGGGCAGGTCGAGCGAGCGCTCCGCCCGTACGGCGAACACCCTCCCGGCGCCCGCGCCCGTCTCCGTACCCTCGGCCGCCCTCACCCCGGAGGCGGCGCCGTTGTTCTTGGTGGCGCGCAGCCGCGCGGCCAGCAGGTCGGCGCGGTCGTTCAGCTCGGCGTAGGTCAGCGTCTCGCCCTCGAAGACCACGGCCGGGGCGCCGGGGGTCCGCGCGGCCTGCGCCTCGACGAGACCGTGCAGCGTCTCTCCGGGCGGGTACGCGGTCTCGGTGGCGTTCCAGCCGGTCAGCACCAGGTCCCGTTCCCCGGCGGAGAGCATCTCCAGGTCGCCCACGCGGGTCCCCGGAGTGGCGACGGCCGCGCGCAGGAACGTCTCGAAGGAGGTGGCGAGCCGTTCGACGGTGTCCGGCAGGAACAGGTCACGGTTGTAGACGAACCTCGCCGCGAGGCCGTCACCGGTCTCCGAGACGTACAGCTCCAGGTCGAACCGGGTCGAGGTGGTGTCCGGCGCGAACGGCTCGACCACCGGCCTTCCTCCCCGGCCGGTCGCGGACCCGGTGCTTTCCCCAGCCGTAAACCTGGTGTGTTCCCCGGTTGTGAATCCGGGGTTCTCCTCGGTCGCGGACCCGGTGTGCTTCTTGGCCGTGAAACCGGCGTGTTCCCCGGCCGTGAACTCGGGGCTTTCCTCGGTCGCGGACCCGGTGTGCTTTTCGGTCGTGAAACCGGTCCCCGGTCCGGTCGTGGATCCGGTTACCGGTACGGGGCGCCCTCTCGGGACCGTGCCGCCCAGGTAGCTCTGCAGGGCGAAGAGCACCTGCACCACGGGCGGGCGGGTGGCGTCCCTGGCCAGGTCCAGCTCGGCGACCAGTTTCTCGAACGGCAGCTCCTGGTGGGAGTAGACCTCCAGGGCGGCGTCGCGGGTGCGGCCGAGCAGCTCGGTGAACGTGGGGTCGCCCTCCAGGCGGGCCCGGAGCGGTAGCAGGTTCACGAACAACCCGACCACGTCCTCGAACTCCGTCAGGTCGCGCCCGGCGACCGGCGAGCCCACCGCGAAGTCGTGCTGCCCCGACCAGCGGGAGAGCACGGCCTGGAACCCGGAGAGCAACGCCATGTAGAGGGTCCCGCCGCTTGCTCGCGCCAGTTCGCCGAGCGCTCCTGTGAGCCCGGCGTCCAGCCGCAGGTCGTGCCAGGCGCCACGGTGCCCCTGCCGGGCCGGTCTGGGCCGGTCGAGGGGAAGTTCGAGCGGGGGCAGCGCGGCCAGCTCCTCCCGCCAGAACTCCAGGTGCCGTTCCAGGCGCGGCCCGGCCAGGCGCTCGCGCTGCCAGAGCGCGTAGTCGCCGTACCCGACACGCGGCTCCGGACGGTCGTCACGAACGCCGTGGCCGTCACGAGCAGCACGAACGTCGCGGTCGTCGTGCCCGGAGAGCAGCTCGTTCAGCAGGATCTCCGCGGACCAGCCGTCGGCCACGATGTGGTGTACGGCGATCAGCAGCACGTGGTCCTCGGGGGAGAGCTTGACCAGGGTCACCCGGAGCAGCGGGCCGTCGCCGAGGTCAAAGGGGCGTGCCGCGTCGGCACTGACGATCCGCCGCGCCTCCGCTATTTCCGAGTGCGTCCTCGCTTTGGCTACTTCCGAGTGCGCCTTCGCTAACGCCTCCGCGTCGGCTCCCACGGGTGCCTGTGTCTTCGCCTTCGCCGCCGTTTCCGTCGGCTCCGAAACCGCCCGTACCTCCGCCACCGTCTCGGAGTCGGCCGTCGAGGCCGATCCCGACGCGGTGATTCCCGTTGGTGGGCCCGTTTCGACGACGCGGATCGCGATCCGCGCCTCCGGGGCCCCGGCCGGGACGATCCGTACCTCGGGGCGTCCGTCAGGAGAGGCGGGGAAGCGCATCCGCAGGCTCTCGTGCCGTGTCACGGCGGCGTCCAGCCTCGCGTCCAGCGCCGCGAGGTCCAGCGGTCCGCGCAGCCGTGCCGCTGCGGGCAGCACGTAGGCGCCGGTCCCGGGACTGAACTGCTCCATGAACCAGAGCCGTTCCTGCGCGAACGACAGCGGTGGCGCCGTGCCCTCCGGGCGCCGTGCCGGTCCGGGTCCCACCTCGGGACCCGTGCCGGGCCCGGCCTCCGCCAGCGCGTCCAGCGCCTGCGCCAGCCTCCGTACGGACGGGTGGCTGAAGGCCAGTTTCAACGGCAGGTCCAGCCCGGTCGCCGCCGAGAGCCTGGCGATCGTCCTGGTGGCCAGCAGCGAGTGGCCGCCGAGCTGGAAGAAGTCGTCGAGTGCCCCCACCCGTTCCACTCCCAGGACCTCGGCCCACACCGAGCACACCAGCTCCTGTGTGACGGTCTCCGGGGGCAGGTATCCCTCGTCCGAGCGGTGTTCGGGGGCGGGCAGCGCGCCCTGGTCGACCTTCCCGCTCGGCGTGAGCGGGATGTGCCCGATCTCCACCACGGCGCTCGGTACCAGGTGCGGCGGCAGCTCCGCCGCGAGAAACTCCCGCAGCTCCCCGGCGTCCGGCCGATACCCGGACCGCTCGCGGGCACCTTCCGTCCGTCCGGTGCCGCCGTCGTCCGCCCGCGCGTCGGCCGCCTGCTCACTGGCGGTCCGGTCGTGGCGTACGACGTAGGCGACCAGGCGGCGGTCACCGGGGGTGTCCTCCCTGACCGTCACGGTCGCCTGGCCCACCCAGGGGTGGGCGAGCAGGCGGGCCTCGATCTCGCCGGGCTCCACGCGGTAGCCCCGGATCTTGACCTGGCGGTCGAGGCGGCCGAGGATCTCCAGGCGCCCGTCGGAACGGAACCTGGCCCGGTCGCCGGTACGGTACAGGCGCGAACCGGCCGGACCGTACGGGTCGGGCACGAAGCGTTCCGCCGTCAGGGCGGGCGACCCCAGGTAGCCGCGAGAGAGCCCGTCGCCGCCGACGCACAGCTCGCCGGGCACGCCGACGGGCACCCGCGCGCCGTGCTCGTCCAGTACGTGGACGCGGGTCGCGGACAGCGGATGGCCCACGGTGGGCCGCCTGGACGCCTCGGCGGGGTCGAGCTCCCCGGCCGTGGCGATGATCGTCGTCTCGGTCGGCCCGTAGCTGTTGACCAGCGTGACGCGCTCGCCGTGAGCCTCGTACCAGGCGGCGAGCGCCGGTCCGGGCAGCGGGTCGGCGCCCAGGATCAGCAGGCGCAGCGCGGGCGGCCAGGAGACCCGGGCGGCGACCAGCTCCTGCCAGTAGGAAGTGGGCAGGTCCATCACCGTCAGCGACGCGCCCCGCGAGGTACGCAGGAAGTCGGGAAGCGGCTCGTCGGGGGCGAGCACCAGCTCGGCCCCCGAGGTGAGCGCCGGGTAGATCTCCTCGGCGTGCGTGTCGAAGCCCACGGAGGCGAACTGGAGCACCCGGTCGTCCGGCCGGATGCCGTACTCGGCGCGCATCCACGCCACCCGCGCGTCCAGCGCCCGCCGCTCGACCTGCACCCCCTTGGGAGTGCCGGTCGAACCGGAGGTGTAGATCACGTACGCCAGGTTCCCCGGCCCGCCGGGCCTCGTCACCCGGCCGTCACCTGCTGTCGTCCGTGCGCCGTACGCGCCGGGCTCGCTGTGCTCGCCGTCTCCGGCGGCCCCCGGGACACCGTGCCCGTCCGGCCCATGGGCATCGGCCGGTGAGCCGTATCCGGTGGGTGGGTCCTCTCCGGTGACGGGGTCGGCGACGCCGTTGAGTGGGATCGTCGGCAGGTCGCACTCCGGCAGGCCGTCCTGGGACAGCAGCAGCGCGGCCCCGCTGTCGCGCAGCATCCAGCGCAGGCGTTCGGCCGGGTAGGCGGGGTCGAGCGGAAGGTAGGCGCCTCCCGCCATGGCCGTCGCCAGCAGCGCGACGACCAGTTCGGGACCGCGCCGGGCGCACACCGCGACCACGGTCTCGGGACCGGCCCCCGCCGAGGTCAGCCGTGCCGCCAGCCTCGCGGCGCGCTCGTGCAGCTCGGCGTAGCCGAGCCGCCGGTCGCCGTGGCTGACCGCCACCGCGTCCGGCGCCAGCCGCACCCGCTCCTCGAACAGCTCGATCATCCCGGCCGGGAGAACCGGTACGGACGGGGAAACCGGTGCGGCCGGGAGGACCGTCCCCGCCGTACCCGCCGTTCCGGTCGAAGCCACACCCGTCGTACCCGTCGAAGCCGCACCCGTCGTACCCGGACCGCCCACCGCCCCGCCCGTACGCAAAGCGGTGGACAGTGACGCGGTGACCGTGGGCAGGCGGTCCTCGGGGAGCAGCATCGCGGCCCGCAGGCGGGACAGCGGGACGTCGGGGTCGTCGGCCACGGCCTCCAGGACGCGCTCGTACCTGCGCAGCATCCTGGCCACCGTCTCCGGTTCGAACAGGTCGGCGTTGTAGGACAGCAGCACGTACAGCGAGTCCGAGCGGGGTGTCACGTCGAGCATCAGGTCGAACTTGGCCTGCCGCGCGCCCGGGTCGAACACGTCGGTCTCGATGCCGGACATGAACAGCTCGGACGCCTCCTTGTCCTGCATCACGAACATCGCCTGGAACAGCGGCGTGGTGCTCAGGTCGCGCTCGACGCGCAGCTCGTTGAGCAGCCGCTCGAACGGGATGTCCTGGTGGGCGAAGGCGTCGAGCACCGTCGCCCGGACCCGTCCCAGCAGCTCCCGGAAACCGGGGTCGCCCGACAGGTCGCCGCGCAGCGCGAGCGTGTTGGGGAAGAACCCGACGATCTGCTCCAGCTCCGGGCGTTCCCGACCGGCGATCACCGACCCCACGCACACGTCGTCCTGCCCGGAGTGGGCGCCGAGCAGCGTCTGGAAGGCGGCCAGCAGCACCATGAACGGGGTGCACCGCTCGTCCCTGGCCAGCCGGTCCAGCCGGGCGGTCAGCTCCCGCCCGATCCGCCGCGCCGCGTAGTCGCCGTTGGACGACTTCACCGGCGGCCTGGGCCGGTCGGCGGGGACGTCCAGCGCGGGTGCCCCGGCCAGCTGCCCGCTCCAGTAGTCGAGCTGGCGGCGTACGCTCTCCTCGTTCAGCAGGTCGCGCTGCCAGGCCGCGTAGTCGGCGTACTCCAGCACGGGGGCGGGCAGGTCCGCCTCGCGTCCCTCCAGGCGCGCGCCGTAGCAGGCGGCGAGCTCGCCCAGCAGGATCTTCAGCGACCAGCCGTCGGCCACGATGTGGTGCAGCACCACGCACAGCACGTGGTCGGTCTCCGACATGGTGATCAGGTGGACCCGCAGCAGCGGCCCGGCCGCCAGGTCGAACGGGCGGTTGGTGAGGTCGGCGACCAGCTCGGTCGCGCGGGCCTCCCGTTCGGCGGCGGGCAGCCGGGTGAGGTCGATCAGGTCGGGCTCGACCGGCCGGGGCGGCTCGATCTCCTGCACCGGGCTGCCCTCGTGCGAGGTGAAGCGGGCGCGCAGGGTCTCGTGCCGCTCCACCAGGCGGCCGAGCGCGTACCCGAGCGCCTCGACCGAGACGTGCCCGCGCAGCCGCTGCACCATGAACATGTTGTACGAGGCGTCGGACGGGTCCAGCTGCTGCAGGAACCACAGGCGTTCCTGGCCGAACGACAGGGGTGGCGGCCCGCCGCCGTCCGCGCGCCGGGGGATGCCCGACGGCCGCCGAGGCGGCGGTTGCCGCCGCAGCCTCTCCTCCAGCGCGGCCCGTTGTTCCGGGCTGAGCCGCGCCAGCCTCGCCCTCAGGTCACTCATCCGCGGGGTCCTCCAGCGTCGCGAGCAGCGCCGCCAGCTCCTCGTCGTCGCCCCCGAGCTGTAGCTCCAGCACGGCGAGGGCGTGCTCGGTCACCGTGGTGATCTCGAAGCACCGCCGCAGCGGCATCTCCACGCCGTACGTCTCCCGGTAGCGGGTGACCAGCAGCACCGCGAGCAGCGAGTGGCCGCCGAGCTGGAAGAAGTCGTCCTCGACGCCGATGCGCTCCCGGCCGAGCAGCTCGCTCCACAGGGTGCACAGCTCGGTCTCCAGCGGGGTGCGCGGCTCCGTGTACGGCGTGCCGAGGTCGGCGCGGCCCGAGCCGGTCGGCGCGGGCAGCGCGCCCCGGTCGAGCTTGCCGCTCGGGCCGAGCGGGATGTCGTCGATCCCGACGAACGCCTGCGGGATGAGCGCGGCGGGCAGCTTCTTGGCGAGCGTCCTGCGCAGCTCCCCGGTGAGCGCCGAGGCCTCTCCCGACCAGTCGACGTAGCCGACCAGCCCGCGCCCGCCGGGGGCGTCGTCGCGCAGCGCCACGACCGCCCGGCGCACCCTGGGGTGCTCGGCGATCACGGCCTCGATCTCGCCGAGCTCGACCCGCCAGCCGTGCACCTTCACCTGGTCGTCCATCCGGCCCAGGAACTCGATGTCCCCGTCGGCGCGGACCCTGGCCAGGTCGCCGGTCGCGTACAGCCGCGCGCCGGGCGGCCCGTACGGGTCGGGCACGAACCGCTCGGCCGTCAGGCCGGGCCGTCCCGCGTAGCCGCGCGCCACCTGGACCCCGCCGATGTGCAGGTGCCCGGGTACGCCGACCGGCGCGGGCCGGAGCAGGTCGTCCAGGACGTGCAGGCGGTTACCCGGCATGGGCGGGCCGATGGGCAGCGTGTGCAGCTCGCCCACCCCCTCGGGCTCGACCCGCCAGGCGGTCACGTCGACCGCCGCCTCCGTCGGCCCGTACAGGTTGTGCAGCTCCACCCCGGGCAGCCGTTCGAAGAAGCGGGCGGCCAGGCGCGGCGGCAGCTCCTCGCCGCTGCAGATCACCCGCCTCAGCGAGTGGCACGACTCGATGCCGGTCTCCTCCAGGAACATGGCCAGCATCGAGGGGACGAAGTGCGCGGTGCTCACCGAGTGCGCCTTGATCAGGTCGCGCTGGTGGTTGGGGTCGCGGTGCCCGCCCGGCCGGACCGGCACCAGGGACGCCCCGGTGACCAGCGGCCAGAAGAACTCCCAGACCGACACGTCGAAGCTCGTCGGGGTCTTCTGCAGGACCACCTCGGCCGGGGTGAGGCCGAACCGGTCCTGCATCCAGGCGAGCCGGTTGACGATGCCTCCGTGGGTGTTGACGACACCCTTGGGACGCCCCGTCGAACCCGACGTGTAGATCACGTACGCGGCGTCACCGGGACCGGTTACCGGAAGCTCTGTTCCCGGGGGCTGCGGTCCCCAGGAGTCCGGCGCGTCCAGCAGCACCGGTTTGACGGCGCCCTCGGGAAGCAGGTCGCGCAGGTGGCGCTGGGTCAGCATCACCCGGGCCCCGCTGTCGGCCAGCATGAACGCCAGCCGCGACGGCGGGTACTCCGGGTCGAGGGGGACGTACGCCCCGCCCGCCTTGAGCACCGCGAGCAGGCCGACGACCAGCTCGGCCGACCGCTCGGCGCACACCGCCACCGGGCTGCCCCGCCTGACCCCGATCCCGCGCAGCCAGCGGGCGAGCCGGGTGGCGCGCTCGTCCAGCTCCGCGTACGTCAGCGTGACGTCACCGGTGACCACGGCCGGGGCGTCCGGGGTTCTGGCCACCTGGGCCTCGATGAGCGAGGTCAGCGTCGTACCGTCACCGCCTGCTGCCCTTTCCAGGGCGCTCATCGCGCGCCCGGGGTCCTCACCGGCGCCGAGCGCGATGACGCGGTCGCGTTCCGCGGGAGTCAGCAGCGGCAGCCGGGAGATCGGCGTCCCCGGGGCGGCGACCGCGGCCCCGACCAGCGTCTCCAGGCAGGCGCCGAACCGCTCGATCGTGGACCGGTCGAACAGGTCGGTGCTGTACTCCAGTCGGGTGTGCAGCCGCCCCCCGCGCATGTTGAGGTCCAGCTGCAGGTCCACCTTGGCGGTGCCGTTGGCGATCTGGCCCTCGTTGGTGTCGCCGGCCAGGTTGAACATCACCTGGTAGATCGGCGGCACGCTCAGGTCCCTGGTCGGCTGGAGCGCCTCCACCAGCCGCTCGAACGGCAGCTCCTGGTGGTCCAGCGCCTCGGCGACCGTGGTGCGCACCCGGCCCGCCGCCTCGGCGAACGTCGGGTCGCCGGTCAGGTCGGCGCGCAGCGCCACGGCGTTGACGAACATGCCGATGACGGGTTCGGTCTCCGGCAGCAGCCGCCCCGCGATGGGGGTGCCCACCACGACGTCGTACTGACCCGACCAGCGGGCCAGCACGGTCGCGAACGCGGTGAGCATGACCGTGAACAGCGTCGAGTTCAGGTCCTTGGCCAGGCGCCCTATCCCGGCCGACACCTCCGGGGAGAACGCGCCCAGCTGCATCTCACCCCGGTAGGACCGGCTGCGCGGGCGCGGCCGGTCGGCGGGCAGGGCGAGGTCGGCCGGGATACCGGCCAGCCGCTCCCGCCAGTGCGCCAGCTCCTCGTCGACGAACTCCCCGGTCAGCCGGCCCCGCTGCCAGACGGCGAAGTCGGCGAACTGGATGGGCAGCTCCGCCAGCTTGGGCTCGCGCCCCTCGCCGATGGCGTCGTAGCACTCCTCCAGCTCGTTGACGAAGATGTGGCTGGAGACGCCGTCGAACAGGGTGTGGTCGAACACGCAGATCAGCCGCAGGTCGTCGTCGGCCATCCGCACCTGCCGCAGCCGCCACAGCGGCGCCTGGTCCAGGACGAACGGCGTGACCGAGTCCGACTTGGCCAGCCGGGCGAGCTCGGCCTCGCGCAGGTCGGCGGGCAGGTGGGTGAGGTCGGTCTCGGTGACCCGCACCGGGGGGACGGCGCCGCTCACGATCTGCACCACCTGGCCGTCCCTGAACTCGAAGACGGTGCGCAGCACCTCGTGGCGGCGTACCACGTGGGCGGCGGCGGCCTCCAGCCGGCGCGGATCGACCGGCTGGCGGGCGCTCATCGGCATGAGCATGCCGATGTTGTAGACGGCGAGCTCGGGCTCGAAGCGGGCGAGGAACCACATCCGCTCCTGCCCGGAGGAGGACGGGAAGATGTCCACCACCTGGTCGGTCATCCCGCGTCTCCCGCTTTCATCGCCTCGCGCAGGCTGCGCGGACGCATGTCGGTCCAGACCTGCTCGATGTGGGCCAGGCACTCGTCCTTGGTGCCGGTGAAACCGGCGTCGTGCCAGCCGTCCGGGTTGTCGCGGCCCGAGGGCCAGATGGAGTACTGCTCCTCGTCGTTGAGGACGACCTTGGTATCGGGGACGGGTTCGCTCACTGCTGCTCACTCCTGCGGGGAAGGCGGGGGATCATGGTCTGGTTCGCGGCCGGGGCGGTCTCCGTCGCCGGCGCGGTGGCGCGTGCCTGCTCGATCAGCGAGGTGACCCCGGCCACCGTGGGCTCCTCGAAGAGGCTGCGCATCGGCAGCCGGACGCCCAGCTCCTTGCGGATGAGGGCGATGAGCTGTACGGCGATCAGCGAGTTGCCGCCGAGCTCGAAGAAGTCGTCGTCGACGCCGATGCGCTCGCCGCCGAGCACCTCGCTCCACAGCCGGGCGATGGCGGTCTCGACGTCGCCGCGCGGCGCCACGTAGTCGTCGGCCGCCGCGCCGCCGGGACGGGGACGGTCCGACACGGCGGCCGGGTCCAGCTCCGTCTCGACCGTCTCCTGGGTGACCGACCCGACACCGGCCAGGTAGGCGGCGACCGGGGTCGCGGCGATCACCACCTGCGCGCCGAGGGGGGTGGCCAGCAGCCGGTGGAACGCCTCGGCGCCCTCGGCGGGGCGGATGCCGACCGCGTCGGGGCCTCCGGCGGTCGTCGCGACCTGGCCGCCCTGGTCGGGGACGGCGACCGTGGCGGCCCGCTGGGCTCCGGCGTCGGCCGTCACCCCGGCCACCACGGCGTCGGTGTTGATGCGGCGCAGCACGTAGTCGGAGATCTCGGTGACGATCACACCGTCGGAGTCGATGAGCGTCACGTCGACCGCCAGCACCTCGTCGGTGCCGCTGTCGCGGAAGCGCATGTGGCTCCAGAACCTGCCGGGCAGCCGGTCCCTGACGGTGATGCGGCCGTAGCCGAGCGGCAGGTAGTGGCCGACGACGTCGACCCAGGTGAAGGAGGTGGCGCTGTCGAGCAGTGCCGGGTGCAGGCCCCAGCCGCCCAGGTCCTCCGACAGCTCCCCGGGCAGCTCGAACAGCCCCAGGGCCTCGTTCTGGCCGATGTACCACTTGCTCATGTGCCCCCAGTGCGGGCCGAGCGTCAGCAGCCCGGACAGCGGCACGCCGCCCTGCTCGTCGGTCGCCGGGGTGCAGCGCTCGATGATCGCCGCCACGTCGGCCTGCCCGGCGGGCCCGGGGTCGACCTTGGCCGCGGTGCCGCGCGCGTGGGTGCGCTGCTCGCCGCCGATGAGACTGCGCACCTGGAAGTCCGCGCCGTCCGCCTCGGTGCTGAACGTCACCCGTACCTCAGCGGAGGCGCCGTCGGCCACCGACAGCGGCTCGACGAACACCACGTCGCGCAGTTCGACGGCGCCGGGGCCGGGAAGCACCGCCTCGCTCGCGCAGCGGGCCAGCTCCAGGTGGCCGGTACCCGGGAACACCGGCACCCCGGAGATGCGGTGCCCGTCGAGCGCCCAGTGGGTGTCGGGGGAGAGGCTGCCCCCGGCCCAGCCGAGCCCCTCGCCGTCGGCCTCGTGCCAGGCCGACAGCACGGGGTGGTCGACGGCCCTGATCCGGTCGCCGCGCTGCAGCGCCACGAACCCGGCGGGCGCGGCGACCTCCGCCGCCATGCCGACCTCAAGCCACTTGCCCCAGTTGGCGGAGACGACCGTGGCCGCTCCCCAGCCGTGCTCGCCCCTGGCGTGCGCGTCGAGGAAGTTGTTGGCCGCGCAGTAGTCGACCTGGCCGAAGCCGCCCGCGACCGCGGTGATCGACGAGCAGAGCACGACGGCCTCCAGGTCGAGGTCGCCGAAGGACTCGCGCAGCGCGAGCGTGCCGACCACCTTGGGCGCCAGCACCTCCTCGGCGGCGGCCCGCTCCTTGATCTCGGCCATGCCGCCGCCGGGCAGTCCGGCGGCGTGCACGATCACGTCCACCCGGCCGAACCCGGCGATCGTCTCCTCCCGCACCCGGCGCATGTCGGCGGGGGAGGTGACGTCGGCGGCGAGCACCAGGACCTCGGCCCCGGCCTCCTCCATCCTGCGGATCGCGGCGATCGCCCGGCCCGCGCGGCCGGTCTCGTGCGCGTCCCACTCCGCCCGGTCCGGCAGCCCGGCCCTGGACAGCAGGACCAGCCGCACCCGGGCCCGCGCGGCGAGGTCCTCGGCGAGCGAGATGCCGATGCCGCCCAGGCCGCCGGTGATCAGGTAGACCTGCCCGTCGCGGGGACCCGCCCCGATCGCCCCGGCCGTCCCGGTCGTCTCCGCGGAGGCCGGGGGCACCTCCAGTTGCTCGTAGTGCTGCAGCCAGCGGCGGCCGCCCCGGATGCTCACGGTGGGCAGCAGCCCCGCCTCGTCCGGCTCCGGCCTCCTGCCCAGCTCCGCGGCGGCGTGCCTGATCCAGTTGCGCCCCTCGACGTCGACGTGGCGCACCCGCAGCCACGGGGTCTCCAGCGGCACCACCCGGGGGAACCCGGCGAGGGTCGCGTGCTCCGGGCGGAGCAGGTCGCCGCCGGTGACGTCCTGGGCCCCGGAGGTGAACAGGGTCAGCTCCACCCCGTCGGCGGGCTGCGCCGAGGTCAGCGCCTGCACCAGGGCCAGCACGCTGAAGAAGCCCCGGTCCTGGGCCTTCCAGGTCCCCTCGGTCCCGGCGGCGGGCTCGGCGCCGACGGTCCACGCGTGGACCACCCGCCCCGGCACCTCGCCCACGGCCGACAGCAGCGCGTCGTAGTCGGCGCGCTCGGAGGGACGAACGGTGTAGACGCCGTCCGGGCTCCCCGGGCTCTGTGAGGAGAACCCGTCGCCGGGCCGTACCTCGATCACCTCGGCCCCCGTCGCGCGCAGCGCGTCCACCAGCCCGGCCGAGCCGTCGTCGGCGAACACCAGGGCCCGGGTGACCGGCGACAGCGGCGCCGGTCCCGGCGGGACCTGCCGCCACACCGGCACGCTGAACCAGCGGTCCAGCGGCAGGTCGTCCTCGACCGGCGCGGGGTTGGCCACGCCGCCGACGAACGCCCCCCGCGGGTCGGGGTCGATCCAGGCCCGCTGGCGCTCCCACGGGTAGGTCGGCAGCGAGACCCGGTGCCCCTCCTCGCCGAACGCCTCCAGCGCGACGCCGTTCACCCACAGGGTGCCGTACGCGGCCGACAGCACGGCCACGTCGCCCCCGGTGTCCTTGGGGCCGGGCAGGGAGGGCAGCGGCGCGACCGCGCCCGGCGGGGTCTGCGCCCTGGCCAGCCCGGCGAGCTGCTTGCCGGGGCCGCACTCGATCATGATCCAGTCGCCCTCGGCGAGCAGGGCCGCCACGCAGTCGCCGAACAGCACCGGCTCACGCATGTGCCGGGCCCAGTACGACGGGTCCGTCGCCTCGTCCGCGGTGATCCAGGTGCCGGTCACGTTCGACAGGAACGGCAGGTTCGGCGCCGACCGCTCGACACCGGCGACCAGCGCGCGGAACTCGCCCAGGATCGGGTCCATCATCGAGGAGTGGAACGCGTGCGAGGTACGCAGCTCCATCCTGCCGATGCCCTCCTCCTCCAGCATGGCCGACAGCTCGGCGATCGAGGCCGGGGGACCGGCCACCACGCACGTCCCGGGGCCGTTGACGGTCGCCACCGACACGTCGTCGGGCAGCAGCGGCCCGATCTCGTCCGGCGCGAGCTGCACGGCGAGCATCGCCCCCGCGGGCATGCCCTGCACCAGACGTCCCCGCGCGGCCACCAGCCGCAGCGCGTCCGGCAGGCTGAAGACCCCGGCCACGGTCGCCGCGACGTACTCGCCGATGCTGTGGCCGATCATCCCGGCGGGCTCGGCGCCCAGCGAGCGCCAGAGCGCGGCCAGGGCGTACTCCACGGTGAACAGGGCGGGCTGGGTCAGCTCCGTCCGCCGCAGCCGCTCGTTCGCCTCCTCGCCGGTGGCGAAGATCAGCTCACGCAGGTCCTCGCCCAGCACGGGCCGCAGGATCTCGGCGCATTCGTCGACCGCGTCCCTGAAGACCTCCTCGGTGCGGTACAGCTCGGCGCCCATGCCCGCGTACTGCGAGCCCTGCCCGGAGAACAGGAACGCCGGGCGCGGGGTGCGCCGGGAGGCGGCGCCGGAGATCGTCCGCTTGGGGTCGCGGAGCGCGGCGATCGCGCCGGTGACGTCGGAGGCCACCACCGCGCTCCTGCGCGACAGCTCCCTGCGCCCCACCCGCAGGGTGTGGGCGACGTCGGCCAGCTCGGCGTCGGGGTGGGCCTCCAGGTGCGCGGCCAGGCGCCCGGCGGCGGCTGCGAGCGCGCCGTCGGTCCTGCCCGACAGCCGCAGCAGGTGCGCCGGGCGGGGCTCGCGCCCCTCGCGCCTCTCGCGCTCCTCGCGGGACGGTACCGGAGCCTCCTCCAGCACGATGTGCGCGTTGGTGCCGCCGATGCCGAACGAGCTGACGCCCGCCCGCCGGGGGAAGCCGTTGCGCTCCCACTTGGTCGGCGTCCCCGTCACGTAGAACGGGCTCCGGGTGAAGTCGATCTTCGGGTTGGGGCTCTCGTAGTGCAGCGTGGGCGGGATCAGCCCGTTCTCCAGGGCCAGGACCGCCTTGATGATGCTCGCGATGCCCGCCGACTGGCCCAGGTGACCGATGTTGCTCTTCACCGACCCGATGCCGCACCACTGGGTGTCGTCGGTGTCCTGGAGGAACACGCTGCTCAGCGCCGCGACCTCGATCGGGTCGCCCAGCGCGGTGCCCGTGCCGTGCGCCTCGACGTAGGTGATCGTGCGCGGGTCGACCCCGCCCACCCCGAGAGCCTGGGCGATCACCGCGGCCTGGCCGTCCATGCTGGGCGCGGAGAAGCCGACCTTGCTCGCGCCGTCGTTGTTGATCGCGTTGCCCAGGATGACCGCCCGGACGTTGTCGCCGTCCTCGATCGCCTCCGACAGCCGCTTCAGCACGATCACGCCGCCGCCGCTGCCCCAGATCGTCCCGGCCGCCTTGGCGTCGAAGGCCCGGCAGTGGCCGTCGGGGGAGACGATGCCGTCCTCGTCGTACACGTACCCCTGGCCCTGCGGCAGGTCGAGCATCGCGCTGCCCGCCAGGGCCATGTCGCACTCGCCGTTGCGCAGGGCCTCGGCGGCGACGTGGATCGCGACCAGCGAGGTCGAGCACGCGGTGTGCAGGGTGTAGCTCGGACCGCGCAGGTCCAGCTTGTACGACGACAGCGTGGCGCAGTAGTCGACGTGGTTGCCGACCATGACGGCGAGCCAGCCCGCGTTCGCGTGGGCCTGCGCGTTGCTCCTGATGTTGATCCACTGGTAGAAGTCCGAGCCGGAACCGGCGTAGACGCCGATCTCGCCCGGATACCTGAACGGGTCGTAGCCCGCGTCCTCGAGGGCCGTGTGCGACAGTTCGAGGAAGAGCCGGTGCTGCGGGTCCCGGATCTCCGCCTCCCTGATCGACATGCCGAAGAACGCGGCGTCGAACCCCTGGTGGTCGTCGAGCATCATCGCGGCCGGTACGAAGTCCGGGTCGTCGAGGATGTGGTCGGGCACGCCGAGCGCCCGCTGCTCCTCGCGGGTGAAGTGCGTCAGCGACTCGACCCCGTCGGCGAGGTTGCGCCAGAACTGCCCGGCGTCCCCGGCGCCCGGCACCCGGCACGACAGGCCGATGATCGCTATGGGTTCTACGGTGGGCTCCTCGGCCATGCGGAGGTCCCTTTCTTCCATGCCTGGCGCGGTCGGCGCCGATGCGGGGGGGTGGACGGATGTCAGCTCGGTTTCCGGTACGGAAGGTCGCGCGGGTGGCGACCCGATCACCGGCTCGGTCGTCGGATGGGGCACCGGCCGGGTTCGCGCTCCGGAAGGTCGTGCGGTCGCCGGTTCGATCTCGGGCGCGAGGGGGTGGACGGGGCTCGGTCCGGTCGCGAGGGCCGGGGCTGGGAGGGACGTCGGTTCGGATGCGCGGTCGGGTGCGAAACCCGGCTCGGATTCGGCTGCGGGGCCAGGTCCGGTCTCGGGTTCGGGGTCCGGCTCGAATTCGGCTGCGGGGCCGATTCCGGTCTCGGGTGCGGGGGCGGTTTTGGGCTCGGACTCGGCTGGGGGGTCGGGTCCGCTCTCGGGTGTGGTTGCTGGTTCGGGGTCCGGCTCGGACTCGGCTGCGGGGCCGGTTCCGGTCTCGGGCGAGGGGGCGGATGCGGATTCGGAGATGGATTCGGGTGCGGGTGATTGTGCGGTTGTCAGCTCGGCTTCCTTGAGCGGTCCTTGAGTCGGTCTCGCCGTACGGCGAGTCGCCGTGCGGCGCGGTCGAGGCCGGGAGTGGGGCCTCCACCGTCGAGGTGCGCGGCCAGGGCACGGATGGTCGGGTGCCGGAACAGGTCCACGATCGGGATCTCCCGGCTGAGGGCCGAGCCCAGACGGGCCTGGACGGCGGCGATCGCCAGCGAGTGGCCGCCGATCTCGAAGAAGTTGTCGGCCGCGCCCACCCGGGGCACGCCGAGCACGGCCCGCCACACCTCGGCCACGGCCCGCTCGGTCGGGCCGGACACCTCCCCGCCCGCCTCGCCTCCCGGCCGGGACACGGGGCGGCGCAGCGCGGCGCGGTCGACCTTGCCGTTGGGGGTGAGCGGCAGCGTGGGAACCACGATCACCTCGGCGGGCACCGCGTGCTCGGGCAGCACCGCGCGCAGGTGGTCGAGCAGCCGGGGCGCGGCCAGCCCCGGCCTGCGGGGCACCGCGTAGGCGTGCAACACCGTCTCGCGCCGCTCGTCCCGGTCGG
Source organism: Streptosporangium sp. H13245 (assembly GCF_055690525.1). Taxonomy (NCBI): domain Bacteria; kingdom Bacillati; phylum Actinomycetota; class Actinomycetes; order Streptosporangiales; family Streptosporangiaceae; genus Streptosporangium; species Streptosporangium sp. H13245. The sequence goes on along the minus strand of NZ_JBSZKT010000003.1, from coordinate 78,805 downwards.
CCACCGCGGCGGCGGCGCGGACCTCGGGGTGGGCGGACAGCGCCGCCTCCACCTCGCCCAGCTCCACCCGGAAACCGCGGATCTTCACCTGGTCGTCGCGCCGCCCGGCGATCGTCACCGTCCCGTCGGGGTTGAGGCGGCCGAGGTCGCCGGTGGCGAAGGCGTCCCCGGTGAAGCGGAGCCGGGTGAGCCCGGCGTCGAGATAGCCGGTCGCCAGATTGGCGCTGCGCACGACCACCTCGCCCAGCTCGCCCACCCCGGCCCGGCCGCCGTGCCCGCCGACCACGACCAGCTCGCTGCCCTCGACGCCGCGCCCCGCGGGGACGGGTTCGGCGCTCTCGCGCACCCCGGCGGGGATCTCGTGCCAGGCGTGGGCCTGCGGGGTCTCGGTGGTGCCGTAGAAGGCCACCAGGCGGGCGGCCGGGACCAGGCGGCGCAGCCGCGCGGCGTCGGCGTGGGTGAGCCGGTCGCCGCCGGTCGCCACCAGCCGGACCCCGGGCAGCACCGCGCCGGTCCCGCAGAGCATCCTGGCCAGCTGCGGGGTCAGGTGCAGTACGGTGACGCGGTGCTCGCGCAGCCACGCGACCAGCCGGACGGGGTCGCGGAGCAGTTCCCGCTCCGGCAGGCACAGCCGGGCGCCGGTGGCGAGCGGCACGAACACGTCGCGCAGCGCGGGGTCGTGCGCCAGGCCCGACAGCAGGGCGAAGCGGTCGGCCGGGGTCACCGCGAAGGTCGCCGCGTACCAGGCGACGAAGTGCGCGAGCGGTCCCTCGCCGGTCACCACCGGCTTGGGGTCGCCGGTGGTGCCCGAGGTGAGCGACAGGTAGCCCCGTTCGGGATGCGGCTCCCACGGCTCCCACGGCGTCCCGGTCAGGGACGGCCCGCTCCCGGAAAGCGCGCTCTCGGAAAGCACAGTCCTGGACGGCACCGTCCCGGAAAACGCGCCCTCGGACGGCGAGCTCTCCAAGAGCACACTCTCTGAGAGCGCGGTCTCCAAGAGCACGCTCTCCGGGAGCGTGATCTCCGGGAGGCCCGCCAGGGAGGGCGCGCCCGGACAGCGCAGCGCCGCCACGGCCCCGGCGGCGGCGGCCTGGCGGGCCAGCACCGGCTCCGGGTGCGCCGGGTCGAGGATCACCCAGCGGGCCCCGGTCGCGAGCACCCCCAGCAGCAGGCCGGGAAGCTCGGGGACCCGCGCGCCGAGCACCGCGACCGCCTGGCCCGGCTCCACCCCGGCCGCGCGCAGCGCCGAGGTCGTACGGTGGCGCAGCGCGGTGAGCTCCGTGTACCCGAGGACCCGCCCCGCCCCCTCCACCACGACGTCGCCGTGCAGGGTGTCCAGCGGCCCGGGACCGTCCCAGACCGGCAGCGCGGCGGGTGGCTCCTGCGGGGCGAGCCGGGCCGCGCGCGCCGCCCCCGCCGGGTCGGCGAGCAGGTCGCCCAGCAGGTGCGCGTAACCGGCCAGCAGGGCGTCCATCCTGGCGGCGGAGAACAGGTCGGGGTTGTAGACGAGCTGCAGGGCGTAACCGTCGCCGCGCTCGCTGACGTACATCGTCAGGTCGAACAGCGCGCCCGGCAGCCCGGCGGGCAGCGGCTCGGTCACGCACCCCGGCAGGTCCAGCTTGGGCTCCGCGAAGTTGTACATGTTGAACAGCACCTGCGTCACCGGGTTGCGCCCCAGGTCACGCGGGACGCGCAGCGCCTCCACGACGCGCTCCAGCGGCACGTCGCCGTGGGAGACGACCTCGGCGAGCTCGTCGCGGCAGCGGGCCACGTGCTCCTCGAACGAGATCTCGGGGTCCTGGCGCAGCCGCAGCGGCAGCATCCGCACGCACATGCCGATCAGCGACTCGAACGCGACGTGCCCCCGGTCGGCGTACGGGGTGCCGACGAGCAGGTCCCGCTGCCCGGACAGCCTGGAGAGCAGCTGCGCGAACGCGGCCAGCAGCACCGGGTACGGGGTGACCCCCAGCCGGACCGCGAGCCTCCTGACATAGTCTCCGGTCTCGGCGTCAATCTCGGCTGTTCGGAGCGCTCCAAAAAAAGTTTGCACAGGTGGGCGGGGGGTGTCCCTGGGCAGGTCGAGCACCATGGGGGCGTCCCTGAGGTGCTCGCGCCACCAGTCGACCCCGTCGCCGTCGGAACGCTCCCTCGACCAGCGCGCGTAGTCGGCGAACGACGCGCCCGCCGGGCCCGGCGGGTCACCCCGGTAGGCGGCGCTCAGGTCCCGGTGGAAGACGTCCTGGGACCAGCCGTCGAAGACGATGTGGTGCGCCGTCACCGCGAGTACGTGGTCGTCCTCGGCCAGCCGGATCAGCCTGGCCCGCACCAGCGGGTCGCGCGCCAGGTCGAACCGCGTCCGCGCCTCCGTCTCCAGCGCCCTCGCCAGCGCGGCCCCGGGATCGGGAAGCGCGGAGAGGTCGTCGAGCGGGAGCGGCACCTCGCCGGGCGGCACGACCGACACGTGGGGCACGCCGTCGCGGGAGGTGATCCGCCAGCGCAGCGTCTCGTGCCGGGCCACCACGGACTCCAGGGCGTTCCGCAGCGCGCCGTGGTCCAGCGGGCCGCGTACGCGCTCGGCCATCGCGATGTTGTGCGCGGGGGTGTCGGGGGCGAGCCGCTCCACGAACCACATGCGCCGCTGCGCGGGCGACAGCGCCGGGGGCTCACCGGGCGGTACGCCCTCCGAGGGCGCGGTGTCCCGGAGGGGGGCGGCCTCGACGCCGGAGGAGAGGGCGCCGTAGGTGCGGGCCGCGTAGACGTCCTCGACCGAGATGTCCCGGCCCAGCTCCGCCCGGACGGCCGACACCAGGCGCATCGCCCGCAGCGAGTGCCCGCCGCGCTCGAAGAAGTCGTCGTCGGGGCCCGGGAGGGGGGCGTCGAGCACCCGCGCCCAGATCCCCGCCAGCCCCGAGGCCCCGGAGGCGTCTCCGGAGGCGTTCCCGGCGAGGCCGCGCAGGGCGGCGAGGTCGACCTTGCCGGAGGTGTTCAGCGGCAGGGCGGGGACGCGTACCACGCGGGTGGGCAGCATGTAGACCGGCAGCCGTCCCGCGCAGTGCACCCGCAGGGCCGCCAGCCCCGGCGCGTCCAGCGGCGCGACGTAGGCGACCAGCTCGCCGGGGGCGTCGACCACCGCCTGCGTCACCCCGGGGTGGGACCGCACCACCGACTCGACCTCGCCGATCTCGACCCGCTGCCCCTGGATCTTCACCTGCCGGTCCAGCCGTCCCATGAAGGCGATCCGGCCGTCCTCCTGCCAGGCGACGTGGTCGCCGGTGCGGTAGAGCCGGGCCCCGGGTACGGCGTCGAAGGGGTCGGGGACGAACCTCTCGGCCGTCATGCCGGGCAGGCCCAGGTAGCCGCGGCTCACCTGGGGGCCGCCGATGTACAGCTCGCCGGGGACGCCGACGGGACACTCGCGCATGTCCTCGTCCAGGACGTGCGCCCGGCAGCCGTGCAGGGGGTACCCGATCGGCAGCGACCGCTCCCAGGTCCCCGACAGCTCGGTGCCGACCACGCAGACGGTGGTCTCCGTGGGGCCGTACCAGTTGTGGAAGCGGGTGTGCGCCGACCAGCGGGCCACCTGCTCGGGGCCCGGCGGCTCCCCGGCCGTGACCAGGTCGCGCAGGTGCGGCAGCCGGGCCGGGTCGACCAGCGGCAGCAGGGCGGGCGGGACGAACCCCCAGGTGACGTCGTGCGCCTCCAGGAACCGCTGCAGGCGGGCCGGGTCGGTCCTGTCCTCGTCGGGAACCAGCTGCACGCAGCCGCCCACGGTGAGCGGCGCGAGCATGTCGAGCACCGAGACGTCGAACCCGAGCGCGGAGAACGCGATCGACCGGCAGGTGCCGTCCAGGCCGAAGTGGGCCGCCGCGGCCGAGGCGAACGCGGCCGCGGACGCGTGGCTCACCACCACGCCCTTGGGCCGCCCGGTCGATCCGGACGTGTACAGGACGTAGGCGGCGTTCCCCGGCAGCGCCCGGCCGCCGTCGTTTTTGGTTTCGGTCCCGTCCGGAGTTACGGCCAGGGGCCCGGTGGGGGTCCCGGAGGTAATTTCGGACACGGTCGCGGTCGCGGAACTCGTTTCCGGCTCGACCAGGGGACGCCCGCATCCGTCCAGCAGCATGCGGCCCTGGCCGTCGGCCACGACGACCGTGACGCCCGCGTCGTCGAGCACCTCGTCGAGTCTCCGGCGCGGATGCGCCGGGTCGAGGGGGACGTACGCGCCGCCCGCCAGCATGATGCCGAGGGCGGCGACGGTCATCAGCGGAGTGCGCCTGACACAGAGCCCGACCCGGTCCTCGGGACCCACTCCGAGAGCGCGTAGTCGCAGCGCGAGCGCGGTGGCGGCGCCGATCAGCTCGCGGTAGGTGAGGCCGGTGTCCCACTGGCGGATCGCCGGGGCGGAGGGCGTCCGCGCCGCCTGGGCGGCGACGAGATCGCACAGCAGCGTGTCCGGGGCGACATGGGATGGCCCGGCCGTCCAGCCGGTGGGTGTGGGGGCCGTCGGCGGCGCCGGTGGAGTGAGCGACGGACCGTGCAACGAGGCGGACGACGAGTCCCCCCGCATCGCTTCGAGCATTCACCCCCCATAGCCCCAAACAGGGTTTATGCCCTGTCAAGTATTCACAAGCGATAAGCCAGATCATTCCTATTATTTGTGTCATCGGCAGTCAAGGATTGAAAGTTAAACGTGTGTCGGAATGCCGGTTTCGGCCGCGCGGGAAGATCATCGAGCGTCCTGACGCTCCGGGATCGCCGCAGCTCACGGCGATCGGGGTGAACGGAAGGTGACCTACCACTTCCGTGCGTCGTGAAGCGTCTCACTCTGTGGACACCAAATGTGGCCGGAGGCTACCAAGAGCAAGCGTCCAAAATGCCAGTTTCGGTCTTAGTTCACCGCGCTGTCATTTCGGTCGTATTCACCGGCGATCCGCTCGGCCTCCTCGTCCGTGAGCCGGTCGATCTCCGCCGCCAGGCACTCCTCCACCACCAGCGCCAACCCCCGGACCGAACGCGTGGTGAACAGGGCGTTGAGCGGCAGGTCGATGCCCACCGCCGAGCAGATCCTGGCGACGACCTTGGTGCCGAGCAGCGAGTGGCCGCCCACGTCGAAGAAGTCGTCGTCGATCCCGATGCCGTTCCTGCCCAGCACCTCGCACCAGATCTCGTGCACCAGCTCCTCACTCGCGGTGACCGGTCCCGCGGGTGCGGCCGGGGCCTCCTCCGCGACGGGGGAGGGCAGCGAGGCGCGGTCGAGCTTGCCGTTGGGCAGCCTCGGGAAATCCCGCATCGGTACGAAGAGGCTCGGCACCATCGTCGCGGGCAGCCGCGTCGCCAGGAACGCCCGCAACTCCCCGGCCGTCACCTCCGCGCCCGCTCCCGTTCCCACGCCCGTACTCCCGCTCACCTTCACCCCCGCCGGTGTTCCCGCGCCCACCGATGAGCCCGCACCCGCACCCGCACCCGTTCCCGCGCCCGCACCCGCGCCCGTTCCCGCGCCCGTTCCCGCGCCCGTTCCCGCATCCGCGCCCACCGATGAGCCCGCGCCCGTGTCCACGTACGCGACCAGTGCCCGACCGCCGGGGGCGTCGTCCCTGACCGAGGCGACCGCCCGCCGTACCCCGGGGTGTGCCGCCAGCGCCGCCTCCACCTCGCCCAGCTCGATCCGTACCCCCCGCACCTTCACCTGGTCGTCCGCGCGCCCGAGGAACTCCAGCGTGCCGTCGGGCAGCCGCCGTACGAGGTCACCCGTCCGGTAGAGACGGCCGCCCCGGCCGAACGGGTCGGGGACGAACCGCTCGGCGGTCAGCCCCGGCCGCCCCCGGTAGCCCCGGGCCACCCCGTCGCCGCCCAGGAACAGCTCACCGGCGACACCGACGGGCACCGGCTCCATCGCCTCGTCCAGCACGTACGCGGTGGTGCCCGCGACCGGCGCGCCGATCGACATCGACTCCGCGCCCTCGGGCACCCGGTGCGCCAGCGACCAGATCGTTGTCTCCGTCGGCCCGTAGAGGTTCCACAGCTCACCGGCGACCCGCTGGATCCGCCCGGCCAGCGGCACCGGCAGCGGCTCCCCGCCGCTGAACACGCGCGGCAGCCCGGCGGGCAGCCGCTCCAGGATCTCCTCCAGCACCGACGGCGGCGCCTGCACCGTCGTCACCCCCGCCTCCGCCACCAGCTCACCCAGCCCGCCGTTGCCGTACGGGGGAGCGAGCACCACCGCGCCGCCCGCCGTCAGCGGGCCGAAGATCTCCAGTGCCGCGATGTCGAACGACAGTGAGGTGAGCAGCAGCATCCGTTCCCGCTCGGTGAACCCCAGCCCGGCGACCAGGTTCACCACCCCGCGATGGGGGACCACCACCCCCTTGGGCACGCCCGTCGACCCCGAGGTGTAGATCACGTACGCCGGAGCGTCGGGCGAGAGGGGACCGGGGACGAAGGGGACGGACCCGGACGAACCATTCACCGGCAGCGCGTCCAGCAGGATCGCCGGGGGATGGTCGGACGGCAGCCGCTCGACCAGCGTCGAGCGGGTCAGCAGCAGCGGGCTGCCCGAGTCGGCCAGCATGAACCCCAGCCGCTCCACCGGATAGTCCGGATCCAGCGGCACGTAGCAGCCGCCCGTCTTCAGCACCGCCAGCAGCGCCACGACCAGCTCGGGGCTCCTCGGCAGGCACACCGCGACCGGCGTCTCCACCCCCACCCCGCGCTCGCGCAGCCGCCTGGCCAGCGCGCCCGCCCGCTCCTCCAGGTGCCCGTAGGTGAGCGTCCCCTCGGCCGAGACGACCGCCGGGGCGTCCGGCGCCCGCTCCGCCCGCTCGGCGATCAGCTCGTGCAGGCAGCGTTCGGGGTAGGAGGCCGCCTGGCCGTGCCAGGAGGCCAGCAGCCGCTCCCGCTCCCGCCCGTCCATCAGCGGCAGCCGGGAGATCGGCAGCTCCGGGTCGTCGACGGCCGTGCCGAGCAGCGTCAGGTACGCCGACACCAGGCGGCGGATCGTGTCCTCGTCGAACAGGTCCGTGCTGTACTCGACCCAGCCCTCCATCCTGCCGTCCGGATTGTGGAGCTCCATGGTGAGATCGGCCTTCGAGGTGCCGTTGCCGTACCGGCCGCGCCCGTCCACCGCGATCTGGTTGAACCCCACCTGGAACAGCGGCGTCCTGCCGGGGTCGCGGGGCGGGCCCACCGCCTCCACGAGCTTCGCGAACGGCACGTTCTGGTGGTCGAACGCCTCAAGCACGGTCGTGCGGACCCGGTCCAGCGCCTCGCCGAACGCCGGGTCACCGCCCAGGTCGGTACGGAGCGGCAGCGTGTTGACGAACATGCCGATCAGCGCGTCCAGCTCCGGCAGCTCCCGCCCGGCGACGGGGGAGCCCACCACCACGTCGGTCCGCCCGCTCCAGCGCGCCAGCAGCACCGAGAACGCCGTCAGCAGCACGGTGAACGGCGTGGTGCCCCGCCGCCTCGCCAGCGCGCCCACCCGCCCGGTCAGCTCCTCCGGCACGGCGAAGTCCAGCACCGAGCCCACGTAACTCATCTCCGCCGGGCGCGGCCGGTCGGACGGCAGCTCCAGCGGGACGCTCCCGCGCATCCGCTCCCGCCAGTAGGCCAGGTCGCCGTCCAGCTCGCCGCCGCCCAGCCGGTCGCGCTGCCAGACCGCGTAGTCGGCGTACTGGATCGCCAGCCCGGGCAGCTCGGGCTCGCGGCCCTCGCGCAGCGCCAGGTAGACCTCGGCCAGCTCCCGCCACAGGATGCCGGACGACCAGGCGTCGAAGATCGTGTGGTGCAGGATCAGCAGCAGCCGCGACTCCCCGCCGCCCAGCTCCACCAGCCGTACCCGCCAGAGCGGGGCGCTGTCCAGCCGGAACGGGCCGCGCGCCTCCTCGGCCGCGACCCGCTCGAACTCCTTCTCCGCCGCCTCCGGGGTCAGCGCGGAAAGGTCGCTCCTGGCCACCGAGACCGGCACCCGGTCCGCGATCGTCTGCACGACCCGCTCGTCGCGCAGCTCGAACGCCGTCCGCATAGACTCGTGCCGCCTCGCGAGCACCGCCAGCGCCCGCTCCAGGAGACCGGGATCCATCGGACGCAGCCTGGCCGTCTCCAGGCGGACGGCGATGTTGTACACGGCCAGGTCCGGCAGGAGCTCGTGCAGGAACCAGATCCGCTCCTGGGCGAACGAAGCGGGAAAGACGTCCATCTACGCGTTCTCCTTCAGGCACTCGCGGAGCTGTTCCGCGATCACGGGCAGGGCGGCCGTCTCGCCCAGGGTGGCCAGCCAGTGCCACTGCTCCAAGGCGTGGCGGAGCCGGTAGAAGGCCAGGCGCTCCGGCCAGTCGTCCGGCAGGTCGCCGTACCCCTCGAACAGGTGCCGCCGCCGCTCCGCGTCGCCCCTGACCGCGAAGTAGTCGGTCCGCGCCAGGTCCATCAGCGGGTCGCCGCCCAGCGCGTTGTCCATGTCGACGACCCCGGTCATCCTCGGCGGATCCCCTTCGGCGACCATGACGTTGCGCTCGTGGAAGTCGTTGTGGCACAGCACGGGGGAGTCGCAGCGCGCCACCAGGTGGCGGTTGCGCCCGACGTACGCGGAGATCTCCGCGTGCAGCCCCGGATCCCCGCCGAACTCGGTGAACTGCGCCAGCCTCAGGTCCAGCTCCTGGTGCGCGTACGCCTCCGTCGTGGTCCGCCTCACCCTCTCCAGCAGCTCCAGGAACCCCGGGTCACCCGACAGGCCCGCGCGCATCGCCAGCGCGTTCACGAACATGCCGATCACGCTCTCCAGCTCCCGCCGGGGGCACCCGCCCACCGGGGAGCCGACCGCGAAGTCGTCCTGGCGCGCGTACCGGCCGAGCAGCACCTGGTACGCCGCCAGCAGCACCATGTACAGGGTCGCGCCGGACTCCCGCGCCAGCCGCTCCACGAGCTCTCGCCCCAGCGTGAAACCGTGCGAGGCCCCCGCGAACGTCTGCTCGCCCCGCCGCCGCCCGTCCACGGGAAGCTTCAGCGGCACCACCCCGGCCAGTCGCGCCCGCCAGCAGGACAGACCGGCCTCGGAGACCGGCCGCTCCCGCTGCCGCAGCGCGTAGTCGCCGTACCGCAACGGCGGCTCGGGAGGCTCCGTCCCCGCGTAACAGGCCCGCAGCTCCTCGGCCAGGATGTCGGTGGACCAGCCGTCACCGCGGATGTGGTGCAGCGCCACCAGCAACACGTGATCCTCGGCGCCTCCCACGCTCCCTCCCGCGCCCCCGGCCGCGTTTCCTGTGTTTCCCGCGGGCCGCCGCCGGGGGATCGTGAACACCGGATCCGGCGCGCGACGGCGCAGCCGTTTCTCCAGGAGCGCTCGCTTGGCGTCGGAAAGCTGTGTGCTGCTTAGGGACTGGCCAGGCGAGGACGTCACACGTGTCTCACTTTCGGCAGGGGGCTGGACGCGCTCCGCGGCCGGGGAACGCACCAGGTCTCTCCGAGGTCGCTTACCTTTCCTTAGGATTAATGACATTCATACATATCTGTCTGACTGCGTCGAGATCGACAGGACAACCCGCCTACCCGCGGTGATCGGTCTCCTCGTACTCCCAGGTCCGCAGCGTCATCGACCGCCCCTTCTCCTCCGAGGGGACCGGCGGCGCGTCCGTCAGGTGGTAGCCCGCCGCGCGGGCCACCGCCACGCTCGCCGCGTTGTCGGCCTCGATCTCCAGCAGCAGCCGGGACACCCCCACCGTCTTCCGGGCGAACTCCGTCATCACCCGCACCGCGCCCGAGGCGAGCCCCCGCCCCCGGTAGGCCGCTCCCAGCCCGTAACCGATCTCCGCGACGTCCAGGCCCAGCCCGCTCAGCATCAGCAACACCTCGCCCGCGGGCTCGCCCCCGTCCACGGTGATCGCCAGCTGCATCCGCTCCCCGGCCGCCCGCCGCCGCCGGGCCCGCTCCAGATAGGCCCGCGCCGCCTCCGGGTCGAACGGCGAGGCGAGCGGCGTCCAGTACGCCACCTCGGGGTCGTCGAACAGTTCCACCATGGCCGCCAGGTCGTCGTCCTCCCACTCCCGCAGCACCACCCCGTGCCCGCTCAGCCGCACCCGCTCGGGAAGGCACACCCGCCCGGCACCGAGATCACCCTGCTCCACCCGGCCGTCCCCCACAGCTTCCACGCCGCCACCTCCCGTTACACCACTTCAGGCCACTTCCCGAGCAACCTACTCCGCCCGCGGGACCACCACCCGCCACCCCGGGGCCCCGGCCCCGCGAACCCGTCCGGCCGCCACCACCGCTCCGGCTCGATCCCACGTCCGTGTTCGCGTCCCTGTTCGCGTCCTGGACCGTGCCGGGGAAACGGACGTGGAATAGCCCTTTCCCGCCACTCACCGATGCGGTCGGCATAACCGACGACAGGACGGCACTCGCCATCTCGACAAGTCCTGACCGGAGAGTGGCGACCGGCGGACCCCTTCTCACGTAGAAGTTCACGTAGAAGTGCGGTGGCCGTCACCCGGATACAGGCCAAATGGCCAGGCGTAGGCCCGCGGCTGTGGCATCGGGGACAACGGCGATGTCGGCTCTCGTCTTCGAAGTCACCGGTGCGCCTTTTCTGGATCGCTCCAGCGGACGCGCGGCGGAGTTTGGCCACCTGTCGATGGATAAGGCCGATCGCCGGGAGGTGGAGGGCACGGTCAACGGTTTCGCGAGGGCGCACGGGGCTACGATGCCAAGCGCCACCGACAGTTTTTGAACCGTTCCACAATGCGCCGGAGAAGTCTCCCGGGGCGTTCGACGGAGATAGAGGTGCCCCGAGTGGGATTCGAACCCACACTGAATGGATTTTGAGTCCATCGACTCTGCCGTTGGTCTATCGGGGCATTTTCTGCATTTGTCCGGACCTTGCGCGCCAGCTAAGAGCTTACCGAGAAGTAGAGGGCTCTCGGGCACCGGCGTGGTCCCAATCTAGCGGACGTCGGTACTCTCTTGCTCGTGAGTACGCAGCGGCGAGTGGTGATCGCGGAAGACGAGGCGCTGATTCGCCTCGACCTCAAGGAGATGCTGGAGGAGGAGGGGTATGCGGTCGTCGCGGAGGCCGGGGACGGGGAGTCGGCGGTCAAGCTGGCGATGGAGCAGCGGCCGGATCTGGTGATCCTGGATGTGAAGATGCCCATCCTGGACGGGATCTCCGCGGCCGAGCAGATCGTGTCGCAGCGGATCGCGCCGTGTCTCATCCTCACGGCCTTCTCGCAGCGCGACCTGGTCGAGCGGGCGAGGGACGCCGGTGCGATGGCGTACCTGGTGAAGCCGTTCACGAAGTCGGACCTGGTTCCGGCGATCGAGATGGCGGTCAGCAGGCACCAGGAGATCGCCGCCCTGGAGCGGGAGGTCGGGACGCTCTCGGAGCGGCTGGAGACGCGCAAGCTGGTCGAGCGGGCCAAGGGGCTGCTGATGGAGCGGCACGGATGGAGCGAGCCGCAGGCGTTCCGGTGGATCCAGAAGGCGTCGATGGACCGCAGGTTGAGCATGCGGCAGGTGGCGCAGATCGTCGTGGCGGACGGGGCGGGGCCCGAGGCGGAGGCTCCGGAGGCCTGATCGGCTCCCCGGCCCCCGCGGGGCGCGTTCCGGAGGGCGCGGCACGGGCTTCCGGATGGTCGGAGTGATCCCCGCGGAGACCGTAAGGTTGCCAGTGACCACGGCTTTTGTATCTGATAGCCGAAAAGGATCGGTGTTATAACGAAGCGGTAACGGTGGGCCGTCCTGTATCGACCCGTGACATCCGCTAGTTGTACTAACCGACACAACCCCTGGCCACCCGCCAGGGAAGGGCATCTGTGAACTCGGTCCTGACGAGGGACTGGGCGAAAGGAAGGCAACCTTGCGGCCTAAGACTGCACGCCTCGGTGGAGTGCTTGCCGCCGGTGTGGCGCTCACCCTCGGTCTCGCTGCCTGCAGCAGCGGTGGTACGGAGGCCACGCCGGCTGAGGGCGGCTCAAGTGGTGCTGCCGCCCCCACCACCGTCAAGCTTGGCTTCATGGGCGACCTGACGGGTGCCAACGCCGGCATCGTCATCCCCCCCCGGAACGGTGCGAAGCTCGTCATCGACGAGTACAACAAGACCAACCCGGCCGTGAAGATCGAGCTTGTCGAGTACGACAGCCAGGCGGACCCGTCAAAGGCGGTCGCCCTGGCCCAGCAGGCCATCAAGACCGACAAGATCGTCGGCCTGATCGGTCCCGCGTTCTCCGGTGAGTCCGCCCAGGTGGCGCCGGTGCTGGAGGAGGCGAAGCTGCCGAGCATCTCGGCCTCCGCCACCAACGCCGCGCTGGCGACGAACGGCTGGAAGTTCTGGCACCGCGTACTGCCGAGCGACAGCATCCAGGGCCCCGGCATCGGCGACTTCATCGCGACCGGTGTCGGCGCGAAGAACGTTTTCGTCATCGACGACAAGTCCGAGTACGGCAAGCCGCTGGCCGACGCCGTCAAGGCGGCGCTCGAGGCCAAGGGCGTCAAGCCGACGACCGACTCGCTCGACCCGGCCGAGAGTGACTTCTCCTCCGTGGTGAACAAGGTCGCGGCGGCCAAGCCCGAAGCGATCTTCTTCGGCGGCTACTACGCCGCGGGCGGCAACCTGCTCAAGCAGCTCCGCGACAAGGGTGTGACCGCCAAGTTCCTGTCCGGCGACGGTTCGCTGGACAAGGGCCTGATCGACGGCGCCGGTGCCGACAACGCCGAGGGTGCCCTGGTGGGCTGCCCCTGCTACATCGCCACCCCCGACGTCACCGACGCCAAGGTGAAGGCGTTCGCCGACGCCTACAAGGCCGCCTACAGCGCCGACCCGGCCATCTACGCGGCCGAGGGCTACGACGCCGCGACGGTCTTCGTCGACGCCATCAAGGCGGGCAACGTCACCCCTGACAAGATCAACGAGTTCATCGCCACGGTGGACCTCGCGGGTGTCTCGAAGCAGGTCAAGTTCGAGGCCAACGGTGAGGTCGCGGCGAAGGACATCTACATCTACCAGGTCAAGGATGGCGCGATCGGCCTGCTGGGCAAGGCCAACGAGGCCAAGCTGGGCTAGTCCGGCGCTGAAGGACAGTAGGTAGTCGACGCGCGGGGAGCGGGAACGCCGCGAATGCGTTCCCGCTCCTCTCGTACTTCCAGAGAGTCCACGAGGTTCTGCTGGAGGCGGTGTGCTACCCGGACGTGCAGGCGACCCCCGCTAGAAGTGGTAAACCCTAGTGCTCAATGACTTCATCAATCAGTTCTGGCCGGCGACGATCGACGGCCTGGCCTTCGGCTCGATCTACGCCCTGATCGCGCTCGGTTACACGATGGTGTACGGCGTGCTGCGGCTGATCAACTTCGCGCATTCCGAAGTTTTCATGATCGGCACATTCGGTGCGATGTTCGTACCGTTCGTGTTCGGCATCAACTCGCCCCTCACGGGCATCGCGCTGGTCGGCCTCATCCTGGCGATGATCCTGGCCGGCATGCTCGCCTCGGCGGGCACCGCGGTGGCGCTGGAGCGAATCGCCTACCGGCCGCTGCGCCAGCGCGGCGCGTCCCGGCTGGCGGCGCTGATCTCGGCGATCGGCGCCTCGATCTTCCTCCAGGAGCTGTTCGCGCTCCTGGTGATCCCGAACGTCTTCAACCGCCCCGAGCAGGGCAGGATCCAGATGGGTCTGCCCCGCATCATGGAGCGGACAGAGCTTTTCTCGATCTTCGGCCACGCGGTCAGGATCGACCAGATCTTCGTCATCGTCGCCGCGATCGGCATGATGATCGCGCTGGACGCCCTGGTGAACCGGACGAAGATCGGCCGGGGTATTCGCGCCACCGCGCAGAACCCCGAGGCGGCCGTCCTGATGGGCGTCGACATCAACCGGATCGTGCGGATGACCTTCCTCATCGGCGGAAGCATGGCCGGTGTGGCGGGAGCGCTCTACCTGATCTCGTACGAGAACACGAACTACTACATCGGATTCCTCTTCGGTATCAAGGCGTTCACCGCGGCGGTCCTGGGTGGCATCGGTAACCTGCGCGGCGCCCTGGTCGGCGGAATCACGCTCGGGCTGGTGGAGAACTACGGGGCCATCTTCTTCGGCTCCGACTGGAAGCACGTGATCTCCTTCACCATCCTCGTCTTGGTCCTGATGTTCCGCCCCACCGGCATCCTCGGTGAATCACTCCAGCAGGCGCGCGCATGAACCAGAAGAATCCCCTGGCAGGCATCCGCAACGGCCTTGGCCGCTTCGGTGACGACATGCACGACCGCTGGCAGATCACTCCCGGCTGGCAGCGCTGGATCCTGTATGTGGCCCTGATCATCGGCGCGCTGCTGCTGCCGTCGGAGAGCCTCGCCCCCTTCATGTCGCCCTACACCGACTGGGCGAGCATCCTGTTCTTCCCGATCGGGACGTACGTCGTCCTGGCGATCGGCCTGAACGTGGTGGTCGGCCAGGCCGGCCTGCTCGACCTGGGCTTCGTCGCGTTCTACGCGGTCGGCGGCTACGCGATGGCGCTGATCGGCACCCGGCTGGGCTGGAACTTCTGGCTCATCCTGCTGGTCGGCATCGGGATCTGCGCCCTGTCGGGCATCACGCTCGGCGCCCCGACGCTGCGGTTGCGCGGTGACTATCTGGCGATCGTCACGCTGGGCTTCGGTGAGATCATCCGTATCACCGCCCGCAACACCGACGAGATCGGCGGCCCGAACGGCATCCGCGGCATCCCGCACCCGCCGAGCTACGAGGACCTGCACCTGTTCGGGATCAGCATCCCCAACGTGTTCGGGGTCGATCCGCTCAAGTACGGCGTGCTGGATCCGCGACCCTACTACTACCTGCTGGTCGCGCTGGCCGTCATCGTGATCATCCTGGTGAAGCGCTGGGAGAAGAGCCGGGTCGGGCGTGCCTGGGCGGCGATCCGCGAGGACGAGGACGCGGCCGAGGTCATGGGCGTGCCGACGTTCCGCTTCAAGATGCTCGCCTTCGCCATCGGCGCCTCCATCGGTGGCGCGATGGGCGTGCTGTGGGCGGCGAAGGCCATCTCGATCAACCCGAACGACTTCCAGTTCCTGCTGTCGGCGACGATCCTGGCCGCGGTGGTCATGGGCGGCGCGGGCAACCTGCCGGGTGTCATGCTGGGCGCCTTCGTGGTGGCCTGGCTGCCCGAGCGGTTCCGCGGGCTGCAGGAGTACCGCATGCTGATCTTCGGCGCGGTGCTCGTGGCGCTGATGATCTTCCGTCCGGAGGGTCTGCTGCCATCGCGGCAACGCAAGGCGGAGCTGAAAGAGGGGTCAGGCGGTATGGGTACGCTCGGGGCCGAGGTTCCCGGGCCCGAGTCGCACGGTGAGGAGGTGGCTTCCAAGTGAGCGCCGAAGTGAACCCGGCCGAGGTCAACCCGGCCGAAGCGCCTCCCAAGGCGGTCCAGGCGGAGCGCGCCGGTCGCGTCATGCTGGAGCTGAAGAACCTCGTCATGCGGTTCGGCGGTGTCACGGCACTGCGCGAGGTCAACCTGACCATCAACGAGGGGGAGATCTTCGCTCTCATCGGCCCGAACGGCGCCGGAAAGACCACGGTCTTCAACGTGGTGACCGGCGTCTACCAGCCGACCGAGGGTGAGGTCCGCTTCCTGGACGACAAGATCAGCGGCGTCAAGCGCTTCAAGATCACCAAGCGGGGCATCGCCCGCACGTTCCAGAACATCCGGCTGTTCCACAACATGACGGCCATCGAGAACGTCATGGTGGGCGCGGACGCGCACCACAGGTCCGGCATGGTCAGCGTGGCGCTGGGGCTTCCCTGGCACCGCCGGGCCGAGAAGGACGGGCGCAAGCTGGCGATGGAGCTGCTCGACTTCGTCGGCATCGCGCACCGCGCCAACGAGCACGCCAAGAACCTGCCCTACGGTGACCAGCGCCGTCTGGAGATCGCCCGCGCGCTCGCGACCAACCCGAAGCTGCTGCTGCTGGACGAGCCCGCCGCCGGTATGAACCCGGCGGAGAAGGTGGCGCTGCAGCAGCTGATCCGGGACATCCGCGACGCGGGCCGGACGATTCTGATCATCGAGCACGACATGAGCCTCATCATGGGCATCAGTGACCGCATCGCGGTGCTGGACTTCGGCCAGAAGATCGCCGATGGCCTGCCGGACGAGGTGCGGACCGACCCCCGGGTCGTCGAGGCGTATTTGGGAGCTCCCGCCGATGCTTCTTGAGGTCAAGGACATTCGTGTCCACTACGGCAAGATCGAGGCGCTCAAGGGCATCTCGGTCGAGGTGAACGAGGGCGAGATCGTCACGCTCATCGGGGCGAACGGGGCGGGCAAGACCACGACCCTGAAGACGATCTCGGGCCTGCGCGGCCTGTCGTCGGGGAGCATCACCTTCGACGGCAAGGACATCAGCAAGATGCCCGGCCACAAGCGGGTCCTCGCGGGCCTGGGGCAGGCGCCCGAGGGCCGGGGAGTGTTCCCCGGCATGACGGTGCACGACAACCTGCTCATGGGCGCGTACACCCGCTCGGGTGACTTCAGCGCCGACCTGGCCGAGGTCTACGAGCTCTTCCCCCGCCTGGCGGAGCGCAGGACCCAGATGGGCGGCACGATGTCCGGCGGCGAGCAGCAGATGCTCGCCATCGGCCGCGCGCTGATGGCCAAGCCCAAGGTGCTGCTGCTGGACGAGCCGTCGATGGGCCTGGCGCCGCTGCTGGTGCAGCAGATCTTCGAGATCATCGAGGAGATCAACCGCCGGGGCACCACGGTGCTGCTGGTGGAGCAGAACGCCCAGCAGGCGCTGAAGCTGGCCCACCGCGCCTACGTCCTGGAGACCGGGAAGGTGGTCAAGAGCGCGCCCGCGGACGAGCTGCTCAACGACCCCGCCGTGCAGGCCGCCTACCTCGGCGGCGGCGCGGAGCTCGACCTGGAGGCGGAGGCGGCGCAGGCCACCCCCGCCCAGAAGGCCCAGAAGGCCCCGGCTTCCGCTCCGGCCCCTCAGGAGAAGCGGGACGTCGCCGAGGAACTGCCCTGACCCATGATGCCGTGATGATCTTCGCGGCCTTCACGGCCTCGTGACAGGTGAGGGCCCGCCGCGCGTCCGCGGCGGGCCCTCTTCACACGATCCCGGAGCGGCTCAGGACAGCGCTCAGGGCAGCGGCACCTGTACGCCGTCGGTGCTGCCGGTCACGCCGAGGGGCGGGTCGCCGAACAGCCGGATCGCGGCGACCTTCGCGTCCTTGGGGATGTCGTACCAGAGGTCCAGCTCGATCCTGACCTGGGCGCCGAGCGGGAGCTCGTCGGGCTGGCGCTTGATGGCCTGCGCGAACTTGTCGATCGTGTAGGTGGTGCCGTCGGCGGCGACGAGCCTCTGCCGCTTGGCGTCGAAGCGGGCGTTGGTGCGGCCGGGGTTCTCCACGAGGATCCGCACGACCACGTACTGTCCCTTGGCCTGCCACTCGGCGTGGCTGCCGAAGAAGCCGCTCAGGCCCTTCTGCAGGCCGATCACCTGGAAGCGGGTGTCGCCGTCGGTGACCGGCGCGGCCCTGACGGGGCTCTCGCTCGGCCGTACGGGGCGCGGCGGGAGCTCGTAGGTCGGGGTGGGCGTGGCCTGAGGGGAGGCGGGGCTCGCCGGGCCCGCCCCGGAGCAGCCGGACAGGACGGTGACGGCGAGGGCGGCACCGGTGAACAGGACCAGGGGATCACGCACACCCGGCAACGTAACCGAGGTGGATCCTGAAGTTCAACGACTCCCCGGATGACGGTTGACGATCCGGCAAGTGTCGGCGCCCCGATCCGCGTGGGGGGCAGGGTATTGAACAGAAAACTCCGGACGCGGTTGTTGTCCGAATTGTGTCGTACTGGTGATCTGCATGATTATGCAGGTGATGAAGCATGACCTGCACTGAGGTATCCATACAAGAAGCGACATTGACCGTAAGGAGGCCTTCGTGGGCCTGAGTTTTGTTTCCCGTCGTGCGATGGCGGTGGGCGCCATGGTCGTCGCCGGTGCGCTCGGCCTTTCGGCCTGCGGTGGTGGCGAGTCCACCTCCGCCAGCCCGAGCAATGGTGCCTCGGCAAGCGCTCCCGCGGCTGCGGCCGGTCCTCAGCTCGTCACTCCCGGCAAGCTGACCACCTGCACGAACCTTCCGTACGAGCCCTTCCAGTTCAAGGAGGGCGACAAGGTCGTCGGCTTCGACGTCGACATCGTCGACCTGGCCGCCAAGAAGCTCGGCCTGACGCAGGAGATCGTCGACATCGACTTCGCCGTCATCAAGAGCGGTGCGGCGATGGCCACCAACAAGTGTGACGTCGCCGCCGCCGGTATGACGATCACCGAGGAGCGCAAGGCCAACATCGACTTCTCCGAGCCCTACTTCGACGCCACGCAGGCCCTGCTGGCCAAGAAGGGAAGCGGCGTCAAGACCCTCGACGAGGTGAAGGCCAAGGGCCTCAAGCTCGGCGCCCAGGCCTCGACCACGGGCCTCGACTTCGTCAAGGGGAAGGGGCTCGACCCCAAGGAGTTCGCCGACTCTCCCAAGGAGCTGCTTGGCCTGCAGTCCGGCCAGGTCGACGTGATCGTCCAGGACCTCCCGGTCGTCCTGACCTGGCTGAAGAAGCCCGAGATCGCCGACAAGTTCGAGCTGGCCGCCAGCCTCGACACCGGCGAGCAGTACGGCGTCGGCCTGAAGAAGGGCTCCGACCCGATCCTGCTCAAGGCGATCAACGACTCGATCGCCGAGGCCAAGGCCGACGGCACCTACGAGCAGATCTTCGTCAAGTGGTTCGGTAAGAAGCCCGGCGAGCTCGGCTGACCGACGATGACCGACCAGCCAACGACGACAGAGCCCACTCCCGGCGGGGGCGTCCCCGTCAGGAGTGGGCTCAGTCCCCGCAAGAGGCAGCAGATCAGCAGAGGCGTCCAGTACCTCGTACTGGCGGCCGTGGTGGTCTTCCTCGCCCTGCGCATCGAGTGGGTCAAGCTTGGGGAAAACTTCACCAGGCTCGACATCGCAGAGAAGACGCTGCCCGACCTGTTCACGGTCGCGCTGAAGAACACGATCATCTACTCGGTCGGCGGTTTCGTCTTCGCCTTCCTGCTCGGCCTGCTGTTCGCGCTGATGCGGCTGTCGTCGGTGCGGCCCTACCGGTGGATCGCGATCGCCTACATCGAGATCTTCCGTGGCCTGCCCGCCCTGCTGATCTTCCTGCTCATCCTGTTCCTGCCGCTGGCGATCACCGGCTTCGAGGTGCCCGGCGGCACGTACGGCCAGGGCATCCTGGGCCTGACGATCGTCGGCTCGGCCTACATGGCCGAGACGCTCCGCGCCGGGCTCCAGGCGGTGCCCAAGGGGCAGATGGAGGCGGCGCGCTCGCTGGGCATGTCGTACACGCGGGCCATGGTCACCATCGTCATCCCGCAGGCCGTGCGCATCGTCATCCCGCCGACGACCAACCAGTTCGTGTCCCTTCTCAAGGACTCCTCGCTGGTGCTGTTCCTCGGCGTCTCCGGCGACTACGTCGAGCTCACGAAGTTCGGCAACGACATGGCCTCGACCTATGCCAACGCCACGCCCATCCTGGTCGTAGGTGTGACGTATCTACTGGTCACCATCCCGCTGGGCTATCTCGCGTCCCAGCTGGAGAAGCGCCAGGCGAGGGGACGGTGACAGTGAGCCCAGCGAATCCGGAAGCCCAGGCGGCCCCGGGAAACCACGCGGTCGAGATCCGTGACCTGCACAAGTACTTCGGGAAGAACGAGGTCCTCCGGGGCATCGACTTCGCCGTCGACCCCGGCCAGGTGGTCTGCGTCATCGGCCCCTCGGGGTCGGGCAAGTCCACGCTGCTGCGCTGCGTGAACCTGCTGGAGCAGCCCACCTCGGGCAAGGTCGTCGTCAACGGCGTGGAGCTGACCCACCGCGACGTCGACATCGACGCCGCCCGCCGCGGCGTCGGGATGGTCTTCCAGCAGTTCAACCTGTTCCCGCACATGACCGTCCTGCAGAACGTGATGATCTCGCAGCGCCGGGTGCTGAAGCGGGGGAAGGCGGAGTCCGAGCGGATCGCCAGGGAGAACCTGGACAAGGTCGGCATCGGGGAGAAGTGCGACGCCTTCCCGGCCCAGCTCTCCGGCGGGCAGCAGCAGCGCGTGGCCATCGCCAGGGCACTGGCCATGAGCCCGGCGCTGATGCTCTTCGACGAGCCCACCTCCGCGCTCGACCCCGAGCTCGTCGGTGACGTGCTCACGGTCATGCGCAAGCTCGCCGAGGAGGGGATGACCATGCTCGTGGTCACCCACGAGATGGCGTTCGCCCGCGACGTGGCCGACCGGGTGGTGTTCATGGACGGCGGCGTGATCGTGGAGGACGGCACCCCGGAGCAGGTGATCAGCGCTCCGCGGCACGAGCGCACGAAGACCTTCCTGCGCCGCGTGCTCGACCCGACGCACACCGACATCTGACACGCACCGGCGGACGGGTTCCGCCACGTACGGCTTCCTCGTACGGCTTCACAGGCTTCACACGGCCCGCGCCGCCCGGCGCGGGCCGTACGCGCTTCCAGGGCGTGCCTGAAGCCGTACGGGGTCGTGTGGAGTCGTACGAAGCCGCTCGGGATCACGCGGACGGTGTGCCGTGGATCCGGGGGCGTGTGAGCCCGGCGAGCCCGGGGGAGGCCTTTGGCGCCATACGGAGCTTCCCCGACCCCGTACGTTTTCTACTCGGCCCCCCCACGGGCATCGCCGTCACCCACCGTAGCGGACTCCTCGCGCCAGGAAGGCAAAAAGGCGGTCCGAATATGATCGAGGACGAGATGTGATCAGATGATCGGCGGACGTGATCGGGCGCGCTCAGACGTCGCGGAGCATGCACGTCAGGCGCGAGGTGCACACCCGGCGCCCCTGTTCGTCGACGATCTCGATGTCGTAGGTGGCGAGCGTACGGCCGCCGTGGATCCGGGTGGCCACCCCGGTGACCAGCCCGGAGGTCGCCGAGCGGTGGTGGGTGGCGTTGATCTCGATGCCCATGGCGATCCGCCCGGGACCCGCGTGGATGGCCGCGCCCGTCGACCCCAGGGTCTCCGCCAGCACGCACGAGGCGCCGCCGTGCAGCAGGCCGTAGGGTTGGATGTTGCCCTCGACCGGCATCGTGCCGACCACCCGCTCGGGGGTGGCCTCGGTGATCACGATGCCCATCCGCTCCACCAGCGTGTTCCGGTGCGAGGCGCCGAGCGCCTCCTCGATCCGCCGGGCGGCTTCGTCGGGGTCTGTCACGGTCAAGGGGACGTCTCCTGTCGTGCGAGGCCAGGTTTTCTGTCGCACCAGGAGACTAGGCTTTCGTTGTGCCGAAGAGCGAAGCGACCCCCACTCGTCCGTGTCTCCTGCTGCTGGATGGGCATTCACTGGCCTATCGGGCGTTCTATGCCCTGCCGGAGGAGAATTTCTCCACCACCACAGGTCAGACGACCAACGCGGTCTACGGTTTCACCTCGATGCTGGTCAACGTGCTCCGCGACGAGCGGCCGACCCACGTCGCGGTCTGTTTCGACCGCTCGGAGCCGACGTTCCGCCACGAGGAGTACGCCGACTACAAGGCGAACCGGAGCGCGAGCCCCGACAGTTTCCGCAGCCAGATGAGCCTGATCCACGAGGTGCTCGACGCGATGAGCGTGCCGCACCTGTCGCTGGCCGGATACGAGGCCGACGACCTGATCGCCACCCTCGCCACCCGCGCCGCGGCCCAGGACATGAACGTGCTGATCGTCACCGGCGACCGCGACGCGCTGCAGCTCGTCGACGAGCGGATCACCGTGCTGATGACCCGCGTCGGCATCAGCAACATGACCAGGTTCACCCCCGAGGCGGTGCTGGAGAAGTACGAGCTCACCCCGGCGCAGTATCCCGACTTCGCGGCCATCCGCGGCGACTCCAGCGACAACCTGAAGAACATCCCCGGCGTGGGCGAGAAGACCGCGGCCAAGTGGATCCGCGAGTTCGGCTCGCTGGAGGAGCTGGTCAACCGCGTCGACGAGGTCAAGGGCAAGGTCGGCGACAAGCTCCGCGACCACCTCGACCAGGTGCTGATGAACCGGCGCCTGACCCAGCTGATCCGCGACGTGCCGCTGGAGCACGAGGTCACGAGCCTGGAGCTCGGCGCGGCCGACCGCGACGAGGTCAACAAGATCCTCGACACGCTGGAGTTCCGCGGTGAGATCCGCGACCGGCTGTTCAAGACGATCGGCTCGCCCGAGGCCGAGGCGGAGGAGGGCTTCGAGGTCGAGGTCGTCACCCTGGGCCCCGACGAGGTGGCCCCGTGGCTGCGCGCGCTGCCCGAGGGCCGCGCGGGCCTCGCCTTCAAGGGCGCGTACGGCAGCGGCACCGGCCGCGTCGACTGCGTCGCCATCGCACCGGCCGGGGCGGGAGCGGGCGCGGAGGCCGACACGAAGGGCGGGCCCGGCGCGGCGTTCATCGACCCGACCACGCTGACCGAGGCCGACGAGACGGCCCTGCGCGAGTGGCTGGCCGACGCCTCGAAGCCCAAGGCCGTGCACGACGCCAAGGGCCCGATGCTCGCCCTGTGGGCGCAGGGCATGGAGCTGCGCGGCCTCACCTGCGACACCGCGCTCGCCGCCTACCTGGCGACGCCGGGGCAGCGCTCGTTCCCGCTGGAGGACCTCGTACGGGTCTACCTGCGGCGCGAGCTGCGCGGCGAGGCCGACAACGGCGGCCAGGCCAGCCTCTTCGACGCCGAGGACGACGACGGCGCCCACGACCTGGCCCTGCGGGCGCTGGCGGTCGGTGAGCTCGCCGACGCGCTGGAGACGTCCCTGGAGCCGCTGGGCGGCACCCACCTCATGCGCGAGGTGGAGCTGCCGCTCGTCACCGTGCTCGCCGAGCTGGAGCGGGCCGGCATCGCCGCCGACAGGGAGCACCTCAGCGGCCTGGAGGCCGAGTTCGGCGCCGCCGTCAAGCAGGCGGTCGAGGCGGCGCACGCGTCCGTGGACGGCGAGCAGTTCAACCTGGGCTCGCCCAAGCAGCTTCAGGAGATCCTGTTCGTCAGGCTCAACCTGCCCAAGACGAAGAAGACCAAGACGGGTTACACCACCGACGCCTCCGCGCTGGCCTGGCTCGCCGCCCAGACCGAGCACGAGCTGCCGACGATCATGCTGCGCCACCGCGACCAGGCCAAGCTGAAGGTCACGGTCGAGGGCCTGATCAAGGAGATCGCCGACGACGGCCGCATCCACACCACGTTCAACCAGATCGTGGCGGTCACCGGGCGGCTCAGCTCGGAGAAGCCCAACCTGCAGAACATCCCGATCCGCACCGCCGAGGGCCGCCGCATCCGGCAGGGCTTCGTGGTCGGCAAGGGCTTCGAGACCCTGCTGACCGCCGACTACAGCCAGATCGAGCTGCGCGTCATGGCCCACCTGTCCGGCGACGAGGCGCTCATCGCGTCCTTCGAGTCCGGGCACGACTTCCACATGGCCACCGCGGCCCGGG
Source organism: Streptosporangium sp. H13245 (assembly GCF_055690525.1). Classification (NCBI taxonomy): domain Bacteria; kingdom Bacillati; phylum Actinomycetota; class Actinomycetes; order Streptosporangiales; family Streptosporangiaceae; genus Streptosporangium; species Streptosporangium sp. H13245. The sequence continues at coordinate 55,347 of NZ_JBSZKT010000003.1, read as the reverse complement.
TCTTCGACGTCGAGCCGGAGAAGGTCACCGGGGAGATGCGGGCCAAGATCAAGGCGATGAACTACGGCCTCGCCTACGGCCTGTCCGACTTCGGGCTGTCGGAGCAGCTCAACATCCCGGTCTCCGAGGCGCGGGCGCTCAAGGAGGAGTACTTCGAGGAGTTCGGCGGCGTCCGCGACTTCCTCAACGCGATCGTCGCGCAGGCCAGGAACGACGGCTACACCGAGACCATCCTCGGCCGCCGCCGCTACCTGCCCGACCTCAACAGCGACAACCGCCAGCGCCGCGAGATCGCCGAGCGGATGGCGCTCAACGCGCCCATCCAGGGGTCCGCGGCCGACATCATCAAGGTCGCGATGCTCAACGTGCAGAGCGCGCTGAAGGAGGCGGCCCTCGGCTCCCGGATGCTGCTGCAGGTCCACGACGAGCTCGTGTTCGAGGTGGCCCCCGGCGAGCTGGAGACCCTGCGGGAGCTGGTCACCGACCGCATGAACGCCGCGTACTCCCTGCGCGTCCCGCTGGCCGTCTCGGTGGGCGTCGGCCGCACCTGGGAGGACGCCGGGCACTGACGGCCCCCGGGCCGTCGGCGGCCCCCTCCGGGCGCGCCCGGAGTCTCCGGGACCTGAGTCGGCGCCCCTGCGGGCGCGCCCGCAGGGGTCGCCTCGGCCGGAGACCGGCGGGCCTTCGGGAGCCGGTGACTCCCCGGGGCGCCGACGGCTCCTCCGGGCGCCGAGGGGGACTGTCCAACAGGCTCTCGTACGGATCCGTGAGGATGTCGGCCAGCGGGGCCGTCACGGCTCCCACCTGGGAGGACACCGGGCGCCGACGATCACTCCCGGGCTCGCGGCGACGGTCTCCGAGGGGTCGGGTCCCGCTGGTTGGCCGGGCCTGTCCGAGTCTGTTCTAGGCTGGTGATCCAAGCCGAAAAGCTCGACGGGCACGGGAGTTCTGTGCGGAGTCCAATCCCCCTGACGAAGATCATCATCCTCGCCAATGTGGTGGTCGTCGCGGTGGCGCTGGTGGTGCTCCTCGTCCTCCCGCCAGCCTCCGCGCCGCCCGGCGCGTCCCGGCCGGGCGTGTCGACGGCCAGCACGTCCCCGCCGCCCCCGGTCCCCTCGCCGGTGCCCGACCTGCCCTCGGCCGAGCTGCCGCCGCCGATCACCGCCTCGGTGGAGTTCGCGCGGCAGGTGGGGGCCAACGAGGCCGGAGCGGTCCCGATCCTGATGTACCACCGGATCACCGGCAAGAGGCTGGCGTCGATCGACCGCACCCCCGCCCAGATGCGCAAGGAGCTGGAGAAGCTCGCCAGGGACGGCTACGTGCCGGTCACCGCGCGGGAGTTCGCCACCGGGAGGATGGACATCCCGGCGGGCAAGCACCCGGTCGTGCTGACCTTCGACGACGGCCACCCCAGCCACTTCGCCCTGGAGGCGGACGGCACCCCGGCCAAGGACACCGCGGTCGGCATCATCTACCAGGTCGCCGTGAAGTATCCCGGCTTCCGGCCCGTCGCCACCTTCTGGGTCAACCGCCACCCGTTCGGCCTGCGCGAGGAGAAGGACCAGGAACGGGCCGTGCGCTGGCTGGCCTCGCGGGGCTTCGAGGTGGCCAACCACACCTGGAGCCACCCTAACCTGCCGGGCCTGCCCAAGAAGAAGATCGTCGAGCAGGTCGCCAGGGTCGAGCGGCTGCTGAGGAAGCTCGGCGTTCCCCCCTCGGAGACGCTGGCGCTGCCGTTCGGCGCGATGCCCCGCAAAAGATCTACCGTGCAGTCGGGAAAGTGGCACGGCGTGTCCTATCGATTCAAGGGCGTCTTCCTGGCCGGAGCCGAGCCGTCGGTCTCGCCGTTCGTCAAGGACTACAACTGGCGCGCGATCCAGCGGATCCAGAGCAACGGCAGGAAGGGGGAGTGCCGGAAGTGGTGTTCCGAATACTGGCTCGGGTGGCTGAACAAGCACCCCCGCGAGCGCTACACGGCCGACGGGGATCCCGACCGCATCTCCGTCCCACGCGGGCTTCGCGGTAGTATCAGGGCGGACCGGAGGCAGAAGATCAACGCCTATTAAGCGAGATCGTTATCTTTCCGGCACGCGGGCGCGTAGAGTCATTGGATTGACCATACCCGTCTGGTCTCATATGCTGATCGCTGCGTTGTGGGCTCGCGCGTGTCTCGGACGGAGTGGGCTCGCGCTCGATCACGCCGATGCTAATTCTTCGGCTGACGGTAAGAGGCCTGCCGCGCGTTCGCCACATCGACATCTGTCCGCGTTCGGAGCAACTCCACACATGACGAGCAGCACTGAGGCCACCTCGAGCACCCCGCAGGTAGCGGTCAACGACATCGGCTCCGAGGAAGAGTTCCTCGCAGCGATCGACCTGACCATCAAGTACTTCAACGACGGCGACATCGTCGAGGGCACCGTCGTCAAGGTCGATCGAGACGAAGTTTTGCTCGACATCGGCTACAAGACCGAGGGCGTCATCCCCTCGCGCGAGCTCTCGATCAAGCACGATGTCGACCCGGCGGATGTCGTCGAGGTTGGCGAGCACGTCGAGGCCCTCGTCCTCCAGAAGGAGGACAAGGAAGGCCGCCTGATCCTGTCCAAGAAGCGCGCTCAGTACGAGCGGGCCTGGGGCACGATCGAGAAGATCAAGGACGAGGACGGCATCGTCACCGGCACGGTCATCGAGGTCGTCAAGGGTGGTCTCATCCTCGACATCGGCCTGCGTGGCTTCCTGCCGGCGTCCCTGGTCGAGATGCGGCGCGTCCGCGACCTCCAGCCGTACGTGGGCCGTGAGCTCGAAGCGAAGATCATCGAGCTCGACAAGAACCGCAACAACGTGGTTCTGTCCCGTCGCGCCTGGCTTGAGCAGACCCAGTCCGAGGTTCGCCAGACGTTCCTCAACACCCTGCAGAAGGGTCAGGTCCGCAAGGGCGTCGTCTCCTCGATCGTCAACTTCGGTGCGTTCGTCGACCTCGGCGGCGTCGACGGTCTGGTCCACGTCTCCGAGCTCTCCTGGAAGCACATCGACCACCCCTCCGAGGTTGTCGAGGTCGGCCAGGAGGTCACCGTCGAGGTGCTCGACGTCGACATGGAGCGCGAGCGCGTCTCCCTGTCGCTCAAGGCGACGCAGGAAGACCCCTGGCAGCAGTTCGCCCGCACCCACCAGATCGGTCAGGTCGTTCCGGGCCGCGTCACCAAGCTGGTGCCGTTCGGTGCGTTCGTCCGGGTCGAGGAGGGCATCGAGGGCCTGGTCCACATCTCCGAGCTGGCCGAGCGCCACGTCGAGATCCCCGAGCAGGTCGTTCAGGTCGGCGACGAGATCTTCGTGAAGATCATCGACATCGACCTCGAGCGCCGCCGGATCTCGCTGTCGCTCAAGCAGGCGAACGAGGGTGCGATCGGCGCCGACGTCGAGTTCGACCCCACGCTGTACGGCATGGCGGCGACCTACGACGACTCGGGCAACTACATCTACCCCGAGGGCTTCGACTCCGAGACCGGCGAGTGGCTCGACGGCTTCGACAAGCAGCGCGAGGAGTGGGAGCGGCAGTACGCCGAGGCTCAGACCCGCTTCGAGGCTCACAAGAAGCAGGTCGAGGAGGCCCGCAAGGCCGAGGCCGAGGCGGGCGAGGCGGCCCCCACGTCCTACTCCGGCGAGACCCCGGCCACGGGTTCCACCGGCGCCTCCAGCAGCAGCAGTGGCTCCTCCGCTCCGGCGGCGGGCGCCCTGGCCTCCGACGAGGCTCTCGCGGCTCTGCGCGAGAAGCTCGCGGGCGGCCAGAACTGACGGTGCCGAGACGGTGCTGACAACGCGGTAGAAGATCGACGGAAGGGCCCCGCTCGGGCGGGGCCCTTTCCGTGTTCCCGGGGTTCCCAGGGCTCCCGGGGGCTTGGCGGCGGTTTTTCGTGTTTTCGTGTGTCCCGTGAGTTCATGGGACCCGCGGGCCCGCTGAGACGGCGTGACGGCGTCCGGCGGTGGTGGCCCGCTTCCCCCGGCCTTCCTCCCGGCCGCTAGGGTGACGCCGTGACCGTGATCGAGTGGGCGGAGCCCGAGGACGCGGGCGAGATCCTGACCGTGCAGCGCGCCGCCTACGTGGGCGAGGCCCAGCTCTACGGCGACCCGTTCATCGCGCCGCTCGTGGAGTCGATCGCCCAGGTCCGCAAGGCCGTAGAGACGGCCACCGTGCTCGTCGCCAGGGACGGGTCGAGGATCGTGGGGTCGGTCCGCGGCCGGATGTCCGGCACGACCTGCCTGGTGGGCCGCCTGGTCGTCGCCCCCGACCGTCAGGGCGCGGGCATCGGCGGAGCCCTGCTGGCGGCCCTGCACGACGAGGCCGCCACGGCACTCGCCTTCGACCTGTTCACCGGCCACCTGTCGGAGGGCAACCTCCGCCTCTACCGCCGCCACGGCTACCGCGAGACGCGCAGGGAGCGGATGACCGACCACCTGACCCTGGTACACATGCGCAGGGAGCTGTGAGGGTCTTACGTACGTCGTAGGCCAGAAGGGCGGCAGGCGTGCTCTCCGGCGCCGCGAGGGGGCACCGCTGGGATCGTCAGCCGGTGAGCACTGTGAGGTGCGGGTCCGGCCCCCGGCCAGGGGAAGATCGCTCTCGTACGGCGGGACGAACGGCGGGCCGTGACATGGCGACGGCGATCCGAGGTGAAGACCCCGTCGCCGACCGCACCGGATCGCGGCCCGTACGGCGTATGCTGCGGATCATGTTGAAGGTGGGGCTTACCGGCGGCATCGGGTCGGGCAAGAGCGAGGTCTCCCGGCGGCTGGGCGCCCGTGGCGCCATGGTCATCGACGCCGACAAGATCGCCAGAGAGGTCGTCGAGCCGGGAACCCCCGGGCTGGCGCGCGTGACCGGGGTCTTCGGCACGGACGTCCTGCGCGAGGACGGCTCGCTCAACCGGGAGAAGCTCGGCTCGATCGTCTTCGCCGACTCCGAGAAGCTCGCCTCCCTCAACGCCATCGTCCATCCGCTCGTCGGCGCGAGGGTCGCCGAGCTGCAGGAGCAGGCGGCTCCCCGCAGCATCGTGATCTACGACGTGCCGCTGCTGGCGGAGAACAAGCTCGGTCCCATGTACGAGGTGGTGATCGTCGTCGACGCCGCCGACGAGGTGCGCGTCGCCCGGCTGGTCGAGCTGCGCGGCATGAGCGAGCAGGACGCCAGGGCCAGGCTCGCGGCCCAGGCGACCCGCGAGGAGCGGCTGGAGATCGCCGACATCGTCATCCCGAACGAGGGGACCCTGGAGGAGCTGGAAGCCCGGATGGACGGCGTCTGGGCCGACCTCACAGCCCGCCGCGCCACCGTCTGAGCGGGAGAGTCGTACGGGCGGCTCAGCCTCGTCCGGGCGGACCCCGGCGCTCGTCTGGGCGGGGCGGTCGTGTGGAGGATCCCTTTCGACGTCCGAGCGGGGCCACCTTGGCGGGCCTCGCTCGGTGCCCGCCTGAGCGGGGAGTCGTCCGGACAGACCCCTGTGCTCGTCTGAGCGGGGAGTCATCCGGGTGGACCCCGGTGCTCGTCTGGGCGGGGTGGTCGTGTGGGGATCCCTTTCGACGTGCGAGCGGGGGTCACCTTGGCGGGCCTCGGTGCCCGCCCGGGCGGGGCGGCGTCCGGGGATCTCGATGACCCGCGCCGACGCCCGGATGAGACAACCCCGCCCCGACGCCCAGGTGCGATGACTCTGGGGCGACGCCTGGGTGTGATAACCCTGCCCTGGCCCTGTTCACGCAGGTGAGGCGTGCGACCATGTCCGATGTGCTGCGGCGATTGAGCGTTCTGGACCGGATCCGCTTCGGGCTCCTCGGCCTCGGTCTCCTGTTCGTCGCGACCGGCCTGCTCCCCGTACGGGAGGCCTGGAGCGAGATGGAGCGCATCGCGCCCATCCTGCTGTTCCTCGGCGCGGTGATCATCCTCGCGGACCTCGTCAAGGAGGCCCGGCTCTTCGACGTGATCGCGATCCGGCTGGCGGCGGTGGGGCGGGGAAACCACGTCGCGCTCTTCCTGCTGTGCACGGCCTTCGCCTCGGTGGTCACCATCTTCCTGAACCTGGACACCACGGTGGTGCTGCTGACGCCCGTCATGCTCGCCCTCGCGGCCAGGACCGGGATCGCCGCGCTGCCGCTGGCCATGACGACCCTCTGGCTGGCCAACACCGCAGCCCTGCTCCTGCCGGTGTCGAACCTGACGAACCTGCTGGCCATGGAACGGCTCGGCATGTCCGCCCGCGAGTTCGCCGGGCGGCTCTGGTTCCCCCAGCTCGTCTCCATCGCGGTCACCATGATCTTCCTGTGGGTGTTCTTCTGGCGCCGTGGCCGACGCGGTGCCGTCCGCTACGACCCGCCGACCCCGGGGCCGGTCGCCGACCCGGTGCTGTTCAGGATCGCGGCCTCGGCGTGCGTCCTGTTCGTCGCCGCGATCCTGCTGGAGCTGCCGATCCAGTTCGCCGCCCTGGCCGGGGCCGCCCTGATGATCGCCGCCTTCGCCTGGCGCGACCGTTCGAAGCTCACCTTCGCGCTGTTCCCCTGGCAGCTGCTCGTCTTCGTCGTCGGCCTGTTCCTGGTGGTGCCCACCCTGAGCCGGTACGGCCTGGCCTCGGTGATGGGCTCCCTCGTCGGGACCTCCGGGGGCCCGGGAGGCGACGGGGCCTATCGGGTGGCGGCCGTCGGCGCGGTGCTGTCCAACCTGATCAACAATCTGCCCGCCTACACCGTGGTAGAGCAGGCCATCCCTCCGGGAGACCGGGACCTGCTGCTCGCCCTGCTCGTCGGCACCAACGCGGGTTCGGTGATCACTCCGTGGGCCTCCCTCGCCACCCTGCTGTGGTTCGAGTGGTGCCGCCGCAGGGGGGTGCGGGTGCCGATGCTCACGTTCGTCCTGACGGGGACGGCGCTGGTCGTGGTGGGGGTCACCGCCACGGTGACGGCGCTGCTGCTCACGGCCTGAGCAGTGGCCGCGACCTTGTGTCACGCGGGATGAGCGCCTGCGATGCCGCGGTTGTGCTTTCGTTCGCCGTAGCGCGGACGCCGTCAGGCCGGACGGGCCTCGCGCATGCGCTTAGCGATCTCCTCTGCCTGAGGGACGCCCATGGGTGCCCAAATACCGAACGCCGTCCTCCAGTGCTCCACGGCCTCATCTGCCCGCCCCAGGGCTCGTAGCGCGTTACCCAACCCCTCGTGGGCGAATCCCCGCTCGTAGACGTCGTCCGCTTCGTCGGCGCGGCGGACGGCATCCTGGTAGTGCTCAAGGGAGGTCTGGGCGTCCCCGCTCGCAAGGCAGGTGTTCGCGAGACTGCTGAGCATCTCGCCCTCAAGCGGCCTGCTCCGCAGAGCCCTCGCGAGGGCAAGCGCTTGCTCATGGTAGTCGAAGGCTTCGCGGTAGCGTTCCTCCTGCCGCAGAACCACGGCGATGCCGTTGAGAGCGTCGACTTCGATTCGTTGATTGCCCTGGTCGCGCCCCAGCAGCAATGCCTGTTCGAAATAGTCCAGAGCGGCTACCGTTTTTTTCAATTTCCCGTGGACGATGCCCAATTGCACGAGGCTGTAAGCCTCGTTGTACTCCCTGCCGACTTCACGCCAATGACGCAGACACCTCGACAAAACTTCCGCCGCCTCGTCGAGCCTGCCCAGGCAGGAATAACTGAGCGCCAAGCTGTCCATCACGGCGATCTCGTTGACTCGGTTCCCGATCTCGCGGGTGAGAGCCAGACATTGCTCGCCGACCTCGATCGCCTTGACGGGGTGCCCGGCCAGGTATGAGGCGTAGCTCACGTGCCTCAGCGCGTTCGCCTCCCCCGTACGGTCTCCGGACGCGCGCCGGATCTCCAACGCCTTCTGCTGGTGGTCGAGATGCTCGGCGTATCGCCCGGTGAACATCTTGGCGTAGCCGAGGTCGCTCAGGATCTCGGCCTCACCGGCGCGGTCAGCGATCAGACGGGCGGAGGACAACGCGATCTCGCCTGTCGTGAAGAGATCGTCAAGGTGGTTCCTCGCGTAGAAGAACCACGACAACCTGCTGAAGATCCGGCAGACGTGCATATGCCGGCTTCGTCGCGCCGCATGGACGATCACAGCCACGAGGGTGTGGTGCTCCCGTTCCAGCCAGGCCATCGCCTCTTCGAAGCCCGGAAAATCCGGTGTCCCGTCGACCGGGACGATCGCCGGGGAGGTGACTTCCTCGGGCGACAGATGTTCCATGGCCTTCACGACCGAGTTCCGGTACCAGTCGAGCGTTCTCGTCAGAGCGGTGTCACGGTCGTCGTCGGTCTCGTCGTCAGCGCACCGCTCTTCCGCGTAGACGCGCACGAGGTCGTGCATCGACAGCCTCTGCTCGTCGTTCTTCTGCAGTAGGTGCGCGTTGACCAGCGTCCCGACCGCGGCGGCGGCGTTCGCGACGGACATACCGGTCAGAGCGGCTGCGGCGTCCAGTCCGATGGACGGTCCGGGGTGCAGGCCGAGCATCCGGAACATTCGCCGAGCCGGTGTCGTGAGACTCCGGTAGGACACCTCCAGTGCGGCACGGACGCCGATCCCCGGATCTTCGTCGAGATCCAGGACGGTCAGTCGGTTCTCCTGTCTGAGCTTGGCGACGAACTCCCCGACCTCGGCAGAGGAAGCCCCCGTGAGCTGTGCTGCCGCCAGCCGTAGTGCCAGTGGCAGATATCCGCAGAGCTGGGCCAGTTCGGCGACGGCGCCGACCTCGTGAGCCGCACCGTTCCCGCCCAGGAGGCTGCTGAGGAGATCGATCGCCTCACCGGCCGACAGCACGTCGAGCGAAATGCTGTGCACGTCATGAGTGACGAACAGACTTCGCAGAGCGTCACGACTGGTGATGATGACCCTGGAGGGGGAGGAGCCGGGCAGCAGGGGGCGGACCTGGTCTGGTGTGGCGGCGTTGTCCAAGACGACGAGCATTCGCCTTTCGGCCAGCAGCGATCTATAGAGTGTCGCTCGTTCGTCGACGTCGTGCGGGATCTCGTCGTCCACCACGCCGAGCCCGCGGAGAAGCTGATTGAGTGCCTGGGCCCCTGTCGTGGCCCGTATTCCTGAATAGCCGTGCAGGTTGATGTAGAGCTGCCCGTCCGGAAACCGGGCGGATGTCCTGTGTCCCCAATGTGTCGCCAGAGCGGTTTTGCCGACTCCGGCAGTGCCTGCGATGGCGGAGATCACCACGGTTGTCGCGCCCTCCTTCTCGGAGAGAAGCGCGTTCAGCTGACGCAGTGTCTCCAAGCGGCCGGTGAAGCGTGCGATGTCGGCGGGCAACTGCCGAGGTACGTGCGAGGCACGGCCGACTGGAGGGGGTGTCGCCATGACGTCGTCGGCGACGTCCCCTCCGGACAAGATCGCCTGGTGGATGCCGGCGAGTTCCTCGCCGGGTTCCAGGCCGAGTTCGTCGCGGAAGTGCCGGCGGCCGATCCTGAACTCCTCGAGCGCCTCCGCCGTACGCCCGGCACGGTGGAGGGCGGACATCAACTGGCCGCGCAGTTTCTCGTTCAGCGGATGCTCGGCCACCAGCAGGCGCAGTTCGCCGACCAGCTCGGCGTGCCGTCCCAGGGCGAGATCGGCGTCGATGCGATCGATGAGCGCGGCGAGACGTAGCTCCTCCAGAACCGCCCCCTCGGTCGCCTGCAGCTCGAAGCTGGTACCGCCGAGTGCGGGGCCGCGCCACAGTGACAGTGCCCGGTGGAATCCCTCCGAGGCGTGGGCGACGTCCCCCTTGGCCAGGGCGGAGCGGGCGAGCGCCGTCTCGGTGACGAAGACGTCAAGGTCGCAGGCGCCCGCCGGTAGTCGTAGCGAGTAACCGGTGGGCGTGCTCACCACGGAGTTGCCGTCGGTGAGCAGGCGTCGTACCGACCACAGGTGGTTGTGCAACAACCGTCGTCCGCTGGCCGGGATCTTCGTCCCCCACAGAGCCGTCAAGAGCCGGTCGTGGGAAACCACCCGGTCCGCCTGCAAGACCAGAAGGGCCAGCAAGGTTCGTTGTTTCGGCCCGACGATCGCGATCGAACGACCGTCACGCCAGATGTCGACCGGACCGAGAACGCGAATCTCCATTCCAACCCCCGATGCACGGTAGACGCCAAGAAGCGCTGTTCGTCGAACAGCCCATGGATGTTTGTCGCCGCATGCCCACTCAACTGCGATTTCCTGCTGAAAACAGATGGCGGCGAATCAAATAACAAGATCATGACATTCTATATGACAAGATCAACAGCGCCAACCGTGATGCTTGTGACGATCATCTCCGGCCGGTCGCTTTTGTCTTCGAATCCTGGCCGGCTCCCCACAAGCACTGGAGGTAATCGGTGGGGTCTCCCTTACCGAGTCACCCTTCCACGCCGTCAAGACGTGGATCACTCAGACGGATCACGCCCACGGTCGTGACCGTCGCGGCCCTGACCGCCTCGCTCCTGGTGTCGGGCAGCACCCTGCCCGCGCAGGCCGACCCCACGCCCGGTCCCTCGGTGCCGGTCCAGACGCCGTTTCCCCGCCCGAAGGACCCCGATGCCCCGCTGCGCGCGGCGATCACGGAGGCCAGGAAGCAGAACAAACCTGTCGAGGCCATCGGGGCCTTCACCGAGACCTCGCGCACCTGGGCCTTTCCGGACGGCAGCCTGAAGACGGAGTCGTACTCGGGCCCCGCGCAGGTTGAGCAGTCCGATGGTTCGTGGGCGTGGATCGACACCACGCTGGTGGAGAAGGACGGTGTTCTCAAGCCCAAGGTGGCCAAGGCCGACCTCGCCTTCTCCCTCGGCGGGGGCGACACCCCGTTCGCGGTGATGAAGCGTGACGCGAAACAGAGCCTCAGCCTCTCCTGGGACGGGAAACTGCCCCGTCCCGTGGTGAAGGGCAACGTCGCCACCTACCCGGACGCCGCCGGGCCCGCGGCCGACCTGGTCGTCACCGCCCTGCCCACCGGCTTCCGGCACGACGTGGTGCTGCGTGAGCGTCCCAAGGGGCCGCTGGAGATCCGCATCCCGGTGGAGTCTCCGGAGCTGACCCTCGCCATGTCCAAGCGGGGCGGCCTGGAGCTCACCGACGCCAAGGACAAGGTCGTCGCCCAGGCGCCGAAGCCGGTGATGTGGGACAGCACCGGCTTCGGCGCGCGGGACCCCAAGGCCACCGCCGTCCCGCGTAACGCCCCGATCGCCACCTCCGTCGTCGAGGACGGTGGCGAACGGACACTGGTCCTCAAGCCGGACACCGGCTGGCTGGCCGACCCCGCCACCGTCTACCCCGTCGTGGTGGACCCCACCTCCACGTTGACCGTCAAGACCGACACGCTGCTCTCCAGCGGTGCGGACTGCGTCACCAACGACCAGCCGGGCGCCACGCTGCTGAAGATCGGTGCCGCCTACTCCAGCTGCAACGGGGTGAGCGCGGTCAACTACTGGCGCTCGTACCTGAAGTTCGACGTCGCGACCCTGGCGAACAAGCCCATCATCTCCTCGACCATGCAGCTGTGGCGCACCGAGTCACCCGGCTGCCACCTGCGCGGTGACGGCAAGGTCTACGCGGGCCGGGTCAACGCCGACTGGACCACGGGCAGGATGACCTGGTCCAACAAGCCCGGCACCAACGACTTCGTGGCCACCCCCTGCCCGACCACGAATGTCCTTACCCCCGGCGTGATGACCTGGCCGATCACCAACTGGGTCAAGGGGTGGGCGAGCGGGCAGCCCAACTACGGTGTCGAGCTCAAGGGACCCAGCGAGAGCGTCGACCGCTTCAACGGCTACTCGGCGGTCTACCACTCCGCGGAGACGACCGGCACCGGCGCCACCCCGCCCAAGCTGATCACCCAGTACATCCTGCCGCCCGAGATCCCGACGGTCACCGCCGAGTCGGTCGACTCGATGGACGGCGAGCACGCGATCATCCGCGAGAAGTCGGCCAGAGTCGGCTACAAGTCCGCCTCCGTCGACGGAAGGAACATCGACTACTACGTTTCCGTCGTCGACTCCACCGCTCCTCTTCCGACCTGGACCACGGGCGGCGGGGAGGTAGGCAAGTGGAGTTTCACCGAGGGCACCGAAGGCACCGACTCCAGCGGCAAGGGAAACCCGCTGATTTTCATCGCCAACCGCTACTCATGGGTCAACGGCAAGGACGGCAAGGCCCTGTTCCTCAACGGCACCTCGGCCAACCCGTCGACCGCCTCCACCGAAGAGCCGGTGCTGCGCACCGACAAGAGCTTCTCCGCGGCCGGTTGGGTCCGGCTGGACGTCGGCACCAGCACGATCCCGCTGATCAGCCAGAGCGGCACTGTCAACAGCGCCTTCACCGTCGGCTACAGCTCCACCGGCGGCAAGTGGAACATGCAGATGCACCACGACAACACCGCCACCAGCGCCGTAACGGAGATCAAGTCCTCTGCGGCCGCGCAGATCGGCACCTGGACCCACCTGGCCGGCGTCTACGACGCCGTCGCCAAGAAGATCCGCCTGTACGTCAACGGTGTCCAGGCCGCCGAAGCCGACTACACCGTCACCCCCTGGCAGGCCGACCAGATCTTCGAGCTCGGCAACGGCAAGCATGCCGGTACCGGCTACTCCTCGGTCAAGGCCGCCTACGACGAGATCCGCGCCTACGACCGGGCCCTGAGCCCCACCGAGATCCAGTGGATGCTCAACCTCACGCCGCCTACCAACGCCAACCTGCCCTCCGGCCAGAGCGCGTCCATCACCTACGACGTCAGCAACGTCGACAGCTTCAAGATCTCCGTCAGGGCGTGCATCAACGGGGTCACCCCCATCACCTGTAGCGAAAGCCCGTACTACCGCATCACCACCGACGCGCCGTACGTTCCCACGGACGCCGAGACCGGCATGGCCGACCCAACCCGGCCGATCCTGTCCGGCATGGTCAACCGCCCCTCGGGCGGTCCGGTCACCGCCAAGTATTTCCTCTACAACAGCACCGGCGCTCCGGTCGGCTCCAGCCCGCTCGGCGAACGTACGGTCAACGGCGGAGAGCGCGCGTCCTTCCAGGTGCCGGAGAACACCGTCCAGCTCGGCGGAACCTACACCTGGCAGATGCAGGCCTGCGCCCTGGAGATCTGCACCGCCAAGACCGCCCCGGTCAGCGTCACCATCCCCGGCACCCCACCGGAACCACCCACTGAAACCGTCAACCGTCTGACCCTGCTCAAGGACAACTTCGTCATCAAGACCGCCAAGGTCGACCCGACGGCCTGTGACGGTGGCCCTTGTGTGCTCACGGATTCCGCCACCATCCAACTGGGCGGTGCGGGAGCGGACAAGGTCGCGACCGTGCTGGGCATCAAGCTCAGCGAGTTGCCCGACGGTGCCGGTGTGTCCGAGGGAATCCTCAAACTCGGAACGCCTACCTGCTCTTCGGGGGTGTGTCCGGCAGACACAGTGATCACTGCGGTGCCTTTGAAGAGCGAGGTGACCGGAGAAACCAAGGGATCAGACCTGGAAGATGACATCGATGACAGCACTGCTGCCTATACCTTCCCGATCGCCGCGCCGCAGGCCGACATCGCCGGTAGTGAGTATCAGTGGCTGATGCTTACCTCCGGCAGCGACGAGGCCATCGCCTTCGGCAGCTCAGGAGTCACCGACCAGCCGTCGATCGTCCTTACCTACATGCCTGCGGGCCCTCCGGGCAACGTTCTCAATCTTGTCGCCTCGGCTGGTGACGGTGGTGCGGTCGTGAGCTGGGGGTTGCCGGAGACCAACGGGAGTGTCGCGCTCCTGGATGGTTACGACATCGAGGTGTCCGGTGCCAGCGGCGTCCGCACTCTCAAGGCCACCGATCCGTTCACCCCGGTCGCCGGTCTCACTAACGGCACTGTCTACACGATCAAGGTCCGAGCGCGTACTGCCTTCGGTGTCAGTGGATGGGAGTCCACAACCGTTACTCCCAAGGCGGTGCCGCCCCCGCCTCCGCCCTCGTCCTCTCAGGGGTGTGTTCCTTACCTGGACACGCGTTCTCAAGCCACAGATGCTCAGTCGGTGTCGACCACACAGGACTACACGGACAGGGTCAGGAGTTACTACGAGACGCAGGACGCGGTCCTGGAAGATCAAGCGGCAACGGTCTGGCAAGCACCCGGAGTGACTCCGGACAGTCCTATCACTGCCCAGATATCTCTTCTCAACCTTTCACTGATCGGTCAGAAGAACAGTCTGACCGCCCTGGGGCTGGCTCGCACCAATTCCACCGTCACTCTTGATGACGTGGTCGTGCAGGAGGTGGGGGGTGACATGGTGCGTGTGACCGTCAAGGTCACACGGGACTGGGAAGAGGTGCCCACGACACCGGAGGAAGGGATGGCCGCCGCGAGGACGGCCGACGGCATCCCAGGCCAGGTCGAGCCGGGTGAATCCACTATCTCGATCTTTGTTTTCGATCGTTGCGGCGGTCTGACCATCATCGAGGCCCCGATGCCCGCCGAGCAGGACTCCACTGACTTTGGTGACCCTGGGGCTGTCGAGTGTGCGGGGGAGTCTTCGGAGGCCCGAGCGTCGGCCGCCACCCAGTGTGGTTCTGCCGGTGGCGTCGCTCCCGGTGGTGGCCAGAAATGTGCCATCGGGCAGTACAGCCTCTACTGCGAGGTCAATCAAAAACTGGGGAAGAAAAATTGGTGGGTGCTGTCCTCCGTGTATTCGAGCTGGCTCGACCCTGAGCGGTATGGGACGACCGATCGGCTGCAGAGGTGGGAGCTGTCGAAATTCAACAACTTCATGTATGCATATCCGCAGAACAAGAAGTATTGGAACACGGATTTCGCCAAGGCATTCAAGAAGGCTCTCCGGTATGAGAGCAAGGATCCAAAAAAGGATATGGGCGGAATGGAGATGAAGGCGATTGCCTGCTTCCGCCACAATCTTTCTCAGGCGCAGGCGAACCTGGAAGGTGGGCTCAGCCTCGATCCGGCGAGCAACGGGGTGAAGGGAACTATATCCTTCAGTGGCAGCAAGGTGGAAAAGTGCCACGAACAGGTCGCGCTGAACGAGGATCCGAACAACCCCACAACTGCCAAGGATCAAACGGGTCAGGTGGTTGTCAAATGCGAGGAGCCATTCTCGGGCACCTGTAAAATCGACCGTTACGGCCACTACATGAGAAACTTTCTCAAGGCCTACTTCACGGTTAAGACGACAGATCCGCAGACGGGAAAAACCGGTTCGCTGAAATACTCGGTCAGATCAGAGCATGCCTACACGTGTGATCTGGAGGCGAAGCTGATCGCCCGTCTGGTGGGAACAGAGGTACAGCTGCATCCCATTGCCTGTAAGGGGGAGGCGGTTGAGCTGTATGGTTCGCTAGACTAGCGGCCAACCGTTCGAGATGATCAGGGGGTGGGGGAACGTATGTTCTCTCACCCCTTGCTGTATGCCTCAAGCATATTTTCGGAAAGGAGAAGTAAATGGTCGTGAAGATTTTTCGGCACGCTAGCCCCGTTGTCATCGGAGCCGCGGCTATCGTCATCCTTCTTCTTTTTTCTGGGCGTCTGTTCGGGCCATGGAAGGAATACAGCAACAACGACAGAGCTCGTCTGGTCGTCGCCAACGCGTTCGCTGTCAGCCACCCGGGCCATTATGTTGTCTTTGAGGATCTCAAAGATGAGGATATGAGCGTCCGGCCCGATGGAGGGTCTATCTCAATTGTCCTGGGCCCGCGATCTTCCTACGTTGCCGGAACGGTTCAGAGCCACCGATACAGAACAAGTTTGAAACTTCTTCCGTCTGGGGATTTGGAGCTTCCGCAGCTCGTGGACACGAGTGCTGCCAGGGCTCTCGATGCACTCGATCAGGCAGAGACTGGTGTGGAGTCCGCTGCGAGCATGCTCCGCGGTATGAAGGGGCCAGTGGTAGTGACAGCTCTTGTGTGGTTGACACACCCGCTGAGCGAGGATGCCGCGCGGAGGTCGTGGAACAAAGGATTCGACGCTGTTTTCATGGATTCGCCGGATGACAATACCTCTCCCATGTTGTGGTCACCCTCCGCATGCGCCTGGAAAGGCATCGGTGATTGCGACGAGGAGATGATGCGGTCTCCCATACGGCAGTTCCAACGTTGGGCCTCCCTGCTTGAAGCGAACGACGCGCCTGTTTTAATGCAGCTGAATCTGGATCTGCAGGAGATACAGGCCCGCGCTAAGGAAGGGCTGGTATACGGATATCTCGTGACAGGTCACCAGGAGGAGCTGATGAAACTGTCGAAGGATCGCAGCATCGAGAAGATGCAGATCGTTGACGTTGTTTTAGACTCCTGAGCATTACTAACTGGCTGTACGTCGGGACTGTCGCCACCTGCTGTGTGGCAAGCCGCACTTGCACCGTCAGTCGAAGCGATCCGACTTCACAGCGGTGAGGAAGGTGCCCCACTTGCCCGGGGTGAAAACGAGGGCCGGGCCTGCGGGGTTCTTGCTGTCTCGGATGGCGATGACCACCGGGAGGTTTCCGGCGACCTCGACGTAGTTTCCGCCGCTGTCGCCGCTGAGGGAGCTCTTTTTCCAGGCGGCCCCGGAAAGGTCAGGGCCGGTCAGATTTGCTGCTTCCATTGGTCCCTCGCTTCTTTGTTCATCTCTAGCGATTGTCCGGGACGGTACGCCTCTGCCCGGATCTTGTCATACCTGTCCCAGACGACGCCTACCAGATTGTGTTCCGCTGACACTTCGCCCTCTCCCGCCGACTCCACGGAGACGGCGGTCGGCGCGTCCGTCAGCTGGGCGATCACGAAGCCGGACATCAGGCCCGCTGTGCAGGGGGTGTCGTGGGGGACGAGTTGCACCTTCACGTTCTGGCGACTGGCGAGGGCCACGAGGTGGTCGAGCTGCTCGTACATGACCTCAGGGCCTCCGATGGGGCGGCGGAGCACCCACTCGTCGAAAAGCGCCCACAGGACGAGCGGGTTGTCCTTTGTGAGGACCAGCTGTCGCCGCATGCGGGCGCTGACCTGCTCCTCGATCTCCCGGTCCGAAGTGGCCAGACCCCACGTCCGGAGCGTGCTGGAGAACTCCGGCCGAAGGGATACGTACGACGCCGAGCTTCTCGTCAGTGAGCTGGTCTCGAACGCGGTCAGGCACTCGGAGTCGGGACGCGCCGGTGGCCGGGTGACGGTCGCGGTGGCGAACCTCGTCGACGTCGTCCGGATAGCGGTGATCGACGAAGGGTCCTCCGTCCGCATGCCCGGGCTCCCGGCCGAGCCCGCCGAGGACGCCGAGGGCGGTCGTGGGCTCTGGCTGGTCCGCGAGGTGGCTCTGTCGTGGGGCTGGTACGAGGGCACGGCGGGACGCGTCGTCTGGTTCCAGCTGGCACGGCGATGAGCGGCACGCCCGGCGACCCGAAACCCGGGACGATGGCCGTTCTCGTCGCCCGGTACGGCAGGCACTGGCTCATTTCCGAGGCGATGGGAGGTGGCTACTACGCCGTACGCCGCCACAGCTTGTCCGAGGAGTTTCTCAACACGAGAAACCTGTCCAACGTGATGTGCGCGGCCACCTTCGGGGAAATGGTGCGCCGCCTGGCGGCCGAGAATAAGCGTGAGAATCGGCCGTTGAGATAACAATTCTACGAGTCATCGCTTTCAATCGTCCGGAACGGCTGTGAACCCCACCGCCCGCCCGGTGATGTAATTCGTTTGCCCGTGAGTCCCCGTAGAAGACATGATCGAGCATGGCGATGACACCGGAACCGCTCGCTTACGCGGAGGCGGTACGGGTGGTGCGGCCCGACGGCCCGACGGCCCGACGGCCCGACGGCCCGATGGCCTGGTGGCCTGGTGGCCGCGGCGACCCAGGGTGCCGTGCCCTCATGCTCGACGCCCAGCGTCGCCTGGAGTCGGTCCCCTCGCTGCTGGGCGTGAGCGGCTACCTGCTCACCCTCGCCTATAAGGCACCCTGATCCCTGTTCTACTCGCGACGACACCGTCGTCCTATGGAGATATCTTGTCGATTCGAATTGTCCCGCTGGTCGATTCTCATCCGGGTGCGTCCAGTCACCGGCTGGTGTGGCTGGCCTCCGACGGTGACGGGACTCCGGTGGGATCGGCGTTCCTCCGCCTGTTCGACCGGGAGGGCCAGGACCACCTGGCCGAGCTGGAGCTGAACGTGCACCCGGCGGAGCGGCGCGCGGGTGTCGGCTCCGAGTTGCTGGCGCGAGCGGTCGCGGGTGCCGAGGGGGAGGGGCGGCGCTGCGTGCTCGCCCAGGCCACGGCCGGTACGCCGGGTGACCTGTTCCTGGCGGCCAGGGGGTTCAGGAAGGTGCTCACCCTGACGTACGCCAGGCTCGTGCTGGCCGACGCCGCCGTGGACACGATCATCGGCGACCCGCCCGCCGGGTATCGGCTGCGTTCCTGGGACGGGACGGTGCCGGACGAGCTGGCCGACACCTTCACCGCCTCCCGCCGGGCCATGGACGACATGCCGATGGACGACACCGACTACGGCGTCGTGGTCTGGGACGTCGAACGGGTCAGGGCGGCGGCCCGGGCCATCGCGGACCGTGGTGAGTCGCTCCACACGGTCGTCGCCGTCGACGAGTCCGACGGCTCGATCGCCGGGTTCACCGAGCTGGTCGTCCCCGGCGACGGCAAGGGCGACGGCCAGCACTACGGTACGGGAGTCCTGCCGGAACACCGTGGCCACGGCCTGGCCAGGTGGATGAAGGCCGAGGCGATCCGGCAGGCCCGCGAACGCCACCCGGACCTGGGCGGGCTGCTGGCCGACACCGCCGACAGCAACACCCGCATGCGGGCCGTCAACGACTCGCTCGGCTACCGGCCCACCCACAGGACGTTCCAGTACCAGCTGGACATGTGAGGTTCACGGTGGTGGCAGGACGCCCAACCGCCACCGCCATCTGAGGCGGCCGACCGCCGATCAGGTACCAGCTGGACCTGTGAGGTTCGCGGTGGTGGCAGGACGCCCAACCGCCGCCGCCATCTGAGGCGGCCGAGGTGGCCGCGAAACGTCCTGCCACCGGGAACGGCTCAGCCGACCACGCGGAACCGGATGCCCGTCGCGTGCGGCACGTGGGTCAGCTCGACGCGTTCCAGCCGGACGTTGGTCCCGCCCGGGTGGTCGAAGAGCCGGACGCCGTCGCCCAGCAGGACGGGGGCGACGAAGACGAGGATCTCGTCGAGCACACCCGCCTCAAGGCACTGCCGGGCGGTGTCGGCGCCGAGGATGTTGACGTACTTCTCACCGGCGGCGGCCTTGGCCGCGGCGACGCCGGTGCCGAGGTCGCCGACGAAGGTGACACCCGGCACCGGGGTGTCCGGGATGTGGTGGGTGAGTACGAACTGCGGCCCGGTCCATCCTCCGCCGAACGCCTTGCCCTCCCTCTCCGTGCCCCGGTGGGGGTCGTCGCCGCGGAAGGTGCGGTTGCCGACGAGAAGCGCGCCGATCTCCTCGACGACCCTGTCGACCGTCGGGTTGGGGCCGAGGTGTTCGGTCATCCAGGACATGTCACCGCCGGGACCGGCGATGAAACCGTCCAGTGACATGGTGACCGAATACAGCATCCTGCCCATGAGGTACCTCCGTCGGGATCACTTCCAACTGACCCGTGCTGAGACGGCGGACCGTGCGAAAACTCATCGGTGTTCGGAAAATCAGTGTTTCGGAGATCGGGGTTCGGGAGATCGGGATTCCGGAGACAGCGTCATGGGCAGGGCGAACGTCGCGAACAGGCCGAGGTCGTGGAAGGCGGTGGCCTCCACGATCAGGTCGTCCTCGATCCGCAGCACGGAGATCCCGAAGGCGCTGTGGGCGGGCTCGTCGAGGCGCCGTACGTAGGCCGCCACGGCCGGTTGCCGGTTGGCCCGGGTGGGCAGCATCCGGAACCGGCCCACGTAGTCGGGCGAGCCGGGGTCCCAGCTCGCCGCCAGCGCAGCCACGACCGCGTCGCGCCCCCGGAACCACATGGGCCACGGCGGCATCTCCGTCCGTACGTCCTCGGCCAGCAGGTCGGCGACCGCGGTGAGGTCGGCGCGTTCCATCGCGTCCATGTAGCGGCGCAGCACCGTCCGCTCCCGCTCGGTGGGCTCCGCCGACGGCGCCCAGTCCAGGCGGTGTTCCGGCAGGTGCTCCCTCAGCGTCGTCCGGGCCCGCTGCAACGCGCTGTTCACCGACGCCACGCTGCCCTCCAGCAGCGTCGCGACCCGCTTGGCGGGCCAGCCGAGCACGTCGCGCAGGATCAGCGCCGCCCGCTGCCGGGGCGGCAGGTGCTGGAGCGCGGCCAGGAACGCCAGCTCGATCGTCTCCCTGGTGACGGCCACCGAGTCCGGCTCGGTCTCGCTGGGCGCGACCGGCTCCCACAGCCGGTCGGGGAACGGCTGAAGCCACGCGATGTCCGTACGGGGTGACAGCGCCGCGCTCGGGTCCGACGGCCCGGCCAGGTGGTGGGGGAGCACCCGGTACGCCCGGCCGTCGAGGGCGTCCAGGCACGCGTTCGTCGCGATCCGGTACAGCCAGGTCCGGAACGTCGAGCGCCCCTCGAAGCCGCCGAGGCTCTTCCAGGCGCGCAGGAACGTCTCCTGGACCAGGTCCTCCGCCTCGTCGAACGAGCCCAGCATCCGGTAGCAGTGCACCCGCAGCTCACCCCGGTGACGCTCGACGAGCGCCGCGAACGCGGGCTCGTCGCCCGCCCGCGCGGCGGCCACCACCGCGTCGCCGTCCCCCGCGTCCATCAACCGCCCCCTCGCCCCTGCCCCCCGGCCCGGCCCCTGGCAGGAACCCTACGACAGGCACGACGGGATCGCGGCCTGTCAAGGAGCACGCCGCGTACGGCACGGCCCGGTGCTCCCCGCGCCCGGACGAAAAGCGGAACGGGTGTGCCCGGCAAACAGGGCACACCCGTCGTACGCGAGGAAGCGAGGGAAGGCTAGAACCAGCCGCGCTTCTGGGCCATGGACTGCAGGCCGCCGCGCAGGGACTGCTCCACCTGGCCCGGGTGGTCGTTGTAGTGGACGGTGAAGCGGCTGAAGGTGTCGTGGCTGGAGCCGAAGCTGCCGCGCTTGTCGGCCTCCAGGATGATGTCCATGGCCTGGGGCCCGGCGATGAAGGTGAGCTCCAGCTCGTTGAAGTGGCGGCGGTAGTCGTTGCCCGCGTAGTACTCGATCTCCTGGAAGAACGGCATCCGCGAGCCGGACAGGGTGCCCCGCTCCAGGTCGGCCTTCTTGAAGCGGAAACCGAGGTTGTCCAGCGCGCCGAGCACGTGGTCCTGGGCGGGCAGCGGGTTGACGAAGAGCGCGTCGAGGTCGCCCTTGTCGAGCGCGCCCGCCAGGGCGAGCTCGGTGGAGACGCCGAGCTGCATGCCGCGCAGCGGGTGGCCGCCGATGGCGCTGATCGGGGTCTCCCAGGGGACCTGGATCTCGAAGGGGGCCGACTGCGGGGCGCCCGCGGCGAGGTGGAACGGGCCGGTGATCTGCTGACGCAGGAAGCTGTACGTCGACTTGTACTCGTTGTCGCCGCTCTCGACCTCGACGACGGCGGTGAAGTCGATGAAGATGCCCTCGACCTTGTAGTCGGAGCCGCCGCCGCGGAAGTTGACCTGCCCGCGCAGGACCTCGCCCGGCCGCACCTGAGAGTTCTGCAGCACGGTGTCGACCTCGACACCGGCGCCGAACGCGGCCATCAGCTTACGGAACACCATTTGGAACTCCCAGGGGTTGGAGATTTTCTCATCAGGGGGCTTGGTTCTGCGGTTTGACCTGGCCGTTGCCGCCGCCGTTCAGCTGGGGCAGGATCTGGGCCAGAAGCAGGGTGGACAGGGCGGAGGTGTCGCCGGAGGCGCCGGAGGTGCGGACGACGACGGGGCGCGGGGCGCTCTCGGCGAGCCTGGCGCCCACGTCGAGCCTGCGGCGGGCCAGCTCGTACTGGAGCACCGCGCGGTTGTCGCGGTAGGAGTCGGCGAGCCTGCGCAGCCCCTTCGCCTCGTTCTCGGCGGAGGTGAGCTCGGCCCGGCCCCTCGCCTCGATCTCCCAGCGCACCCGCTGCGCCTCGGTCTCGTGCTCCTCCAGCATGCGGGCGACGTCCTTACGGGCGGTGTTGGCGGCGGCTCTCACCTCGACGATACGCGCGTCCCGCGTCTTTTTGGAACGTTCGATCTCCATCAGCAGGGTGTCGATCCTGCGCTTGCGGGTGAGCTCCCACTCGCGCTCGAAGGCCGACAGTTCCTTGGCGACCTTCTCGCGGGTGGCCAGGTGCTGCTGGTACTGGTCGGGCAGCTGCACGTCGGGGATGTTGGCGCCGGTGATGCGCACGCCGTACCGGCCGAGCTGGCGGGTGAGGAGCTCCTGCATGTCGCCGACGTCGGATCCGCGCAGGTCGTAGGCCCGCTCGGTGTTCACCAGGCGGCTGCGCTGGCGGATGGCGTCCTGTACGGCGCTGCTGAGCACCAGGTCGAAGTTACCGGCGCCGATCGTACGGACGAAGGCCACCGGATCGACGATGCGGAACTTCAGGAAGAACTCGATGGACTTGAGCGGGACGTTCTCCGCCGTCGGGCAGGCCACGATCGGCGCGGAGTAGGGGATCTCGGTGGAGGTGTCGACCACCGCGTCGACCCGGTCCCACGGCAGCCACAGGTAGTGGCGTCCCGGGGGCAGCGTGCCGACGATGGCGCCCCAGCGGCTGCGTACGCCGGTGGTGCCCTCCTCGATCTCGATGATCGCCCGGCGCCACAGCCACACCAGCGCCGCGACCAGGGAGAACACCGCTCCGACCGCGGCCAGCAGGGAGAGCGCCCCGTCGGCGAACACCGCCGTGCCGGCCAGGTAGAGGGCGAGGAAGAGCAGCGCCACCCAGGCGAAGCCCCGGCGGTCCTTGGGGATCACCACCGGGACCAGCTGGCCCGACTCGCCGCCGCGCAGCAGCTGGCGGATCTCCGACCAGGAGGCCAGAGATTCCTTGATCTTGGAGAACTCTCTGCCGCTCATCGGACCTCTTCTTCTTCCTGGACGACCCGCCCCGCGACGGGGACGGGGACGACGGTGTCGGCGGGGGTGTTGAGCAGGGAGCTGATCTCCGCTCCGCGTTCCTCGACGCGGCCGCCGATCTCGCTCATCCGCGCCCTGATCGCGGCCATGTCCGCCGGGGAGAACAGCTGGGCCTCGGGGTTGCCGACCAGCTGCCTGGCCAGGGCGAGCAGGTCGATGTCGACGGCGTCGCCGACCTGTACCAGGCGCGGCAGGTGCGAGGCGACGGACTCCAGCTTGTCGAGCAGGTCCTGCTGGAAGCGGTAGTCGAGGATCTCCGGAGCCTCGGCGGCGCTCAGCGAGCGGATGTCCAGCGCCTGCGCCTCCAGCAGCGCCGCGTTGGCCTTGGCGGTGGACTCCGCCTCCACCAGCCGCTGGCCGCCCTGGGCCTTGGCCTGGTGGGAGGCGCGCTCCAGCGCGGTGTCGATCCTGGCCTGGTGCCCGGCGATCTCGGCGTGGATGGCCGACAGCTGCTCCTGCAGCCCGGCCAGCTCCTTGATCAGGTCGCCCTCGTTCTGCTCCTTGCGCAGCTGGAGCTCGTACTCGTAGGTGTACGCCTCCTTGGCGACCCTGATCATCTCGGGGGCGGCCAGGTCCATCCGGTACTCCTGGCTGGACGGCTCGGCGTGCGTGATGTTGACGTCGGTGAGCCGTACGGCGGGCAGGAACTGCTGGTTGAGGTTGTCCAGCATGCCCATGGTGCTCTCGCCCACCAGGTCGTAGATCTCCTCGGCGCGCTGGGCGTAGATGAGGGAGCGGGTGACCTCGCTGATGGCGTTCTGCAGCTTGGCCTGGAAGCCGCTCACCGAGCCGAGCACGAAGATGAACTCGGCCGGGTCCTCGATCCGGAACTGCAGGAACAGGTCGACGCTGGCCTTGACGCCCTGCTGGGTGGGGGCCTCGCGGATGGGGGCGTTGAACGGGTACTCGCGGGTGGTGTTGACGATGTAGCTGACCCGCTTCCACGGGTTGAACAGCGTCACCCGGCCCGGCTCGGCGATCTGCACGAGCTTGCCGAACTTCGTGATCAGCGCCTTGCAGCCCTCGGGCACCATGACCACGCTCCTGCGCCACCACAGGAACGCCGCGGCCAGCACCAGCACGGCCCAGTAGTGCGGGCCGAAGAGCACCCGGGCCCCCTCGGGCAGCCCGGTGGCGACGAGCCCGACCAGGCCGAGCGCGGCCAGCACGACCAGCGGGACGACCACCCTGGCGGTGGTGCCCTTGGGGATGACCACGGGGGAGATGACGTGGACCGGCTCGCCGTTCGGGCCGTTGCCGCCGAAGCTCCGGTTGACGATCTCCCCGGCCTCGTTGAGCGCGGCGCTGCGGGCCTCGATGACCGTGCCCAGGGAGGAGCCCTGGTCGCGGGCGGCCAGGAAGTCGGAGGGGTTGAGCGCGAAGCCCTTGTCCGCGCCGGTGCTCCCGGTGTTCGCCTGCCCCACGAACTGCTCGGCCACCTGCCCGGCGTACTGTCCCGCGGCCTGCCCGGCGTACTGCCCCACGGCCTGGCCGACCATCTGGCGCACGTCGCCGCCCTGCCCTATGGCCTGCGCTGCGGCCCTCGCGTACTGCGCGGCTTCTCTTGGCCGGGACATCACACCTCCGGGTCAGTGATATATCGAAAGCCCGATATATCACGCTTTGTGATCATTGACACGCGAAACAGTAAAGGGGATCCCGCTTGCGGATCACTTGCCACGCGGTTGACGGCGATCCGTCCGTACGCGGACCGGTGAACTCGTACGACGGACCTCTGAAGAAGGATTGTCGGTCACGCCGCCTACAGTGGGACAGGTGAGGCCGGTAACAGATTTGCAGCGCAGTGTGGCGCCCTTCGACGTCGTCACCGACATGACCCCCTCGGGCGACCAGCCCGCCGCGATCGCCGAGCTCGAACGGCGCGTCAAGGCCGGAGACAGGGACAACGTCCTGCTGGGCGCCACGGGCACGGGCAAGACCGCCACGGTCGCCTGGCTGATCGAGCGCCTCCAGCGGCCGACCCTGGTCATCCAGCCCAACAAGACGCTCGCCGCCCAGTTCGCCAACGAGCTGCGCGAGATGTTGCCCAACAACGCCGTCGAATACTTCGTCTCCTACTACGACTACTACCAGCCCGAGGCGTACGTCCCGCAGAGCGACACCTACATCGAGAAGGACTCCTCGATCAACGAGGAGGTCGAGCGGCTGCGCCACTCGGCGACCAACTCGCTGCTGACCCGCCGCGACACGATCGTGGTGGCCTCCGTGTCGTGCATCTACGGCCTGGGCACCCCGCAGGAGTACGTCGACCGCATGGTCAGGCTCAAGGTCGGCCAGGAGATCGACCGCGACACCCTGCTGCGCCGCCTGGTCGACATGCAGTACACCCGCAACGACATGGCCTTCACCCGGGGCACCTTCCGGGTGCGCGGCGACACCGTCGAGATCATCCCCAAGTACGAAGAGCTCGCCGTGCGGATCGAGATGTTCGGCGACGAGATCGAGAAGCTCGCGACCATGCACCCGCTCACCGGCGAGGTGATCACCGAGGACGAGGAGCTCTACATCTTCCCCGCCTCCCACTACGTCGCGGGCGCCGAGCGGATGGAGAGCGCCATCCGGGGCATCGAGGCCGAGCTGGCCGAGACCCTGGAGACCATGGAGCGCCAGGGCAAGCTCCTGGAGGCCCAGCGGCTGCGCATGCGCACCACGTACGACCTGGAGATGATGCGCCAGATCGGCACCTGCTCCGGCATCGAGAACTACTCGCGCCACATGGACGGCCGCACCCCGGGCAGCGCGCCCAACACCCTGCTCGACTACTTCCCCGAGGACTTCATGCTGGTCCTGGACGAGTCCCACCAGACCGTCCCGCAGATCGGCGCGATGTACGAGGGAGACGCCTCCCGCAAGCGCACGCTCGTCGACCACGGCTTCCGGCTGCCGTCCGCGATGGACAACCGCCCGCTGAAGTGGGAGGAGTTCCTGGAGCGGATCGGCCAGACGGTCTACCTGTCGGCCACCCCCGGCACCTACGAGCTGGGCCGCTCCAAGGGCGACGTGGTCGAGCAGGTCATCCGGCCGACCGGCCTGATCGACCCCGAGGTGATCGTCAAGCCGACCAAGTCGCAGATCGACGACCTGGTCCACGAGATCCGCACCCGTACGGAGAAGGACGAGCGGGTCCTGGTCACCACGCTGACCAAGAAGATGTCCGAGGACCTCACCGACTACCTGCTGGAGCTCGGCATCCGGGTCCGCTACCTGCACAGCGAGGTCGACACCCTGCGCCGCATCGAGCTGCTGCGCGAGCTGCGGATGGGCGAGTACGACGTGCTGGTCGGCATCAACCTGCTCCGCGAGGGTCTCGACCTGCCCGAGGTGTCGCTGGTGGCCATCCTCGACGCCGACAAGGAGGGCTTCCTGCGCTCGGAGACCTCCCTGATCCAGACCATCGGCCGCGCGGCCAGAAACGTCTCCGGCCAGGTGCACATGTACGCCGACCGGGTCACCCCCTCCATGGAGCGGGCGATCGACGAGACCAACCGCCGCCGGGCCAAGCAGATCGCCTACAACGAGGCCAACGGCATCGACCCGCAGCCGCTCCGCAAGAAGATCGCCGACATCCTCGACTCGCTCAGCCGCGAGGACGCCGACACCGCCCAGCTCCTCGGCGGCAGCGGCCGCCAGCAGTCGCGCGGCAAGGCCCCGGTGCCCGGTTTCGCGGTCAAGCAGGCGGGCCAGCACGCCAGGGCGATCGCCGGAGAGATGCCCAGGGCCCAGCTGGAGGCGCTGATGGAGTCGCTCACCGAGCAGATGCACCAGGCCGCCACCGACCTCCAGTTCGAGGTCGCCGCCCGGCTCCGCGACGAGATCAAGGAGCTCAAACGGGAGGTGCGCGACATGCGCGAGGCCGGGGTCTCCTGACCCCGCTTCCCTCCCGGCCGGTCGCGGGTCGGTGTCGGCAGACCCTCGTCTGTCGGCACTCCGCCGAGAGACCGAGAGGCCGAGAAAGCGTGGGGTCGTGGATGGTGAGCATCGAGAACCCGTGCCGAGAGTCGATGTCGGCGAACGGTCCGGCAGGTGGGCTCCGGCAGGCATCCCCGACCTCGGGATACCCCCTGCTCCGAGCCCTGTGACACCGGCCCGAACGGGTCTGACAGTCATCGCGGCATAGCATGACCCGGTGGATATCTCCCGGCTCCCCACCGACGCGCGGCAGCGGCGCAGTTCCGAGATGCGCGCGTTCCTCCGGTCGCGACGAGCCCGGGTGACGCCCGCCGACGTGGGCATGCCGGCGGGCGAGGGCCGTCGTACGCCCGGGTTGCGGCGGGAGGAGGTGGCGGTGCTCGCCGGCCTGGGAGTGTCCTGGTACACATGGCTTGAGCAGGGACGCGACATCAACGTCTCCGCCGACGTCCTGGACGCCATCGCCAGGGTGCTGCGCCTGAAGCCCGCCGAGCGCGAGCACCTGTACCTCCTCGCCGGTCTCAACCCGCCACCGGCGGCGCCGTCCGAGGGCCAGGTCCCCGATGCCGTACGGCGGCTGCTGGAGGGCTGGCTGCCGAGGCCCGCGTACGTCATCGACCGGCACTGGAACGTCCTCGCGGTCAACCGCGCGGCGGAGATCGTGTTCCAGTGCAACGAGCACGACCACAACTGCCTGGTCAGCTTCTTCACCAACGCCCGCTACCGTGCGGCGGTCGTGGACTGGCACGACGCGGCGCGAGCGATGATCGGCCTGTTCCGGGCGGACGCCGCCCGCTACCCGGACGATCCCGAATTCGGCCGCCTGGCCGCGGACCTGTGCGCCGCGAGCCCCGCCTTCGCCGGGATCTGGGCGGAACTCCCCGTGGGCGGTCCCACCCACGGCACCAAGGCCCTGGAGATTCCCGGCCTGGGGACGTTGACCTTCGAGGCGACCATCCTGCCGCTGCCCGAACTGCCCGGCCACCGCCTGTCGCTGCACACCCCCGCACCCGGGACGGGAACGGAGGCCCTGCTGGAGCGCTTGGTGGTGGTGTCAGACCTAGGCTCAGCCAACACTGCCGCGTAGGCTCGCGCCGCTCGAAGATCGTCGGTATGAAGCGATTCACGAACAAGACAGTTCTGATCACCGGCGGTACCAGCGGTATCGGGTTCTCGACGGCGCGCAGGCTTCTCGACGAGGGCGCGTACGTCGTCGTCACCGGCCGCGACCAGGCCCGCCTCGACAGCGCGGCGGAACGCCTGGGCTCCGAGCGGGTCCTGCCCGTCCGCGCGGACGTCAGCGTCGACGTCGACCTCGATCTCCTCGTACGGCGTGTCGAGACCTGGCGCGGCGCTCTCGACGTGGTCTTCGCCAATGCCGGAATCGCGGACTTCAAGCCGGAGTTCACCCCGAAGGACTTCGACCACACCGTCGGAATCAACTTCAAGGGCGTGTTCTTCACGATCCAGAAGGCGCTGCCGTTGATGAGCGACGGAGGTGCCGTCGTCATCAACGCCTCCTGGACCCTGCACCGCGGCCTTCCGGTCGCCTCGATCTACGCCGCCAGCAAGGCCGCCGTGCACAATCTCGCCCGTACGCTCGGCACCGACCTCGCGCCGCGCGGCATCCGCGTCAACTCCGTCAGCCCCGGCTACATCGAGACCGAGATGTACCGGTCCGCCATCGACCCCGCCACGGAGAGCCGCATCATGGCGGAGGTGCCGCTCGGCTCACTCGGCCACCCGGACGACGTCGCCGCCGCCGTCGCCTTCCTGGCCTCGGACGACGCGTCTTACATCACCGGTCAGGACCTCGTCATCGACGGCGGCCTGGTGGGAGCGGCCCCCCTCGGGCTGCGCCTTTGACGGTCATACGGGGCCCGCTGCCTCCGGCCGTGGGGAGGACGTCAAGGGCCGATGAACCTGCCGAGATCGAGATCGATGTCGACCTCGAAGCCGACGTCCGTCTTCAGGTGTCCCCGATGGATGCCCGTCGGGACGTACGCCTTGACAGCGGGCTCCAGCTCGAAGGTGTAGACGACGGGCCTGTCGCCCTCCTGCTCCACGCGCCAGAGGTGCCTGATCCCGGCATCGGAGTATTTGATGGGCTTGGTGGTGCGGTCTCGCTCCAGCGACTCCGGAGACACCACCTCGACCACCAGGTGCACGTCCTCGGGCTTGAACGAGGTCGTCCTCAGGCTCGTCAGCGCGGAACTCGCCACCACCATGATGTCGGGCTCGGGCCGCTGCCTCATTCCCAGGGTCACGGTCATCTCCCGGACGACCATGAGGTGAGCCGGTGGCCGTATGCCGCGTTGCTGATCGATCATCAGATTGATGACGAACATATGGAAAGCGGTCTGCGGAGACATCATGATGAGCGACCCGTCGATCAGTTCGACATGCCGGGGCGCGTCGGGGGGAAGATGATCGAGCATGTCGGCGGTCCACCCGCCGGTCGGCCCCGGGTAGAACCACTCGGGGAAAACGGCTGTCATCAGAGAACCTCCTTCGGCGACACCCGGAAACATTACCTGACGGAGTCATCCTGCCACTCACCGTGTGTGACTCGCGGGCCGTTCGGGACGCGGTGACCACAAGGGGTCACCGGTGACGGTCTCCGCTCACGGCGGGAGACGCCGTGAGCGGCCGGTCAGCGGGAGTCGTCGGGGTGGGTGCGGTTGATCATCGTGCGGTTGTAGAGCTCGTCGATCTGGTCCAGGGGGTCGGGGGCACGGCGGCGCGCCTCGATCTCCAGGTCGGTGCGGCCCTGGATCTCGTCGATGCCCCCGGATGAGTGCGCCATCTGGTCGTCGCGCAGGTCGGCCCTGATCCTGGCGCAGGACGTGGTCAGCTTGGCGTGGTGCTCACGCAGGCGGCTCAGCGCCGTGTGGTCGACATAGGGCGAGACCCGGCGCTCCTGGGCGTAGTGGGCGAGCTGGGCGTCGAGCTGCTCGGCGTGCACCGAGATCTCCGCCACGAGGTGGGGCAGGTCGCCCAGGCCCCAGCCGTCGCGCAGCGCGTGGTCGACGGCCTGGCGGGTCAGGGAGACCTCGCGCCGCAGGTCGAGGCGCATGCGCTCGGTCTCCGCGGCGTCGCCGGTGCCCATCGCCGCCATGTGGGTGGCGACCCTGGTGGAGACGGCCTTGGCCTTCTTCGTGGCCTTCTTGCCGACCTTGACCAGAAGGTAGATCCCGACTCCTCCGAGGAGAAGGAAGAACAGCAGGATCACCAGCAGGACGATGAGGAAATCGCCGATCGGAGCCACCTCCCGGCGGGGGCTGGACGGGGTGTCTGGACAGGGTGTTTCGAGCATAGCCCGCGCCACGGCCCTCGCGCGGCGGGCACATCCCGCGAAGCCGGACGAGCCGAACGAGCCGGACGGGCGAGGCGGAGCGGGCGGGGGGCCACCCGCCCGGCGGGGGACGCCACGGTGCGGTCCGTGGAAGTGGCGCCGGTGTCTCAAGGGGCGCCACGGTGCGGTCTGCGGAGAAGGCCGTGGAAAGGGCCGTGGAAGTGGTGCCGGTCTCAAGGGGCGCCACGGTGCGGTCCGCGGAAAGGGCCGTGGAAAAGGCCGCGGCGTGGCTCGTGGCGCGGTCGCGCGGGCTCATCGCAGGCTCGGGGCGGCCACCCGCCGCCGTCGCCGTATCCTGCGGGTCGCCCACCAGGCGAACAGCGCCAGCCCCGCCACCACCACGACGACCAGGACCGGCAGGAAGATCGCCACCAGGCTGATGCCCAGTGCCCCGGCGTCCTCGACCGTGCTGACCACGGGGGCGCCCACCCCGGCCGTGGTGGCGTTCACCACGGGCCTGGTGGTCGCCTTCAGGGTGTGCACGGCCAGGGCGATCGCGATCCCCAGGACCCAGCTGAGCCACGGGTTGTGGCTCATCCAGGTCGAGCCGTCCAGCCGGGCCGCGGCCTCGGTGGCGCTGAAGACCACGCCGCCGGAGGCGGGGCGGACGACCGTCTGGATCATGTCGTTGACGCTGTCGACCACCGGGACCTTGTCGAGCACGAACTCCGCCAGGAGCAGCACGCCGATGATCCCGAGCACCCAGCCGTTGGACAGCCAGGCGAACTCCTGCGGCAGCCGTACCTGGTCGGTGAAGTTGGCGAGCAGGCCGACCACCAGCAGCGGGATGTAGGCGTTGAGCCCGGCCGCGGTGGAGAGTCCAAGGCCCGTCAGTGCCGCGAGCATCGTACCTCCGTAGTGTCTCTCTCCCCCTTCAACGGTTCCCGGCCGTCGATCGATCCCGATCCGTCCCCTCTCGCGGTATCACTCCGGTCTCGGTCTCCAAGATCTCCACGGGCTCCACGACTTCCATGTGGGGCGGCAGCCATCCCTGGCCGGGCACGTAGTGGCGCACCACCTTGGCGGGGATGCCCGCGATCACGCTGTGGTCGGGGAACTCCCCGCGTACCACCGCCCCGCCCGCCACCACGCACTGCCTGCCGATCCGGGTGCCCGGCAGGATGATCGCGCCGGTGCCCAGCCACGACCCCGGCCCGATGGACACCGGGTTGTTGCGCGGCCACTGGCGGCCGATCGGCGCCTCGGGGTCGTCGTAGACGTGGTTCTGGTCGGTGATGTAGACGTACGGGCCGGTGAAGACGTCGTTCCCGATGTCGATCGACTGGTGGCCCACGATGTGGCTGCCCCTGCCGATGGAGCAGCTCCCGCCGATCCGTACGATCGAGTCCGGGCCCAGGTCGACCCCGGGGCCCATGCCCGCGGAGATGGAGACCCGCTCGCCGATCAGGGTGTGGTCGCCGATCTCGATCCAGGCCTCGCCGAAGACGGCTCCGAGCGGGAACGACAGGCAGGCCCCCTCGCCCAGGCGCCGGAAGCGGTATCCGGCGGGGCTGACGGGGGTGACGGCCCCGGCCGTGCGGACCGCCGCCCAGAGTCGGTGGACGATCCTGCCCTGGGCACGCCGTACCACATCACGAAGTGACATAACGGATCAAATTACCGCTTGGTTGGGTTTGGGCGGAATGCGGGTGGGGGTTGACCGGGCACTTCGCCGGTACCGTTTGATATTCTGAGAGCCCGTGGACCTGTAGGCCATTCATCAGGGTGCGCCGACGATCTGTAACGACCACGGGAGCCTTCTTGCGCAGCGCCGCACACACCAAGCATCTGTTCGTCACCGGCGGCGTCGCCTCCAGCCTTGGGAAGGGACTGACGGCCTCCAGCCTCGGGCGCCTTCTCAAGCTGCGCGGCCTGCGGGTCACCATGCAGAAACTCGACCCCTACCTCAATGTCGACCCCGGCACCATGAACCCGTTCCAGCACGGTGAGGTGTTCGTCACCGACGACGGGGCGGAGACCGACCTCGACGTCGGTCACTACGAGCGGTTCCTCGACACCGAGCTGCACGGCTCGGCCAACGTGACCACCGGCCAGGTCTACTCCAACGTCATCGCCAAGGAGCGCCGCGGCGAGTATCTCGGTGACACCGTGCAGGTCATCCCGCACATCACCAACGAGATCAAGGACCGCATCCGGTCGATGGCGGGCCCCGACGTGGACGTGGTCATCACCGAGGTCGGCGGCACCGTGGGCGACATCGAGTCGCTGCCCTTCCTGGAGGCCGTCCGCCAGGTCCGCCACGAGGTCGGCCGCGACAACGTGTTCTTCCTGCACGTCTCGCTGCTGCCCTACATCGGGCCGAGCGGCGAGCTGAAGACCAAGCCGACCCAGCACTCGGTCGCCGCGCTGCGCAGCATCGGCATCCAGCCCGACGCGATCGTGTGCCGCTCCGACCGGCCGATCACCAACTCGCTCAAGCGCAAGATCAGCCTGATGTGCGACGTGGACGAGGACGCCGTCGTCTCCGCCATCGACGCCGCCAGCATCTACGACATCCCCAAGGTCCTGCACTCCGAGGGCCTGGACGCCTACGTGGTGCGCCGCCTGGGCCTGCCCTTCAGGGACGTCGACTGGAAGGAGTGGGAGCAGCTCCTGCGCCGGGTGCACCGCCCGGCCAACGAGGTCACGATCGCGCTCGTCGGCAAGTACATCGACCTGCCCGACGCCTACCTGTCGGTCACCGAGGCGCTGCGCGCGGGCGGCTTCGCCAACGACGCCCGCGTCAACATCCGCTGGGTCAAGAGCGACGACTGCGAGACCCCCGAGGGCGCGGCCCGCGAGCTCGACGGCGTCGACGGCGTCCTGGTCCCCGGCGGCTTCGGCGTACGCGGGATCGAGGGCAAGGTCGGCGCGATCCGGCACGTCAGGGAGAACAAGATCCCGCTGCTCGGCATCTGCCTGGGCATGCAGTGCATGGTCATCGACGCCGCCCGCAACCTCGCGGACATCGAGGACGCGGGAAGCACCGAGTTCGACGCGGAGACCACCCACCCGGTCATCTCCACCATGGCCGACCAGGAGGACGTCGTCTCCGGCGAGCGCGACATGGGCGGCACCATGAGGCTGGGCCTCTACCCGGCCAGGCTCGGCGAGGACACGCTCGCCCGGCGGCTGTACGGCATGGCGAAGGTGGACGAGCGCCACCGCCACCGCTACGAGGTCAACAACTCCTACCGCGAGCAGCTGGAGAAGGTCGGCCTGGTCTTCTCCGGCCTCTCGCCCGACGGCCGCCTGGTGGAGTACGCCGAGCTGCCCGCCGACGTCCACCCCTTCTTCATCGGTACCCAGGCGCACCCGGAGTTCCGCTCCCGGCCGACCCGGGCGCACCCGCTGTTCAAGGGCCTGATCGGCGCCGCCCTGACGTACGCCGACATCCGCGGCACCGCCGCCAAGGCGGGGCGGGGCAAGTGAGCGGTTCGCGAGCGGCCGCCGGGGAGGGCCGGGACGTCCTGGAGGTGGCGGACGTTCCCGAGGAGTGGAAGGTCGTCTCCTCCACCGAGCACCTGCGCGCCCGTGTCATCACCGCGGTCACCGACGCGGTCGTCATGCCGGACGGCGAGGTCGTCAACCGCGACTACGTGCTCCACATGGGCTCTGTGGCCGTCGTGGCCCTCGACGACAGGGAACGGGTCCTGCTGATCCGCCAGTACCGCCACGCCGTACGGCGGCTGCTGTGGGAGCTGCCCGCGGGGCTGCGCGACGTCGAGGGCGAGTCCCTGCGGGCCGGGGCGGCCCGCGAGCTCGCCGAGGAGGCGGGCTACCGGGCGGGTACCTGGCACACCCTGGTCGACGCCTACACCTCGCCCGGGATGAGCGACGAGCGCACCCGCATCTTCCTCGCCAGGGACGTCAGCCCCATCCCCGAGGGGGAGCTGGACTTCGTCCACCGGCACGAGGAGGCCGACATGCCGGTGGTGTGGATTCCCCTGTCCGACGCGGTTCGGCGTGCCATGGCGGGAATGATCCACAATTCCCAAGCCGTGGCCGGTATTCTCGCCGCATACGCCGCTTCGGCGGACGGATTCGCCTCACTGCGGCCCGCCGACGCACCGGAGGCATGACAGGAGGACACCCTGAGCGAGACGGAGGCCGTCCTCTCCAGCTACCTCGCCCATCTGGCGGTGGAGCGGGGCCTGGCCGCCAACACCCTGGCCTCCTATCGCCGTGACCTCCTGCGATACGTGGAGCACCTCAAGCAGCGCGGCCGCGTCACTTTCGGCGAGGTCGCCGAGGACGACGTGACCGCCTTCGTGGCGGCGCTCGGGGAGGGCGACGGGGAGCACCAGGCCCTCGTCGCCGCCTCGGCGGCGCGGGCCGTCTCCGCGGTGCGCGGCCTGCACCGGTTCGCGCTGAGCCAGGGCGTCTGCCGCCACGACCCGGCCCACGAGGTGCGCTCGCCGCGCCAGCTCAGGCGGCTCCCCAAGGCGATCAGCGTCCGCGACGTGGAACGCCTGATCGCCGCCTCGGGGCCCGACGGAGCCCCGCTCACGCTGCGTAACCGGGCGCTGCTCGAACTCCTGTACGGCACCGGCGCGCGTATCTCCGAGGCCGTGGGGCTCGCCGTCGACGACGTCGACCTGGGAGCCGAGGCGCAGCGGGTGCGCCTGCGCGGCAAGGGCGGGCGCACCCGCCTGGTCCCGCTGGGCGGCTTCGCGGGGGAGGCGCTGCGCGCCTACCTCACCCGCGCGCGGCCCCGCATCGCCTCGTACGGCCGGGGCACCTCGGGGCTCTTCCTCAACGCCAGGGGCGGGCGGCTCACCCGCCAGGGCGCCTGGGAGGTCCTCCAGGGCGCCGCCGAGCGCGGCGGGCTCGAAGGAGTGTCACCACACATGTTGCGACATTCGTTCGCAACCCACCTCCTTGACGGGGGTGTGGACGTTAGGGTGGTTCAGGAACTACTCGGCCACGCCTCGGTGACCACCACCCAGGTGTACACACAGGTCACGGTCGACAAGCTCCGCGAGGTCTATGCCGCCGCGCATCCGCGCACGCGGGATTGACCTTGCTTATGTCCGGGCGTGCCGCCTTGCCGCATACGTGTTGACGCCATAGTGTCCGTCCGGACGGTCCGGTTAGAGGCCGTCAGGGAGGTTCGACTGGTGACTGTGACCACCGACGGTTCTATCCGGGGAACGACCCCAGCAAACCCCGAGAATCCCTGGGGCGACACCAAGACCGCCGGGACCCCTCGCAGTGGGGGAGTCCTCGGCCCGACCGGGCGTCCCCGCCCGGTCTTCCCCGACCCGCCCCCCCGCACGGTGCACGGACCGGCGAGGGTCGTCGCCATGGTCAACCAGAAGGGCGGCGTCGGCAAGACGACCACCACCATCAACCTGGGCGCCGCGCTGGCGGAGGCCGGGCTCAAGGTGCTGCTGGTCGACTTCGACCCGCAGGGCGCCCTCTCGGTCGGCCTCGGGATCAACCCCCTCCAGCTCGACCTGACGGTCTACAACCTCCTCATGGAGCGGCAGATCACCGCCAGGGACGTGCTCCTGGAGACCGGCGTCGAGGGCATGGACCTGCTGCCCAGCAACATCGACCTGTCGGCCGCCGAGGTCCAGCTCGTCACGGAGGTCGCCCGCGAGCAGGTGCTCGGCCGGGTGATCAAGCCCCTCCTGCCCGAGTACGACGTGTGCCTGATCGACTGCCAGCCCTCCCTGGGGCTGCTCACGATCAACGCGCTGGCCTGCGCGCACGGCGTCATGGTGCCGCTGGAGTGCGAGTTCTTCGCGCTGCGCGGCGTCGCGCTGCTCATGGACACCATCATCAAGGTCCAGGAGCGCATCAACGACGAGCTGGTCATCGAGGGCCTGCTCGCCACCATGTACGACGCGCGCACCCTGCACGGCCGCGAGGTGCTGGCCCGGGTCGTCGAGGCGTTCGACGAGAAGGTCTACCACACGGTGATCAACCGGACGGTTCGCTTCCCCGACGCCACCGTGGCCGGTGAACCCATCACCAGCTTCGACTCGTCCTCGCTCGGCGCCAGCGCGTACCGCGAGCTCGCCAGGGAAGTCCTGGCCAGGTGGGCCGCGCTGGAGCGGTGATCCCGCCTCCGGGTGCGGGACAATGGAGGGATGACCGAGCAGCCGAAGACCGACGATGACACCTTCAAGGTGCATCTGGAGGTCTTCGAGGGCCCTTTCGACCTCCTGCTCGGTCTGATCTCCAAACACAAGCTGGACATCACCGAGGTCTCGCTCAGCCAGGTCACCGACGAGTTCATCTCCTACATCCGGGCCAGGGGCCCGGAGTGGGACCTGGACCAGACGAGCCACTTCCTGCTCGTCGCGGCGACCCTGCTCGATCTCAAGGCCGCCAGGCTGCTGCCCTCGGGCGAGGTCGACGACGAGGAGGACCTGGCCCTCCTGGAGGCTCGCGACCTGCTGTTCGCCCGCCTCCTGCAGTACCGGGCCTACAAGGAGGTCGTCAAGGTCTTCTCCGGCCGGATGGCCGAGGAGGCGCTGCGCTTCCCCCGTACGGTGCCGATGGAGGCCGAGTTCGCGAGCCTGCTGCCCGCGCTGATCCTCGGCATCGGCCCCGACCGGCTCGCGGAGATCGCCCGGCGGGCCTTCGCCCCCAAGGTGCCGCCGTCGGTCTCGACGGCTCACATCTACCAACCGCTCGCCAATGTCCGCGAGCAGGCGGTTATCCTTGTCGAGCGGCTGCGGCGGATGCGCCGGGCGACTTTCCGGGCCCTCACCTCCGACTGCGCCGGTACCTTCGAGGTCGTCGCGCGTTTCCTGGCCGTCCTGGAGCTCTACCGGGAGGCGGCCGTCTCCTTCGAGCAGGTGGAGCCTCTCGGGGAGCTGCACGTGACCTGGACCGGCAGTGACGACGGCGACGTCGCCGTGGCCGACGACTACGACGAGACCCCGAACAGCCCGAAGAGAGAGCCCGCCGATGACTGACCTGGCACCCGAGCCCGGTTTGCGTACCGAGCCTGATCCGTATGCCGAGCCTGGCCCGCGTGTCGAGGCCGGTACGGATGCCGAGGCCGGTTCGCGTGCCGAGCCGGATCTGCGTGCCGGGCTGGAGGCCATCCTGCTGGTGGTCGACGAGCCCGTCGCCGAGGTGACCCTCGCCCAGGTTCTGGAACGGCCCGTCCACGAGATCGGGCGGGCGATTCGCGAGCTTTCAGCGGAATACACCGCCGCCGGGCGGGGTTTTGACCTGAGAGAGGTCGCGGGCGGCTGGCGGTTCTACACGCGGGCCGAGTGCGCGCCACTCGTGGAGCGGTTCGTCCGCGACGGCCAGCAGACGCGCCTGACCCAGGCCGCTCTGGAGACCCTGGCCGTGGTCGCCTACCGGCAGCCGGTGAGCCGGGCCCGGGTGGCGGCCATCCGAGGTGTCAACAGCGACGGCGTCATGCGCACGCTGATGACAAGGGGGCTGGTCGAGGAGGCCGGCACCGAACCGGAGAGCCAAGCCGTGCTCTACCGGACAAGTTCGTATTTCCTTGAGCGGATGGGCCTGCGGGAGCTCGGTGAGCTTCCCGAACTGGCGCCCTTCCTGCCCGACGACACGGAATCCCTAGAGGAGCAGAAGTAGTGAACAACAGGCGCAGTACCCCGTCCGGTGATGGACGCGGTCAAGGCCGTGGCGGAGCCCCGCGCGGTGGCAATCCCCGTGGGGGCTCGCAGTCCGGTGGATTCCGGGGCGGCTCCTCCCGAGGCGGTTCCTCGTCCGGCGGGTCCCGTGGTGGCCCCCAGGGCGGGTCCCGCGGTGGGTCGCAGGGCGGTTACCGCTCGGATGGCCCGCGTCGCGACGATCGTGGCGGTTCGTCGTCCGGTGGGTCGCAGGGCGGTTACCGCTCGGATGGCCCGCGTCGTGATGATCGCGGTGGTTCGTCGTTCGGTGGGTCCCGTGATGGTTCGCGGAGTCAGTACGGCAGGCCCTCGGGTGGTTCCCAGGGGGGTTACCGTTCCGATGGCCCGCGTCGCGACGGTGGTTCGTCGTTCGGCGGGTCGCAGGGCGGCTACCGTTCCGATGGCCCGCGTCGCGATGATCGTGGTGGTTCGTCGTTCGGCGGGTCGCGTGATGGTTCGCGGAGTCAGTACGGCAGGCCCTCGGGTGGTTCCCAGGGTGGCTACCGCTCTGACGGTCCGCGTCGTGACGGTGGTTCGTCGTTCGGTGGGTCGCAGGGCGGCTACCGCTCGGATGGCCCGCGTCGTGATGATCGCGGTGGTTCGTCGTTCGGCGGTTCCCAGGGCGGTTACCGCTCTGACGGCCCGCGTCGTGACGATCGCGATGGTGAGTCCCGTGACGGCTCGCGCAGCCGGTACGGCAGGCCCGAGGGCGACTCCCAGGGTGGCTACCGTCCCGACGGCCCACGTCGCGATGATCGCGGTGGGTCGTCGTTCGGTGGGTCGCGTGATGGTTCGCGGAGTCAGTACGGCAGGCCCTCGGGTGGTTCCCAGGGCGGCTACCGCTCAGACGGCCCGCGTCGTGACGATCGCGGCGGCTTCCGTGCCGACCGTGACGGCTCGCGGGGCAGGCCCGGCTCCGACCGTGGTCGCGGCGACGCGCCCGCCGGGGGGTCCCGTGGCCGCTTCGGCAAGACAGGGCGCCGGGACGACGTCCAGACCATCGGCGGCGACCGCGCCGGGGCGTACGGTGAGCGCCGTCCCCCCGCAGACCGGTCCGCCAGCCGCGCCCCCGCGGCGAAGGCGCAGCTCAGGCCGGGCACGATCGCGAACGACCGGTTCAAGACCGCCCGCCAGCCCAAGCGCGACTCCGACTTCTACGACCGCGACTACGTCGACGAGCGCGACACCACCGAGGTCCCCGACGGCATCCGGCTGCAGAAGGTCCTCGCCCAGGCGGGCGTCGCCAGCCGCAGGGCCTGCGAGGACATGATCGGCGAGGGCCGGGTGACGGTCGACGGCCAGGTGGTGCGCCGCTTCGGCGCCCGGGTCGACCCCGCCAAGCAGGTCATCCACGTCGACGGCAAGCGCCTGCCGACCATGCCCGACCTGGTCTACCTCGCGATCAACAAGCCGATCGGCGTCGTCAGCACCATGTCCGACCCGGACGGCCGCCCCTCGCTGGCCGACTTCGTGGCCGACCGCACCGAGCGGCTGTTCCACGTGGGACGTCTCGACACCGAGACCGAGGGCCTGATCCTGCTCACCAACGACGGCGAGCTGGCCAACAGGCTCACCCACCCGAGCTACGGCGTCCAGAAGAAGTACTGGGCGAAGGTCCCCGGCCGGATCGAGCGCGACCTCGGCCGCCGCCTGAAGAAGGGCGTCGAGCTGGAGGACGGCCTCGCCAAGGCCGACTCCTTCGCCCTGGTCCAGGAGCACGGCCAGCAGGCCCTGATCGAGATCGTGCTGCACGAGGGCCGCAAGCACATCGTCCGCCGCATGCTGGAGGAGGTCGGGCACCCGGTCATCGACCTGGCCCGCATCGAGTTCGGCCCGGTGAAGCTCGGCCGCCTCAAGCCGGGCACTGTCCGGGCACTGACACTCACGGAAGTCGGGGAGCTTTACGCCGCCGTCGGGTTGTAACCTTCCCTGACACGTGTGTTAGGACGTGCCGGATCACCTCGAGGTGGTCCGGCACGGTGGATTGGAGGAGCGGCGATGCTGCGGGCGATCCGAGGCGCGACCCAGATCGGGGCCAACGACCGGGACGAGATCCTGTCAGGGGTCACCGAGCTGGTCACGGAGGTGATGGGGCGCAACAGGCTCACCACCGACGACGTGATCAGCGTGATCTTCACGGCCACGCCCGATCTCACCGCCGAGTTTCCCGCCCTCGCCGCCCGCAAGCTCGGTTTCCACGACGTCCCGCTGATCTGCGCCTCCGAGATCGACGTTCCCGGAGCGCTGCCCCGCGTGGTGCGGCTGATGGCCCACGTCGACGTCGAGCGGTCCCGCCAGGACATCCAGCACGTCTACCTGCGTGGCGCGGTCGCCCTTCGCGTGGACATCGCCCAGTGATCCCCTTATGCGGCACCATCTCGGAGGAGCGCGCGTGAGCGGCCTGGAAAGCGTCCTGGTCGTCGGTACGGGCCTGATCGGCACCTCGATCGCCCTGGCCCTGCGCGAGCAGGGCGTGGCCGTCCACCTGGCCGACCGCGACGCGGGATCCCTGAGGCTGGCGCGGGAGCTGGGCGCCGGAGTCGAGTGGGCCGAGGGCGTGACCGTGGACATCGCGATCATCGCGGTCCCGCCGCAGGCGGTCGCGGGGCGGCTCGCCGCCCTCCAGAAGGCCGGTGCGGCCCGTTTCTACACCGATGTGGCCAGCGTCAAGGCGCTCCCGATCAGGGAGGCCGCGGGCCTCGGCTGCGACCTGACGACCTACGTCGCCGGGCATCCGCTCGCCGGGCGTGAGCGCTCCGGGCCCGCCGCGGCGCGAGCCGACCTGTTCCTCGGGCGCCCGTGGGCGCTGTGCCCGACCGAGGAGACCTCTCCCGACGCCGTGGAGGCCCTGTACGGGCTCGTCAAGCTCTGCGGCGGCGAGGCGGTCAGGGTCGGCGCCGAGGAGCACGACAGGGCCGTCGCGGTCGTCTCGCACGCCCCCCACGTGGCAGCCTCCGCGGTGGCCGCCCGCCTCGCGGAGGCGTCGGCCACCGCGCTCGGCCTGGCCGGTCCCGGGGTGCGCGACGTCACCCGCATCGCGGCGAGCGACCCGAGGCTCTGGACCGGGATCCTGTCGGGCAACGCGCTGCCGGTGGCCGAGGTGCTGGAGGCGGTGGCGGCCGACCTGGCCGTCGCGGCGGCCTCGCTCCGCACCTCGGCGGCCTCCGACGACCCCGACGCCATGGCCCGCGTCACCGAGCTGCTGTACCGGGGGGTCACGGGTACGGGCAGGATTCCCGGCAAGCACGGTGGTCCCGCGCGCACCTACGCGGTCGTCCAGGTCATCGTCGGCGACCGTCCCGGTGAGCTGGC
Organism: Streptosporangium sp. H13245; assembly: GCF_055690525.1. Classification (NCBI taxonomy): domain Bacteria; kingdom Bacillati; phylum Actinomycetota; class Actinomycetes; order Streptosporangiales; family Streptosporangiaceae; genus Streptosporangium; species Streptosporangium sp. H13245. The sequence continues at coordinate 14,151 of NZ_JBSZKT010000003.1, read as the reverse complement.
CCGGCTGTTCCAGGTGGCCAAGGAGGCGGGCGTCAACATCGAGGACGTCAGGCTTGAGCACGCCCCCGGGCTGCCGCTGGGCGCCGCCGAGCTCTGGGTGCAGCCGGAGGCGGTGACGGCGCTGGCCGAGGCCCTGCGGGCGAACGGCTGGCACCTGCCGTGATCCCCGTCACGTGATCGCGCCTTCGTGTGACCTCGTCTTTACGCGATCTCGCCTCCGTGTGATCGTGTACGCGGTGTTCCAGCGGTGAGTCGTCGGGGTCTGCCGCCGTGGCCACTCCCGTACCCCCGTGGTGACCTGATGTGAGGACGGCTCGTGTGTGAGGGCGTCCGCCTTCTCGCTCGATGCGTGGTTCCTTCCCCGCTCCCGGTAGCCTCGTACGGACAACTGAAGCGGGCTGCAAGGGAGAGGCGTCGTGACCGGACTGGTCGTCGCCATGGACGGTCCTTCGGGATCGGGTAAGTCGAGCGCGTCACGAGGGGTGGCGCGGGCCTTGGGGCTGCGTTATCTCGATACCGGCGCGATGTACAGGGCGATCACCTGGTGGATGCTCCAGCGGGGTGTCGACCTCACCGATCCCGAGGCGATCGCCGCCAGGGCGCTCGACCCGGTCCTCACGCTGGGCACCGACCCGGACACCGCGGTGGTCGAGGTCGACGGCGTCGACGCCGTCGCGCCGATCCGCACCGCCGAGGTGACCGCGGCCGTCTCCGCGGTCAGCGCGGTGCCCGAGGTACGGCACCGTCTGGTGGCCGAGCAGCGTGAGATCATCGGCTCGGGTGGCATCGTCGTCGAGGGCCGTGACATCGGCACGGTGGTGGCGCCCGGCGCCGCGGTCAAGATCTACCTGACCGCGAGCGCGGACGCCAGGGCGCTGCGCCGTACGGCGGAGCTGACCGGCACCACGGTGGCCGTCCAGCGGGCCGCGATGGCCCGCCGCGACACCCTTGACTCGACCAGGAAGGCGGACCCGCTGGCGAAGGCGGCCGACGCCGTCGAGCTGGACACCACGGCGCTGAACCTCGAAGAGGTCATCGCCGAAATACTGCGTGTGATTAAGGAAAAGGCGTGACCGGGGTATACGAGGACGACAACGGCTGGATCGACGCGGAGCTCGCCGATTCGGGGACCGAAGACAGCTCGCAGCGGGATGTGGGGCCCGACACGGCCCCGCAGCCGGTCGTGGCCGTGGTGGGCCGCCCCAACGTGGGCAAGTCCACCCTGGTCAACCGGATCATCGGCCGCCGGGAGGCGGTCGTGGAGGACGTGCCGGGGGTGACCCGCGACCGGGTCACCTACGACGCCACCTGGCGGGGGCGCCGGTTCACCGTGGTCGACACCGGGGGCTGGGACCCCGACGCGACCGGTATGGCGCTGAAGATCGCCGAGCAGGCCCAGGTCGCGGCCGAGCTGGCCGACGTGATCCTGTTCGTGGTCGACGCCGTCGTGGGCGTGACCGACGCGGACGAGATCGTCGGCCACGTGCTGCGCGGGTCCGGCAAGCCGGTCATCCTCGCCGCCAACAAGGTCGACAACCAGCAGATGGAGCTGGAGGCCGCTGGGCTGTGGGCCCTCGGCCTGGGCGAGCCGCAGCCGGTCTCGGCCCTGCACGGCCGCTCCAGCGGCGACCTGCTGGACGTGATCCTCGACAAGCTGCCGGAGACGCCCGAGCAGCGCTTCGGCCCCGAGCGCGGCCCGCGCAGGGTCGCCCTGGTCGGCAAGCCCAACGTGGGCAAGTCCTCGCTGCTGAACAAGCTGGCGGGCTCCGAGCGCGTGCTCGTCGACCCGATGGCGGGCACCACCCGCGACCCGGTGGACGAACTGGTCGAGCTCGGCGGCAAGACCTGGCGCTTCGTCGACACCGCCGGGATCAGGCGGCGCGACCGCGAGCTCAAGGGCGCCGACTTCTACGCGAGCATGCGTACCCGGGGGGCCCTGGAGCGCTCGGAGATCGCGGTGGTGCTCATCGACGCCAGCGACGTGCTGACCGAGCAGGACCTGCGGATCATCTCCCTGGTGATCGAGTCCGGCCGGTGCATGGTCGTGGCGTTCAACAAGTGGGACCTGCTCGACGAGGACCGCCGCTACTACCTGGAGAAGGAGATCGACCGCCAGCTCGTCCGCGTGCCGTGGGCGCTGCGGGTCAACATCTCCGCGAAGAACGGCTGGCACGTCGACCGGCTCGTCCCGGCGATCGAGAAGGCGCTCGACTCCTGGTCGACCCGGGTGCCCACCGCCCGGCTCAACGCCTTCCTGACCGACCTGGTCGCGGCCACCCCGCCCCCGGTCCGCAGCGGCAAGCAGCCCAAGATCCTCTTCGCCACGCAGGCGTCGACGGAGCCGCCGAAGTTCGTGCTGTTCACCTCGGGCTTCCTGGAGGAGACCTACCGCCGCTTCATCGAGCGCCGGATCCGCGAGGAGTTCGGCTTCGCCGGGTCGCCCATCGAGGTCACCATGAAGATCCGCGAGAAGCGCCAGGGGCAGAAGAAGAAGTAAGGGTCCCATCGCGAACGGCCCGGCCTCTCCGCCGGGCCGTTCGTCTTTTTCTCTCAGGGTTCGATCAGACCCGTCTCAAGGGCCGGTCAGGCCCGCGCGGCCGGCCGGTCCCCTGTGCGCCGCCGCGACGCCGTGGGTGATCGTGCTGGGATTCGTCGGGAGTCAGCAGGCGGCCGAAGGGGGCAGCCCGAGTGCCCGGCGGGCCAGGCGCAGGGAGCCGTTCTGTTGCGCCGCGTAGAGGTCGAAGGGGTCGTGGACAGGGCGCTCGATGGTCTCGGAGAGCCAGCGCGCGTCGTAGTGGGCCCCGCTCTGGGTGGTGTCCCGGGTGCCCTCGTTGGCGAGGTTGGATTGGAAGATCCCAGCGGCCGAGCGGGGCAGGAAGTCCTCGTAGACAATGGGATCGGCGGTGATCCAGCCCCCCTCCAGCAGACCGGGGAGGTCCGTGGGCGGCCGCTGCCCGTCGCGGGGACGTCTCGCGGCCGGTCGGCAGGTGAAGTACGCCATTTTCTCGGTGGCGAGTTGGCGTTCGTCGCGAGGAAAGCGGACCCGCCAGATGTCGCGGGCCAGGTCCTGTCCGGTGGTGCCGGGACGGTCGGCGAGTCGCCGATCGGTCTCGGTGATGAGTTCGTCGTACAGCGCGCGTCCCGCCTGGGTGAGGGCGATACCGCGGGCCTCGACCTCGCCGAAGCGGACGCGCAGGGAGCCGGTGGTGACGCCGCCGCCGGGCCGGCGGAACCTTCGCGGTTCGGCGAGCGCGCGGAAGGAGGTCTGACGCAGCAGGACGTCCGGCCCCTCCCAGCGTGGGGGCCCCTGGATCTCGTCGATCATGGCGATTCCATGGTCTCCCATGCGCTGGTAGAGCCGGTCGATGTCCAGTACGCGAGGGGTGAGGTGGTTGATGTGGGTGCTGGACACGCCGCCGATGTCGGCGGCGACGGCGGAGACGCGTTCCAGTTCGGCATACCAGGCGTGGTCGACGGGTTCGGGGGACAGTTCGAAGGCGGCGACGGCCAGGGTGAGGAAGCGTTCGGCCTGTTCCCGGGGCAATCCCGCCTCGTGTTCGGCGCGGTGGGCGAGGTCGAGCAGCTCCGGTGCGAAGATCTCGCGCTGGGAGAGGAACGTCTCCAGGCGGCGCTGCAGGTCGGCGTCGAAGAAGCGGCGATCGGCGGGAGTGAGCAGCGAGGTGAAGACCCGGAAGGGGTTGCGGGCCAGCTCGTCGGCGTCCAGGGGGCGGAAGGCGGTGGAGATCACCGGTATGGCGCTGGAGGCCGCGTCACGCAGGTCGTAGAAACCTGCCGGGTGCATGCCGAGGGCGGCGAAGATCTGGGCCGCCTGACGCATCTCCCGAGGGGTACCGACGCGGATGGCGCCGTGGCGTTCCGCGGTGACCCGTTCGATGCTCCCGAGGCGTTCGGCGTCGGCGTTCTCACGCGCGACCTCGCGGTTGACCTCGCCGGCGACGTCGAGGAGCGTGGTGTAGGCGGGCACCTCGGTTCCGTACATATCCGACAGGCGACGGGCGAATGCGGCGCGCAGCCGCCAGGTGGGGATCATGCGAGCCTCCTGGTGTGGTCGTTCCGTGGAACGGGACGCGGCCGGCAGTGGGGGCCGCGTTCTCAGCCTGGGTTCTCAGCCTGGGTTCTCAGCCTGGAGGGGAGGAATCCGAAAGCCAAGGCCAAGGAGACCGGTAGCTTTTGGCCGTGAGGGCAAGAGGTCCTTTCTCTTGGGGCTCTTGGGCTCTCTTGGGGTGGCCCGATCATTCCCGCGGCGGGGCGAGCCAGGGACGGTTCCTCGGGACGGCCGCCCTGATGGCCCGCAGCGCCGGCTGCAGGAGTGGGTTGACGTTGGCCCTGCGGTAGGCCATCAGGACACGGCGGTGGGCCGGCGCGGAATCGACGGCCTGGGCGTGGACGCGTTCGTCGGGGATGTGTCCCAGCGCGGGCACGACGGCCACCCCCAGGCCCGCTCCGACCAGCTGCCGCACGACGTCGTAGTTGTTGCTGCGCCGCGTTATGACGGGCGCGAAACCGGCGGCGGCACACAGCCGCTCCAGTGAGATCGCCCCGTCGGTGCCCTCACGGCTGGCGATCCAGTTCTCCGTACGCATCGCCGACAACCGCGCCGTGGCCTCACCGGTGTCCGCCGGCCGCCGCCGGCGTGCCAGAAGCAGCAGCGCCTCGTGCAGTAGCGGCACCATCACCAGGTCTTCCGGCCACCGCTGGGGCACATGGCCGTATTCGTACAGCAGGGCGGCGTCCAACTCGCCGTTGACGAGCATCGGGGCCAGCTCCCGAGGCTCCCCCTCCTCCAGCAGGATCTCCGCCGCCGGGTGGTCCGCGGCCAGGGCCGCCAGCGCGGCGGGTACCAGCCGCACGCTGGCGGTGGGGAAGCTTCCCAGCCGCAGGCGGCCCACGCGTCCAGCGGCCAGGTCCCGCACCTCGTCCTCGAACTCGCCGAGCACCGCGAGCACGCGGCCGGCCCGTTCCACGAGCTGGTCGGCCGCCGCGGTCGGACGGATCCCATGGGCCTCACGCTCGAACAGCACGAGGCCGCAGGCTCGCTCCAGCGCCGCCATCTGCTGGGACACGCCGGAGGCCGTGTAGCCGAGTTCGCGTGCGGCGACGGCGAAGGAGCCGGTTCGGCAGGCCGTCTCAAGGGTGCGCAGGTGGGTCGGATTCAACATCGGCATGCTCCATCAGGGAAAGAAACCCTTGTTCTCACGGCCAAAAGCTACCGGTCTCCTTGGCCTTGGCTTTCGGATTCCTCCCCTCCAAGCTGAGAACCCAAGCTGAGAACCCAGGCTGAGAACGCGGCCCCGCCCCGCTGCCGGCCGCTCTCTGTGACCCTTTGGAACGGAGCCTCACATGGCGAGAACACCGGGAGCCGCCACGGCGCCACCGGCTCGCGAAGCGGTCCTCGCCGCGCTGCGAAGCACCGTCCGAGGCGAGACGACCGCTGATCCCGGCCGTCTCGCGCAGTACTCCGCGGACGCCTCCAACTACCGGCGGATCCCGCTGGGCGTGGTCTTCCCACGAGACCGCGACGACGTGATCGCGGCGGTGGCGGCATGCCGGCGGTACGGTGTGCCGCTGACCTCCCGTGGCGCGGGAACCAGTACCTCCGGTCAGGCCATCGGGGCCGGGATCGTGGTGGACTTCTCCCGGTACTGTGACCGGATCCTCGAACTCGATCCGCGGGCGCGCACCGCACGGGTCGAGCCCGGCGTGATCCTGGACGACCTCCAGGCGGCCGCGGCCCCTCACGGCCTGGCGTTCGGTCCGGACCCCTCCACCCACAGCCGATGCACCATCGGCGGGATGATCGGCAACAACGCCTGCGGATCGCACTCCATCGCCTGGGGCCGTACCAGCGACAACGTCATCGAGCTTGAGGTCCTCACCTACGGCGGCACGATCCTCACCGTCGGCCCGATGACGAGTGGTGAGCTGGACGAGGCCATCGCCGAGGGCGGCGAGCGCGGACGGCTGCTGGCCGGCGTACGTGACCTCGCGATGGGCAACCTGAGCACGCTGCGTACCGAGTTCGGCCGTTTCCCGAGGCAGGTGTCCGGCTACGCGCTGGAGCACATCCTGCCTGAGGCGCGCTTCAACCTCGCGCGGGCCCTGGTCGGTTCCGAGGGCACCTGCGTAGTGGTGCTGTCGGCCAAGCTCAGCCTGGTACAGCGCCCCCGCGCGCGGGCGCTGGCCGTACTCGGATACCCCGAGGCGGCCGTGGCCGCGGACGCGGTGCCGTTCCTGCTCCGGCGATCCCCGATGACGCTTGAGGGGCTGGACCGCGCCCTGACCCGGATGGTCACACGCCCGGACGCCCTGTCGGCCCTCGAACGCCTTCCCGAGGGGGACGCCTGGCTGTTCGCCGAGGTCGGGGCGGACACCCCGGAAGAGGCCTTGCTCAAGGCCACCGAACTGGCCGAGGAGGCCGGGCGGACCCAGGGATTCCAGGGCGCGTACGTCACCGCGGGCCCGGTCGAACAGCGGGCCCTGTGGGGTGTCCGCGAGGACGGCGCCGGGCTGGCGACCCGGCTCCCCGACGGCTCGGAGGCGTGGCCGGGCTGGGAGGACGCCGCGGTCCCGGCCGAGCGGCTCGGCGCCTACCTGCGGGAACTCAACGACCTGATGGCTCGCTACGGCCTGCGAGGGGCTGTCTACGGCCACTTCGGTGAAGGCTGCCTGCACGTTCGCATCAACTTCGACTTCGCCACCACCCGAGGCACGGAGAGGTTCCGCGACTTCGTGGCCGACGCCGCCCGTCTGGTCGCCGAGCACGGCGGTTCTCCTTCCGGGGAGCACGGTGACGGGCAGGCACGCTCGGAATTCCTGGAACTGGTCTACAGCGGCCAGGCCGTGGCCCTGTTCGAAGCGTTCAAGCACATCTGGGATCCTGACAACAAGCTCAATCCGGGGATGATCGTCCATCCTCGACGCTCCGACCACGACCTGCGCGTCGCGCCGTACCGCACCGTGATCCCGCTGCGGACCGTGTTCTCCTACCCCGACGACGGTGGCGATTTCAACCGCGCGGCGCGCCGCTGCGTCGGCGTCGGCAAGTGCCGCACCGGCAGCGCCGACGGGTCGGTGATGTGCCCCAGTTACCGGGTGACCCGCGACGAACGTGACTCCACCCGCGGCCGTGCGCGGCTCCTGTACGAGATGACGCAGGGCGAGGTGATCAACGATGGGTGGCGCTCCCGGGAGGTCCGCGACGCACTGGATCTGTGCCTGTCATGCAAGGGCTGTAGCTCCGACTGCCCCGTCGGGGTCGACATGGCGACGTACAAGTCGGAGTTCCTGCACCACCACTACAGCGGCCGCGCGCGCCCGCTGTCCCACTACTCCATGGGATGGCTGCCACTGTGGTCCCGGCTGGCCGCCCATGCCCCGCGCCTGGTCAACGCCGTCACGCGCTCATCGCTGGCACCCCTGATCAAGCGGCTGGGCGGGATCGCGCCCCAGCGGGCCATCCCCTCCTTCGCGGGCGAGACCTTCCTGGACTGGTTCGGCCACCGCACCGGTGTGGACGGGGGTAAGCCGGTCCTGTTGTGGGTCGATTCCTTCAACAACCACTTCAGCCCGCACGTGTTGCGTGCCGCCGTCACCGTCCTGGAGGCCGCCGGCTTCCGGGTCCACGTTCCGCCCGGCACCCGGTGCTGCGGGTTGACCTGGATCAGCACCGGCCAGCTCAAGATCGCCCGCCGCATAGCCGGGCGCGCCGTCGCGGCGCTGGAAACCCTCCCGGACATGCCCGTCGTCGGCCTGGAACCAAGTTGCACCTCGGCCCTGCGCTCCGACCTGCCTCGACTGCTGGACACCCCGGCCGCGCGGAACACCGCCGAGCGCGTCCACACCTTCGCGGAACTCCTCCTTCGGCACGCCCCCCACTACACGCCGCCGCGAATCGACGTCCGGTCCCTCAGCCAGACGCACTGTCACCAGCACGCCGACACCGGATTCGATGCCGACAGCGAGCTGCTGCGGCGCGCGGGCGTGGACAACACGGTCCTGGACTCCGGCTGCTGCGGGCTCGCCGGGAACTTCGGCTTCGAAAGAGGCCATTACGACGTCTCGGCCGCCGCCGCCGAGCAGGTCCTGCTTCCCGCGCTGCGCGACGCCGAGCCGGAGACGCTGATCCTGGCCGACGGCTTCAGCTGCCGAACCCAGATCGACCAGCTCAGTGACCGCACCGCCGTGCACATGGCCGAACTGCTCGCCTCCGCCACCCCGAACCGCACCGGGTGACACGCGGGCGTTCATCGGCCCCCGGCCGCTCCGCAGGACAGCCGGAAACAGAACAGCCAGAAGGAGAATCAGCCGTGACGGACACGCTCGCGATGATCGACGAATGGGGACCCGAGAAAGTCGTGGTCGTCTCACACCGCCGTAGCGGGATGAAAGGTGTGCTGGTCATCGACAACACCGCCCGAGGTACCGGCAAGGGCGGAACCCGGATGAGCCCCCACGTCACCGTTGCCGAGGTCGCCCGCCTCGCCCGTGTCATGACCTGGAAGTGGGCGGGCATCGACATGTTCCACGGCGGCGCCAAGGCGGGCATCGTCGCCGATCCGGCTTCACCCGACAAGGAGGGCGTCCTTCGCGCCTTCGTCCGCGCCCTGTCCAACGAGGTCCCCCGCGAGTACGTGCTCGGCCTGGACATGGGGCTGACCGAGAACGACGCGGCGATCGTTCAGGACGAACTGGGGGACCGGGGCGCCGCCGTCGGTACGCCCCACGAGCTCGGCGGCGTTCCCTACGACGCGTTGGGCGTCACCGGGTACGGGGTCGCGGAGGCCGCGGACGCCGCGGCCGAGGTCGGCGGGCTGTCCCTGACCGCCGCCCGGGTCTCCATCCAGGGCTTCGGCGCCGTCGGCCGCGCCGCCGCCCGGCGTCTGACCGAACTCGGTGCGACCGTCGTCGCCGTCTCCAGCGCGCACGGTGCCATCCACGACCCGGCGGGCCTGGATGTCGAGCGGCTCCTGAAGCTTCGCGAGATCCATGGAGACGCCCTGGTCAACGAGTACGGCTCCGTTCCCGTGTCCGCCCCGGGCGCCGAACTCCTGGTGCCCTGCGACGTTCTCGTCCCCGCGGCCCTGCAGGACGTCATCGACACCGACGTCGCGACCCGCCTGCGGGCCCGGATCGTCGTCGAGGGCGCCAACCTCCCCACATCCCCGGACGCCCAGCGGATCCTGGCCGAACGTGGCGTCGTCCTGGTCCCCGACTTCATCGCCAACGCCGGCGGTGTGATAGCCGCGGGCTTCGCCATGGACGCCCGCTACTCTCCCTTCCGGCCCGACCCGGCGCAGATCTTCTCCCTCATCTCGGCCAAGCTGCGCGGCAACACCGAAGCGGTGCTGGCGGAGGCCCGCAGGCGGGACATACGACCCCACGAGGCGGCGCGCTTGATCGCCCAGGAACGCGTCCGCGTCGCCATGCGGCTCAAGGGACGCATCCCACCGGGGTAGCGATCAGGACGGCGGACGTCCCGTTCTGGGCCATCCCAAAGATCTTTAGCGATATTCAAGTGATCTTGAGGGTCGTCCCTTCTCGGCCGATCGGTCGCATTAGTTTTAATAATGTGAACGGCGGATTTTTCGGTTGAACGATACCTGTCGTTCTCGCACAATCAAACGCACCGGATCCTGATTGAGCACAGGGAGATTTCATGACCGAGACGGCGGGTAAAGCCGCGTTCGAGATCGTCAAAGGAGTTCGCGAGATCCTCACCCTCACCGAGGCGGAGGTGGAGGAGAACCTTGACCTGCGGGAGCTGCTGGACGGCCTGGAGGACGGGTTTCGCGGCCTTGAGCTGGGCGAGGTGCAGTCGCCTTTCAGACCGGAACTGACGGTACCCGGCGAGGGCTTCTCGCTGGCCATGTCGGCTTGGCGGCCGGGCCTGCAGATGTGCGTGAAGGTGGTGAACGTATTCGACAGGAACCTCGACATCGGGTTGCCCAATCATCTCGCCATGATTAATTTGTTCGACCCGCTCACCGGAGCGACGACCTGCGTCATGGACGGGACGTATATCACCGGGATTCGCACGGCGGCGTCCGCGGTGTTGTCCGCACGGCTGCTCGCGCGGCCCGACGCACGGGTCGCCACGATCGTCGGCGCGGGCGTCCAGGCTCGCGAACACCTGCGACTGCTGCCGTTGATCCGCCGATTCGATCGCATCAACATCTGCTCACTCCACTTCGACGACGCCGAGCGGCTGGCCTCGCGCGACGAGACGGCGCGCGCGTCAGCGGACCTGGAGGCGGCGGTACGCGAATCCGATGTCGTCTGCCTGGCGACACACGCGGCCGCACCGGTGATCGACCCCGACTGGCTGAAGGCGGGCACGCACGTTTCCTCCGTGGGCTACTACCCGCCGGAGGGGGAGCTGCCCAGGGAACTGGCCCAGCGGCACCGGTTGTTCGTGGAGTCCCTCGACGCGTTCGAAGTGGTGCCCATCGGTTGCGCGGAGCTGTCCACCGCGGACCCCGCCAAGGCCACGACACTCGGCGCGGTCGCGGTCGACCAACGCGCGGGCAGACGGGACGACACCGAGATCACCGTCTACAAGGCCATGGGAATCGGCATGGAGGACATGGTCGCGGCCAACCTGGCCTACCGTCGCGCGCTGCGCGACGGGGCCGGCGGAACCATGGCCTGGTAACGAGCTGAACCGGAGACTCATCGTGACAACATCCCCCCCGACGTCGGCTCACCCGCTCTCCACCGAGGAACTGCGCCAGATGGCTCGGGAAAGCCTGCGGCGGTGCGGCGTCGCCGTCGACACCTCGGCACCGAGCACCGTCACCGCACGCACGCCGGTGACCGGAGACGACCTGTTCGACATCCCCGCGGTAGGTGCCGCTGACGTCGAAGCCGCCGTCCACGCCGCCCACGACGCGTTCCTCCAGTGGCGAACCGTACCCGCCCCGGTGCGCGGGAGACTGGTGAAGCGGTTCGGCGAGCTGGTCGACCGACACAGGAACGACCTGGCCGAACTGATCATGATCGAGGTCGGCAAGATCCGCTCTGAGGCGCTCGGAGAAGTCCAGGAGATGATCGACATCTGCGACTTCGCCGTCGGGCTCTCCCGCTCCCTGGAGGGGCGCACCATGCCCTCGGAGCGGCCGGGACACCGGCTGATGGAGACCTGGCATCCTCTGGGAGTCGTCGCGGTCATCTCCGCGTTCAACTTCCCGGCCGCTGTCTGGGCGTGGAACGCCGCGATCGCGCTCGTCTGCGGCGACACGGTCGTGTGGAAGCCGTCACCGACGACAGTCCTGACCGCACTCGCCTGTTCCGCGCTGATGGAGCGCGCCACGACCGAGTGCGGGATGCCGTCCGACGTCAACCGGCTGGTGGTCTGCGACATCCCGGCGGCCGAAGTACTGCTGGACAGCCCTCTGGTGCCGCTGGTCAGTGCGACCGGCTCCGAGCGCATGGGCGCCGCGATCGCCCCCCGGGTCGCCCGGCGCTTCGGACGCTCGCTCCTCGAACTCGGCGGCAACAACGCCGCGGTGGTGGCGCCGTCGGCCGACCTTGACCTCGCGATGCGTGGCATCCTGTTCGCCGCGGCGGGGACCGCGGGCCAGCGGTGCACCACCATGCGAAGAGTGATCGTCCACGAGTCGGTGGCGGACGAGCTGGTGGGGCGGCTCAGCAAGGCCTACGAAGGGCTCGTGGTCGGCGACCCGTTCGCCGAGACCACCCTGGTGGGGCCGCTCATCGACGGCGCCGCGTTCGGAGCCATGCGGCAGGCGCTGGATCACGCCGTCAACGACGGCGGCGAGATCGTCGCGGGCGGTAGCAGGGTGCACCTTGAGGGAGCCCCGCAGGCCTACTACGCCCGGCCGGCCATCGTGCGCATGCCCGGCCAGACCGGCATCGTGCGGCAGGAGACCTTCGCGGCGCTCCTGTACGTCATGACGTACGACACCTTCGAGGAGGCCGTCCGGCTGCACAACGACGTACCGCAGGGGCTCTCATCCTCGATCTTCACCCTGGACCAGCGTGAGGCCGAGAGGTTCATCGCCGGCGACGGCTCCGACTGCGGCATCGTCAACGTGAACATCGGCACGTCCGGCGCCGAGATCGGGGGCGCGTTCGGCGGAGAGAAGAGCACGGGGGGCGGCAGGGAGTCCGGCTCGGACGCGTGGCGAGGCTATATGCGGCGGGCGACCAACACCATCAACCACTCCTCCGCGTTGCCGCTGGCCCAGGGCATCTCGTTCGGCTGACGGAAACAGGGGACCCGCGGCACGAAGAAGAGCCTCCGGTCATGACATGTCACACCTCATTAGAAGGGAGGGGTCGCATATGCGTGCCATCCCTCTGAAGTCCCTCGCGGCGGTCGCCGCACTCGGCCTCCTGGCCACAGGATGTGGTCAGGGCCTGCTCGGTGGAGAAACCGGCGGTGGCGGGAAAGAAGGCCCGATCGTCCTCGGCATGCTGATCCCGCAGTCGGGCGGCGAGGCCTCGATCGGTCCGTACATGAGCAACGCCGCGCAGCTGGCGATCGACGAGATCAACGCCAAGGGCGGGGTGCTGAGCCGGAAGCTGGAGCTGAGGACCGCCGACGACGCCTGTGACGCGCAGTCGGCCTCCGCGGCGGCGAACAAGCTGGTCACCGAGGGAGTCCACATATCGGTAGGTGGTTACTGCTCGGGCGCGACGCTGCCCACCCTGCCGATCTTCGGTAAGGCCGGAATCCCGATGATCATCCCGGCCGCCAACTCGCAGGAGCTGGTGGACCAGAAGCTCAAGCACGTCTTCCTGATCAACGGCACCGGTTCGCAGCAGGCCGCGGCCGCGCAGAAGTGGATCGCCGAGCAGGGCGGTCGGCGGGTCGCGCTGATGCACGACAACACCAGTTACTCCAAGGACATCGCGCTGCGCACCCAGGCGAGCCTCGGCTCGTCGGCCGTCATCGTCGAGGCGGTCACCCCGAAGGAGAGCGACTACAGCGCCAACATCACCAACGTGCTGGCCAAGAAGCCGGACTTCGTCTACTGGACCGGCTACTTCCAGGAGGGCGGCCTGGTCGTCCGCCAGTTACGGCAGGCCGGATACAAGGGCTCGATCATGGTCGGCGACGGCTCGGTGTCGCCGAAGCTGGCCGAGATCGCCGGAGGTGACAGCGCCGAGGGCGTCTACGCCACGATGACCCAGACGCCCGACACCCTCCAGGGTGCGGAGGGCTGGGTCGAGGCGTACAGGAAGAGGTTCAACGCCGAGCCGGGGCCGTACTCCAACCAGGCCTACGACGCGGTGCGGCTGGCCGCCGAGGCGGTCACCAAGGCGGGCGGCACCGACGGAGGCAAGGTCATCGCGGCGCTTGAGGCGATCGACGGTTTCCCGATGTTCTCCGGGCCGCTGAGGTTCACCCCCGAGCACACGCTGACCGGCGGAGGGTTCCAGATCCTGGTGGTCAAGAACGGTGTGTTCGCTTTGCAGGACGCGCTGACATGACGCAGCTGGTTTGGAACGGGTTGTTCGTCGGCTCGTTCTACGCGCTGGTGGCGCTGGGGTACAGCATGGTCTACGGGATCATCAAGCTGCTCAACTTCGCCCACGGCGACCTGTACATGTTGGGCGCGTTCGCCGGTTTCGCCATCCTCGGCGCGGTCGGCGGCGTGTCCTCCTCGTTGGCCCTGCCGCTGCTGCTCGCGGTGCTCCTGGCGACCATGCTCGTCACCGGCCTGGCCGGGGTGGCGCTGGAGCGGATCGCCTACCGGCCGCTGCGCCGGGCGCCGCGACTGTCCCTGCTGATCACCGCGGTCGGGGCGTCGTTCGCCCTGGAGTACGGGATGCGCGCGGTGGCCGGGGCCGATCCTCGGGTGTATCCGGTGCGGCTGGGCGGCACCTCGCTGGAGGTGTTCGGGGCTCGGCTCACGGTGCAGCAGCTGGTTTTGATCGGGGTGGCGGTGGTGTTGATGGCCGGGTTGAACCTGCTGGTCACCCGTACCCGTGAGGGCCGGGCGATGCGGGCCATCGCGCTGGATCCGCGTACCAGCGCGTTGATGGGTATCGATGTCAACGCGGTGATCTCTCGTACCTTCTTCGTCGGGTCGGCGCTGGCGGGGGCGGCGGGGGTGATGGCCGGGGCCTACTACGGGAAGATCGACTTCATGATGGGCTTCCTGA